>NZ_CAXBDD010000077.1:0-18057 GCF_963974515.1 uncultured Sunxiuqinia sp. | reverse complement strand
TCGAAGGTTTTTTTGGCTATTGCTGCATATTCGTCGTTTCCGGTAGCTTTGCTTAACTGACCAAAAGCCATACTCGCAAAGGTGTACGAGAAAATATTGTATGGTTCAACCAGCGGCTTTCCATCCTGGGTCAGGGAAAAATACCAATTCAGGTTGCCGTCATGGCCGTATTTTTTGAGAAACTCGGCCCCCTGGATTGCTGCATCCAACCATTCTTGTTTTTGTTCAACCTGGTTGTAAAGCATAGAAAATAGCCAAACTTCACGTCCCTGCAACCAGATAAACTTATCGGTATCAAACACGCTTCCTTCACGGTCGAGGCAGGTAAAAAACCCGCCAAACTCGTTGTCTTGTGAACAGTTCAGCCAAAAAGGAACAACATTTTCAAGCAGTTCCTTTTGATATTCCTGAGCTAAAATGTTAAAATCAATTCTTTCCATTGCTTTAGCATCTACTTCAATTGATTCAGGTAGTCTTTGTACCTGTTATATAAATGTCCGGCCTGTAGGTAAGCTGACTGTGGGCTCATGAAATGAGAAAACTCAAAAGTGATGGCCTGTTCCATTCCCGCACGCTCGGCAGCTTTCAACTTCATCAGCAGTTTTTCCCACTTGATGGGTAAAAACTTAATGGGCATATCGCGGTCAAACGTTTCAGAATTGGTCCAGCTGCGAATGCCATACTTATCTGCCATTTGCTTATTGATTTGCAGGAAATCATCCAACTCATCAAAATCAATATGTCCATCCTGAAATGCGACAATATCTACGGCATTCTTTATACCATCAAAAATCTCATTCCAGTCTTCTTCATGGCGCTTAAGGCTCACTCCGAGAGTGCGGCTCGTTTCAGGTTTATACTGGCTAATATTTTTAACTCCGTCGATATACGGCGAGATTAGTGTTGTCAGCTGCCCTGAAACAGCTTTGCAATGTTCCCCAAGCCCAGCATACATCTTAATGATTGAGCCGGTTTTACGACTACATTCCTGCGAAATATACCATCCTTTGAAAGCTGGCATTTGCCCGTACTTTTCCCATACCTCTTCGATCAATGCCTTGTTTAGATCCAGTTCTCCCTGAAAGTCACCATTTACCCAATATCGTCCGGAATCGTATAAACCAAAATAGAAATCCATTCTATGCTTATCACTTAGTTCTAAAAACATTTGCACTAAGTCAACTGACGGGTAATAAGCATTCTCCCGCTCCATTAATATTTCTGAAGGATAAGTGAGCCATTTTCGGTATCCACTGCGGATTAATATGACTGAGTTGATGCCGATCAGCTTCATGTAGGCAAAATCCTGGTCCCATTCCTTGCGTCCCCAATTCTGGTGTGGAATATCGTGACTGATTTCATCCAAAAAAGTTCCTTTAATCTTCATTCTTATGTCCTTTATGTCTTTAATAATCTTTATTTTCTTACAATTTAATGCCTTCTTCTTTAAAAACCTCTCGCCATCGCAGATAGCCTTCGGCACTCAAATGAATTCCGTCAGCGGTATACCCTGGAAGCAGTTGACCGTTTTCATCGGCAAAACGGGAGTACAAATCCAGGTAGCCGATGTTTTCATTCTCAGCCACTGTCTTAAGCTGCTCATTCAGCAAGACAATTCCCTCCGATTTATTTTTCATGTAATCATACCAAATCACCGCTTCATTGATGGGCAATACACTTTGCAAATACAGTTTGGTTTTGGGTGATTTTAGATGAATCCGTTGTATGATTTCCTGAACTTTAGCGGCAATCACATCCACCGGTACACTTCGTCCGATATCATTAATTCCAATCATCAGGAAAATGCTTTTGGGTTGCGAAGCCACCACTTCATCCAGTCGATTAAGCAAGCCAAAACATACATCACCACCAATTCCGCGGTTAACGATATTCTTATTTTTGAAGAGTTCATTCCAATCTCCGTTTTCGGTAATGCTGTTACCCAAAAATACAATCTCATTTTTACCATTGGGAAGACCTTCATAAAAGGCCCGCCTCACTTTGTAATGGGCAAATGTGTATGAAGTGTCATACGGCAAAGTGTTTTGCGCAGGCAGATTACCCGCCCACATAACACCAACCAAAATCATCAAATAAGCACTTTGAACCAAGCACCTCTTATTTTTAAAGTTTTTCATAATCTTTAATTTTATCTAACCAATTAAATTTCAATACCAATGAGGTTACTACAAATAATGCCAATGAGACCATCAACCCATTGTAATTCCTGATTACTAAATAAATAGGAGCAACGATCAAAGTCATCTGCCAAACAATGCCAACCCCGACATTAAAACTGTCCCGTGCCAGGTCTTTATTTTTTGTCAGATTTGGATAAATCGCGAGCGCTCTTCGATGCACCGGCCCCCACCATCCCCAGGGCCGGACATTCTTATAAAATTCAATCAGCGTCTGATCGTCCACAGGCTTGGTCAGAAGACACCCCAAGAAACTGCCAGCTGAAGCCATCAGCAGAATGAGTGGAAACAAATAAATATCTGGCGTATCAGGGAAAAAAGAAAACTTGATGGTTGATGCCAGCAGGCCGGCAACCATACCCCAGAAATACCCATAGCCATTAAATCGCCACCAAATCCATTTCAGCACGTTGGCAGCCACATATCCACCATATAGCGATGAGGTAATCCATAAGGTGAGTGAATTGATGGAAGCCGAGAAAACACCGAAAATCATACCAAGCACCACAATACCAATCGAGGCCAGGTAACTGATTCGAATGTACTTCTGATTGGAAGCATTCGGATTGATATACTTCTTGTATAAATCGTTAACGATATAAGCCGGAGCAGAATTGACAAAAGCCGAAAAGGTTGACATAAACGCGGCCAGCAGGCCAGCCAGAATCAACCCTTTTAAACCAACAGGCAGCAGGTTATTGATAACATAGGGTAGAATCTTCTCAAAATCCAGCTCGCCTCCACTCGCTTTCATCATAGGAGCGACCATTGTCAATCCAAGCACCCCCAACCCTGCGACCATCAAATAACGTGGTGGATAAAGCACCAAAGAAGTCAGACCACTCATTTTCGCTGCGTCGCGAGGTGTTTGAGTTGAAAGTACCCGCTGCATGTCGTACCCTGGCACAGGCCCGGCAAGGCTGGAGAAAATTCCTTTGAAAAACATCATCATCACCAAGGCTCCTAGCATGCCAAAACCATCTTCGGCAATTTTGTCGTTCACCTGATCGAAAATGCCGGACCAATCGAGCCCGATTCTCCATGAAGGCATAATATCGAACCAGCCATCCGGAACGGCCGCGTTAATTTGCTCAGGCGTCACTTTGTCCATAGCAAACCAAGCTACAGCGACACAGGCAATGGTCATGACAAAAAACTGCATGACTTCGGTAGCGACTACGCTGTACATACCACCTTTGATCACATAGAGTGTGGTAAGAGAAAGTAAAATGATCGCATAAACATACTCGGAGATCAGGTGTATCGATCCAATACTGAACGACAAATCCCAAGGAAAAATCGTCACTGCAAATTTTCCGATACCAACGAAGAAATAGGCAATAAATCCAATGGCGCTAATAATCGCAAAAACCACCACAATGATGTGCGAAAGCTTTCCTCCCCGATCATTTCCAAAACGCGTTGTGATCCACTCGGCCCCGGTCATCACATTCGAACGACGCAGCCAGATGGCCATAAACACCATGATAAAAACCTGGTTCCATACCGGCCAGAGCCAGGGAATCCAAACGCTCTTTACGCCGTACACAAAAAAGATGGTCACCGTCCACGCTGTCCCGGAAATATCAAACATCCCCGACCCATTGGAAAGCCCCAAAAAATACCATTTTAACTGGTTGCCTCCCAAAAAGTAGCTCTGAAGATTCTTATTGGCTCTTTTTGAAATCCAAAACCCAATAAAAATGCTTAAAATAAGGTAACTGATAATGATCGAGATGTCAATTAGTTCAAATTTCATTTTTTTTTATCATTAGTGATTCTTAGATCCCGGCAGGGGCAGTCTCATCATTTTCCAACTCCATCTCAAACCCGCCAGATAATTTTCTTTTTAGCCATCCAATAAACCAGGCTCATGGCTCCTATAACCAATGCAAAAGCCCGGTAAAAGCCTACCCAAGGAAAGCCAAATGGATACAACAACTCATAAATCCCGAATAAAAAAGTGACATGCAGAAAGGGAAACATAAACCAAGTTGTCACGACATAGGCCATCAATGGGTTACACCCGGCACCTGCCAGTAACTTTACCAAACCCGACTCCTTCCAATGATCAACTACATAATCGAAAAATAGCAACAGACACAAAGCCATTCCAGAAGTTAATAACATATAGGATGCCGTGGCATGGTCTTTCTTAATGCCACCTTCCACCGGTTCCAGGATTAAACCAATCACGATCAAATATGCCGCGATGGTAAACAGCACCATATATTGCGGAAGATGTTTCTTTACCAACAAATACAGCCCGCCAACCGCAATCGGAGTAACTGTGAAAACAGCCACCATCCAACGCTGATACAGAGCGGTGGTCAGCCACACAACTAACAAAAGCACACCAACAAAAAACAAGTGTTTCCAGTGGGATGTTCCGCTGTGTTTTTGATTGTCTGCTGATGATTTCAAACGATCAACCAACAGATCTCCGACCACGGTTGCAGGAATGATCAGCAACATATAATGACTCATTCGGAAAAGGAAAAACCAGGATGTTGGTTGAAAACCGTCAATGACAGCATCAAAACCAGTATACTTACAACACAGCTGAACAACTCCCCAAAATACAAACAAAGCGAAACGAGCCAGCCAACTGTGGCGGGTAAAGTACCACCCGATTGCTCCCAGCAAATACACGTTGGCCAACAACAGAATAATGATATTACTCCGATGTAAGGAAAATTCCTGCCCATAAACCAACCTGAAAACAAGCAGTAAACCCAGAGCTCCCCCCCAGCCGATTACCCGCCAGATTCGCTTTCGCTTCTGATCTTTAATCATACGGAACATGGGAAACATCAGGGCAAAACCAATTAACGTCAACCATTGCAAGTCGTACCCCTGGATTTGTTGTCCCAACAGGTCAAACGAAAGCAGGCCTTCTCCAATGGCATGAGGTAAAATATGCGCGATGTAAATTGCAAAAAACACCAGGAAAAAAAAGCGGCTGACCATGGATTTAGCAAGGTTCAAATCCCCTTCGCCATTCTCCAGCTTTTTTGTTAAAGCCAAAGGAATCGCTGCTCCCATACAAAAAATAAACACCGGTAAAACCAGGTCAACCCAGGTTATTCCTGCCACCTGAGGATTGAAAGCATGCGATGGCGGGGGACACTGGGCATGATACATCCATGACGGCAGAGCCCCTCCAAAGGGAATCGTACCAGAAAGCACCATCCCAAAAATCGAAAGTCCACGCAACACATCCAACGATAAAGCTCTTTTCATTCAGTGGTTTGTTAGTCCAGGTCTAGTTTGTAGTTTTTGCCGAAGCGGTCAATAACCTCGATCGCAAATTCTGAAGTGGCGATCTCGGGCTTGGCGCGAAACATATGATTTGATTTTCGGGCTGTTATCCATTTGTAGTTGAGCTTTTGCTTGTCGGAATAAACATTGGCTGTCTCGGGATCAACGCCGCTATAACGCTCCATTTCTCCCATCCGTTTGCCGTTCTCATACCAATAAACTTTCCATCTCGGATCCCAGTTCCAAACATTGACGGTCAAATATTCAGGCTGTTCAGGGTTACTGCCAACACCATAGGCACGAAACTGATAGTCCTTATCGTAGCCGAAACTTTTAAAGTACCAAATGAGATCCGATCCCCTGGCTTCAAAAACGGCATAACCTTTGGGCGTTCCATCTTCGGCATATGGCCCTTGCCACCAAGCCCCGCAAACAGAGGAAATGTTGTGCTCAAACAGGGTTGGTGATATGAGCACGTTATTGGACACATGCATGTGTCCGGAAATAATATGTGTTTGATAAGGCTCCAGTAGTTGATACAATGCATGTTTATTTGCAAGCGACTGAGAAATGGTGGAATAGGCAAACTGATCGATATCCTGTTCGCTCAAAGCCGTTGGAATGTGCGTTGTAACTACCACGGTAGATCCCCGGTCAACCTGTGCTAAATCCTGCTCAAGCCAAGCCAGCTGCCGTTCCTGCAAATACCCGATATAGAAATAATCCCTGCCGATATAAAAAACATCGTTTAAAACCACATAATGGATATCACCGCGGTTAAAGGAATAGTAAGCTGGACCGAAATGAGATTCATAAACATCGCTTGAAGCTTCGTTTGATCTTCCGTTATAGGACAAGTCATGATTGCCGATAGCTTGATAAAAAGGGATATTGAGCGGTGCAAGCATATTTTTTATACTATCATAAAGTGCAGGATTATCTCCTACAATATCGCCGCAGCCCTGCCCATGAAAGGGAATATCATCGTATCGCTCCAGCCACAGGCTCAATTCTTCCGCAACTTGCCTCGCTTGCCAAGCTTCTTCATTGCTTTTTACTTGTGGATCGGCCCACACCACAAATCCGTGGTTGGTATCGTCAAAGGGCTGTTTCACGAGCTGAAAATCAATTGAATTTGTCTTTTCTTCGCAAACGCGATGGAAAAATTGGGGAACCGAATTCTGCACCGGCACTTGATAGCCCGCTGGAGACGAGATATATACAAAATCACTCGTTGAACTTCCCGCCAGTGCGTACTTTCCCATTTTGTCGGTAACGCAAACAGAGAGACCATCCGTTACCACAACTCCGGCAACGCCTTTCCCTTCGCACGTTACCTTTCCTTTGTAACGTACCAGATCTCCCGATTTGTCAGCCAGCGATCCAAACGCCAGACCAAGCAGCAAAAGAGTTAATCCAATATTTAGTCTCATGGTCGTATGATTGAGATCTCAGTCAGATATCAGTTTTTGAGATATATCTTGTTCTCCTCTTTCTTGAAGTAATCCGGATCAGCTGCCATTTGGAAACCAGCCTCCACTTCTTTCCACATGTTTTCGCGGATGATGTGGACAATGTCAAAAACCATTAAACCATCGGAAGCCTGGAAATTCATGGCTATGGAGCGTGAAAGCTGGTGACGATTCTCGTAAAATTGATCCACCAGGATACCGCCATAAAATGGACGACCATTTAAAATACCTTTGATTTTTTCGCAGGAACCTTCCACGCAATACCAGGTACCGCGAGCGGCTTTACTATCGGTTTCATTCCTTACCAGGTTGTTGTTTTTCAGATACTCTTCCATGGTCACATTGGTATAGTAGTTTCCAACGGTGAACAGATCTAGTACTTCGGCATAGCCGTAGTTTTTATAATTAGCGCTGGCCCAGTCAAAATCCTGAGCAGGATCGTACTGATTACTGGCCCAGTTTACACCCACTTCAAAATAAGAGGGATACCAGGCCCCAGTGTAGGTCCCGAACGAAATATTTGGGTTGATCTCTTTTACTGTTCGGGCAGCCAGGGCCATAAAGTCGTGGACGTTTTTGGCACGCCATTCGATCCACTTTTCAAAATACTGACCACGCACATAATTACTTTTCCCATTTTCATCTTTTTTCCACTCATAAATATCAGTGGGAAATTCTTTAACCTCTTCTCCCAGGTATTCTTCGAATTTCTGTTTTGAGAACTCTGAGAAGTCAGCCATGATGCCATCGTAGCGTACGCGGTCCAGAATAATTCCATCCAGTTCAGGATATTTTTCCGTTACCTCTGTAAAAACATTCAAAATATGCTTCTGAAAATCAGGATTAATCGGGTTGATCATGGCTGAATATTTTTTCTTTTGGGTCATGATATTCACGATACCCTCATCCGGAGTATAAACCATGGTAGCCCACTCTGGATGGTTCATGTATGTTTGTCCGCGATCGAAAAAATTGTGACCACCCACAAAGGTGTTCATCGAAGCATGTACTTTCAATCCGAGTTCGTGAGCCTTTTTAATAAAATGACCCAGGTAATCAAAATCCGGACGTTCAAAGCCATCCCACTCAGTCATTTGAGGGGCGTAATCGCTTTTATAGAGTACTTCTCCAGTAATCGGCCGGATATCCACAACAGCGTCGGTAAAGCCTATTTCTTTAATCTTCTCCAAGTAAAAATCGATGGAATCAGGATAACTGAAACGTTCAAAGTTTGCTTCGGCATCGAACCACATCAATGCCGGTTTATCGACTGAATTTCCTACTTCTGATTTAAGAGTTTTCTGACTACATGCAGAAAATATGATGACTGAACACAGCAGTCCGAACACAATTGAATTTCTCATTTTGTCTCAATTAAAAAAAATACTTAAATGCTGTTTTACTTTCCCTCGCCGATTACCGCGTCTATTCCTTGTTTGACGTACTTCCACTGATCTTTTTGTTTCAGGTGAATCATATCAAACAGAAAATATCCATCACAGGAATTCATGGCTGCATCCACAGATTGGACAATGGCCTGATTAGTCACCTCATTGCTACTGGTTGCCCAATCGCCATTTCCTACATCAGGCCCCCCAATGACAATAGCCTCATCTTTTATCTTGTCTGCTGCACGGGAGCAAAATCCTTGAATGGTCCATTCGGTGGTTCCAAAGACTCTTGTTGGCGCGGCATAAGCCCCTATGAGGATGATATCCATGTGATCAGCATAGCCATAATTTTTGTATGTGGCCGTAGCCCATTTCGGGTAGTCTGATGCCGTGTTGTAATTCGGGCTGGCCCAGTTGACCCCAACACCATAATATGAAGAATACCAGCCTCCGACATACACTCCAAAGTCGATATCAGGATTGACCGATTTCACCCTAATTTGAGCCTTTTCCATAAAATCGTGAATGACCTTAACCCGGAATTCAAGCCACTGTTTAAAATATGTTGGCAAACTTGATGGAAGTCCCCCGCTTGTCATTGAATACTCCATGACATCAGCAGGAAAATTCTGCACAGAATAACCCAAAAAGTCTTCAAACTTTTTCTTGGTGTAATCGGAAAAGTCGCTATCGAATCCATCAAAGCGTCCACGATCAAGGATAATACCGTCTAAATCCTGATAGGCAGCTAGATCTTCCAGCATATTGCAAAGGTAGTCCTGGACTTCTTCATTCGCCGGATTAAAGAATTTTGCACCGCTGCCTCCCAAATCCAAGGTACTTACAATTCCTGATTCTGTCAGCAATTGAGTAGCCCATGCCTTTTTGTCTGACTCTCTGAAAAGCATCCCCTCAGAACCTGTACTGGTGGTATTACCTCCCGAGAAGGTGTTGACTCCTGCATAGACTTTCAGGCCCAGACGATGGCCGGCATCAATAAATGCCTGCAAATAATCCCAAGTAGCTGTTCGTTCAATTTTAGTGTATCCTGAAGGCAGCCACGCGCCCAACCATTGCACTTGTTCAACAACGTCAGTTTGAAACAATACATCTCCGGTGGTTGGTCTCACATCAACGACCACGTCGGTGAAACCCGCTTCTTTAGCCAAAGTCAAGTCACGCACAATATTCTCCTTACTATTGGCGAAATCGGGAAAGTTGGCGGCAGCATCCACCCAGATTACCCGGGATTTTTCTGAATTATCCTTTTCTTCTTCCCATTCCCACTCCAATTCATCGTCTTCTTGACCGCCACACGAAACCAACGTTCCGGCAAATGCCAAATACATCATGGTCAGGAACAAAAATCGATTCAGTTTACTATTCATAAATATTGAGAATATAGATACTGGCACCAATTTTATGATGCCAGTATCTGATTAATAAAATCACATATCAATGCAGTCAAATTGGTATCCTACCACATAACCATTGGTAAACATGAAATAGAGGTACATATAATAACCATCTTCCGATACACGCAATGCAACATCGCCTGTCCCATTAGCATTTACTACCGGTGGATCAATTGACTTACCGCCATAGACATTGCGTTCAGCTTCCCAAACAACAGCATCGCAAGTTCCTGTTTCCAGATTGCCTGAGAAGTTGGCATCATTGCTTACATCCAACAACCAAACAGCGTCTGATGATCCCCAAGAGAAGCTGTTTACCCAGTTGAGTACCGCATAGCCGGCATTATTGAACATCGTATAATCCACAGCATTCTGAATATAGTTTGCGCTTATGGGTTCAAGAGACTTGCTGACTGTGTTACTTGCACCATCTACCCATGCGAAAGTATTGTCAGAGTATGAAGCCACAAAATAATCAGCCGTTAAATCCGTGTTTGAAGTTGAAACCACATCAGCATTGGTGGTCCATCCTTTTGTCAGACCGCTCATGGATACAATTTCAGGTGTTTGTGAGTTCAAGACACCACCAACGACTGTCCAACGGGCAATTTGTTGTCCGGCAGCAAGTATCGGTGCGGTAATAATTGCGTCACCGTCAATACTTCCCTGAATAGAGAATTTGCGGCCGATGGGCACGCCTCCATCCCATTCAATCATCAGCTCCGGAGTAGAAGTTAAAGATGTCAGTTTCCACATCTTGAATGACCCCGCGTTTGGAGCCAGGTTGCAAATCAAAACATTACCATCAACATCTGCCGTACTATAGAAGTTGGTTAATGACCCTGTGATCGCCCCCAAGTCAATTTCACCTAATTTTTCCCCCGTCTTCGCATCAATATAAACGCTGCTGGCATTACGTGTATTCAACACAACGTGATCGCCAGTAGCCGCTATTCCACCGGTTAAGTGATCCACCGTGATTCCAAGGTCTGCTTTCAGTTTTTTCGCAAACATCAACTTAGCACTTCCGGTGCGGATACCATAAGCCAATTTCTCTGGCACTTCTTTTTTCACAGTGTACACATTTTGCGTAACACCATCATGCGCAGTTACAGTTAGCTCCACATCGCTATTGTAGTCCAATTCTGTTGTTCTCGGATCAGGTGAAATTGATGCATGATAAGATAACGTCACATTGCCCATAGCAGGTTCTAAATCACCAATCGCTACCAATGAAATCGTTTTGGCAGCTTCGTTGATCACCCCTGAAAGGCCCAGCGAAGGAAGTGAAAAGTCTTTAATCAGGCTTTCCGAACTTTTACGAATTTCGCCTTTGACAATGATCTGCCTTTGCGCCTTCACCTGATCCGTAATCGTGATCGTATTTTCCTGAGTCAAGTCCAGGTATAATAGTGCCGGACTAACCACAACATTATCGTCCAAATTAGCCGTTACACGCATCCGTTTCAGCATTTCTTCCGTTACTTGGTTATCACTACTCTCTGGAAAGAAATAAGGAATTGGGATAACAATCTCATCATTGTCTTCTGACAAATAGCCCGTAAATTGTCCAGTACCGTCTTCAAAAGTAGCCGTGATGCTGTTTATACCATCCCTTGAAACAGAAGGCAATAATTCATCTGGTTCGTGGCAACCGCCCAAAAATGTGAGCAGAACCAACATGATCGCTATAAACTTATTATTTCTCATAATTCTATGTTTTATTTCCATTCATCATACTGTTCGATCGCCGAATTATTTGCCAACTCACTGTAGGGAATTGGAAATACGTAGGTCTTATTCAAAAACTTACGATCCTGCAAATCGCAGTCAACATACTCGTACAAATATCCGGCAGCATCTTTTGATATTCTCAAGCCGTGCACGCGATAGTTATTATACTCGTCATCAGCAAGTTTCCACCGACGCATATCCCAGTACAAGTGACCTTCGTAAGCTAATTCGATTTTGCGTTCCTTACGGATGGCGGCAAACAGATCATCCCCAGTGATTCCGCTAAGTGCTGGTAATCCAACTCCGGCACGTGTACGCACTGCATTGATATCAGCAAGGGCTGGACCAGTATTCCCCAGACGATAATTTGCTTCAGCACGATTCAGATAAACCTCTGCCAGGCGAATTTCAACCCAGGTTTGCGTACTCAAATAGGTGACCAGGTCGGTATGCGCTTCATCTCTGAACTTTCGAAGGTAATAACCTGTAACCGTGCGGCCTTTTGTGTAGGTATCTTCCCGGTATCCCATGTATTTTCCATTGGTTCCGTCAACGCTATTTTCCATGGTTTTTCCCATCCAGTCTGAACCATTGTAAATCACTGTTGCATGAAAACGGGGATCCAGTTGATCATATGGAGGAGTTACTGTGGTGCCGCCCTCAACATGCCAGGGAGTCCAATCAACAACTGTTCCGTCTTTACTCTCGTATGACTCTACCATCTCCTGAGTCGGCACGCCGCTACCTCCTTGGTTTTCAATCTCACCAAACGTTGAGTAATCTTTATCGAAGGTATGATTCGGCCCTGTGATCAGGTAATTGTATTCCAAAATGGATTCTGAGCTGCCACCTTTCCACGCATCCTCGTAATTGTCAACCAAAGCGTAGGTATCCAGTTCCAGAACGGCATCAGCCGCATCTTTGGCAGCTTGCCAGCGCTCAGCATAAAGCATTGCGCGGGATTTCATCGCTAAAGCAGCTCCCTTAGTTACTCTTCCGGCGTTATCTTCAGACCAAACAACTGGTAAGGTTTCTGCTGCAAAATCCAAATCATCTGCTATCAGGTTCCAGGTCTCTTCGGCTGAAGAACGGTTTTTATTTTTCTCCAGGTTCATATCGGTATAAAGAATGACTCCCCCGTGTCGTTTGGCTAATTGGAAATAAAGGAAGGCACGGAAAAAGCGAGCCTGTCCTTCAAAAAGTTTGTTCTCCTCTTCATCGAGTTTGGAGTAGGTTTCCAATCCAACAAGGAATTCATTGACCCGCCGGATCCGTTCATAGGTCGTTCCCCAAGTATTTAAAAGGTTACCGGTGGAAGACATCACTTCCGGAGTAAATACATAGTTATTCGCATCTCCCGCTTTTGATCCGGGAACATAGGACCCGTATTTTAGCGTCTCCGTCAAGCCTTCGGTTAAACTCCCACTGAATTGAGAATTTCCAAAATTTCCATAACGATCAATATAAGGGTAAAAGCCGTTGATGTACAGGGTTACATTTTCTGCATTTTCCCATACGACTTTATCAGAGATTCTGTCTGTCGGAGTTGTTTCGAGTAAATCATCACATCCGAGTAAACTGACAATCCCGAGTAATAAGACTATTTTAAATATTTTATTCATAACAACAATTGTTTATTTTTAAAATATCAGTTTAAGACCCATAGAAATAACGCGTTGTTGCGGATAGTAGCCGTTCGAAACTCCAGGTTGTTCCGGGTCGATATTGTATTTGGACAGTTGACTAACTGTGAAAAGATTCTGGCCTTCAGCATAAACCCGAAGATTATCCATTCCAATACCTTGAGTCCATCGCTGGGGAAACGTATAACCTAACTGCAAGCTTTTAAGTCTCAGGTAATCTCCATTGCGATACCAGAAACTTGACGAATAAGCATTATTTGAACTTGCCGTAACAAGTGCAAGCCGAGGAAATTCACCATCAGGATTATCTTCTCTCCATGAATTTTCAACGAGATACTTCGGTGAATTCCCCCCGTGATAAAAGGGTTTTGTCATGGATGTATTATCCATTACACCTCCACTATACACCCCAGTCAATGCCACTTCACGGCCTAAACCACCCTGAATGAGTGCCGACAGGTCGATTCCTTTCCAAGCTCCACTGAACGTCAAACCTCCAACAAATTTAGGGTAAGCTGATTTACCGATGTAGCCACGATCCTGCTCATAAGAAATCACACCGTCTCCGTTGCGGTCCATGTACTTTATGTCACCAACGCGTACTGCCTTGCCTACAATCGTTGGTGAGTTATCAATCTCTTCCTGACTTTGAAACAAGCCGAGAGCAATAAACCCAATTTGTGATCCGACTTCCTTACCTGTAAGTTTTAGCCAGTCAGGTGTATTTTCGGAGTCCCCAAAACGCAGCCACCGACGCTCAGTATAGGTTCCATTCAACCCGAAGCTGTATCGGAAATCACCTACCTGATTTCGGTGTGTCAAAGAGAATTCAAAACCTTTGTGATCTTGTTTGTTATTATTCTCATAGCCGTAAACATATCCACCATATGAATCAGGATAAGTAGCGCTGGCTGAACTCAACATATCGTAAATATACTTGTAGAATACGTCAAACTCGACTCCCAATTTCCCTTTCCATAGCATCGCATCAAATCCAAGGTTGTATTGTAGCGCCTTTGCCCAGGTCAGATCGATATTCGCTGGCTTGGATGTAATCAACCCACTTTGTGATGTTCCCCCCAGGATGACAGCAGGATCATTCAAGAATGATAAGGTGTTCAGGTAGTAATACGGACTGATCTCGGTTGTCCCTGTCAAACCAAGACTCGCCCTCAACTTAAGATTATCAACATAGCTAAACCGGTCCTTAAACCATCCTTCTTCTGAAACACGCCATCCCAGAGAACCTGCGGGAAATGGACTCCAACGCTTACCTTTGACCATTCCTCCAAAAACATAGCTACCATCATACCGCAAGGAAAATTCGGCTAGATACTTTTGGGCATAATCATAGGTTACCCGGCCTAAATAACCAGCTTGCCTTTGCTCCGAACTACTCCCTGAAACTTTGGTTTTATCGTCCATGGTAGCATAATTCAATTCATCGAGCTCTAAAATGTCAAACCCATAACCATAGGCACCAAACAAATTACCATCTCGGTTAATAGTTTCCATTAAGGCAAGCAGAGAAAGACTATGCTCTCCAAACTGATTCTCGTAGGAAATGCTTGAGTTGGTTGTTAATCGTGAATAATGAGACAATCCTTCCACCAGGCTTGTGGTCGTTCCACGGGCATCATACGTATAGGAATAACCAATATCTCCGGTTGTTGCTGTAGGAGCCGTCGCAACGTAGGTGTAATAAGGAGTTGAAAAAGCCTTGGATGTTTGGTAGGAAATATCATATCCTGACATAAATTTGAGGCTAAGTCCTTCGACGAAAGGCACCCGGTACCTTAAAGCCAGGTTCGTTTGAATAATACTACTTTTAACCTTACTGTAACCGGTTAAATCAGAAGCAGCCAGCGGGTTAACATACGAGCTTGCCGTTCTTGTAGAAACAGGTGCCCCATCCTTTTCCATTGGCACATATGGGTGTGCTCTCATCGCTTGCTGGGGAATATTATTCCAATCTCCCGGCGATGCTGAATATCCAGGACGTTTACGATCTTCTATTCTCCCGGAAATATCAAAAGTCAAATCCAGGTTGTCAGCAATAACCGCATCAATATTTGATCGGAGGTTCAGACGATCATAATCGAATCCCTCAACGTTACCTTTTTGTTTGTAATTCCCTAATGATACAAAGTATTTAATTTTATCGGTACCACCTGTGGCATTCACGTTCACATTCATTGTTCTTCCCAACCCGAATGTTTCCTCATACCAATCGGTATTTCCCCAACCATCAGTTGGATCATCATTGAGCATTTTTTCCACATGAGTAGACGAAAACACAGGAGCATCTCCATCCATCTCACGAGCTTTATTGTACCAATATGCATATTCAGGGCCATCCAACATATCCAACATGGTGGCGTTGGAACTAACACCATAAGAGCCTGAAAATGAAATTTTAGAAGGTCCAGTTTTCCCACGTTTGGTGGTTACAATAACCACTGCATTGGCATCAAGTCCATAAACCGAAGCGGACGAAGCGTCCTTCAATACGGAAATAGAAGCGATCTCGTTGGGATCAATTTCCGAAATACTACGCTCAATACCATCAACAATATATTTAGCCCCGGTACCCCGTATGATAATGCTAGCACCATCTGATCCGGGTTGGCCTGATTGCTGTAATGAAACTACGCCGGAAATCAAGCCACCCAGCATATTATTGATATTCCCAACCGGTTTTTTCAAGAGTTCATCACCCGAAATCTGTGAGACAGCGCCTGTTACAGTCTGTCGTTTCTGGGTACCGTAACCGACAACCACGATCTCATCGAGTCCTTCATTTTTTTCAGAAAGAACTACGTTGATTCGCGTACGGTTGGCTATTGGCTCTTCTTTGGTTTCGTAACCAATAAACGAAAAAACCAGAATGGCATTATTATCAGCCACCGACAGGGAGTAATTTCCATCGACGTCGGTGGTTGTTCCACTCAATTCGCCTTTAATTGTAACGGAAGCTCCAATCAATGGATCTCCATTTCCCTCCGACACACTCCCCTTAATGATAACTTGAGCCGAGGCATATTGTATGAACAATAGAAAAAACAGAGTCAGCGTATAACCTAATAGGTTAGATTTTTTTTTCATCATGTGGATTAACATTAATTGACAGTTAAAAATGATTTAACTTTTTAAGTAATTTTTTAAGATATCTGCCATATCTTTACAAGAAGCATGATATTGAAAAACTGATGTGACGAATATCTAATGGTATGATATTTCCATATTTTCCAATAAAATGCAGTAGTTGAGTACAAGTTTATAGCAAATTGAAAATTCGCTTTAAACGAAATCTGTAAAATTTTGATATTGAAGTAAATTTGTCGTGTACTAATTTACTCTTGCCTGTCCTTGTGCCCCCAAGCCTCGTGGCAGGCATTTTTTTGTTGTCATCTCGTTTTCATTATTTCATATTGTTTTAGTTTAGTTGTTAGTACTTCTTAATTAAGTTATATGAGTTGCAAAGAACGAAGGACGATCGCCGCAGCTCCTTTTGACGCAGCGTCCGCTCCGATCGAGGAAAATATTAGTTTACATGAACGAAGAGGTAGTTGAAGGCCGGTGTGGGTCATCCCCGACTTTATTGAATCTATCAGAATGTCTTTTGCTGATACAAACTCTCCGCCTATAATTATTACTCCGGGATTGAGTAGATTGATCATATTTCCCAAAGCCTTTCCTAGTTTAAAACCTAAATTATGGGTTAACGAAATCGAGAGCGAATCTCCACCTGAAGCCGCTTTTAATATATCTACATACTTAATCTGACTGGATTCACGACCTGTGAGCAACAAAGATATTTCGCCGGCTTCAACTTGTTGCTGAAAATTTTGCTCCAGCGCGTACCCTGAAACTTCAGTTCCAAGGCAACCTCGCTTCCCACACAAACAAAGCCTATCTGACTCCGCGAATTGGATGTGTCCAAACTCACCGGAAAATCCCTGTTCTCCAACAACCAATTCTCCATTTGCGATTATAGCTAAACCCATCCCACGACTCAAATTCAATACAAATGCGTTCTTTATATCCTTTGCTTTGCCGAAATACTGTTCCGCTAAACCCAACACGTGTGTATCATTGTCAATATGTACCGGAAATGAAAATTTTGCGGAAAAGAAATCGATTAACGACCCTTCCAAAAAATTGAAGTAATTATGCGAATATCCTGTCTTTGAATTCACTCGTCCAGTGATTCCCATTCCCATTCCTAAAACCCGGCTGGCATTAATACCCGACGTGGAAATGGCTTTCTGAATAAAAGCGACGACACGATCCAAACAACCAGGGGTGTTCTCAAGAACAAAATTCTCTTCTTGAAACTCGAAAACCTTTTGCATATCCAGGTTATACACCGAAAATGAAATGCCTTTTAGTAAAACTACAACACCTATACAATAGGCAAAATCCGGATCAACTTTGTACAAGGAAGGGCGTCGTCCATTGTTGGTTTCTTTTTTCCCAGACTCAACAATGACTTTATCATCAATCAGCTCATTTATGAGCTTTGTGCCGGTAGGAACGCTCAACTTCACCTTTTTACAGATACCGGGAATGGTTAGCGGCTTCTCGGATTTATTGAGCAACCCAACAATCTTTCTCTTTTGAGCATATTGTCGGTTCTCATTATTAACATCTTCTATGTTTTTCAAAAATATCTCCACCTGTATCCCAATTAGAATTATTTTTATTTACCGCATGCAAGTTTGTAAATATTTTTATTAACACAAAAGCTTTTTTCAAATATTTTTATCTGGATGATTTTAGTTGTTTTTTCAGTCCGAGTACGACCGAATGGTAGAAGACATGGAATTACAATGGCACAGCCCCTCCAAAGCAATAATCAAGGCACTATCAAAATTCAGGAGGGAACAATTAAATCAAACTGAGATTCTGCAAGAACTCCAGATTTCGTACTGGTTTTTGGG
>NZ_CAXBDD010000076.1:0-18240 GCF_963974515.1 uncultured Sunxiuqinia sp. | reverse complement strand
TCTTTTCATTTCTAAGGAACAGCAAAAAGAGTTTCAGGTTCATCAGCAAACTGATTCTGAAACTGAAATTCCATCAAAAACAAAAAAACAGCCCAATAAAATTAATCCGAGAGCTTGCTTCATAAATAATAAAAGTCGTAATTTTGCTTTCCACCAATAAGGAGACCATACCATGATGATAGTCTATAACACACCGGTCTTTGCTTTTACCAGCAATTGCTAGGCGCTCTTCCAGGCACCAAGCAACCATTTGATCCTTTTTGAGTCTATATTATTCTTTCAGCAATCATTTTTAACAATTCATTCACATGTCAAATAAGAAGTTTGTTTTGTCTTTAGGCAAAATAAAACCCATCCGTTTCAAGTCGCTTTGGTCCGATATTAAAGAAGCTATTGCCGGGAGTGAACGCGATTTTACCGAAACCAGCCTTGGGAAAGCCATTTTCCTGCTATCCGTACCCATGATTCTTGAAATGGCCATGGAATCGGTGTTTGCGGTCGTCGATATCTTTTTCGTATCGCGTTTGGGCGCCGATGCGGTGGCCACCGTTGGCATCACCGAGTCGGTAATGACCATTGTTTACGCCATTGGTATTGGCTTAAGCACGGCAACCACAGCCTTGGTAGCCCGCCGTGTTGGCGAGAAGAAGGCAGGCAAAGCAGGAAATGCAGCGTTTCAGGCCATTTTGGTTGGGCTTTCCTTTTCGGTGTTGCTGGCCGTTCCCGGCTTCCTCTTTGCTAAAGAATTTCTTCTACTGATGGGCGCAAGCGAAAGCATGGCCGACGAAGGGTATGCCTATCCCATGATTATGTTTGGGGGCAATATGGTCATCATGCTGCTCTTTATCATTAATGCCGTTTTTCGAAGTTCGGGCGATGCTGCCGTGTCCATGCGTGTATTGTGGATGGCCAATATCATTAACCTGGTTTTGGACCCGATCCTGATTTTCGGACTGGGTCCCTTCCCTGAGATGGGTATTAAAGGAGCGGCCATTGCCACCACCGTTGGCCGTGGAACAGCCGTTTGCTACCAGTTTTACCTGCTCTTCAAAGGTAATGGCCGGATCCATCTCGATATCAAAAATCTGAGCATTCGCCTCCATGTGATGCTGAAATTGCTGAAGCTTTCGGTAGGCGGAATCTTCCAGTACCTGATCGCCACTTCGAGCTGGATTATTTTGGTCCGGCTGGTATCGGAGCTGGGTGCCGATGTGCTGGCCGGCTACACCATTGCCATCCGAATTATCATTTTTGCCTTGCTGCCTGCCTGGGGATTGTCGAATGCGGCAGCCACACTGGTTGGTCAAAACCTGGGCGCAAAAAAACCCGACCGGGCCGAGCAATCGGTTTGGATTACTGGCTTCGTCAACATCATCATGATGGGAGTTATCGGAACCATCATTTTAATCATACCCGACACCTTGGTGGGTTTGTTTATTGACGATCCGGCCGTTCTTCAAAGTGGCATCACCACCTTGCGCTGGCTGGGAGCAGGATTTTTGTTCTATGCCCTGGGAATGGTGGTTGTGCAAGGGTTTAATGGAAGTGGTGATACATTGACGCCAACCAAAATCAACCTGTTTTGCTTTTGGCTCATTGAAATTCCGCTGGCCTACCTGCTATCCATGACCTTAAATATGGGGATTACGGGAATTTGCATGTCGATTATTATCGCCGAATCGTTATTGACCATTATTGGGGTGATTCTTTTCAGACAAGGCAAGTGGAAACTGCGGAAGGTTTAGACTACCAGGCTGGCTTTTGGATTGTTTCGAAAGGCACTTAAAAAACCGGTTCACCTCCGGTTTTTTTCCGTTCGCCGAAAAATAAGCACATGTCAAAACAAAAAGCCCTACTTTCGTTCTGGTTAAAATTCACGCATTCAAACTAAACAGATGAACACACTGGGAAACGTAATTTGGGTCGTATTTGGCGGCTTCTTTATTTTTTTGGAATACCTGATCGGCGGAATCTTACTCTGCTTAACCATTGTCGGGATTCCGTTCGGACTGCAAAGTATTAAAATGGCACAAATGGCTTTATGGCCGTTTGGCAAGCGCATCGAATACATGAATTACGCGCCCGGCTGCCTCTCTACAATTATGAACCTGCTTTGGCTGGTGTTTGGTGGCATTTGGATTGCGCTCAGTCACTTGGTTTTCGGACTTCTGTTTGCCATTACCATTATCGGGATTCCGTTCGCCAGGCAACATTTCAAACTGGTGAGCCTGGCCATTACTCCCTTTGGCCGCCGGATTGTTGACTGCTAACCGGAGTCCGGCTCAGTTGATAAATATTACGGCTACCCGTTTACATGCCTGTTTTCCCTGTCGCAGCTGTCAGCGGTTGTCATTCATGTTCACTATATTGTCATTGACATCGTCCTTAGCAATAATTACATCCTGATCCATGCAGCCTACATCCTATATTGGTCGATTTATATCCTACTTTAGGTAAAAAACATCATAACTTTGGGTAAAATAGGTCGTTAATTAGGCAGATGACGTAAACTCATAGGTATTTTTTCCCTAACATAGGTAGGTGGCGTCATTGTTACACGCCAGACACGCCTTCTTTTAGGTAAAAGACCTATTCAGTCTACCTGCTCTACGTCACAATCTGGGTACATTAGACCATATATTGAACCTATTACATCATAACAATGATCTAATATTGAACCAATTTCTCAATTTAATGGGCAGAAGGACATATTCAACGCGAAAAAGGACATCTTCTATCCATCAATAACGCTTTAAATGATTTTTTTACATGAATCAGTCATGGAGAACACAGAAGACATTCAAAAAAGGCCCTTCAAATGATCCATCAAAGAATGAGGGAGAAAGGTTTTAGCCATGCCGAACTGGGTCGACGGCTCAATCTATGCACAAGCGCCACACAAAAAATGCCGAATGACAAAGTCATGAGCCTGGCACGGCTCAAAGAATTATCGATTACCTTGGACTTTAATTTTTTCACAGCTCTGGCCGGCCTTCTTGATTTAGAAGAGCCTGAGACGGAAGAGCATCAACAGATCCGGGATCTTAAAATGGAAAACCGGATACTGACAAAACTACTTAAGCCCAACCAATAAAGGTCAATGGGTTTACTCGTGTGTATGTAGTCCACACTCTTTTTTCGAGTTGCTCTCCCACCACCAACGTCCGGCGCGGAAATCCTCGCCCGGCTGGATAGCCCGCGTGCAGGGGGCGCAACCAATGCTGACGAATCCGCGATCATGCAAAACATTATAAGGCACCTGGTTTTCTTTTACATACTCGCGACAATCTTCCAGGCTCCAGTCCCGCAACGGATTGTACTTGACGATTTCGTGTCCGCCATCCCACTCAAAAAGTTGCATGTCTTCGCGGTTGTTCGACTGCGAAGCACGGATGCCCGTGATCCAGCATTCCATCCCTTTCAAAGCGCGGCCAAGTGGCTCAACTTTGCGGATGTGGCAACACGCCTTCCGGTTCTCGACTGAAAGATAAAAGCTGTTGGGACCTTTTTCAGCAACAAAGTTTTCCAGGTCCTCATGATTGGGGTACATGGGCTGAATGGGTTTTTGATATTTTTCGAGCGTGCGGTTATACACCTTGTAGGTTTCTTCGAACAAACGCCCTGTATCTAAGGTCACCACTTTGATTGGGATGTTGTTCTTGAAAATGTAATCGGTAACGACCTGGTCTTCGATTCCAAAGCTCGTAGTAAAAACCACTTTCCCTGCGAACTTATCGGCCAGGCTTCTCAATACATCCACAATTTCCTTTTCTTTGAATTCGGCATTAAGCTGCCCTGCTGTTTCTATAGTAACCATTTGATTTTCCTTTCGTTTATTTTCAATAACATGCCACAAAAATAATCATTTTCAAACAAGATGATAAATCTTGTGTTGTTTCAATAAAGATTACGCGAACATGAGCAGGCAAAGAAATACCTTTTATTGTTTCAAAACATACGTTTTTATGCCCGTTTTGATTGTCCGTTTCCGGGGTGAAAATATCTGTATTCAATCCGGATCATCCCCCTAAAGCCAGACCTTTATCATTCACAGCAAGATTTCTTGAAATCACTTTTTTATTTGGTCTTATGAAAAAAAAGTGCTTTACTGATTATAAAAATTTTAGTTCCTTTGGAACAAATAAATTCATGCAAAAAAGATAGAATTAATGGGAAAAGTATTGATCATTGGCGCAGGTGGCGTAGGAACCGTTGTAGCTCACAAAATGGCTGCGCTTCCTGAAGTTTTTACTGAGATCATGCTGGCAAGCCGTACCAAAGCCAAGTGTGATGAAATAGCAAATAAGATTGGTGGTAACCGCATTAAGACAGCACAGGTTGACGCGGAAAATGTGCCTCAACTGGTTGAGCTGATCCGGAGCTTCAAACCTGATTTGGTGGTCAATGTCGCCCTTCCGTACCAGGATCTCCCCATTATGGATGCTTGCCTGGAAACGGAAGTCAGCTACCTGGACACGGCCAATTACGAACCCAAAGAAGAAGCGAAATTCGAATATAAATGGCAGTGGGCCTACCAAAACCGATTTAAAGAAGCGGGGATTACCGCCATTCTGGGCTGTGGATTTGACCCTGGCGTAACCAGTATTTTCACGGCTTACGCAGCCAAGCATCATTTCGATGAAATTCAGTACCTCGACATTGTTGACTGCAACGCCGGCGATCATGGAAAAGCGTTTGCAACCAACTTCAACCCGGAAATCAATATCCGCGAGGTCACGCAGAGAGGCAAATACTGGAAAGATGGCCAGTGGGTGGAAACGGAGCCGCATGAAATTCACAAACCACTGAACTACCCCCATATCGGGCCGAAAGAATCGTATTTGATTTTTCATGAAGAATTGGAATCGTTGGTGAAAAACTTTCCAACCATTAAGCAAGCACGCTTCTGGATGACCTTTGGACAGGAATACCTGACACACTTGCGGGTGATTCAAAACATTGGCATGGCCGGCATTGAACCGGTGATGTATGAAGGCCGCGAAATTGTTCCGATCCAGTTTTTGAAAGCTGTATTACCCAACCCCGGTGACCTGGGCGAAAACTACAAGGGACAAACCTCTATCGGCTGCCGTATCAAGGGGCTGAAGGATGGCAAGGAAAAAACCTATTACGTATACAACAACTGCGATCACGAAGTGGCTTATGCCGAAACCGGCACGCAGGCGGTTAGCTACACCACCGGTGTTCCGGCTATGATTGGCGCCATGATGTACCTGAAAGGTTTGTGGAAAAAAGAGGGCGTATTCAATGTTGAAGAGTTCAACCCCGATCCGTTTATGGATGCCCTGAACCAACATGGACTGCCTTGGCACGAAATTCACAATACCGATCTGGAAATGGAATACTAATCCAAGCTTACAGAATAAAAAAACAAAACCCGGCAAATTGTCGGGTTTTGTTTTTCATGGAAACGCTGAAAAGATGACCTATCTTCAAATCTACCTGAACTTACATTTCTTCCGATACTTCAATTTTATACAGAAATTCATCGCTGCGCTGAAGAATAGCATCCCGAAGAATTGCCGGAGTCGCTTTAAAGGTGCCATCCAACTTATTCTCAGCAACTAACTCAAACGAAGGAGCAGCCCGGATGACTGTTGTTTCGCCCTTTAGATTCGTGAAATATATATTTCCTCCTGCGCAAATGGGTGAGATATCAAAATGTCCCTTCAGTTTTTCTTCCCAATAAACTGTGCCATTGGCAGGATTGAGACAGGTCAAGGCTCCGCGCTCAGCAACCATAAACATCAAGCTATCCACAATGACTGGCGAAGATATTTGCGGCACATTTTTTTCGGTTTGCCAAACAATTTTACTGGCAGTCACATCTCCTTTTCCTGTGGGATCAACAGCAAAAAGTCGCGCAAAATAAGGAGCGCCTTCGGAAAGAACCCAGCCTGAGTTGACGAACACCAATCCTTGGTAAAACAAGGGCATACTTACCGGAGAATCTTCACCATAGTAAATCCTCCAGTTCTCTCCTCCAGTTCTCGGGTCGTACGAAATGGCGTACTGCGCGCGAGGAGTGATCAATTGATCCTGACCATCAACTGTAATCACCAACGGTGTTTGATACGACTTCCGGTAAACAGGAGCCAGCTTTTGGTAGCCTTCTTCATCGGGCGTCCCCACTTTCCAAACGGTTTCTCCCGTGCGCTTATCCAGCGCATAAATATCCTGTACGTCGGTTCCCTCCAGGTGAACAATCAACAAATCTTCATACAAAATAATAGAGGAAGCCGCTCCCTGCATGTGTTCGCAATTCATGTCGGTCCGACTCCAAATCACTTCATAGGTCTTGGTATTCATGCAGGCCGTTCCGTAGGTTCCATAATGAAGATAAACAAAGTCCTTTTCGATGCACGGAGTGGATGATGCGTAACTATTTGTTCCGTGAATCCGCTGCACAGTTTCCGGTTTGAAAAGTTCTTTTTCCGTCAGGATTTCACCGGTTTCAAAATCCAGACAAACAGCCGAAAACCATTGCCCGTCTTTGTCGGCCGAAGTCAGCCAGATTTGGTTGTCGTACACTACAGGCGAAGACCAGCCCAGTCCCCTAACAGGAATTTTCCAGGCCACATTTTCCGTTTCACTCCAACGAATCGGCACATTTTCTGACTCCGATAAGCCATTCAAATTTGTTCCGCGAAAATGGGTCCAGTTTTCAGTTTTTCGGCTTGAACATGAGGAAAATAGAAGGAATAAGAAGAGTGGCATCATTGTGCCCAAAAGGATGTTTCTACACATAGCTGTTTTTGTTAGTTGAATCGAGTGTGCTTAAAGATCGTTACTTATTCTGTTTTCGCAACCTTAGGGTCACTCTTTTTAATGTGAAATTTTTGCCTTTCGAAAAAGCAGGACTAAAAAAAGCCATTCGTTCGAATGGCTTTCAATTTTTTATCAGCTTGGTCACTTACACCTCATTCACCGCTTCCAACTTCTCCTGTCCGGCTTGGATGGCTTCCAGGTTCAGCGGAATCAACTTATGGTGACGCTCGGGAAGCGATTTCTCCAGGCCCTTGCGAATACTTTCCATCTTGACAATGGGTTTGGCTTTCAGATAAGCGCCCAGCACCACCATGTTAAAGGTTTTCACATTACCCAAATCAGCGGCAATCTTGGTTCCTTCAATCTTGTAGACGTTAATATCCGTCCGGGTCGGTGGATTCACAATGCCATTGGGATCGTACAGCAGCACGCCGCCGACTTTCACAGTCTTTTCAAACTTATCCATCGACTGCTGATTCAGGATGATGGCTGTATCAAATTCGTGCAGAATGGGGGAGCTGATGCGCGTATCGCTAATGATCACCGAAACATTGGCTGTTCCGCCACGCATCTCGGGGCCGTACGATGGAAACCAGGTCACTTCCTGATCTTGCATAACACCCGAGTAAGCCAAAATTTTACCCATGGAAAGCACTCCCTGTCCACCAAATCCGGCGATAATGATTTCTTCAGTCATGATTTCAGTTTTTAGTTCTTTTTTAAATAGGCATCCGGAGCATCGCGCTCACCATCTTTCATGTCGCCCATCGGAAAGAAGGGGAACATATTCTCTTCCATCCAGGTGTTCGCATCCACCGGGCTCAAACGCCAGCCTGAGTTGCAAGTCGAGACCACTTCAACAAAGGAAGTTCCTTTTTTGTCGATGGCATTCTGAAATGCTTTTTTGATGGCTTTACGACATTTGCGTGCCGTTGCCGGAGTGTGCGCCGACTGCCGTGTTACAAATGATGTTCCCGGCAGTTGAGCAATCAGCTCGGTAATTTTCAGCGGATAACCATTGCGGTCTAAATCGCGCCCGCAAGGCGTGGTGGAAGTTACTTGCCCAAGCAGCGTCGTTGGGGCCATCTGCCCGCCAGTCATTCCATAAATGGCATTATTGATAAAGATGACCACGATGTTTTCGCCACGGTTGCAAGCATGCATAATTTCCGCTGTTCCGATGGAAGCCAAATCTCCATCGCCTTGGTAGGTAAAAACCACTTTGTCCGGATTCACACGCGCAATACCTGTCGCAACTGCCGGAGCCCGTCCATGTGCGGCTTCCTGCCAGTCGATATCGATGTAATTGTAGGCAAATACAGAACACCCAACCGGAGAAACACCAATGGTTTTCTCCTGAATATCCAAATCCTCGATGACTTCGGCCACCAAGCGATGCACCACGCCGTGCGTACAGCCGGGGCAATAATGCATGGTCTTGTCAGTCAGCAGTTTTGGTTTCTGATAAACCAGGTTTTCGGGTTTGATAATATCTTTTACATCCATCTTTTTAAGCTTCAATAAGTTTTTGTTCCAATGCTTCCACCACTTCGCCCGGTGTCGGGATAATTCCCCCCATGCGGCCAAAGTATTTAACAGGTACCGAACTACTGCCGCATCCGGCAGCCAATTGCACGTCTTCAACCATTTGTCCGGCATTCATCTCAACAGTCATAAAGCCTTTAACTTTTTTTGCCAATGCAGCAATGGGCTTTTTCGGGAACGGGTATAGGGTAATGGGGCGTAGCAAACCTACTTTCAATCCTTTGGCACGGGCCAGGTCAACCGACTTTTGGCAAATACGAGCCGAAGAACCAAAAGCCACCAGAATGTACTCCGCATCGTCGCACTGAAACGTTTCATAGCGGACTTCGTCCTCTTCCATCTGCTTATATTTTTCCTGAAAACGCAGGTTGTTGCGTTCCATTTTGGCTGAGTCCATTTCCAGCGAAGTGATGATATTGTAATCGCGGTTCGGCTTTTTGCCATTGGTGGCCCAGCGTCCATATTTGGCGTCAATTTCTTCGGAGGTCATCCGCGGTTTGTAATCGCTCAACACCACTTTTTCCATCATCTGTCCAATGGCGCCATCGGTCAAAATCATGGCAGGATTGCGATATTTGTAGGCAAGCTCAAAGCCCAGATCAACAAAATCGTTCATTTCCTGCACCGATGAAGGGGCTAAAACGATCAGCCGGTAGTCACCGTGTCCGCCACCTTTGGTCGACTGGAAATAATCAGCCTGCGAAGGTTGAATGGTTCCCAATCCCGGGCCGCCGCGCTGTACATTCACAATTAAACAAGGCAATTCAGCTCCGGCAATGTAGGAAATTCCTTCAGCCATCAAGCTGATTCCGGGGCTTGACGAAGAGGTCATGACTTTCTTTCCCGAACCGGCCGCTCCGTAAACCATATTGATCGAAGCCACTTCACTTTCGGCCTGTAGTACCACCATGCCTGTGTCGTCCCAAGGTTCGCGAGCCATTAGCGTTTCCATCACCTCAGACTGCGGGGTGATCGGGTATCCAAAATAGCCATCACAACCACAGCGAATGGCTGCTTCGGCAATGACTTCGTTCCCTTTCATTAATCTTAAATCTCCCATCTATTGAATCTTTTTAATGTTAACAGCAATTAGATTTTAACTCGGTATACCGTAATACAGGTATCCGGACAAACTACCGCGCAGTTTGAACAGCCAATACATGCTTCGGGGTTTTCCATGAATGAATAGTGATATCCCCGGCTATTGACCTGCTTATTTTGTCCTAAAACCTGCTGCGGACAAGCGACAACGCAAAGGCCGCAGCCTTTACATTCCTCGGTGTCAACAACAACTGCTCCTACTACTTTTGCCATGGTTCTGTTATTTTTAAAAATTTCTCAGTTTCTGAAAGTCCCGGTTTTGGATATTCATGCCTCCAAACCCGTTCGGCTGTACAAATCTAAAGCATCAGCTCTTTTCAAATTGCAACAAAAGTTGCATAATCCTATTATATTTTGTTCAGTATTCGGGTAAAAATGTTCCGGTGAACTCCCAGGTACGAGGCGATATGTTGGCGCTGTACCCTGGAAACCAAATCACCATGCTCTTTCACAAACCGCTTTACGCGCTGCGATGCGGTGAGTGACTGAAGCATATGCACCCGTTTCAGGGCGTTGATATAACTTTCCTCGGCCATGCGCCTCACCAGCCCCTGCAGCTCACTGCTGGACGTCAGCATCTGGTCAAATTCCGCTTTACTGATAAAAATGAGTAATGAATCTTCGTAAGCCCGAATGGCTTCTACCGAGTTATCGCCCGACAAAAAAGAATCGTGACTACTGACAATGGCATTGTCGGGTGTATAAAAGAACCGGGAAATCCACTCCTGCCCATTTTCTGACACGTAAGTGGCATACATTAAGCCACTCATCAAAATCCCCAACTTTTGATTGGGTTCGCCATAAGCCAAAAACGTTTCGCCTTTTTTAATTGAAATGGGAGCCTGGTCCGCAAAATATTCCTTCAACTGAATCAAAGTCGAACGATCTGATATTTTGCTTGAATAGCTATTCATTTCAATGCGTTTAATTCACCGGAAAATCAGCCGCAAACTGTTCCAGTCGTTTATCCAAATCATCAAACTGGCTGCGTTGTACATGAGACACACAAGCCCGCAATCCTTCTTTTTCGCTTCCGGTGTTTTTCAGCGTAATGGCACTCACACCGTAATAGAGCAAATTGGCCAGCAACTCCTCGCCTGTCATGGTCGGGTACGCAATGGTGAAATAAAATCCATCGCCCACCAATTCGTCACCATCTTTTTCATACACAATATAAAAGCCGTGCTTCTGGAAAATCGATTTCATGATTTTTGCCTTCTCGCTATATTCCCGCACATCGTTGATGAAGTTGAACTTACCATCACTGGCTGCTTTAAACATCGCTGCCAGGGCATACTGTGCCGAGTGGCTTGTTCCGGACGACAGTGTGTACAAAACCCGAAGCACAATGCTGTTTCCGAAGGTGTTGCTTTGGAAACGGGTTTTCAGATTGTCGTAATCGCGATTAAACAGAGCATCTGAAATGATCATCATGCCGCACCGTTGTCCGGCGTATGAGAATATCTTCGAGCTCGATACAAACAACACGTAATTGTTGGTGTAACGGGCAACTGTTGGTTGGTAAGGCGGCTTGCCCGGAGTGTACAAATCTTTGCGGAAGTCCATACCGAAATAAGCCAGGTCTTCCATCACAATCACATCGTACTTGTTGGCAAGTTCGCCAATAATTTGCAGCTCTTGCTCGGTAAAACAAATCCAGCTGGGATTGTTGGGATTAGAATAAATAATGGAATTGATGTTTCCTTGTGACAGAAACTCCTCCAGCTTTTCACGCAACTTGGCTCCCCGGTAGTTAAACACGTCGAACGTTTCGTAGTGATGACCCATCACCAGCATTTGCTGCTTTTGTACCGGAAAGCCCGGATCGATAAACAGGGCCGTGTCCTTTTTCGGATCAACATTGGAAGCCACCAGCAACGCGGCATAGGTTCCCTGCATGGAGCCTACTGTTGGAATGCAGCCAGCGGGGCTGACATCCACATCCATAAAGAGCTTGATAAATCGCGAAGCCTCCTCTTTCAGTGGTTTAATGCCATCCATCATCGGGTACTTGGACGCAACGCCCGATTGGAGAGCTTCAATCTCAGCTTCGGTACCCACCTGTGCAGGTGGCAAGCCGGGAACCCCCATTTCCATGCGAATAAACTTCTCACTCCCTGCCTCTTCTACCAAATTAACCAAGGCAACAATTTCGCGAATGGAAGCCTGACCAACATGGTCAATACGGAGTTTGGCGATATTTTGATCAACAAGCTGTTGATTGATTGGCGTTTTTTTCATCTTCTAACAAGGCTGACTGAACTCTGCTGTTCTCAAAAAAACCGAAAGCGGGTGGGTTGAAAAAATCAACTCCAATCAAAAAGTCACTTTGGTAATTTTCTATAAAAAGCAGAAATTCTGATTAAAAAAAGTAAAGTAATTCCGAATTACCAAGCTTCAGCAAAGTATTAAAGAACAGGTTTTACAATTCGAAAAAACTTATTGACTGAAAGAACAAAATTGATATCTTTTTGAAACAAATCTTTTGAGATTAAAAGAAATTCAGGCCTTTTGGACGACCTGAATGATATCATGTTTTTTATTTCAAAATCCGAAATCAGACTGAATCGACTTGAGCCAGGCTCCAATCCGTTCATCGGTGAGTTCCGGCTCAAAATCCTCGTCGAGCGGCAAACCGACAAACTGTCCGTCGATCAGCGCTTCCGAATCTTCAAACTCATAACCTTCAGGACTTACCGAGCCCACCAGCTTCACATTTTGTTTCATCAGCTCTTTAGCCAGACGACCAATAGCATTCACAAAATGTTCGGGATAGGTAATGTGATCACCCAATCCGAAAATAGCAACCACCTGCCCTTTGTAAGCGGCTTTGCTTACTTCAGGAAAAAACTTGGCCCAGTCGGTATTGGAATATTCCGAATCCCAGGTTTCCTTGCCAACAGTGGAAATGCCAAAAATGATTTTATCGTATTTCTCCAGATCGGAGGCAGCGGCGTTGTTTACCGAAATCATGTCAACTTTATCTGTGCCAATGGCGGCCGCCACTTTCTCGGCGGCACGATGGACCGAGCCTTTCTCGGGTCCAAAAAACAATCCTATTCTACTCATAATTCAAGGTTTTTTAAAGGGTCACGAACCTGTTTTTTTTTATGCTTTCTTTCCGGGACTCATTGGCATAAAGACCAATAATCCGGGATACTTTATTGATTCTGTATCTCGAGTTCTCCCCGGACATATTCTCCTAAAATAGACAAACTAGAGACATTTTTCAAAATTAAATGAATCGCATGTTCATAGTTTGCAGTGGTATCCCACTCCACATCAACGTGGATAGTATATTCGTTGGGTTTTCCAAGGATGGGGACCGACAGAATTCTATTCAGGTTAATCTTGTTTTCTGCAAAGATATTCAACACTTTAGCCAACGCTCCATAATAGTGTCCCACTTCAAAACAAATCGATGCTTTATTATTTTCTTCAGCATGATTGGCATGTTTGGAAAGAATCCAAAAACGGGTGTAGTTCTTTTTGTTGGATTCAATGCCTTTGTCAATTACATTCAGCCCGTAAATTTCGGCCGTCCGCAAATTTCCAATCGCCGCTGCATCCGTCAGCTTTTCTTCTACCAGCAATTTTCCTGAAGCGGCGGTGTCCTGATTTTCCCTGATTTTGGCTTCGGGATAATACTTCTCAATGTATTCGGAACACTGACGAATGGCAATGGGATGCGAGTAAATGGTTTTGATGTCTTCGGGATTCGCTCCCGGGAGCATCATCAAATTCATTTGAATATGGATATAGATTTCACCGATAATCCGCAGGTGATAATCGCGAATGAGTGAGTAATTTTGAATGATACTTCCGGCAATGGAATTTTCAATGGCCATCACCGCAATGTCAACCTGGTCTGTATCAATCAATTCACAGACACTTTGAAATGACCGGCACTCCACGATTTCAATTTCTTCGTTGCCAAAATAATTCCGTGCAGCATCTTCGTGAAAGGAACCGGCGATTCCCTGAATTGCAATTTTCTTCATACCTTATTTTTAATTAAAAATCCCGGGGGATTTAGCCCGGGACAATTTACGCAAAAACGTCTTTATATCCTTTTTAAATGAAAAACAGTCGGCAAAAAAATAACAAAGCGCGCCAATTTTCTTATCACGACTGTGTTTCATCAAGCCAATAACGCCTCTACGCGATCATTCTTCCGTTTGTTCCACCGGCTGCCCTTCCAGCGATTTTCTTACCCGCTTTGAAAAATCCTCCCAAGTAAAGGCAATCGCCAATAGCAACACCAGAATAAAACCGATCATGAATTTTTCATTAGTGCTCAATTTTCGCATAAACGGATACCACTTAAATTTTGTACAAATCGCTGGCTTTCACCAGTTCGAGCTGATGCTTTTGTAAAACATGAATGCACTTTTCGATATCATCCGGCTTCAAAACAATGTTGGCCGATTGTTTATCCATCGAAAACGCGTAAAGATATTCAATAAAGACCTCTTCGGACGATAAAATGTTCAAGGCTTTTGCCAAGGCACCGGGCACATTCGGACTGTTGAGACAAACCACATCGGTTAGTTTGACTGAAAAGTCGGCTGCTTTTAGCACCCGGTAAGCTTGATCCGGATCAGAAACAATAAGGCGAAGGATGCCGAACTCCGAGGTGTCGGCCACACTTAAAGCCGACAGATTAATTCCTGCATCGCCAAGCAATTGAGAAACTTCATTCAGACGTCCGCTTTTGTTTTCCAAAAAAACAGACAATTGTTTTATAATCATAGTAACCTCCTAGATTTTGCGGTTATCAATCACCCGCTTGGCCTTTCCGGCTGTACGTTCGATTGTTTTTGGTTCAACCAGTTTCACATTGACTGAAATGCCCAGCGTGCTTTGGATGTTGTGTGTAATTTTTTTACGCAGTACTTCCAGTTGCTTCACTTCGTCGGAGAAAAACTGCTCCTGCACTTCCACCATCAGTTTCAAACTGTCTAAATTACCTTCTCGTTCCACAATAAGCAAATAATGCGGCTCCGTTTCGCTCATGTCGAGCAGCACACTTTCAATTTGCGACGGAAACACATTGACTCCACGAATGATTAGCATGTCGTCGCTTCGTCCCTTGCATTTCTCCATCCGCACCAGCGTTCTCCCACAAGCACACTGGTCGTAGTTCAGGCGGGTTAAATCGCGCGTACGATAGCGAATAATCGGAATGCCTTCCTTGGTCACGGTCGAAAAAACCAATTCACCCACTTCGCCGGCGGGCATCGGCTCCAAGGTTTCGGGATGAATGATTTCAGGAACAAAGTGGTCTTCGTTGATGTGCATGCCACATTGGTGCTCGCACTCGCACGAAACTCCGGGCCCAATCACTTCGCTTAAGCCATAAATATCGATGGCTTTCAGACCCAGCTTCGACTCAATTTCGCGGCGCATTTCTTCGGTCCAGGGTTCGGCGCCAAAAATACCCACCCGCAGGTTCAGGTCTTCTTTTTTGATGCCGGCTTCTTCCATGGCTTCAGCCAAAAAGAGCGAATACGAGGGGGTGCAGGCAATCACACTGGTGCCAAAATCCTGCATCAGCTGCAACTGCTTCTGGGTGTTTCCTCCGGAAATCGGAATCACTGAAGCTCCCAGGTTTTCGCAGCCGTAGTGCATGCCCAAGCCACCGGTAAACAAACCGTAGCCATAGGCTATTTGCACCATATCGTTGCGATGAACACCGGCCATGCACAAGGTACGGGTGACTACTTCGGCCCAGGTATTCAAATCTTTGCGGGTGTAGCCCACAACGGTAGGTTTTCCAGTGGTTCCCGACGAAGCATGCACACGCACAATTTCGCTCATGGGCACAGTAAACATGCCAAACGGGTAATTATCGCGCAAATCCTGCTTGGTGGTAAAAGGCAGTTTCGACAAATCATCAATGGATTTGATATCGCCCGGCACCAGTCCCACTTCCTGCATTTTTTTTCGGTAGCTGGGGATGCTGTGATAAATTCGCTGCACCGTGTCAATCAGGCGTTCCGATTGCAGCGCTTTCATTTCATCACGACTCGCACATTCTATTTTTTCATTCCAAATCATCATCCTATTTTTTTATCGGACACCTTTCATGCAGACATCCAAATGTTTTTCTTCAACTTTTTGCGTCATCAAACTCACCACAACCAATACGAGGGTGGAAAGTGGCAGAGCGATCATAATCGGATCAATAATCATCCAGGGAAATTGGCCCACTAAAAAATCCTTCCCGAAAATAGCCTGGCTGATGCCTAGCGGCGCCGATTCGGCTTGGTGTATAAACGCCAACATAAAGCCGCTGGATAGCAAACCCGCAATCATGCTCCAAATCGCACCTCCCCGGGTGGCCTGTTTCCAATACAAGCCGGCGAAATAAGTGGGCAAAAAAGCCGCGGCACAGATGCCAAAGAAGATAGCGGTTCCGCGGGCCACAATGCCAATCGGCAAATGATAACCTATGATAATGCTGATCAGAATGGCAACCACAATTCCCACACGGGTAATCAACATGCTGTTCATCTCTTTCCGTGGGAAAAGATTTTCAAACAAATCACGGCCAATCGAGGTACCCATGGTATGAAACTGCGAACTTAAGGTTGACATGCCGGCAGAAAGGAGAGCCAGCATAAACAGGTAAACAAACCACTCGGGCATGGCCGAATTCAAAAACTCAGGAATGATCAGATCTACATTTCCCTGAGCAATATCGATGGCCAGTCTCCCGGTTTCCCTGTAAAAATAAAGGTTGGATAAAGCTCCTACCGTGTAAATAAAGCCAGTGACCACAAAAATAAAAATACCACCGATCAGTACCGCGCGGTTCAACTCCCGGTTGCTCTTTACGGTCATAAAACGAACCACCAACTGGGGCTGGGCCAACACGCCAATCCCTACACCCAAAATGATGTTGGTTGTCAGAATCCACCACCAAGCCGAACCCATAATCGGAAAGGCTGTCCAACCATGATGGCCCTTAGCTTGCAGCCTTTCTGGCACCAGGTTAGCCATGTTCCCCAAAGCCTCATGGGCACCCGACACGCCACCCAACTTGATGTAGGTCATAAAAAGCAGGAAGAATAAACTAAAAAACATGATGCCTCCCTGCAACGCATCGGTGTACATCACGCCTTTCAATCCGCCGGCAATTACGTAAGCCGCAATGATGAGCGAGAAAAAAGTCAGCGCAATGCCAAAGTCAATTTCAAAAATACTCTCGATAAAGCGGGCGCCCCCAATCAACACCACAGCGGCATAAAGCGGCATAGCAACGAAGATAATTCCTCCACTCAACATTTGAATGGTTTTGGATTGAAAACGATTTCCCAAAAACTCAGGAAACGTGTGGGCATCCAGGTTATGCCCCATTTTTCGTGTTCGTCTTCCAAAAAAAACGAAGGCGATAAATACCCCGATAAAAATATTGAGTACCGTTAGCCAGATCAAGCCCATGCCATAAACGCCTGCTATTCCTCCAAAACCGATAATAGCCGAAGTGGAAATGAAGGTGGCGCCATACGAAACGGCCATCACAAAAGGATGAATTTCGCGGCCACCCAGCAAGTAATCTTTAGCAGTTTTTGTCTTCTTAAATCCGATGTACCCCAGGTAGGCAATCACCAACAGGTAAGCAATAACAACTAATCCCAGCGAAAAAGTATTCATAAATTTCGTTTTAAAGTTGTTCTTTTAGTTGTTCGTCTTTGGCCTCCCAGTCAAGGTCTTCCTTGAGTTCTGATTCGTCAGCTTCCTGCCCTTTGTTCCAGTTTTTTGAACCATACCAAACACAGGCGATCAAGCTTAAAACAGCCAGTAGATAGCCCAGGTAAATTGAAGGATCATGAATTCCCAGCATAAGTATTTTGTTTATTGATTAGTTTCCGTATACCATTTCATCGTTCAGCGGGTAGAGTTCAATTTTCGAAACCTGCTCCAGCGCCAGCTCATAATCATCCACATCCACAATTAGCAAAGCCCGTTTGCCATCTTCAAGCACCCTGCCGTATGCATTCAGAAAGTTGACACCAGCATGAGCCAATTTCAGCAGAATCTCGTCCAGCCCGCCCGGATGATCCTCCATGCCGAAAGCGAGAATTCGGCGCAAAGCCGACGAAAGTCCGCTTTCCCGCAAAGCCTCGTTGGCCCTTTCAGGTTGATCAACCAGCAGGTTCAGAATTCCCCAGCCACTGACGGTGTGGGTTAAGGTCATCGAGCGGATATTAATACCATTTTGTTTCAAAACACCGGTTACCCGCTCGAAATGCCCGGTTTTGTTTTCAAGAAAAATAGAAACCTGATAAGCCATGGTCGAACCGTTTATAGTTTTACTGAATCAAGAACCCGTTTATCGACCACCCGCACGGCCTTTCCTTCCGACTTCGGAATGGAGCCAGGCTCCACCAACCGAACAATGGGCTTGGTCAACACTTCGTCCCTGATTTGATGTGTAATAAACTTACTCAGCCGATCCAATCGGGTAATATCGCCATTGAACCAGTCTTTCTTTACTTCCACCTCAACAATCATCTCGTCTACTCCATTAATTCGCTCCAAGGTGATCAGGTAGTCGGAGCCCACTTCCGGAACCTTCAGCAGCACCCCTTCGATTTGCATCGGAAAAACATTGCAACCTTTCACGATAAACATGTCATCGCTGCGCCCCGCGATCCGGTCTATGCGCGCATGGGTGCGCCCACAGGCACAGCGCCCGGGAATGATGCGTGTCAAATCGCGCGTCCGGTAACGAATCAGCGGCATGGCTTCGCGGTCGAGCGTGGTCATCACCAGTTCACCAAACTCGCCATCGGGCAC
>NZ_CAXBDD010000075.1:0-18255 GCF_963974515.1 uncultured Sunxiuqinia sp. | reverse complement strand
GATCAGGTGCCTGATGGTTTTGGGACCTTTATCGGTGAGGAAACTTTTTCATCAAGCGAGTCGGTTCAAGGACCGGGCTGTGGCCTGTATTTCAATTTTGAAACCGAAGCGCAGGAGTCGGTTACCGTGAAGATTGGCTTATCGTACACCAGCATCGCCAATGCCCGGATCAACCTGCAAACCGAAGCTGCAGACCTGGATTTTGATCAAGCCAAAAAGCAGGCACAGCAGTATTGGAACAGCATGCTGGGGCGCATTGCTGTTGAGGGTGGACAAGCAAAGGATCGTGTCAAATTCTACACCGGACTTTACCATGCGCTTTTAGGTCGTGGGCTGGCCAGCGATTGCAACGGCGCATATGTGAAAAATAACGGTGCTATTGGGCAAATTCCACTAGACGAAGAGGGACAACCTTTGTATCATCATTACAATACAGATGCGGTTTGGGGAGCATTTTGGAACCTCACCCAGCTTTGGGGGATCGCTTATCCCGATTACTTGAATGAATTTGTCAATTGCCAATTGGATGTTTACAGCGATTGTGGTTGGCTGGCCGATGGAATCGCGACTTCTAAATTTGTGTCGGGTGTGGGCACCAACTTTATGGGGCAGGTGATTGCCTCCGCTTACAACAGGGGAATCCGAAACTATCCTGTTGATCTGGCTTTTGAAGCGGTGTTGAAAAATGAAACCGGCTGGCAAAATCGCCCCGAAGGAGTTGGCAAGGCCGATACGCACGTGTTCCTGGAACGGGGCTATGTTCCCTATGCTGAGAATAGTGCGTACTATACGGGATCGTCGGCGGTGGCTTCACAGTTTTCGGCTTCGCATACCTTAGAGTACAGTTTTGGTGCCTACGCCGCAGCACAGATGGCACAAAGCCTGCAGAAGGACACGGCCTATCAGCAACTCATCGGCCTTTCGTCAGGATGGGAAAAGCTGTTCGATCCGTCCACGGGCTTTATTCGTCCAAAAGACCAGCAAGGTGAGTTCCTCGATGAGTTTGACCCTTATCAGGTGTGGCGCGGCTTTCAGGAAGGAAATGCCTTTCAATACACTTTCTACGTTCCCCATGATCCGGATGGCCTTATCGCGAAAATTGGCCGGGAAAAGTTTAACGAGCGTTTGGATTCCTTATTTCTGAGAGCACAGGAAACCGGCTTTGGTGGAGGAAAAACCATTGACGCTTTTGCCGGGCTGGAGAATGTGTATAACCATGGAAATCAGCCCAGCCTTCATATTTCCTGGTTATTTAATTTTTCAGGAGCTCCTTGGTTAACCCAGAAGTGGGTGCGCCAGATCTGCAACGATTTTTATGGTACCGACGGCATTCATGGCTACGGCTATGGCCAGGATGAAGACCAGGGACAATTGGGAGCCTGGTACGTCATGGCAGGTATGGGCTTGTTTGACGTGAAAGGCGGAAGCGATATTGAACCAAACTTGCAACTGGGCATGCCCTTGTTTCAAAAAGTTCGCATCCAGCTTCATCCGGAATTTTATTCCGGAAAGGAGTTTGTCATCGAAGTCAAAGGTGATCCGGCAAAGCAGCATTATATCCGGTCTGCCAGCTTTAATGGCAACTCACACACGAGTTTTGAGCTGCCCTGGAGCATCTTCGTTCAGGGTGGACATCTGATTCTGAAGGCTTCGGACCAACCCAACAAGCGTTGGGGCATAGAATAATGACATCAACGAGAATAAAATGAAGAACGATAGAAAAACAGACCAGTTTCTGCGACCAATAACAAAGTCAGATCAGCAAGCTGGGACTTATGATATTTACCCAAGTTTGCGTTTGGAGGCCGGAAGTATTCAAACCGGCTTGAAGGGTTTGGCCCAAGCCATCAGCAGGCAGGGACAAGTTGTGATTGATGGCTACCAAGGCGTTTTTTTCGAACTGCTGAAAGATGAACTGGATGTTGAATTGAAGGCGCTTGGCAAGATGGTTCGTTGGACGGATGTTTCGGCTGCCTTAAAACCCGAGACTGAAATAGATCGGTTAATCGAACCGTTTCTTGGAGGTGACGATCCTTTATTCGGCAGCCGGACGAGCTTGACCTTGGCCGACTTTTTTGATCCGAAGAAGCTACAGCAACTGACTCCTTCGGAAGATGCTGACTTGAGCATCCTCGTTGGACCGGGAGCTGCTTTGGCCGGATGGGAAGCCTGCTTGGTGTATGTCGATCTGCCTAAGAATGAGTTACAGTTTCGTGCCCGGGCGGAGGCGATCACCAATTTGGGAGCTTCAAAGGCGGATCACATCAAAACCATGTACAAACGCTTCTATTTTGTCGATTGGGTGGTGCTCAACAAACACAAGCAAGATTTGATTTCTCGAATCGACTTTATGGTGGACGGGCAACAGCTTGATGCAATGAGCTGGATGATCGGTACTGATTTGCGCAAGGCCTTGCGAACGATGGCGACAAACCTGTTTCGTGTGCGACCTTGGTTTGAACCTGGCGCGTGGGGCGGACAATGGATCAAGGAGAAAATAGTCGGTCTAAACAAGGAGGTGATTAATTATGCCTGGTCGTTTGAACTGATTGTGCCCGAAAATGGCCTGCTGCTGGAAAGCGACGGCTTGTTGCTGGAAGTGTCTTTCGACTGCCTGATGTTTCAGGAAAGTGAGGCCGTGCTGGGAAAGCATGCGGATCAGTATGGCCTTGAATTTCCCATACGCTTCGACTTTTTAGATACTTTTGATGGCGGCAATCTGTCCATTCAGTGCCATCCGCAGGTCGAATATATTCAAAAGCATTTTGGCGAGAACATCACACAGGAAGAAACGTACTATATTTTGGATGCGGCTGTGGATGCGAAATGCTACCTTGGTTTTCAGGAGGATATTGACCCCAAAGCTTTTGAAGCCGATCTGACCTACAGTTTTGAGAACAAAAAGCCGATTGACATCACCAAGCACGTGCAGGTGCTGGATTCCAAAAAGCATGATTTATTTCTGATTCCTCCGGGGACCATTCATGGCTCGGGGACAAACAACCTGGTACTCGAAATCAGCACAACACCCTATATTTTCACTTTTAAAATGTACGACTGGCTGCGCCTCGATATGGACGGATTGCCGCGCCCCATCAACATTAAAAGGGGGATGGATAATTTGAATTTCGACCGAAAAGGGGGTTATGTAACTGAGAAACTCGTCGCGCACCCTTATGTGTTAAAAGAAGGGAACGACTGGACGTTGTTCCATTTGCCAACACACGAGAAACATAGCTACGATGTGCACCGCTTTCATTTCAATTCTGAAATTGAAGTCGAAACAGAAAACAAATGCCACGTCCTTTCTTTGGTTGAGGGAACATCCATTTGGGTTGAAACCCGAAATGGTTTTCGCCAACGGTTCAGTTATGCCGAAACCTTTGTGATTCCGGCAGCAGCCAATTCCTATCGATTAATCAACGAATCAGAAAGTCCGGCTATGGTGGTCAAGGCTTTTCTGAAATAAACCATGGAGTTATGAAATACGATCGATTCATTTTAGTCTTGCTTTTTCTAGGTGTCTTCGGATCAATTCAGGCACAGGAAGAACTGATTTGGAAAATAGGAGAGAACAACAACAGCGCTTCGGAATTCGCTTTGGCGCCCAATGGTTACGAAGCGTATATTGCCAACGACTTTGGTTGGGAAGATACCTATTTTCTGATTGGAACATCGGACGAAAAGTCTGACTGGCCGTATATCATTCCCGGAACCAGCGATACCTGGGGAGGAACCTGGGGAACCTCTGGCTGGCGCTCAAGCACGTTGACCATTTTGTTTGGGGTGGAGCAAATGCCTTGGACTGGAGCTTGGAAACTGGCTGTCGACGTGGTGGACTGCAATCCCAACGACTTGCCGCTTTTGAAAATAACAGTCAATGGTCAGTCGTGGAAATACCGCATTCCGGTAATTGATGCGAATAGTGAAATCGATCGCCAGTCGGACCATGCATCGGAATACCTAATCGAAATTCCGTTACTCAACGGTTTAATTGTTACCGGTGGAAATGAGATTAACCTAACGGTTTTGGAAGGCTCATGGCTTCGTTTCGACCAAATCAAATTGGAAGGGCCTCAGGGGGTTAGCTTAACCGACAATCAGCAAGCCTTTTTACGCGGAGTTGAAGTTGCTCCCTACGAAATTGAACATGCAGGAAACCGGACTCAACCTTTGTTGGTCGATGTGGAACATCAAAACGGGATGCCTGATCTGAAGGTTATTTTGGATGGCAAAACGATTTTTTCGGAAACGCTTGAAAAGGGCCGATACGTATTTGAAGCGCCCATGCCGCCGGTTCAGGCTTCATTGAAAAGCACTTACGAAATTTGGCTTGGTGGCGAGAAAGTTGAATCCGGTGAGCTCCTGCGCGGGCCACAAAGTCTGAGAACTCCGGCGGGCTATGTGGATACCAAAATGGGGACGGCCCATTCGCGCTGGATGATTGCTCCAGGTCCCTGGATGCCATTCAGTATGGTCAAATTAAGTCCGGATAACCAGAATGACGGCTGGCAAGCCGGTTACGAACCGACCTTCGAATCCATCGGCTGCTTCTCTCACATTCACGAATGGACCATGGGCGGATTGGGCACCATGCCAACCAATGGTCCGCTGCAAACCCTGGTAGGAGATGAAAAAGACGTGGATGGCGGCTACCGTTCACGAATCGATAAATCAAGCGAAATAGCGCCACTGGGTTACTATCAGGTACAATTAACCGATTATGACATTCAGGCGGAACTGACATCCACCACCCGTTGCGGGTTTCAGCGGTACACCTTCCCTAAAGACCGCGATGGATCGCGTGTATTGCTTGACTTGGTGATACCTTCAGAATATAAATACAACTTGGTGGAAGCCTGGATCAAACAAACCGGGGAACGGACCGTGGAAGGCTACAGCCACCAGCTTTCGCCCAATACCTGGAGCGGCGGCATCGCGCAGGAGTACACCGTGTATTTCGTGGCCGAGTTCGATCAGCCAATCGCCACTTTCGTCCCCTGGACCGAAGCTGGAGTGCAGGAAAAAACCTCAGAACTGAAGGTTAAGGGAGCCAAAGATGCCGGGGCCATTGTTGGTTTTGACACCCGGAACAATCAGGTGGTTCAACTACGAACCGGGATTTCGTATGTCAGCATTGACAATGCCCGTGAGAATCTGGCGACCGAGCTGAGCCGCCCGTATGGTTGGGATTTTGAAGCAGTACGGCAAGCCCAGGTGGCGACTTGGGATGAGCTGCTTAAGCGGGTCTGCATTGCCAGCAATGACCAACGCGAGAAGAAACGTTTTTACACCAACATGTACCGCGCCCTTTGTAGTCGCAATATTTTTAGCGATGTCAACGGTGATTGGCGCGATGCCGAAGAGGAAATTCGTACCATGAAAGATTCTACATCACCGGCTTTGGGGTGCGATGCTTTTTGGAATACCTTCTGGAATCTCAATCAATTTTGGAACCTGGTTACGCCCGAGTGGAGCAATCGCTGGGTCAATTCGCAACTGGCCATGTACGATGCCAATGGTTGGTTGGCTAAGGGACCAGCCGGCATGGAGTACATCCCGGTGATGGTAGCCGAGCATGAAATTCCGCTGATTGTTGGTGCTTATCAAATGGGCATCCGCGATTACGATGTGGAGAAAGCCTACGAAGCCGTCAGGAAAATGCAGACTACGCCGGCACAGGAAGTGGGTGGTGGATTTGCCGGAAACCGGGACCTCGTTCCTTACCTGAAATACAAGTATGTTCCTTACGACCTGGGACGTTTTTCAAATACCCTGGAGTATTCGTTCGACGATTGGACGGTGGCCCAGTTTGCCAAAGCCTTGGACAAAACAGGCGACTATGAGACATTTACCGATCGGGGCAACTATTGGCGAAACAGCATTGATCCGGAAACAGGCTATGCCCGAATGAAGGATTCGACCGGACAATGGGTACCGGATTTTGATCCTTATAAATCCGGGGCAAATCATCATTATGTAGAGGGAAATGCCTGGCAGCTCACCTATTTTGTTCCTCAGGATGTGCCGGCGCTGGCCGAAGTAATTGGCAAAGATCGTTTTATTGAACGATTGGATTGGGGCTTTGAAGAAAGCGACAAAACGCGCTTCAATGGACTGAATGACCAGTACTGGAACTATCCGGTGATTCAGGGCAATCAGCAATCCATGCATTTTGCCTTTCTTTTTAACTGGGTACAAAAGCCTTGGCTAACCCAAAAGTGGAGCCGTGCGATTATGGAACGCTACTACGGTTATGACGTGGCCAATGCCTACCTTGGCGACGAGGACCAGGGACAGATGAGCGCCTGGTTTGTGATGACCGCTTTGGGCTTGTTTCAAACCGATGGGGGCTGCCGCGTGGAGCCGGTTTATGAGATTGCCAGCCCGCTGTATGAGGCCGTGACCATCGATTTGGGTGAACGATTCGGACGTGGGCGAACCTTTGTGATTGAAGCGAAGGATGCCTCGCGGCTCAATTACTATGTGCAGTCGGCCAAATTAAACGGCCGCGAGCTGCAGGATTTCAAGTTTCCGGCTAGCGAACTGCTGCAAGGCGGGAAGCTCGAACTGCAGATGGGACCTCAGCCAAATCCAGACTGGGGAATTGTGGAATAAGGGAAACGATTAGGCGCAGGAAATCATCCATTTTCATTTGGCAGGAGTCCTGAAAAACGCCTATATTTGCCTACCAGAACAGAACAGGTAAAACCCACTAGCATGAAAAAGATAACTTTGATTTTGGCCTTAGCTACAGGCTTGTTTTTGAATGCGTTCGCGCAATATGAATTTCCTTTCCAGAATCCGGATTTACCCGTTGAACAGCGGTTGGAGGATTTGGTCTCCCGTCTGACCGTGGAAGAAAAGATCGACCAACTGGTGTATACTTCACCGGCCATTGATCGCCTTGGCGTTCCCAAATATAATTGGTGGAACGAAAGTTTGCATGGTGTGGCACGTGCCGGTTACGCTACGGTATTTCCACAGTCCATATCCATTGCCGCCTCTTGGGACAAGCCCTTGGTGAACCGCGTGGCTTCGGTTATTTCGGACGAAGCGCGTGCCAAGCATCACGAGTTCGTGCGCCGCGGAGAACGAGGCATCTACCAAGGCCTGACATTTTGGTCGCCCAACATCAATATTTTCCGCGATCCACGATGGGGAAGGGGACACGAAACCTATGGCGAAGACCCGTACCTGACCGGACAAATGGGAAAAGAATTTGTGCTGGGCTTACAGGGTGGCGACTCAGACTACCTGAAAGTGGTGGCCACAGCCAAGCATTTTGCCGTGCACTCCGGCCCCGAACCGCTGCGTCATGAATTTGATGTGAGTGTCAGCGAACGCGATTTCCGCGAGACTTACCTGCCTGCCTTTCGCACGCTGGTGGTCGATGCCGGTGCGTACTCTGTGATGGGTGCCTACAACCGCTTTCGGGGCGAGGCGGCTTGCGCCAGTACTGAACTGTTCAGCATTTTACGCGATGAATGGGGTTTTGATGGTTATGTGGTGTCCGACTGCTGGGCCATTTCCGACATTTGGAAATACCACAAGCTGGAGCCGGATGCCGCCTCAGCTTCGGCCCTGGCTGTCAAACGTGGCACCGATTTAAATTGCGGCGATTCGTATCCCGCTTTAAGGGAGGCGCTTCAACGGGAACTGATCTCAGAAGCGGAGATTGACATCGCTGTGAAGCGTTTATTTATGGCTCGTTTTAAGTTGGGCATGTTCGATCCCATTGAGCGGGTGGAGTACGCGCAAATTCCTTATGATGTGAATGACAACCCGGCGCACGATCAGTTGGCGCGTGAAGCGGCCCAAGCCAGCATTGTGCTGCTAAAGAATGAACGAAATACCTTACCCCTTTCAAAAAAACTGAATACCCTGGCGGTGATTGGTCCCAACGCCGATGATGTGCAGTCGCTCTGGGGAAATTACAATGGGATTCCCAGCCGTCCGGTGACTGTGTTGAATGGTATCCGTCACAAAGTAGCCCCACAAACCAAGGTGCTGTACGCCCAGGGAAGCAATCTGGCCGAAGGCGTTCCAGCCATGAAGCCCATTCCTTCCATTTACCTGCAAACCGAAGATGGCGAGCAGGGTCTGAAGGGGGAGTATTTTGCAAACAGCGAATTTAATGGTCAGCCTTTATTCACCCAAACCGACGATAAGATTGATTTTATGTGGGACATGGGAACACCTGATCCACGGCTTCAAACCGGTCAGTTTAGCATTCGCTGGTCAGGCTATATCGTTGCTCCTAAGACGGGACTGTATTACCTGAGCGATTGGGGCAAACCCTATATGAAAATTACGGTGGATGGCAAAGAGGTAACAGGCGGGAATCATGAACACCATGCCACCATTAATCCAATAAAAATTGAGCTGGAAGCCGGGAAACGTTATGCTATTCAGGCTGACTACCGCAACTACTATGGTGATGCAACCGCCCGTTTGCTTTGGGCTGTTCCGCGGGAAAACATGTTGGAAGAGGCTATCGAAACCGCCAAACAGGCTGACGTCGTTGTGCTGGCTCTTGGCTTAAACGAACGCCTGGAAGGTGAAGAAATGCCGATTCATATAGAAGGGTTTGCCGGTGGCGACCGCACCAACCTGAACTTACCCAAAGAACAGGTAGAACTGATGCAGGCGATTGTCGCTACCGGAAAACCAGTAGTGCTGGTGCTGATTAATGGCAGCGCCTTGTCGATCAACTGGGCGGCCGAGCATGTTCCTGCTATTCTTACGGCTGGCTATCCGGGACAGCAAGGTGGGAATGCCGTGGCCGACGTTTTGTTTGGCGACTACAATCCAGCAGGCCGTTTGCCGGTAACCTATTACCAGTCGGTGGAGCAGTTGCCCGACTTTGAAAACTACGACATGGAAGGCCGTACTTACCGCTATTTCAAGGGAGAGGCCTTATATCCCTTTGGTTATGGCCTAAGCTATACCACTTTCGATTATGCCAACCTGATCGTTGCTGAAGAGGTGAACGTGAACGAACCCGTAGCTGTTTCAGTTGAGGTGACCAATACCGGCGATCGCGATGGCGACGAAGTGGTTCAGTTGTACCTGACGGATGAAAAAGCTTCAACGCCACGGCCCATTCGCCAGTTGGAAGGCTTTGAACGTGTTCATCTGAAAAAGGGAGAAACCAAGACTGTTCATTTTATCCTGGAGCCCCGGCAGTTGTCGCTCATCAATAAAAAGGAACAGCGGGTGATTGAGCCGGGCTGGTTTACCCTTGCGGTTGGTGGTGAGCAAGCCGGATTCTCGGGACGGCAGGATGCGGCGACCACCACCACCATTGCAAAACGTTTTCAGGTAAAAGGAAAAACAACGCCGGTGAAATAAATCACGATTTTAGTTTTGATCAGGAATCAGCAAATCGGCCTAAGGCTATTGAAAAGTTATTCAATGACCTTAGGCCGTTTTTTTTGTGTCACCGGGCAGCCAAAGAGTAATCAACCCTGGAAGGGGTTGGATGTTTATCGAAATAATGCAAGTCCTAAAGGTACGACCACAGCTGAATTTCTTTCAGAGATGCTCAATTCCATAAGCATGCGATGCCTCTGGCGTCATCGACGATAAATGATATTTGATCGTCGGATCCGGTTACTTCCCCGTTCGATTCTTTTTCCGTTCGTCGGGATAGAGCGAGGGCAGTGAAATGTTATAGTGGATGACCAGCAACCGCAGGCCAATAATAAACAGCACGGGAATAAACTGCAACACCGGGTTCATCACTTCCAAGCGGTACAGTACAAGGTAGAGGATGGCCCCCAAAATGCAAACCGTGGCATACACTTCCTTCTTAAAAATAACCGGTACTTCGTTCACCAGGATGTCGCGCAGGATCCCGCCAAACACGCCGGTAATGGTTCCCAGGATGACACAGTTCACAGCAGCCAGTTCGTATTGAAGGCCAATTTGCACGCCGGTGATGGTGTACAAGCCCAAGCCAATGGCATCGAAAAACAACAGGGGCCGGTGAATGAGGTAAAGTTTCGATTGAAAGATGATGGCAAAGATGGTTCCCACCAGGATAAAATAAATGTAGGAGGTTTGATCGATCCAGAACACCGATTTGCCATTGATCAGCATGTCGCGAATGGTGCCGCCACCCACTGCGGTTACAAAAGCGATGATCAGCACGCCAAAGGGGTCAAAACGCTTTTTCATGGCAGTCAGCGCCCCGGAAATGGCCAGCGCAAACGAACCTAAAATGCTGATGTAGTTGATAACGAGTTCCATACTGTTTGTAATTTACTGCTTTTTTGAGGCGGCTATATTACACAATTCTCTGTAATTTCTTGATGCCAATTCCACGAACATAGGATTGTTGCCTCGGATTCACGAATAAGGTTTTGTAGCCACGAATGTACGAATGGGAAACCTATAATCAATAGATTGAATACGGTGCGAGGGAGTAATTATCAGAGAACCTCTAAGGTTAGTATAGAAAATAAGGTTTCTTAAGGAAGTTCAAGAGGTTTATACCCGATGCTGGATTCTCGATACTTGTCACTCGATGAGTCTTCCTGAACTCGTTTCAGGATCTGCCGGCGAGTCATGCAATGCCAAATAAAGAAACTCTCATTAGGATTGAGACTGAAACTTCCTGCTTGAGGCTTTTTGACGCTTTCAAGTCTAACGACGTTGACAGCTCCCTGCTGACTTCTGTTTTGTTGCTTGAGACCGGAGGGAATGGGTCCATTGGTATTCTCGAGGGAAGGTTTGATCAGAAGCACAAATCCACTTTTTTAAATGCGATAACGCTGGCTCTCCATAAGAATATGAATTGATTCCCTTTTAATAGAAGTTGTCTGCTGAGGATTGGGTGAATTGAGCTGACCGGGAAAGGAGAATAAAACTGCAAACTCACGAACTGTTTACTATAAAAAAACACTATCTTGTTGCTTGAAAATTACAGAACATTGATCGTCGGCACTAAATATCAAGCGACTTTGAACAGAACAGGAGCAAATCAGCCAAAGCAAGTGGTGTGCTCCAGAAATAATAGACCGAAACACCTTGATAGATGAACTCCATTGCTTTTGTTGATACAGAGATTGAGCCAGCGAGTCGGAAGATTCTTGACATTGGAAGTGTCAAGGGGGATGGAAATTCTTTTCATGAAACTTCTGTGACTGAATTCGTCAAGTTTCTCAACGGAACGCAATTCATCTGTGGACATAATATTTTCAACCACGACATGAAATATATAGGCAAAGTCCTTGATGATGCCGGAATAAATTCAGCGAACATTATTGATACGCTGTTTTTTTCTCCTCTTTTGTTCCCTGCACGACCGTATCACGCTTTGCTCAAGGACGACAAACTTCAATCAGAAGAAATGAATAATCCTTTGAATGATTCTGTCAAGGCAATGGATTTATTCTATGACGAAGTTGCTGCTTTCAAACAAACTGATGAAAAGCTAAAGCAGATTTTCTATTTGTTATTGAATGACAAAAAGGAATTCAACTCCTTTTTCCGATTTGTAGACTACAAGACTGATAACACCGACATTCAACGGTTGATTCGCGAAGAATTTGAAGATGAAGTTTGTGAACATGCCGACCTGAAAAAAATAATTTACGAACATTCGATTGAACTGGCTTACTGCTTATCCCTCATCAGTGCAAACAACCGTTATTCAATCACACCGCCTTGGGTGTTGAAAAATTACCCCGAAGTTCAGCGAATCATGTTTCGCTTACGAAATAAACCCTGCGTAAGTGGGTGTGTGTACTGCAATAAGGCGTTAGACATACACATGGGATTGAAGAAGTACTTTGGTTTTGATTCATTTAGGACTTACGGAAGCGAACCATTGCAGGAAAAAGCAGTGAAAGCAGCCGTTGATAACAAATCTATCCTTGCAGTGTTTCCGACGGGTGGTGGCAAGTCAATCACTTTTCAAGTCCCTGCTTTGATGGGTGGAGAAAGCACAAAGGGCTTGACGGTTGTTATTTCTCCGTTACAATCCTTGATGAAAGACCAGGTAGATAATCTTGAAAAAAACGGAATCACGGAAGCTGTCACAATAAACGGTTTGCTTGACCCGATTGAAAGAGCAAAGTCATTTGAACGGGTTGAAGATGGCTCAGCATCTATGCTTTACATCTCGCCGGAATCATTGCGCTCACGAACAATCGAACGACTGCTTTTGGGAAGAAAGATTGTTCGCTTTGTAATTGATGAAGCACACTGCTTTTCTTCATGGGGGCAGGATTTCAGGGTTGATTATCTATACATTGGTGATTTCATCAGACTAATTCAGGAGAAGAAAAATCTTGAGGATGGAATTCCGGTATCCTGTTTCACAGCCACTGCAAAGCAGAAAGTTATAGAAGATATTCGAGACTACTTCAAAGAAAAACTTTCGCTTGAGCTTGAACTATTCACGTCAAAGGCTTCAAGAACAAATCTGCAATATAAAGTATTTGAGAAAGGAAATGAGGAGGAAAAATATCAAACAGTAAGAGATTTGATTGAGGAAAAGAATTGTCCGACGATCATTTATGTTTCAAGAACACGAAAAGCATATTTACTTGCGGAGAGGTTAACCGAAGATGGTTTCAACGCAAAGCCCTATCATGGTAAAATGGAGTCGAAAGAAAAAACGGCTAACCAAAATGCCTTCATCTCTGGCGAAGTTTCAATCATGGTTGCAACATCAGCTTTTGGGATGGGAGTTGATAAGAAGGATGTGGGCATGGTCGTTCACTATGAAATTTCCGACTCACTTGAAAATTATATACAGGAAGCAGGAAGAGCAGGACGGGATGAGAGTATTGTCGCAGATTGTTTCGTGCTCTTTAACGAAGACGACCTCAGCAAACACTTTATCTTATTGAATCAAACAAAGCTCTCCATCAAAGAGATTCAACAGGTTTGGAAAGCAATTAAAGAGATTACAAAGTTTCGTTCAAAGGTCTCTAATTCGGCCCTGGAGATTGCAAGAAAAGCTGGCTGGGATGACAATGTTGTTCAAATAGAAACCAGAGTAACGACTGCCATTGCAGCGCTGGAAGATGCTGGTTATTTAACGCGTGGACAAAACATGCCGAGAATTTTTGCCAATAGTATTCTTTCAAAGAACGCCCAAGAGGCGATCGACAAAATTAATGCGTCTGAAAGGTTTGAGGAGAAGCAGAAGGAAAAAGGAGTCCGGATCATCAAGAAACTTCTTTCAAGCAAAAGCAGAAAACAATCAACTGATGAGCCAGGCGAAACACGAATTGATTACATCAGCGACCATTTGGGAATTGTAAAAGAAGAAGTGATCAACATTGTGAATCTTCTTCGGGAGGAAAAGATTCTGGCTGATGCAAAAGATTTAACTGCATTCATAAGGAAAGGGGAAAGCAAGAACCGTTCTCTCAGTATTGTTGATACATTTAGCAAGATTGAGAATTTCCTGCTTCCGTTAATCGAAGAGCAGGAACAAACCTTTCACCTCAAAGAATTGAATGAAAAAACGGAGGAATTAGGTTACGAAGATGTCACTCCCGGCAAGATTAAAACCATTATCAACTTTTGGGCAATCAAAAACTGGATTAAGCGACAGAACTTAGCTTATTCAAAGAACCATGTGGTGATGCTTTCCCTTCATCCTAAAGAATCATTACAAGAAAAATTGGAAAAACGGCATGAGTTGGCAAGGTTCCTTGTTGAGTTCCTCCATGAAAAAAGCAATCTGAATGTTTCAGCAGCTGATGTAGGAAAAGAAGAGGTACTGGTTGAGTTTTCCGTTCATGAACTGAAGGCAGCATTTGAAAATTCGATTGCAAGTTTCGGAAAGAAGGTCACCATTGAAGATGTTGAAGATGCGCTGTTTTACTTGTCAAGAATTGAAGCCATTAAAATTGAAGGAGGTTTTCTTGTTGCTTATAATGGGCTAACTATCGAACGAGTCGAGCAAGATAACTATAAACGGTATACCAAAGAGGATTATCAGAAGCTGAACCAGTTTTACGAGAATAAGGTTCAGCAAATTCATATCATTGGGGAGTATGCGAAGAAGATGATAGACGACTACCGCGATGCACTCCAGTTTGTAGAAGATTATTTTCACTTAAATTACAGTTCCTTCCTAAGAAAATATTTCCCGGGAAGTAAGGTTGACCAACTTAAACTCAAGATGACGCCGGGAAAATTCAAGCAACTTTTTGGTGAACTTTCCCCCACACAATTGAAAATCATCAACGACAATGAAACCAAATACATCGTTGTAGCTGCTGGCCCTGGAAGCGGAAAGACCAGGGTGTTGGTTCACAAACTTGCTTCGTTGCTTTTAATGGAAGATGTAAAGCACGAGCAGTTGCTCATGGTAACTTTTTCAAGAGCGGCGGCAACCGAATTTAAAAAACGATTGCTGAAGCTTATTGGTAATGCGGCTAATTACATTGAGATAAAAACCTTTCACTCTTATTGTTTCGACCTGCTGGGGAAGGTTGGAAGTCTTGAAAAATCTGATCTGATTCTGAAAAAGACAGTTGAAAAAATTAAAAACAAGGAAGTTGAAGCCAGCCGGATTACCAAAACCGTTTTGGTGATTGACGAAGCACAAGACATGGATCAAGATGAGTTCAACCTGATCAATGCTTTGATGGAGCAGAATGAGGATATGAGAGTGATTGCAGTAGGAGATGACGACCAGAATATTTATGAATTCAGGGGAGCAAGTTCGAAGTATCTTGAACAGTTTATCCAGGTGAATAAGGCAGTCAAATATGAGTTGGTTGAGAATTACAGAAGCAAAAGTAATCTTGTTGAATTCACAAACCAATTTGTGACGAGAATTCAACATCGTTTGAAAGATATACCGATCATCGCAAAGCAAACGGATAATGGAAGAATAAAATTGGTACGTTACCAAAGCGACAACCTCGTTACTCCGCTTGTACACGACATACTTATGACTGGACTTATGGGAACGACTTGCGTGCTTACAAAAACGAATGAGGAAGCGTTGCAAATCACGGGACTGATTTTGAAAAATGGTATGCAGGCAAAACTGATTCAAACGAACGACGGTTTCAGTTTGTATAATCTGTCTGAAGTCAGATTCTTTTTAAGCCAGTTAAATTTAGCTGATGATGTTTTTGTCATAAGCGATGATATTTGGGAGAAAGCAAGAAGGGAACTGCGAAATAAGTTTCAGAACAGTACGAGGTTAGAAGTCTGCAACAAAATCATTAAAGATTTTGAAGCGACCAGTCCAAAGAAGAAATACAAATCCGATTTAGAAGTTTTCATTCGTGAATCCAAGTTGGAAGACTTCTTCGACGAAAATAGCGAGACAATTTTCGTTTCAACCATTCACAAAGCAAAAGGAAAAGAATTTGACAATGTTTTTCTGTTGCTTGAAAATTTTAATCCTGTTACTGACGAAGCCAAACGACAGATATACGTCGCTATGACAAGGACCAAACGGAACTTGACGATTCACCTAAACTCTGGCTTTCTTGACCAAGTAACCTCCGGGGATTTAGAACATGTCGATGATAAAAACACTTATTTGCCTCCAGATGAGTTTGCCATGCAATTGACCCATGCCGACATTAACCTGGGGTATTTCGAATTTATTCAACACCGCATCAAGCAACTTCTGAGCGGAGATCATCTTGTCGTCAATGAAGACGGTTGTGAGAGTGCGAAAGGCGAATTCGTGGTAAAGTTTTCAAAAAGATTTCAGGGAACCATCAAGACACTCGAAACGAGAGGATATCAATTGAAGAATGCCAAAGTCAATTTCATGGTTTACTGGCAGAAAGAGGGGGTAGAACGCGAAGCTATAATTGTTTTGCCGACTCTTTACTTTAAGAAAAAATCAGACAGAGTTTAAATTATACTCCCAAAGAAATGGAACTAACTGTTGATTATGGATGTGACGAAGCAAATGATAACAACCGCTAATCCGTAATCCCATCACAATGAAATAGTCATTAACAACCAAAAAAATAGAAACCTATGAAACTAAAAGCATTAATCATTTTGGCCTTGGCGGCTGTTTTTTTATCGTTCGAAAGTGCCGCTGTGGAGCCGGGCGCTTCGAAAGCCGGGCGCTTTAATCTGGAAAAGGACTTGTTGTTGGCCCAGTTTGATTGTAAGACGGATGTGGATGATTTGCATAGCGTAGCCGCCCTGGTGACGCTATTGTCGGACTCGCAGTTCTCCAGCATCCGTTATCATGCTGTTGCCGGAACTTATGGTATTCAGAATGGGCTGTATGTTCCGCCCAATGATTTGTTTCGGCTGGCTTTTGGAGACAACTGGAGCGATGCCCATGACGATTTTGATGCAGCGGTGGAGCATGTAAAAGGACTTATCGCCACCACTTTGGAAAACCAAGGCGATGTTTGGATTGCCGATGCTGGTCAATCTGATTTTACGGCCGCGCTTGTCCGGGCACTTGCAACCGATTTTTTAGAAGAGACGATTGCGCAACGGATTCATGTGGTGCAGCACAGCAATTGGAATGAAGAAGTGACTTCGCCTGAGGACCTGTCGTTTGTAAGGGAAAAGGCGGACTATCATAAAATACCCGATGGCAATGCAGTTGGAAACGGAACACCGGGCTTTCGTTCGCCTGATTACACGGGGTGGAGTGACAAAGTAAAAGATGCCAGCTTGCATGAGGTTTGGCAGTTGGCCATTGATTTGGCCAACCAATACAACGGGAAAGAGGGACGTTACCTGAATGAGGCCATTTCGGCAGGCGGACTCGATTTCTCCGACCTTTCCGAGGTCTGCTGGATTTTGGGGATAGCGGATATTAAAGATACGGCCGGCTTTTTTGAGCGGTATGGTGAATGAAGACAGTTATTGGGGATCAGTCATTCGCTAGTGGTTGGATAGAACTGAAAACTGGCACTGCGACTGAATACTTCTATTGGGGTCATTGGTTATTGGGAAACATTTAAGAGTGAATGACAATTTTAAAAACATAAGTATGATAACTTTAAAAAACATTCGTGCGATCTACATTGATAACAGTTTTCCTATACAGCTTTAGTGCAATCTCATAGGAAGACCATTCTCAGGAAAAGCAAAAAATAGCCAGTACGATCCAAAAAGCGAATTACAGTTTTACAATTGAATTAAACGAAACAAATTCGGATTTTCCTGAAGAGATCATTGTAGGGTTCGAAAATAAAGGAGATGGTGTGATGTTGCATAATTTTATTGTACAGTTTCTTTCAGAAGAAAATTCCTATTGGGTTCGTAATGATGATTTTTGATTTGGAGTTCGGCCTTTGATACTCTTAAAAGATTCTATTGTTTGTGAAACGCTACGATTAGATTCGTTTAGCTACAGATCAATGAAGACAAACGAAATTGTCAGTTTTGAAGTTTTTAAAGAAAGCCTGTTGTCTGGCAAGGGATTTAAAGTATTGGGTATAATTGGAGATAGGTCGAGGGCACAGAATCCTTTTGAGTCAAATTTAACCACTCGCTCAAACATGATTGAATATAAAATTTCGAAGTGATCATGAAATCCAATACTTTGAATCACTTTTAGAAAAAATGACGGGTGCAACGGATCAGCGTTGATGAGTTTGTGAGTCCTTGTCTGCTATTCAACACCCACGTAAACCATACAAACCATGACTTTTGAGTTTATTTTGAAGAAAGACGATTTTGTCACCTTTCAGTTATACGCGGCCTCGAAGTCGGCCAGCATTATAAGGAGCCGTAAGCGATCGCAGATGAGGATTCCGCTGGTTTCCCTGGTTTTAGGCTTGGTTTTATATCTGTTTGTCAACCTTTTTTAAGCGCTCCTGTTTGCTGGGGTTGCTGTACTTTGGTATTTTCTGTTTCAGCTTTACCTCAAGAAGCGATACATCAGGCATTACCAAAATCATGCAGACGAGCATTATAAAAACCGCTTTGGCAAGTCGGAATGGATACAGATTGGAGATCGCTTCATCGAATCGAAAGATTACCTGGGCGAAAGCACGCTAAAACTGGAGGAACTGAGCGAAATCAGGGACTATTATTCTCTGAGGTTCACAACGGGTGAGTCGCTGATGTTTCCAAAAGATCGCATGGGTAACGTGCAGGACTTCGAGGCTTGGTTAAACCAAAAAGCAAGCACTGGTGCTTTCAGGCATGTGGCCGAGCTGGATTGGGAGTGGAAGTAAGATGGCAGGCAAACGATAAATAAATGAACAACATACGGCTGCCGATTAAAATGCGTTCACCTTTACGGTTATTTGAGGTCTTTTAAAATTTTATAATCAA
>NZ_CAXBDD010000074.1:0-18940 GCF_963974515.1 uncultured Sunxiuqinia sp. | reverse complement strand
ATAGCTTTCGGCTCTTTGCTTGTCGGAACTGGGCAAATTTGGTTTGATGATTTAACCCACATTGCAGGGGTAGCATCAAAAAACCAATAAAAATCTGTTGATAACCCTGTTTTTATTAACAACTGCTAAATGCGCAAAAACAGACATAGCTGATAATCAACAATATAAGGCTCGGTGCTATTTTGCTTTCCAAATGTTGTACCCCCTCTCTTATTGCTGATAAACAAACAGTTGCATAGCTTAGCAATATGTTTGTCAAGCCATATTTAAAACAGAACAGGACCACCGGCGAACGTTACACGACGTATAAACTGGTGGAGGGCTACAGGATTCATGGACAGGTAACCCACCGAATCATAGTAAGCTTTGGGCGGCTGGACGAACTGGAAACCGATGAACAGAAAAAACTTCTGGGCAAGCGGGTAGAACAATTGATTATAAATGGCGGGAACACTTTATCAACCAGCGATGCAGATGAAAAGATTGAGCAACTTGCCCGATATTTTTTTGAAGAAGTCAGGAGAAAAAAACGGTACGACATAAACCAGTGCAAAGCCGAATGGGAAACGGTCAACATGTCCACATTAAAGAATAAAGATGCCCGCGAAATAGGAGCAGAATGGTTGTGCAAGCAAGCCGTTGACCAGTTGGATATTTGCAATTTCCTGCGTCAGTCGGGCTGGGAAGAAGACCAGATAAACCTGGCTGTTACACACATTATAAGCAGGGCAGTTTACCCGGCATCGGAACTAAAAACCGTTTCCTTTATTAAAGAAAGCTCAGCCATTAGCGAGATAACCGGTTTTGATAAGGAGAAAGTAACAAAAGACAAGCTCTACGGAATATCACATAAGCTGTACCAGATAAAAGACCCTTTGGAACAATACCTTTCACGGCAGACCAACGAACTGTTCGACCTGGAAGACAAAATTATTTTGTACGACTTGACCAATACCTATTTTGAAGGCCGGATGGTGGGTAGCAGGATAGCTAAATTTGGCCGCAGTAAAGAAAAGCGCAGCGATGCCCGGTTAGTAGTATTGGCAGTAGTGATTAACCGTGAAGGGTTTTTAAAATACTCGAACATTTACCAGGGCAATATGGCCGATTGCAAGACACTGGAAGGGATAATAAATGCCCTGAGCCGGCAAACCTCTTTTTCAGGCCGTAAGCCCATTGTAGTTATTGATGCGGGGATTGCAACCGACGATAACCTTTTGATGCTCAAAAATAAAGGATATGACTACATGTGTGTTTCACGCTCCTCGTTAAAAGCATATTATGCAGATACTACGGCAACCCCGGTGCAGATAACCGACAAAAGAAAACAACCCATAGACCTGCTCAAGGTACGGGCAGATGGCGACAGCGACCAGTACCTTTGGGTCAAAAGCCAGGCAAAGAAGATGAAAGAAGACAGCATGAACGGCCTGCTTTCACAACGCTTCGAGCAAGGTATACAAGGTATCCAGGAAGGGATATCCAAAAAAGGTGGCACCAAAAAACTCAACAAGGTTTATGAGCGCATTGGCAGGTTTAAACAGAAATATCCATCGGTTCATACCTGGTACGACATAACCGTATGCGACGACGGCAATGGAACAGCAACATCCATAAGCTGCCGCCATAAAACAGGAGAATCCGACATTAGCCAATCCGGGATATATTTCCTGAGGACTTCCATAATGGAACTTGATGAACATGCATTTTGGTCCATTTATAACAGCATCCGTGAAATAGAGTACACTTTTCGAGTCCTGAAAACAGACCTCGACCTTCGTCCTGTCTATCACAAGACAGATGAAGCCTCTATGGCACACCTGAACCTGGGCATACTGGCGTATTGGTTGGTGGCAACAATAAGATACCAGTTAAAACAAAAAGGCATAAACTCCGACTGGAGAGAAATAGTCCGGAGAATGAACACCCAAAAGTGCGTAACAACAAGTGTGGTGAACATTAAGCAGGAAACCATCTCCGTTCGGCAATGCACCGAACCTACCAAAGAAGTTAAAGCAATTTATGATATACTCAATTACAAGTATGCCCCATTTACCAGAAAAAAATCCGTTGTACCCCCTGCCGAAATTTTAAAAAACAACAGCTCTTAAAATCAAATCATTACAGGATTTATCCTGCAATGTGGGTTAAATTTTGAAATTGTTGATTCATCTGTTCCGACCACAGGAATAGAAATGGAAACAGTATCTTCGGCAAGCTCTTCGCATAATTTAGAGCCAGTTAATCTTGACTTTGAAAGATGAAAAGCATGACAGCAAGCTAGCTACTGAGCATTGAGTTGGGGTGCAGAGATTCTGTGATACGAGATTAGTCAATGGAAAAGGAATACTACACCAGAAGTTCATCGGTCATATTCTTGCTCCTTAGGATTCGCCCTGATGCCGGATTAGTATAACAAACTGAGGATTACTCTCTCTGGTCTTAAGTCGCGAATCAAAATTTATCACGGGTCTGTCAATGTTGTTAGACTTGACAGTTTAAAAGAAATAACAACGGGCGGTTACCTGCCAACCCCGATAAATTGCTTCGAGCCCCAGAGTTAATTCCTGACAATTTCGATTTCGCCGCCCACGCCCAGTTTAATAATGCTTGATGGAGTAGCCGGATTGCTGTCCTCTTGCCGGTATTCAACCACATAGTCGACTGCAGCAAGAATCTCCTGGGTGATTTCATGAAAAACAGCGGGCGCAGGCGTTCCACTGATGTTGGCTGAGGTGGATACAATGGGTTTTTTGAATCGCTGAATGAGTTGGCGGGTAAAATCTTCGGAGCTAATACGGATTCCCATGGTTCCATCTCGGGCGATCAGGTTTTTAGCCAGGTTTTTGGCGCCGGGATAAATGATGGTCAGCGGTTTGTCGCTCAGTTCAATCAGGTCGTAAGCAATTTCCGGGACTTCTTCCACGTAGCGGCTCAAAAAGTTGATGTTTTCCATCAGCACCAGCATGCTTTTTGAATCTTCGCGCTTTTTGATTTGGTAAATGCGTTCCACCGCCTTTTCGTTGGTGGCATCGCACCCAATTCCCCATATGGTGTCGGTTGGGTAGAGGATAATTCCGCCGGAGTGAAGCACTTCAAGTGCTTTTTTAATGTCGTTATGCATGGGCTAATTGGGTATAAAATTGCATGAGTTGTTGTGCGTAGTTTTGCGGTGTGAACCGTTGGGCATTTTGCAGACCTTTTCGAATCAGCTCGTCCCGGTAGGCTTTGTTTTGAACGATTTCTTGAATGCCTTGGTTGATTTCGTCGGCGTTTTGTGCTTCCACATAGTGTGCGCCATCGCCACCGGTTTCGGGTAGGGCACCAGCTTTTGAAGTGATAACCGGACAGCCGCAGGCCTGTGCTTCTACAACCGGCAGGCCAAAGCCTTCAAACACCGAAGGGTAAAGCATCAGCTCAGCCAACTGGTAAAGGTGGCTCAGTTCGCGGTCGGTCACCTGGTGTAAAAAAATGAGCTTGTCCTTCAGCACTTGAATTTGAGGTTGAAGGCTGTCCAGGTAAGGGGTGGATTTGCCCACCACAACCAGCGGAAGTCCATCATCCGCGAGTTCCATAGCTTTGAGAATGGATTCCAGGTTTTTGCGGGCTTCAATGGTCCCAACGGTGAGCATGAATCTGCCGGGAATCTTAAGTTGGCTTTGGGTTTGCTTCAACTCCTCCGGTGGTGTGGCTTCAAAATAAATTGAATTTATGGCTTGGTAAATTACCTCAATCTTACCGGGATTCAGACTGAGATAGTCAACCAGGTCGTTCTTGGTTTGTCGGCTGATCGCTATCACTTTGTCTGCTTCGCGACAGGCATATTCCAGTTTACTGCGGTAGATTTTGCGATCGGCCGGCTGATAAAACTCGGGGTAGCGCATAAAAATCACGTCGTGTACGGTCACCACACTTTTGATGGCCGTTTGCTGAATGCCCAGGGGAAGCTCGTGGCTCAGCCCGTGATAGATGTCTAGTTCGGCTTTTTCGGCCATCCGTGTGATGCGGTAGCTACGCCAGAGTGACTTAAAGGTTTGCCACCAGAAATTATCCGGTTGAACAAGTATGGTGTTTTGCGGGGGATGAAAGTATTGGCTATGGTTTGCGGGGCTGTACAACAGGTAATCATTCTCTGGATAAAAATGCGCCAACGAACAGATGGTGGTCCGACTGTAGTTCCCCAGACCAACGGAATTCAGAAAGGCTCGTTTGGCATCAAAGCCGATTTTTAGTTTTTCATCCATTTGTCAAAAATACAAAATCAGCGTGAACGCAGAGCTTGAAGGTTGATAAAAAGGATCGAATCAAATGGGCTAAATGACGTTGAAGATGGTTGAACACATTCAAAGACAATTGTGTTCCATGGTCTTCGACTGTTTTTTTCCCAAAAAAAAGCCAGACATGAAAACATATCCGGCTTAGACTATAAGGGGAACAAAGTTTATTCAAACTGGTTCGCCGCATCAAAATCGAGGGTGGCAAACAAATCGTCGAATGTTTCCGCCCGGCGAATTTCAACCACTTCGCCATTTGGACGTAGCAGCAACTCCGCAGAGCGGAGCTTACCATTATAGTTGAAGCCCATGGAATGGCCGTGTGCGCCGGTATCGTGAATCACTACCAGGTCGTCGGAGTTGATTTCCGGTAGCAGGCGGTTAATGGCAAATTTATCGTTGTTTTCGCACAGCGAGCCGGTTACGTCGTATAAATGTTTGTGCGGGGCGTTTTCCTTGCCCATCACAGTAATGTGGTGGTAGGCGCCATACAAGGCGGGGCGCATGAGGTTGGCCATGCACGAATCGAGACCGGCATATTTCTTATAGGTTTCCTTAATGTGCAATACTCGGGAAACCAAAAATCCGAAAGGCCCGGTAATGGCGCGTCCCGATTCAAAATAAATCTTCAGCGGATCCAGTCCGTTACCTACAATCAGTTTTTCGTACAGCTCCTTGATACCTTCACTCACCCGGTTCAGGTTCACTGGTCTGTGTTCACTTTTGTATGGAATGCCAATGCCGCCACCCAAGTTGGCAAATTCAAAACGAATATCCAGTTCTTTGGCCAGGTCAACAATCACATCAAAAATGATTTCAGCAGTTTCAACAAAGTAGTCTGCGTCCAACTCATTCGAAGCTACCATGGTATGAATGCCGAAGCGTTTTACGCCTTTGTCTTTCAGTTTCTTGTAGCCCTCGAACAACTGCTCGCGGGTAAATCCGTATTTCGAATCTTCGGGGTTGCCGATAATGGTATTGCCGCCTTTCAGGGCACCGGGATTGTAGCGGAAGCTAACCAGTTCGGGCAGTCCTGTGTGCTTTTCCAGGTAGTCAATGTGTTTGATGTCGTCCAGGTTGATAACAGCGCCCAGTTCCATCGCTTTTTGGAATTCGTAGGCTGGCGTGTCATTGGAGGTGAACATGATTTCTTCGCCGCGCATGCCCACTTTTTCGGCCAGTAACAGCTCGGCCATCGAACTGCAGTCGATACCAAAACCCTGCTTCCGTAAAAGCCGCATCAGGTATGGGTTTGGCGCCGCCTTAATGGCATAATACTCTTTGAAACCTTCGTTCCACGAAAAGGCTTCGTTGAATTTTTGGGCATAATCCAACATGCCTTTTTCATCATAAATATGAAAAGGAGTCGGGTGCTTTTCGATAATCTGTTCCAACTGATCTTTGTCAAAAGGTAATTTTTTTTCCAGCATAAATTGTGATTTTTTGCAAAAAACAAAGATAGGAATTTGCAGAGATTATTTAGAATAAATCTGCATAAGCAGCCGGGCTGTTAACAAACATTTGATATGAACCGGTCCGTGATAGTGGTCTACCTTAAATCCTTCAGCAATTCCTGGCTTAAGTATCCGCTGGCAATTTCTCGGACTTCCCCAGTCATTCGGATTTGCCAGTCTTCTGCGATTTCCAGCCGGAGGGTTCCGCCCGGCATTTTCACGTTCATGTTTCGGTTAGTCAGTCCTTTCTTCACCATCACGGCTGCTACGGCACTCGATGAGCTTCCGGAGGCCAAGGTGTAGCCGGCACCGCGTTCCCAGATCAGGATTTCCACCTCATCGGGCGAAAGCACTTTGGCAAATTGCAGGTTGATGCGGTTTGGAAACTTGGGATGATTCTCAATTTCGCTACCGTACTGTTTGATTTCAGCTTCCGATAACTCATCCTTTAAAATGACGCAGTGCGGATTGCCTACTGATACGCAATTGATCAGGTACGACCGGTCTTTCAAAAACAGGGCTTCGTCCAGACACTCCACCAAGTCGCTGCTTACCGGAACTTTGGCGGCTTCAAAAATGGCCTTTCCCATATCGACCTGGATGGTACGGGCTTTTTCGTTATCCGTCTCCATCACTTCAGCATAGACCACGCCGCCCAAGGTGTCAATGCTAAAGGTTTTGCTTTTGGCAAACCCATAGTCAAACAAATACTTAGCAAAAATGCGGAGGCCATTGCCACTTTTCTCAGCTTCCGAACCATCGGGATTCAGGATGCGCAGGCCGAAGTCGGCTTTCGTGGAATCAACCAAAAGCAAAATGCCATCGGAGCCAAGGCCGTAGTGCACATCACAAATGGTTTGGATGTTTTCGGTGTTCATCTCGAAGCTAATGTCGTGACTATTCATCACGATGTAGTCGTTTCCCAAGCCGTGCGATTTAACGAAAAAGTCTTTCATGAGCATGTTTAATCGGATGTTTCAACAAAAGTAATAAGTGTTTTTGATTTGCGGGATGTTTTTTTGTCTGGTTTGCTGTTCACTTCTTTCAAGTGAGTTTTGCTTCAATAGAAATTCTATAGGGAACGGGTTGAATAACCAGTCAAATTCACTATCGAGAAAAAAAAAGCCTTATTTTATGCATTTAGATCTTAGCAGATGATAATTTAAAAGGGTTATGCTAGTCTCCACAAGAATTTGAATTGAGCCTGAATCTTCAAGCTGGATGGCCTTTGGTGTTTAATCTGCCCGATCTGTGTTCACCAACTTGTTCGCCTGCTGTAGCTTTTGGTGAGCTTGGTGCAGTTGCTGTTTGGCTTGCTCAAAATCTTCCAGCCGTTGGTTGAGGTAGGCATCCTCATTAGACGTGCCGTGGGTGATGAATTCGTCAATCTTTTTGACAATTTCGTCCAGCGTTCGCGTAACGGACTGAAAAAATATTTTTGCTTCGGCAGCCAGTTGCTCCGGCATTTCAAGCGAACCGGTTTTGGCAAAATAGGCGGCATCGGAGCTTTGATAGGCAGCCTCTCGAGTGTGACGTCGCAGGCTGTCGAGATCTTCCCGGGCATCGGTCAGGTGACGGTTGATTTCAGCACGGTCGTATGCCCCATGCAGAAAGCCGAAGTGCCCGGCGGTTCGTTCTGCTGCTTTCAGGGCCCGTTGGCTTTGCCCGGTTGCTTGCCTCAGCGCTTGATCCAACTCTACTTGAGCCGACACGCTTAGCGTAAGCAAAATCACGATGAAAAGAAGGGCTGGCTTTCTTATTTTTGTGTTCGCAGCTTCGAATTGTTTTCCGCAAGTTGTTTGTTTCATTGGGTAAAAGTTTTCCTTAGCAGAACGAAAATCAGCTGTGTCTATTGTTTTGTGTGGGGCATTGGTGTTTCCAGCGCTTGTGCGACCAAAGGTAAAATTCGGGGTGGGCTTGAATCAGGCTTTCAATTTTCCGGACATACCGATGAAGTGTTTCGTTGGGTGGAAGCGATGCCGGGTTTTCTGCAAGCAATTCGAAATGCATGCGGTAGTGTCCCCGCTTCACTTTTTCAACATGCTGGTAAAGCACCGGGAAGTTGGTATGCCGTGCCAGTGCTTCAGGGCCCGGAAAGAAACCGGCCTCCTGGTTCAGGAACGTGGTCCAAAAGTGGGTGTTCTGCAGGGGCCGTTGATCGGCACAGAGCCAGGTGAGCGTTGCGTGTGGCTGTTTTTCGCAGTCCATTATCCTTTTCAGAATTCTCTTGGTTGGCACCAGTTCGCCCCCAAAGCGCCCACGCATTTGGTTAATGTAGGCATCCCAGTTTAGGTTTCGTGCCGGATTGTAAACCAGCAAGCAGTGGTGTTTCAGTAGCTGGGGCAAAATGGCGTTCCACTCCCAGTTGTTGTAGTGCATGGTCAACACGAGCACACTTTTTCCCTCTTTAAAATAATGGTTCACTACGTCAGGATTGGCGACTACCATTCGTTTTTTTAGCTCATCGGGCGAAATGGTTTTCAGCTTGAAGGATTCGAAGAGCAGGTCGCATAAATGGCGATAAAATTTGCGGGCTAGCAGCTTGTTTTCAGAAGCGGATTTCTCGGGAAAAGATTTTTTCAGGTTTTCAATCACCACTTGCTTTCGGTAGTCAAACACGTGGAAAACCAAAGCGGAAGTTACATCGGACAAGGCATAAAGCAAGCGGAAGGGAAGGAGCGACAGCAGTGTCAGTCCGGCAAAGGCGATATGGGTGAGCACTTTTTTCATCCTCGCGGGTTAGGTAAGCGTTCAATGAGCTTGATTCCTTCGGGGCGTTGGTGCTTCCAACGGCGATGCGACCACAGCCAGTATTCGGGGGTTTCCCGGATAATCTTTTCCAAGCGGTCGATGTACGTCAGCAGAATATCGTCGGGTTTTTCTTTCGCCGGCTCAGGAAACAGTTCAATAAATTGGACTTCATACTTGCCACGCCCCACCTTGCGCACGTAGTGAAGAAATACCGGCTGATTGGTTTTCTCCGCGATTTTTTCGGGGCCGCTAAAGAATGGGGTTTCCTGGTTCAGAAACATCGTCCAGAAGCGGGTGTTAGGTGCGGGTGTTTGGTCAGCACCCAGCCAAATGCAGCCCGGGCGTTCGGTTTTATCAAACTGAATTGCTGTTCGGGCCGACTTGTGCACCGGAACAGAAATGGCGCCAAAGCGTTCGCGCATTCCGAGGATGAAGCGTTCCATCTCCTTGTTGTTGCGCACCGGGTTGTAAACCATCAGCAGTTGGTGGTTCGAAAGGCGTTGCAGACTGGCGCTCCACTCCCAGTTGGCGTAGTGCATGCCCAACAAAATAATGCTTTTCTGTTGCCTGAAATATTCCTCCGTTTTTTCTAGGCCGTGGAGCGTAATGCGCTTGTCCAGTTCCTTTTCCGAAATGCTGTGTAGCTTAATGCCTTCCAATCCGATGTCGCAAAGATGGTGATAAAACTTACGGGCAATCGCATCTATCGCCTGTTCACTTTTCTCAGGGAAGGCGTTTCGAAGGTTGGTATAAACCACTTTCTTGCGGTACCCTACGATATGGAAAAGCACAAAGTACATCAGGTCAGACAAGGTGAACAGCACCGGAAAAGGTAGGTACGACAGAGCTGCCAAAAAGGCGATGAGCAGGTGGTTGATGATTCTTTTCACAGGTTCAGTTTTAGCGGTCGTTGCTTTTACAATATAGAATTCCAGACGGCGTTTGCGATTGTTCGGCAACGATGCCGAACTCACTCGGTTAATTTTGGTTTTGCCGCAAGATGCAAAAAATAATTCACCGAGGGAGATGTTTGTTTCAATTAACTGGATTGAATCGATTTGTTTATCTACTTACTTGTTTTTTAAAGGTATTGATCATTTTTCATAAATGACGAAGGAATTTTTAGAGGTAACCAAAGAAAATTTAGAGTTTACCAAGTAATTTTCAGACTAAATCAAATCATCATAGAAGATTGCGAAGTTATTTTCACAATTCACTAAAGTATTTCTGGAGTGATGATCGATATGTTCATATCAGTGTTCAGCAGGACAGGTGTTTAGTCTTCCCTTTCAAGCAGCGGGATGCCGGCTGGGCGCTGGTGTTTCCAGCGGCGGTGCGACCAGAGCCAGTACTCGGGTTGTTCGCGAATAATGGCTTCCATTTTGTCGATGTAGCGAAGCAGTGTTGTTTCGGGTTTTTCCTTATTGGGCTCGCCAATGAGTTCGGTCAGAATAATTTCATATTTTCCGCGGGCCAGTTTTCGGGTGTGATGAAAAAATACCGGCTGGTTGGTTTTGTGGGCAATTTTTTCGGGGCCGCTAAAGAATGGTGTTTCCTGGTTCAGGAACATCGTCCAAAATTTGGAGTTTTCTGCAGGTGTTTGATCGGCTCCAAGCCACAACAACCCGGGACGGTCGGTTTGATCAAACTGGATGGCCATGCGTGCTGATTTGTGCACCGGAACTGTCATTCCTCCGAAACGTTCGCGCATGCTTAAAATGAAATGTTCCATCTCGAAATTGTTGCGTACCGGATTGTACAGCATCAAAAACTGGTGGCTCGAAAGTCGTTGCACAGAGGCTCCCCACTCCCAGTTGTTGTAGTGCATGGCCAGAACAATGACACTCTTTTTCTTCCGAAAATAAGCTTCCATCTTTTCCACGCCGGTCACCTTCAACCGCTTGTCAAGTTCTTCCTCGCTGATGCTGTGCAATTTAATGGCTTCCAGCGACACGTCGCACAAATGATGAAAGTACTTTCTGGCAATCTGGTCAATCTCTTTCTCTGTTTTTTCCGGAAAGGAACGACGCAGGTTCTCGTAAACCACTTGCTTGCGGTATCTGAAAATGTGAAATAGTAAGATGAAGGCTCCATCGGAGATCAGGTACAAAAGCCAAAACGGTAAATATGAGAAGGCTTTAAGGAAGAGAACGATGATGTTATTGAGAAATTTTTGCATGTTTGCAGACTTCAAAATCGTGCAAATTTAGAATTTTTTAAGAAGACCTTGTCGAATATTCTGATAGAAATCGACATCTTCAACCCATGAATCGTGCGGTTGCTATCCGTCTGCCTGATTGATCGGGTTGCACAGCCCGATCATGTGCATGGAATCGTTTGGGTTGTTTTCAAAACGATCGGATGAATGTTTTTAAAACGAATGATATGAAGAATTTTGGATTTACTTCTTTGCTTCTGCTGCTGGTTGTTCCGGCGTTCTCGCAGGTTCAGTTCATCGCTCACCGGGGTGCATCATATTTGGCTCCTGAGAATACGGTCGCTGCTGCCAGGCTGGCCTGGAAGCTGGATGCCGATGCCGTGGAAATCGATATTTACTTGTCCAAAGACGGGCAGGTGGTCGTGAATCATGACCGAACCACCAAACGCACAGGTACAGACAGCCTGGTGATTGCCGAAACTGACTCCGATGAATTGCGCAAGCTGGATGTGGGTCGATGGAAAGACGAAAAATATACCGGTGAAAAAATACCTTTTGTGTCGGAAGTACTGGAAACCGTTCCCAAAGGGAAGAAGCTGGTCATCGAAATTAAGTGTGGCCCCGAAGTGCTTCCGGCCCTGAAAGAGGCAGTGAAAGCCAGCGGAAAGAAAAAGCAAGTTGTTTTTATTGCTTTTGGCTGGGAAACCATTTTGGAAACCAAGAAGCAGTTTCCGAAAAATGAATGCCATTGGCTGAGCTCTAGAGTAGAAGGGTTGGCCGACCGGATGGAAGAGGCAGCTGAATTAGGCTTGGATGGTGTGAACCTGCACCACAAGCTTGTCAGTAAGGGTGTGATGGATCGTGCAAAACAACTAAACCTGGATGTGTTGTGCTGGACGGTTGATGATCCGGTTGAAGCCCGGAGAGTGGCTGATTTGGGTGTTTCAGCAATCACGACTAACCGCCCCGCCTGGTTACGCCAGCAGTTGGATACACTGAAATAGACTCCCCGAATAGTGGGGCGTTCGTGAAAGGTCATTTTGTGGCCATTCACATTTACAAGCTATCGAGCCATTCTTTCAGAAGTTCGGTTGCTTCTATCATTTTAGGGCAATAGGTTTTCAGGAATGTTTCGTCCAGCTCACGGTCCTTCCATTCTGTCATTGCTTTTTCCAGCACCAGCTTTCCTTCAAAATCAACATAAGCCATCCGGCAGGTGAGTTCTTCGGGCTGTCGACCAAAATCCATACCTGGTAAGATAGCGACGCCTGTTTCCTGAAGCAAGGATTCACACAGTTCAAACGAAGTCAGAATTCCTTTGTTTGCCAGTTGAATACGATAGCGGTTGAAATTGGGAAACAGGTAAAAACCACCTTTAGGCGTTGGCATGGTTAGGTGCCATTCCCGGAGTTGGTTGGTCATGTAATTTCCCAATGTTTTCAAAATTCGTCGCGAATGAAACAAGTATTGGTCAATCTCCGGGCGATCCTCAAATGCGGTAATGGCCGCGTACTGAATGGGCGCACTGGTTGAGGTGAACGTCTCGCTGGCAACAATAGCCATGGCATCTTGCAGCCAGCGCAGGTTTTTGGGGAAGGTAAAGGTGCCCAGCCGCCAGCCTCCAGCACCGGCCCATTTGCTCAATCCACTGCTGATAATGGTTCCTTCAGGATAAAACTGGGCAATGGACACGTGCTGGCCGGAATGGTCGAGCAGGCTGTAAATCTCGTCCGAGATCAGGATCAGCTTGTATTTTCGGGCCACGTCGGCCAGTTTTTTCAGGCGCACTTTGGGATAGCTCGATCCGGTGGGGTTGGAGGGATAGTTTAAGATCACCACGCGTGGGCGATCCGGATCCGCCCGGCAAATCAAGTCCAGCTTTTCGGGGCTCAGACGCCAGTCGTTTTCCTCGGTGGTGGGCACCCAGGTCACATGCCGCCCGGCAATGCGTGCTTGTGGCGAGTACGAAACCCAACTGGGTGTTGGGATAATCAATTCGCCATAGTACACCAGTTGCAGAATAAAAATCAGTTCTTTCGATCCGGGACCAATCATGATGTCATCGGGTGAGCAGATAATCCCCTGGTGACGGAAGTTAAATTTTGCAATGGCTTCGCGCAGCGGCAATAGTCCTTTCACCGATAAATAGTCTTTTTGGTGAGCGTTTTGCCGCAGCGCTTCCTGCACAAGATCGGGAACGGGGAAGGGAGACTGCCCCAGTCCCAGTTTATATACGGTTTTTCCCTGTTTGATGAGTTCATTACTCCGCTCGTTTATTTGGAGGGTGGCGGATTGACTTAGGCCGCGCACATTTAAGTTTAGGTTGACAATGGGATTGTTTTTGCGGATTTTTGGCATAATCGATGGCTTTTTTCTGATAAATGGTTATACCCAGCTTTCCGTTAAATGGTTTCTATTGAATCAGGCATGTCTTTTAAGTATCTGTAAATTAGTTTTATATATGAAAAACAATGGCGTCGAAAGGTTATCCACCAGTCATGAGTTAGTCGATAGGGCGCGCCACCAGAATGCCGGTGTAGCTTTTTTTAGCTTGAAGAAAATCAGCCAACGGTTTGTCCGAGATCACCACCTGGTTGCTTGCTGTTGAGGCATGCATCAAATGAATCCGGCCTCCCACTTCAACCAAAATGCCAACATGGGTTACATCCAATCCTTTAATGCTGGTGGCCAGTCCAACCAAATCACCTTCCCGTAATTTCGATTCCTTGTTTTCAACTTCGTCTTTGGGGACAAAAAAATAGCTGCGTGCTGAGATTACTTTTTCCTGTTCGGCCAGTGTGCTGATCAATTCGGGATTTTTTTTCAATACCGGGTAGCTTTCCGGATGAGTCGACATGAAATTGACCATCAAATCCAGTGGCTGTCCAAAATCCTTGGCCGCCTGGCAGATCAAGCCTTTTTGTTCGTTATCGTAAATCCAGTCGCTGAAGTAGTGTAGCCGCGAGAGGTATCCGTCGCGCTGTCCTTCACGGTATCGCAGGTTTTCAAGTTCGTGGGTAAAGGTTGAAAAGTCAGCGTTGTTACTTTTTAGCGTCCGGGCAATCGCCAGTGCAGCTTCGGCAAAAGTAGTACAGTCCAGTCCTTCCAACTCAATCGTTAGCGGTTCGCCTTTGCCATGCTCCAGTGTCTGCTCTTCGTACGCCACACCCAACAATTGCCGGCCTGCGTCAGCAACCAACTTTCCCATGGGTTGATCGGTCCTGTCGGCAAGTTTGGTTATGACCGATTGAAATTTCACACTGTCGGCTAGTTGACACACTAGATCGGACTGGCTGGTTTGCTCTGGCTGGGCTGTTTGGCAGGCAAAGAGTACGAGAATACTGTAGCTTATGAAGGCTGTTCTGATCATGGCTGATGGATTTGGTGTTGAAATTACAAAAATAAACTTCGATCGCAAGGTAGGGTAAGCGCGTTTTTAAACGGTTAAGGAGTGAAAAGCAGCAATTATTGCTTAACTTTTCAGGGCGAAAAGCCACAAGGCTGAAAAGGAAGAGTTTCGAAACCAAGATGATTTGACCTTGACAAAGTACGAGTTTAAAACGTTGTTTGACCAGCATTTCGATGCAATTCGAAATTACATCTATTATCGGTCGGGCGATTCGGATTTGGCGACAGATTTGGCTCAGGATGTGTTTTTGCGGCTGTGGGAAAAACAGCCGGATTATCATCCCAAAGCTACGGTCGGCTTGCTCTACAAAATGGCAGGTGATGAGTTTATATCTCAATATCGCCGGCAAAAATTGGAGCTGAATTACAAAAACTCGTTGGCATTTTCGATGGAAGAAGACGTTTCGCCTGAAGAGGAATTGGAATACAAAGAGTTGCAGCAGCGCTATGAAAAAGCATTGGCCGGATTACCGGAAAAGCAGCGGGTGGTTTTTTTAATGAGCCGAATGGATGGCCTAAAGTACCATGAGATTGCAGATCGCTTAAGCATCAGTGTAAAGGCGGTAGAAAAGCGAATGAAAAGTGCCCTTGATGATCTGAAATCGAAATTCAAAGAAAAATGAAACGAGCATTTAAAAAGCGCAGCAAACAGCATGATCAGCTGGCCGGTGGCGAGTTCCATTGAATGCCATTGAAAAATAAAAATCGAATGAGATGAAAAACGGGACGAACAATAGCAACCAAACAGACAAGATCCTGGCAAACCTGGATCGGCTGAATAACCGGCTGGAGATTCCGTACTCCCGGTCGAAGGCTGATGTGTGGGAGGCGATGGAATCGCAACTGGAAACGAAGGCTCCGGTGAAAGCCATCAAGCTGGTTCACCGGCAAGTGTTTCGCTTGGCGATGGCCGCCTCTGTTTTGCTGGTGGTTGGCCTGGTCGGGTTGATACGCTTTTATGCTGTTGATGTGGCAACCAATCCCGGACAGCAGCTGTTGGTCGATTTGCCGGATGGCTCAACCGTTCATCTGAGTGCCGTTTCTACGGTGAGCTACCACCCATACTGGTGGCGGTTTGCACGCGAACTTAGCTTGGAGGGGGAAGCTTTTTTCGAGGTGGAATCGGGAAGTCGTTTTACAGTCAATTCGGCCATGGGGGCTACTTCTGTGTTGGGTACCCGATTCAATATTTATGCACGCGGCGAATCGTACCGAGTGGCTTGTCAAACCGGGAAAGTGAAAGTGGTTGGGCAGCAGACCGGGGCGGAAGTGATTCTGACAGCCAATGAAAAGGCTGAGTTAAAAGCCGGAAATGGCTTCGACGTGCAACGGGGAATTAATTTTGAAGCCGAAGCTGCCTGGATTAATGATGAGTTTGATTTTAAAAATAAACCATTGGCGGAAGTTCTGGAAGAGGTGGAACGGCAATATGGAGTGCGAATTCAAGGTAAGGATGTGTTGAATGATGGAACTTACGATGCTTCCATTTCCGGGCGTTTAGTTCGGTCTGAACTGAATGCAGAATCCATGCTGGACATGATTTGTACGATTTATAATCTTAAATTTGAAAAGATTAATTCAAACGAATACCGGATTCGTCGAAATGAGTAAATCAACTTGAAAAAGAAGATCCTACTGCTCAGTTTACTCTTTTCAACTTTGCTGACGGCAGCGCAGCAGGTTGAAATGGATTATCAGGAACAAAGTCTGAGCAGTATTCTTATTGACTTTTGCGAACGGTACGAACTGCAATATTCGCTGGATGACCGATATTTTTCGAACTTCACGGTAACAGTCTCACGGCAGTTTCCTTCACCTGAGGAAGCGTTTGATTATTTGTTGCAGGAACTTCCGGCGGCCTATAAAAAAGTGGGCTCTGTCTATCTTTTTTATCAGAATCAGTCGGCTGCCGTTCAAAAGGCTTACACTTTGAGTGGCCGCTTCACCGATAAATTCACCTCGGAATCTTTGCCCTATACCCATGTGATGGTTGATGGAACAGGGCTGATTAGCGATCAGGAAGGGAATTTCTCTTTTGTTGGATCAGGCGCTCAATTTCATTTACAAGCCTCTTACTTAGGATATTTTTTGCTCGATACGCTAGTTTTAGCTGGAACACACCACCAGTTTTTGCTAAGCCCTTCCAATTTTAGCATTCGTGAGATTGAGATAAAAGGATTGAAAGTTGTCCGCTCGTTGCAGGTTGGAAACAGGGCAGGGGTGTTACGCCTGAATCATCAAGTCGCACAGTTTCTGCCAGGTAATGGCGACAACTCCATTTTCAACTTGCTGCGTTTGCAACCCGGCATTTTGGCTGCCGGCGAACAGTCGAACGACCTGGTGATTTGGGGCAGTTACGAAGGTCAAAGCCAGGTGCTGTTTGATGGCTTTACCTTGTTTGGTATGAAAAATTTTAATGACAATATTAGTGCGGTTAACCCATTGATGGCGAAAGATATTCAGGTATTGAAAGGGGCTTACGGTGCAGATCAGGGCGGACGGGTTGGCGGCCTGGTGAATATTACGGGCCTGGATGGTGATTTAAACCGGCCTCGTCTGAAATTAAGTCTGAACAACATGACGCTGAATGGGTTGTTAAGCGTGCCGATAGCTCAGCAGTCGGCACTCACCGTTGCTTTTCGGCAAACCTACTACGAATTGTACGATTCCAAACAGCTTTCCTTTCGTAGCGGACGTTCGGGCAATTCGGCCAACACCAGCGAACGGACGATCTATCCGGATTACAATTTTCGTGATCTGAATTTGAAATACTCGGGAACCAATTCGAACGGCGACTCTTATGGCATCAGCGCTTTGCTGAGCGAAGACCGTTTTTCGTATTTGCTGGATCTGGAAAGCGAGCAGTCAAGATTTAACTACGAAGATCATGAGCACAATAAGCAATATGCGGTTTCCGGTTTTTTACAGAAGCGTTGGACTGATGGAAGCCGAAGTAAGTTGTCGGCGGCCTATTCCATTCTCGATAAGGAAGTCAGAACCCTACGCGCCATTGGCCGGCAGCAGTCGGGGCAGGGCGGGCAGGGCCATGGTCCGGGGCAGGGGCCTGGAGATTCCGAAAGTGTGGTCAATGAAGATCAGACGCTGTGGAATTCGGTGGCAGAAGGGAGCATCAGCCTGACGCATCAGCTGGCTTTGGCTGAACAGCATCAGCTGGAGCTGGGTGCCGGTTGGGTGGTCAATCCCATTGAGTTTATGGAAGACTCTTTTCAGGTTCAGCGGGTTGATCAGCGGGTTGAAGCTTCGCGCCTGAATGTCTACATTCAGGATGCGATATCGGTAGGTTCCCGGCTCGAACTCAAACTAGGTTTGCGCGCCAATTATTCGCTGAACCTCGACAAATGGTATTGGCAACCACGAGCTTCGGCTAGCTTGACACTGACTGAAGGAGTGAAGTTCAACTTGGCCGCGGGCCGGCACAATCAGTTTATCACACGTAGTTCGTTAGTGGACGGTGTTGGTAACTATCACTATTTGTGGTCGGTTTGCAATGACCAGTCTTTGCCTGTTTTGGAGGCAACTCATGGCGTGGCCGGACTGACCTTCCATCGAAACAGTTTCACCCTGAGCGTAGAGGGTTTTATGAAGCAAACGGATGGACTAACACGCTACATCGAACGGTTTGAAGAGCCGAGCTTGTATCGTGGGGAAAGTAAATCCAGGGGGGTCGATTTTTTTGTGAAGCAAGAATATAAGGGACATTCAGCCTGGATGACCTATACGCTGAGCGAAACCCTGGAGAAGTTTGCTTATTTTGATCAGTCTGTTTTTCAGCGGGCTTTACACGATCAGCGGCACGAGCTGAAGGGAGCCCTTTTGCTGAATTTCAATCCAGTGCGTCTGTCTTCCAGCTATGTTTTTGGCTCCGGCTTTCCGGATCCGCGACCGCTGATCGATGGAGATTTTGAGCGGGATTATCATCGCTTGGATGTCGCTGCTGCCTACCAATGGGATTCCCGAACGTTTACGCTTGAGACAGGGATTTCGATTTTGAATGTACTGAATCATGCCAACTTAAAGTACGCCAACTTCATTGTGTTGCCCGAGGAACAGGATGTTTCGCTAAACCTTCATGCCGAGGCAATTCCCTTTACGCCAACGGTTTTTCTCAACGTTTTCTTTTGAGATCGAACTGAACCAGCGATATTCTGTAGCGGAGATTCGTCCCCCAAAAAAATCGATGTTTAAAAAAACATAGTTTCAAAAAAATATTCGTAGAACAGGGTAGGGTAAAATCAATCTTATGCGGTTAGCAGATGAAAGACAGTCAAAAGAAATCATAAAAAAGCACGCACTATGAAAACAATTATGAGAGCATTCGCAGTACTGGCCCTGATTGCAGGGATGACAATCACCACCGTATGGGCCCAGGGAAATGGTGACCAAATTCGTGACCGAATCCATCAGGATTCGGACGGTGACCAAGACAAAGATCAAGACCGGGATCGCCTCCGTTTGCAAGATCAAACGCTGAAGCTTACCGGTGAGCAACAGGCCATATTGAATAAGGCACGCGCCAATGGACAGGAGTTTAGAGAAGCTTTCCGGGCTACTTTCTCCGAAGAACAGTTGGCTATTTTAGAAAACACCGAGATGACCCGCGAGGAAAAACGGGCAGCTTTGCAGGCATCGTTTAGTGCCGAACAAAAAGAAATGCTCGAAGCTCATCAGCAACTTCGCCTGGAGCATCGGGAACAAATGCAGGCCAATATGGGCGAAGGTCAGATGCAACAAGTCCGGAAACGTTTACAGCAGCACCAGGAAAACTCCGATGGACTCGGTGACGGAGTGCAGCAACGAATCCGGAATCAAGTTCATCAATCAACCCAAGCCCAAATGGAAGAGCAAGTGAAGGAACAGGCTCAACAGCAAGCTCA
>NZ_CAXBDD010000073.1:0-19121 GCF_963974515.1 uncultured Sunxiuqinia sp. | reverse complement strand
ATCTTCTTCCATCTTTGCTTTGAGGTAGCCTTCGTCTTTTTTTAGGTTTCGCCCCATGGATGCTTCAACAGCCAGTTGGTCGCAACGTTCGTTTTCCGGAATTTCGGCATGTCCTTTCACCCAGACAAAGCGCACTTGGTGCAGCTGATAAACTCGAAGAAAACGGGTCCACAAGTCGGCGTTCTTTTTGCCTTTGAACCGTTTTTTAACCCAGCCCCAAAGCCATTTCTTTTCCACTGCATCCACCACGTATTTCGAATCGGAATAAATGGTCACCTGGCAATTGGAGAATTTCAGCGTCTCTAAGGCAACAATCACCGCGAGCAATTCCATGCGGTTGTTGGTGGTGAGGTCAAAGCCTTCGGAAAGTTCCTTGCGGTGCTGCCCTGAAAGCAGGACGACGCCATAGCCGCCGGGGCCCGGGTTGCCACGTGCAGCTCCGTCGGTGTATATGGTTACGCGGGGCGAATTTGCCATGATTTAATTCTTTTGGGCAAAGATACAAATAGAGAAAGGGTGTCCTAGCCGGGCACCCTTTTTCTTGTGTTGTTATTTTGTTTTTCTAAAATGTCCAATCATCAGGACTGGCCATTTATTTCACAATCGTCATCTCTTCAATCAGGTTGGTGGCACCGGCAAACTTGTCGATCGTCCACAGCACAAAACGAATGTCGACATTGATACATTTCTGAAGCTCAGGCTCAAAGGCTATATCACCACTCATCGCTTCCCAGTTGCCGTCGAAGGCCACGCCAATCAGCTCGCCGTTTCCGTTAATCACCGGGCTTCCGGAGTTTCCGCCGGTAATGTCGTTGTTGGTGGTGAAACAAGTATGCAGCGTTCCGTCTTTGTCGACATACTGGCCGTAATCGTTCGCGTAGTACAATTCTTTCAGTCTCGCAGGCACATCAAACTCATCGTCACCCGGGATTTCTTTTTCAATATAGCCTTTCAGCGTGGTGTAATAACTGTAGTGAACGCCATCGCGGGGCACATAGTCGCCAATCGTTCCGTAGGTCAGGCGCATGGTCGAATTGGCATCGGGGTAGAACTTGCGATCCTGCTCCATTTCCATCAGTCCAGCTACAAACAGGCGACGGCCAGTCAGCAGGTCATCTTTTGTTTCGCTCATTTTTGAGCCCAGAATCGACATCATGTCGAAGACATCCAGCGAACTTTGAAAAGCCAGATCCTTTTCCAGGGTCTTCAGTTTCGGATTGTCCAGAAAATCCTCCAAGGCGTCTCGGTTGGCAAACACGGTCTTGTCGAACATTTTCTCCGCGTAAGCCATAAAGTCACCTTTATATTTTGATCTGATTTCTTTGAAAAAATCGGGATGATACGTTGGAACCACGTTTTCCTGAAAAACACGCATCAGTGCGCCTGCAATTTTAGCATCAGTTGCTGCATTGTAATCTTTGAAAAAGTCATCCAGTTCCGCTTTCATTTGAGCCGCATTGATCTCAACCCGTTCTTTGTTGCCCTGCTTCAAGGCTTCAAAAAGGCCCTTGGCGCCATAGCTGAAGTAGAAAATCTCAGGTCCGCGTACCATGGTTTCAACCAAGTATTCGTAGGCTTGCTCGTCGCGGGTATCTTCGTAGGCGGATTCAATCAGGGCTAAGGCCTGTCCGTACTTCTCTTCGCGTGCTTCGTCTTCATTGACCCAGTTGGTAAATTCGTCTTCCAGGGCTTTCTTTTTTTCGATGACCTGCAAGGCATTCAGCCCTTTGTTTTGCCCGATGCTGTATTTGTAATAGTTGGAGCTTCGCGCATGTTTCGAGGCGTATTGAATACGTTCTTTCTGTCCCGAGCTCATGTATTCCTTCAAAATTTCGAGTTTCTTTTCGCGGGCATTAATCCGGGCTTCGTTGGTTCCACTCATGGTGTATTCAATGCCAAACGAAGATTTGTAACGGTTGGTGCTTCCGGGATATCCTAAAACCATCGCAAAATCCCCTTCTTCATAACCTTTCAGCGAAATGGGCAGGTGATGTTTGGGTTGGTAAGGAACATTGTCTTCCGCATAGCTGGCCGGTTTCCCGTCGGGGCCGGCGTAAACCCGAAATAAGGCAAAGTCGCCGGTGTGGCGTGGCCACATCCAGTTGTCGGTGTCGCCGCCAAATTTGCCGATTGACTTTGGAGGGGCGCCTACTAAGCGGACATCGCGGAAGGTTTCGTATACAAACAAGTAGTACCGGTTTCCTTCAAACAGCGACTGTACCCGGGCGTCGTAATGGGTGTCGTCGGTAGCTTCTTTTTGAATTTCGAATGACTTGCGTTGAATGGCCGCATTGCGTTCGGCAAAATTCAAGTCATCTTCCAGTTCTTCAAGAAGCTGGTCGGTTACATCTTCAACGCGAACCAAAAAAGAAACCGTTTTGCCAGGATTTGGCAGTTCCTCTTCCTTTGTTTTCGCCCAAAAACCATCCTGTAAATAATCATTTTCAACCGAGCTGTGGGTTTGAATTTCATCGAACCCACAGTGGTGGTTAGTAAGCAACAGCCCTTGGGCCGATATAAGCTCTCCGGTGCATGATCCACGATCCAGCGCAACGATGGCATCTTTCAAGCTTGAATTATTAATGGAATATATTTCATCAGCTGATAATTCCATCCCCATCTCTTGCATCTCGCCGATATTCAACTTATGAATCAGCGACGGCAACCACATTCCCTCATCTGCTGTGGCCGAACTTTGAAAAATCAGGCTCAGCCCAACAAGCAATACAAAAATCCTCTTCATTCGATATCAGTTATTTATATTTCAAATCTTAAAGAGCGCAAAGATAGACATCTGCCGAATATGGCAAAAAGCTTTTTTCATCTCACGCTTATTTATAACTTTTCTATGAGTTGACGAAATTGGCTTTGCATTACATTTGTCTGATGTTTTTCAAGTTACATTCGACTAAAAAGGACATTCCGAAGATAAAACGGGGCTGTGGAACAACCAGATTATCAGAAGGCTTTTGCCGGTTTTAAATTTCCCTATATTTGCAGTGAAATTTTTTAATCCAAACGAATGAATTCCAGAAAAGTCAGGGTGCGATTTGCCCCAAGTCCGACCGGGCCGCTCCACATGGGGGGTGTCCGTACCGCTTTGTTTAACTACTTGTTTGCCAAAAAACACGGCGGTGATTTTTTGCTCCGCATCGAAGATACCGACCAGGCCCGCTATGTTCAGGGTGCTGAAGAATACATTATTGAAGCACTGAGTTGGTGCGGCTTAAACCCGGTTGAAGGTCCTGGTATTGGAGGCGGTTTTGGCCCGTACCGCCAAAGCGAGCGCAAGGAAATTTACCGCCAGTACGCACAACAGCTGGTGGAGCGCGGCAACGCTTATTATGCGTTTGATACGCCCGAGGAGCTGGACCAGTTGCGCGCGGCTGCGGAAGCTGAGAAACAGGTTTTTTCGTACGATTTACATACCCGCGGAAAGCTGAATAATTCGCTGAATCTTTCGGCCGCAGAAGTGGAGCAAAAGATAACAATGGGCGAACCCCGCATCATCCGGTTTAAAATGCCGGAGAACACCGATGTCATTGAAAAAGATTTAATTCGCGGTGAGGTGAAGTTCAACACCAATCAACTGGATGATAAAGTACTGTTTAAAGCTGACGGCATGCCGACTTACCATTTGGCAAACGTCGTGGACGATCACCTGATGCAAATTACACATGTGATTCGAGGGGAAGAATGGCTACCATCCATGCCGCTGCATATTTTATTGTACGAGGCATTGGGCTGGAGCGAAACCCGGCCGCAGTTCGCACATTTGCCTTTGATTTTGAAACCTACCGGCAAAGGAAAACTGAGCAAGCGCGATGGCGATAAAATGGGTTTTCCGGTTTTCCCACTGAAATGGACTGACCCCAAAACTGGCGACGTGTCGCGTGGGTATCGCGAAGATGGCTATTTCCCCGAAGCCTTTGTGAATTTGTTGGCCTTGCTGGGCTGGAATGCAGGAACCGAGCAGGAATTCTTCACCATGGATGAGCTAATCAGTGAGTTTAGCCTGGAGCGCGTGGTGAAAGCAGGCGCCCGTTTCGATCCGGAAAAAGCCAAGTGGTTCAACCGGCATTACTTTCAGCAAAAGGATGATGCTGTTTTAGCTGCAGCATTCAGGCCTTTGCTGGCCGAAAAGGGCATTGATGCCAGCGAAGAGCGTGTAGTCAAAGTGGTTGGAATCGTAAAGGAACGCTGCGAATTCGTGGCTGAGTTGTGGGAGCAGAGCGATTACTTTTTTGTAGCACCGGAGAGTTATGATGACAAAACTGTAAAAAAGAAGTGGAAAGAAGATACGCCTGAGAAATTGCAGGAGATCACAGCCCTCTTCCAATCGATTGAGCAGTGGGATGCTGCAATTATTAAGGAAGCGTTTTCGAACTTCATGAATGAGAAAGGCTGGGGATTTGGCGTGGTAATGGTTCCTATTCGCCTGGCCTTGGTTGGAACCAGCGCAGGAGCCGACCTGTTCGATATTTGTGAAATCATTGGCAAAACGGAGACGATAAGTCGCATTCAAAAAGCGATAGCAAAAATAGGATAGCGAGAATCTGATTGATGATATGAATTGTATAGCCCGGGCCGAAAACCCGGGCTTTTGTTTGAGTTTAATTGGAGGGCAATGTTAAGTTTTTGTATGTTTGGACGAAAAACGTTTTTTGGTCCAAAAATATTTATTCTCTTTGCACTCAGAAATAATTCAGACAGCAAAACAAGTCATGCTAAAAACAATTAAAACGGCTAATCCACGTATTTTCCTGGGTTTCGTCTTTATCGCCTTTTTGGCACAGTTCCCGTTATATGCGCAACATTCCGAAGTGAAAGCGCTCACATTTGCAGATGTATATGATCAGATGATGGGTGATAGTCACGTACTAAAACAAGCCGAATACCACAAGGATGAGAAAGCGGCTGAGTTTCGTGCTGCAAAAGGTCTGCGAGCCCCAAAAATCAGTCTCACCGGGACTGCGGTTCAAATGTCAGATCCTTTGCACCTGGATTTAACGCCGGTGCGGGATGCGATTACTCCGCTTTATAGTGCCTTAGGCAATTATGGCAATTTTTCGGGCGTGCCCAATCCCGATCCTGCAACCAATCAAATGATGCCGATACTGCCCGACGATAGGAGTACCGCGGCAGTACGAGCCAATTTGTTGGAAGGACTGGATCACGTTAATGCCGCCGAATGGGACCAGATGATTCAAGAGAAGCGATTCGCGTCCTTGAGTGCTTCGGTGGTTTGGCCGGTATTTACCGGAGGAAAAATCAAGGTTGCCAACGAAGCAGCCCGCATTTACGAAGAAGAAGCTGGCTTGCAGAAAGAGCAGAAGCAGGCTGAACTGCTGAGCGAACTGGCAACCCGCTACTATGGCCTGGTGCTGTCGCGCGAAGCTGAGAAGGTTCGCCGGCAAGTGCTTGATGCGATGGAGAGACACCTGTATGATGCGGAGAAACTAAGTGAAGAAGGGCAGATTGCACCCGTTGAGAAGTTGCACGCTGAAGTCGCCAAAGCCGATGCTGAACGAGAACTGAAGAAGGCGCGCCGTCAGTCCGAAATTGTCGAACGCTCGCTTCAAAATACAATGGCCATGGAGCCAGGCGATTCGATCGTGGCGGTCAACCGGCTGTTTGTTTTAAAGGAAATTGGCAAAGAAGAACAGTTTATAGAATTGGCCGAAGCAAATAGTCCTTTGTTGAAACAGATTCTCTCCAAGAAAGAATTGAGCCAGACCGGTGTTAAGCTGGAACAGAGTAATTACCTGCCATCGGTTGCTTTAAGCGGGATGTATGATATTGCCAACAAGGATCTTTCGCCCTATACTCCCGAGTGGCTGGTAGGCTTGGGATTGAAATGGACGCTGTTTGATGGTGTGGCTCGCACCCGCAAGGTACAGGCTGCCAGGTTTCGGGTTAATCAGGTAGAAGAAGCCGGGTTGAAAGCACAGGATGATATTGAAACGGTCATCCGAAAACTTCATCAACAACTGGGGATGCAATTGGAGCAGCACCAAAGCCTGACTAAGTCACTGACTTTTGCTGAAGCGTATCTGGAAAGTAAGGACATGGCTTTTCATGAAGGACTCGCGACCTCAGCCGATGTTGTGGATGCCCGATTGTTGGTTGCCCGGTTTAAGATTGAGCAATTGCAGGCTATGTATCAATATGATGTCGCTCTGGCTGCGCTTATGCAGATCTGCGGCGTGCCGGCTCAATTCAACAACTACCTCACCAGCGATTTGGTAATTACTCAAACGATTGACTAATAATTAAAGTCGCAAGCGAATTAACAAAATAACATGAAGCGACCATGTTTTGGAACACCATTAATAAACTAAGTTTTTTGGAATGAATAAGACCAGAAATTTTATCATCGGCTTGTTTTTGACAGCCTTATTGCTTTTTATCCTGTATACGACCTGGCTGATTACCCGGCCTGTTCCTGTTGAAATTCAGGGTGAAATTGAAGCAACTCAATTTCGGGTAGCCTCGAAAATTCCGGGGCGAATTGATGCCATTGCCGTTCGCAAAGGACAACAGGTGCAAAAGGGCGATTTTTTGTTTTCAATCAAAAGTCCTGAGATTGAAGCCAAACTGCAACAGGCAACAGCGGCCCGAAGTGCTGCCGAAGCTCAGAGCCTGAAGGCGCAGCATGGCGCGCAACAAGAAGATATTCAGGCCGCTTACAGCAGTTATTTGAAGGCGGAAGCTGCTGCTCGTTTGTACGAAAAGACTTTTCAACGGGTATCCAACTTGTTTGACGCCGGTGTGGTGGCGGAACAAAAGAAAGATGAAGCCGAAACCCAGATGGAGGCTTCGCGGGAAACAGCCAATGCCGCCAAGGCAATTTGGGAGAAGGCCAGAAAAGGAGCCCGAAGTGAGGATAAGGATGCGGCTGAAGCCATGGTCGCCAAAGCTGAAGGAGCAATTGCCGAAGTGGAGTCCTACCTTAGCGAAACCCGGATCAGTGCTCCGGCCAGCGGCGAGATTTCCAACATCATTTCTGAAGAAGGGGAGCTTGTGCCTACCGGTTTTCCAGTGGTCACCATTCATGATTTGTCGGACAGCTGGGCAACATTTTTCATTCGGGAGGATCTAATGTCCGATATCCGAATGGCAAGTAAAATCAAAGCGACGGTTCCTGCAATAGGAAATCAGGAAGTTGTGTTTCAGGTCAATTACATCAGCCCACTGGCCGATTTTGCGACCTGGACTTCCACCAAAACCTCGGGTGGCTTCGATGTAAAATCGTTTGAGATCCACGCGGCGCCAGTCCAACCTGTTGACGGTTTACGCCCGGGAATGAGCGTCCTAATTAATTGGAAACAATTTGAGGAGAAGTAAAACATGAGCCGGAACAAGCAAGCAGGTTATTTTTACAGGAACCCGTTTTTTAGGGTACTTTTCCGGGAAGTCGACCGGATGTGCGGTTCCTTCGTTTACCTGTTTACGACTTTACTGGGGCCTCTTTTTGCCTTTGTTTTATTACTGGCCATCTTTAATGAGGGAGTCCCCCGCAACCTGTCGGTGGCCTTGGTTGATCAGGATAATTCAAACTTGTCGCGCAAAATGGGGATGTGGATCGATGCTGCTCCTGAGGCAGAGGTAAGCCTGCGCATGCCAAATCTGGCGGAGGCTTATCACCAAATGGAAACCGGCCATATTGATGCCGTGGTGCTTATTCCGAAGGAAACCGAAAAGAACATCCTGAAAGGCGTGCAGCAAGAGATTCCGGTATTTGTTAACAATGCCAACATGCTAAAAGGCGGATACCTGCAAAAAGGGATCTATAAAACGCTGGCAACATTGTCGGGAGGAATAAAAGTGCAGGTGGCTATGAAGCATGGCTTGTCAGAAAGGCAGGCCATGGAGCAGGCGCAACCTGTCAAACTGCATCAGCACATACTTTTTAACCCCTTTGGTAACTATGCTTATTTTCTGTTGACCGCACTGCTGCCTCTTATGCTGGTCGTATTTACCCTGCTCAGCACGGTGTACGCCGTTGGAACCGAAGTCAGAGATGGGAGCGGACCGCAGTGGCTCGAACAATCGGAAGGAAGTCTGATTGTTGGTATCGCAGGTAAGGTAACTCCTTATACCTTTTTGTTTGTCTTCATTGCCATGGTGATGAACATGATTCTATTTGTGCAGATGGGAACTCCCTTGCGTGGGGAATTCCTGTTGATTGCGCTGGGGGAATTGGCTTTGATTATGGCCTATCAAATGTTGGGTGTTTTGCTGGTTGCCGTCACAAGTAATTTACGCCTGGCCTTGTCATTGGGAAGCGCTTACTCGATGATGGCGCTAACCTTCTCCGGATTAACATTTCCACAGTTTGCGATGCCGGCCCTGGCCAGTGCATTTACCTGGCTTTTCCCATTTACTTATTGGGTGAAGTTGTTTATTTCTCAGGCGCTTCGGGGAGAGGCGGTGGTTTATGGAATCGGTTTTTTAGCGATTCTGCCATTGTTTATCGGATTGCCAGTCTTGTGTTTCCCTCGTTTAAAACGTATTCTTCAAAACGAAAGATTCTGGGGGAAAGTTTAGGCCAGGAGCCATTAGTGATGATTGATATGAAGAAACTATTCAAAAAATTAAGAACAGGAATTCGCATGACCGGTCAATTCTATCAGGAGGAGATGAAAGACATTCTGAAAGACCGGGGTGCCTTGCTCATTTTGTCCGGGGCAATCATCATCTATTCCTTGATTTATGCTTATGCCTACCAAACGGAGGTTGTGCGCGAAGTTGAGACGATTGTGGTTGACTTGGATCGCAGCGCCTCAAGTCGCCAGTTGATCCGCATGGTTGATGCCACCGAGGAGGTCAAAATCATTCGCTCGGTGGCCAGTATGAAGGAAGCCCGCGATATCTTTTTCGAAGGCGGACAGGTAGGCGGCATCGTCTTGATTCCATCAGGTTTTGAGAAAGACTTGTTCGGAGGAGTCCAAGCCGATGTTGCAGTGTATGCTGATGGGAGTTATTTTTTAATTTACCGGCAATTGCTTGGAGCAGCGGTTAAATCGGTAGGCACTTTTTCAGCCGGCGTTGAAATTAAACGACTGCTGGCCGAAGGCAAAGTGGATGAACAGGCGACGGCTGCCCGCGATCCCTTATCGGCAGACCTCCATTTCTGGTTTAATCCTTCGTCAGGCTATGGCAGTTTTATCATGCCCGGCCTGATTCTGATTATTCTGCAACAAACCCTGCTGATCGGTATTGGAATGATTGGTGGTACCAGCAAGGAAAAGAATCGTCACAGTTTCCAGGTGCCGGTAGCTTTGCAACGCGGAGGTGTCTTTCCGCTCTTGTTTGGAAAAAGTTTGAGTTACCTGACTATCTACAGTATCAATAGTGTGTTTGCCATGGTATTGCTCCATCATTGGTTCGATTACCCCAACCAGGGCAGCTACCTGGATGTAATGTCGCTCACCTTGTTGTTTTTACTTTCGGTCATTTTTATGGGAATTACAGTCTCCGTGCTTTTCAAAAACCGTGAATCGTCCATTTTACTCATGGTATTCTTATCCCCTATTGTCTTGTTTTTAAGCGGAATTAGCTGGCCGGCTGGTTCGATTCCTCCTTTGCTGTACAAAGCGGCGCATATTTTTCCATCCACCATCATGGTGCCGGCCTATCTGCGCATCCGCGATCTGGGGGTCGATTTGGCCAATGTCCGGCAGGAGTATTTATTGCTGCTGGGGCAAACCTGTTTTTATTTTCTTACCGCTTCATTGGCTTTGTACTTCGAAACCCGGCATAACCGCCGGCAGGCGGAAAAAGAAATTTCTGTTTAGCCCGTCTAACAGAACCCAAATAAGTTCTTTTTGACTTCCACTGAAAGCCAGATCGAACCAAGGCTATTCAATCACCTTTTCGTCGTGGCTGTTCACAAAAAGCATTGTTCCGATGTTGTTAAAGCCCTGGAATAATGGTGCGCCCTGGTGTTTCAGGTGGTCGCCACGGAAGCCCAGGATAACTAATCCCGCATCGGACGAGCGTTGATTGATCATTTCGCGGATGCCGATCTCCGGGTTTTCTTCCAGAAATTCAATGTTATTCAGGGTGATTGGCAAGCGCCCCCGGATAATCAGGTCCTGCAAATGCATTTTGGTCTTTTCAACTTCACCTGGTTTCGATATGTCAAAAATTTTGATTGAATTCTTTTTCCAATCCGGATGGGCATAAATGATAAAACTCAGCAAGATCATCAGGTTAGCATTAGACTCATCGCTTCGTTTGAGCCACAAATGGATATCTCGACCGGTATCAATTGGTTGTCTTCCGGTTCGCAAGATTAAGACATCGAAATTGCCGGCATTGACCAAGGCGTAATTCTCGATTATTCGTTTGAGCCCTTTTTCATCGTTGATTTCATTGTCAAAAATAAGCATGTTATTCTCCAGGCCTGCAATCCCGGGTAACTGGACAGCCTGCGCTATAGCGGAGGTATAGGACGGTGAAATCATGGTATCAACATAGACGTGGCTTTCAATCCTGCCAAATTGAAGAATCAGCTTGTCCAGTGTTTCTTTGGCTTGTTGGTTTGAAGATTTAGAGAAGTAACCGGGTATGAGGTGGATGTAAGTTCCAAATCCATACTTGTATGAAAGCCAGTTAAGCAAACGAAAAGCTTCTTTACGCTCGAATGTTTCATCCGAAATACAGATGCAGCTTGGGCGCCATTCGGTGAATGAAGTCCGCTTCCGCGCGTTTTGAAGATAGACCTGTAAGTTTCGGTTCAATTGAAAAATGGCATTGGTGAAAATAATCTCCAGGCCTTTTCTGTCTTTGTGGTAGTGATTCACCATCAAATAGATAGCCGTCATGCCTGCAAGCGAAACAAAGGCATAAAGGGCATCAATTTTGAACATGACAAACAGCGCAACCACAAAGCCCAGGAGCGAAAAATACCAGCGGGACTTAAACGAAGGACGGTAGGAAGGTGAGGCACCGAAGTGGTTTAGAAATGAAATGAGACAAAGTGAGCCGTAAGTCACCATGAAAAACATGGAAATGATTCCGGCCACGACATTCACATTTCCGGCAGCCACAAAAATAAAAGCGATGACAATGGTTGCCAGGGTCGCATTAAACGGTTCGTTGTTCTTCTTATCATTCATTCGAAGATAAGCATTGAGCCGCAAACTCGGGAAGGAGCGGTCGGTGGCCAGTGCCTGAAGCGTCCGCGGAGCTACCATAATCGAGCCAATGGCAGATGAAAGCGTGGAGGCAGCCAATCCGATCGGAATGATAATGCTTCCCCCCAAGGCGACCTTGCCCATGATCAACTGTTGCTCAATCAGGTCCGTCTCGCTGGCTGATGACGCTAATTTCCAGGCGATAAAAAGGTAAACAATCATGCCTGAGAAAGTGGCCAGGGTAGTGCCAAGTGGAATAGATTTGGCCGGGTTTTTCAACTCACCCGAAAGCCCAACACCCGCGGTCATGCCTGTAAATGCAGGGAATATAATGGCAAAAACGATGAAAAACTGGTTCATGTTCCGCATGTCAGCCGAAAAAATGGAGAACGTGTTATCTTCAGAATAATTGGTTGTTCCGGCAAAAAAAAGGATGAGCGCCAAAGCCAAAATACCGACGATGATGTAGAGGGTTTTCACCCCCATTGAGGCGCCTTTTTTGAGCATGAGGAACGAGAGTCCGGCCATAGCCGGAAGGCTGATGGCCTGCCGCGGAAGCGTAAAATCGTAATTGACCTGCAGGTAATGAAAGAGAAATTCGAAGGATTCGGTAAACGCGATGACATAAAATGCGACGCTAATGGCCTGCGACATGTAGAGCGCAATGCCGACCGTTGCCCCGATGTTTAATCCAAACGAACGGGAAATAATGAAATATTCGCCACCGCCTTCAACGCGTTTGTTGGTGGCAATTTCAGAAATAGCCAGTGCTGTAGGGATGGTTACCAAGTGACCGAGTAAGATGATCAAGACCACACCCCAAAAACCGAGGGTGCCAACACCGTATCCAAAACGTAAAAACAAAATGGCTCCGAGGATGGTGGCCATGGCCGTGAAATACACCGGAGCAGTACCAAAATCTTTCTTGTTTACAGACATCGTTTCGTTTCTTTTTGTGTGACAACAAAGCCGGGCCTTTTTTGATCAATTCACGTTTTTACTTGCTTTGCCTTTACCATAAAGGCTCGTTTATCCGTAGCACAAGATATTAAATTGAATTTAGCCCTAAGGCGTTTTTGTACGAAATATTTTCTGGTGGGCGTATCTGTCTATTTGCGATCATCACGCCAAATCGTGTTAGTTTTCCTGAAATAAAAAAAGGTCTTCCGTTGGCTAAGGTCATCGTAATTGTAAATTTCCTTGTCGGGATGCAGCTTATAGAAAGCCAGCATAGCCAAATCGCCGGCGCAAAATAACGAGTGAATGCACATCAAACTGATAAAGAAGTAAGCGAGCGAGCCTGACCAAAAGAGAATCGCTCCCAGCAGGCTGACTGCCTTCACCACCCAAAACGGAGCCAGCGCCACAAACCGGAAAGTAGGGTAGTCAATTACTTTTTGATCGACCCCGGCATAAAAAATAAACTTGCTCCAGATCGCCCCAAATTGCACTTTGCCAGTTCCGCGTAAGAGAAAGGCGCCCGCATGAATCAATTCATGCAAAACAATGAGCAAAGTAAACGCAAAGAGCACAGCGCCCGCCATCGCAATCACTGGCTGGCTGATACCTTTGGTGTACAAGACAATCCCCTTCACCAAAAGAAACAGGAAAAGGGCAATCATGCTGATTTGGTAAATTGAGTATAGCCGGATAAGTTCTTTTTCGCGCGCGATTTGCTCAAATATAAACTGTTTGATATGCAGGTGATCCACTTCAGCAAGCAGTTCAAAATCATCGCTTTCAATTAAGTCTTTTGGAGTTAACCGGTGCTTCATTCAGGATCGTTTTTCAGGATTAAATATAAGGTTTTCAGCGAAATCAGGCGGCTGATAAAAGCATAGGCAATGCCAGCCATAAGCAACAGTAAAAATCCAATGGCCCAACGATCAACATACAAAGACAGTTTGCCGGCTAAAATGGAGAACAAGGTGAAACCAATCAGTTTCAAAATGAGTCGGTAGTTGATCCGGAGTTTGAAAAGGGATGTGGCAATACCCACTTGAGCCACAGCTGTTACGAGTTGTGTGATGAGGGCGGCATAGGCCGATCCCAGCGCTTGTATGTGGGGAATCAGAACCAGGTTGAGAATGATATTGATTAACATGCCTCCGAAAGCCATCAGGTTGAGTTGCTTCAAATTTCCATTTGCAGTAAGCAAACTGCCAAAGATGTAGGTGGTGGCGATGCCCGTAAAGCCAATCATCAAAATTCCTAGAATGGGAGCCGACTGTCCGATATGTTCGTGATACAGCAGCTGCATGATTTGCTGTCCGTAAAAGTTGGCCGCCACACCAATAAGAATCGCCGGAACGATAATCAGCAAATAAGCCAGTTGCACGAGTTGAACCAGATCATCGCGCTGCTTGATCATGCGTGCAAAGATGGGTAGCAACAAGCCGGCAAACAAAGCGCCAAACATGGCAAAAGCATCCAGCAAGCGGAAAGCCTGAGCGTAAATTCCGGCCTGCATTTTTCCAATGGGGTCGGGAAGCAGGCGCTCGAGCATGACCGAGTCAATCCGGTTGTAGAACGACATCAACAAAATGAGCAGGGCGAAGGGGTAGCTTTGCTTCAGGATGAGTCGGATGTAGCGCAGATCGACTTGAAGGCGGATGGTTTTGGCGTAATGCAGCACCGTGATAAAAGTGATGAGTGTCGCAAAAAGATAAGCCGCCGATTGCGCGTAAACAAACCAGCTGATGGAGAAATAGCCACCAAACCAGTTGGTAAACAGCAGGATGCTGCAAAATAGAATCATCAGGCTGCGGTCGAGTACCGAGAGTAAGCTGTCGGTTTGGAACAGGTGCAAGCCGCTGATGTTGGAGCGCAGGTAGAAGGTGAAGGAGATCAGAAACTGGTTGAAAATCAGAAAAAACAACAGGTGAAACTGAACCTGGTTGTATCCGATGATTGCGGCAAGAACAAGGCAAACTGCAGCATAGCCAACAGCCAGCATGAATTTCAGCCCGACAATGTTGTTCAGGTATTTATGTAGCAAATGACTGTGTCGGGCAATGTTGCGGTTGTTGAAATTGGTGATTCCCAAATCAAGCAAAATATTCAGGATCATCGAAAAGTTAAGCAGCGAAAAATACAGGCCATAGCTTTCGGCCCCTACCACATTTTGCACCGTTCGGTCAATTCCAAAGATCCAAAAGGGTTTGATTAAAAGGTTGAGAAAGAGCAGCAGGATTAGATTGGTGACAAATTTGCGTTTCAACAGTCGTTGCTTTATCCGATTAATTTGGTTAAAAATAAGCAATTTTTAGGCAGACTTTGTACATTTGGGTTGAAATCTAAGGTCGCGAACCGACGGCCTGTTCTTCACCGAACGCAGAGCGGAACATAAAAGCAGAAGTGTGACGATCGTTGGTTCTCAGTCGTTAAATAATCCGGAAATCATATGCTTATTGCGGTAAACGCGCGTTTGTTACAGAAAGGAAAACTCGAGGGAATTGGCTGGTTCACGCATGAGATGCTTTCCCGAATCACCAAAAACCATCCCGAGCACCTATTTTTGTTTTTATTTGACCGGCCGTATGCTGATGAATTCATTTTTTCGGAGAATGTGACACCGCTTGTGATTTCGCCACCTACACGCCATCCCGTGCTTTGGTATGTTTGGTTTGAATGGATGATTCCGCGCGTGCTGAAAAAGTACCATGCCGACTTGTTTCTCTCGCCTGATGGGTACTTGTCATTAAGTTCCAATGTGAAACAATTGGCGGTGATTCATGATATCAACTTCGCACATCGCCCGCAGGATCTACCTTGGCTGATGGCGAAGTACTACAATTTCTTTTTTCCAAAGTTTGCCAAACGGGCTTGCCGGATTGCTACGGTTTCCAAATATTCGAAAACAGATATCAGTCAATCCTATGGTATCAGCTCCGATTTGATCGATGTGGTTTATAATGGTGTTAACGAACGATACCAGCCAACTTCCGAAGAAGAAAAAGAAAGGACACGCCAAAAAATTGCGAGTGGAAGCCCGTATTTTTTGTCCATCGGGTCCCTGCATCCGCGCAAAAATATTGACGGATTGTTGCGGGCGTATGACGAATTTCGAAATGCCGGAAACGCAGAAGCCAAGCTGGTAATTGCCGGCGGCGAGTTGTTTAAAACAGCCGAAATCCGGAAGACATTGAAAAGCATGCGCTTTAAAAATGAGGTGATTTTTACCGGGCGCCTTTCGGATGAGGATTTACACCAGCTTTTGGCGGCGGCCCTGGCGCTGACCTTCGTTTCTTTCTTCGAAGGGTTTGGCATTCCGGTGCTGGAAGCAATGCGTACCGGGGTTCCGGTCATTTGCTCCAATACCAGTTCGTTGCCTGAGGTGGGTGGAGAGGCCGTGCTGTTTGTCGATCCGTTTGACGGGCGGCAAATTACCGCCGCTATGCAACGAATCGCCGACGATGAAAATCTTCGTGTGGAACTGATTGCCAAAGGACATGTGCAGCAGCAGAAATTCAGTTGGGATCGAACGGCCAACCGATTGTGGGAAAGTATTCAGCAATGTTTAAATGCCTGAACCGGATAGTGGATGAGAAAGTTGAAAAAAGCGAGAACACCAATTCGAAAAGCTATTTTGCAAGGCTGCTTAATGGAAGGCCGCACCGAGGCTGGTTGCGACGAAGCGGGGCGGGGCTGCCTGGCCGGGCCGGTGTTTGCAGCTGCGGTGATCTTGCCTGCCGGATTCGAAAATGATTTGCTAAACGACTCTAAAAAGCTGAGCGAAAAGCAGCGTGACCAGCTGCGCCCCTTGATCGAAGAACAGGCTTTGGCTTTTGGAGTGGGTGTGGTTAGTAACCAGGAGGTGGATCAGATCAATGTGCTGAACGCCTCTTTTTTAGCCATGCACCGTGCGGTGGAGCAACTGAGTCTGAAGCCCGAACACCTGCTGATTGATGGCAACCGCTTCCGGCCTTATCCCGAAATTGCCCACGACTGCATCATCAAAGGCGACGGTAAATTCCTGTCGATTGCGGCAGCCTCTGTTTTGGCCAAAACCTACCGCGACGATTACATGAACCGTTTGCATGAGGAATTTCCGGAGTATCAATGGCTGAAAAATAAAGGTTACCCCACCAAAGCGCATCGCGAAGCGATTCGTAAACTCGGACCAACGCCCTATCACCGTCTAAGCTTTCGCCTGTTGGAAGAGCAGCTAAAACTAGACTTGTAGTTGAGTTCTCGTTTTTGACTGATTTCAGTTCGATCGGTTGTTGTATGTGGTTGCGTGATTGAATTTCCAAATGTTTGTTAACGTGGGTTTCAATCCTGCCAAGGGTTTTGCAAATTTGCAGTCAAACAGTCTGTTTGATCAGGCTGAATAAAAACCAATCAACCAAATTGCCCGATGAAAATTTGTCAGTTACCTGTCGTAGCCTTTATTACACTTGCTTTAATGTTACTTTCCTCATCTCTTTTTGCCAAAGTCCCCGATGGGGAACCAGTTGATGTGAACGTGTTTTTCGACACCCAAGGAATCGATGTAACGCATATCCGCCAGGAAGTTAAACATATTAATTTCGCGCGAACCAGTGAGTCGGCCAATGTTCATCTGCTGAGCACCTTGGAACGTACCGGAGGAAGTGGCCGGCAATATGTCTTTTATTTTATTGGCTTGCGCGAATTTGAAGGACTCAACGATACCCTTTACTATTTTTCGTCGCCCGATAAAACAGGATCCGAAATTCGCGATGATTACACCAACATGATCCGGCTGGGTCTGGCCCGCTATTTGGCGCGTGGCTCGCATGTGGTCGATGTTAAGTTTAATGGCGAAACGGAGATGAATTACACTCCGGAACAGGACAAATGGAATAACTGGGTGTTTGGGATCCATACAAGAACCAATGTAAATGGCGAGGAAACGGAGCGGGAGTTCGACTTCGACATCGCCATTGATGTGGAACGAATTACCCCGGAATGGCGTTTCGAATTTGATGTCGACAACAATTACGATGAAGACTGGTATGAAAATGATGGCGATGAAATCACCGCCAAACGAACCTATCAGAGCTTCGAAAGTCTGGTAGTAAAGAGCATTGGCGACCACATGGCCGTTGGTCTGAAATCAGGCGTATCGTCGAGTAGCTATAGCAACATTAAGTTGAATTACTGGGCATTTCCTGCCGTTGAATACAACCTTTACCCATACGAACTTTCCAGCCGGAAGCAACTGCGTATTTCCTATTTTCTGGGCTACAACGGCCGACAATACATGGATACGACCATGTTTAATAAACTGGAGGAAGACCTTGTTCGTCAGACTTTCGCGGTGGCTTATAAAGTGCAGGAAAAATGGGGGTCGGCTTACACCTCGCTTTCGGGAAACACGTATTTCCATGATTTCAATAAAAATAGCCTGGCCATTTATTCTGGCCTTTATTTGCGGGTTTGGAAAGGACTATCGTTCAATGTATCCGGAAATTATTCAATCATCAACGACCGGTTGTCAATCCTGAAAAGTGAAGCTACCATGGAAGAAATTTTGTTGAAGCAGGTTCAGCAGGCCACAGCATACCGCTACCAGCTTCAGGTGGGCTTGTCATTTACCTTTGGTTCGCTCTACAATAATGTAGTCAATCCGCGCTTAAAGGGATAGGGAAATTATTCCGGTTCCGCTGCAGCGACTATTCCATGTTTAGCTCAATGCGCATAGTCTGGCTTTTAAATCAATCCGGGCAATCTGTTTTTTATCACTTTTTATTTTGTGCTTATTTGATTACTTTGAAGGACATTCATGAACAAGTAATTTGATTCGTTTAACCTTCTAAATAAGCCAACGATGTACGGAAAAATAAAAGAAGACTTACAGCAAACCCTGGAAGAACTCAAGGCGCAGGGACTTTATAAAACCGAACGCATCATCACTTCCTCTCAAAGTTCGGGAATCCGGGTGGGCACCGATAGGCAGGTGCTAAACTTTTGCGCCAACAACTACCTGGGGCTCGCCAATCATCCGGAGGTGGTTACAGCTGCCCAGAATATCATGACCGACTGGGGATTCGGGCTTTCGTCGGTGCGCTTTATTTGTGGTACGCAGGCCATTCACAAAGAACTGGAGCAGAAAACCTCCGAGTTTTTGGGCACCGAAGACACCATTTTGTATTGTGCAGCCTTTGATGCCAACGGTGGCGTATTTGAACCTTTGCTTGGCGACGATTCAGCCATTATTTCGGATGAGCTGAACCATGCCTCCATTATCGATGGGGTACGTTTGTGCAAAGCCCAGCGCTTTCGCTACAAACACTCGAATATGGAAGAGCTGGAACGTTGCCTGATCGAAAGTCAGTCGGCCAAATACCGGCTGGTGGTTACTGATGGCGTTTTCTCCATGGATGGTGACCTGGCCAAACTGCCCGAGATTGTGGCTTTGTGTGAACAGTACGATGCCCTGGTCATGGTGGATGATTCGCATGCATCGGGCTACATTGGCGCTACCGGTCGCGGAACGGCCGAACACTTTGGCTTGCTGGGAAAAATCGACATCATCACCACCACCTTTGGAAAGGCACTGGGCGGTGGCAATGGCGGCTGCACGTCGGGCCGCAAGGAGATTATCGAGATGCTGCGCCAGCGTTCACGCCCATATTTATTTTCCAACACCTTGGCCCCGGCTACCGTTGGCGCGACCCTGAAAGTACTCGACATGCTGACCGCCTCTTCGGAACTGCAAAACCGGACGATGGAAAATGCCAATCGCTTCCGAAGTAAAATGGAAGCAGCCGGCTTCGACCTGGTGAAAGGCGAAACAGCCATTGTTCCGGTGATGCTCTACGACGCGCCGCTCGCCGTCAAATTCGCTGACCAACTGCTGGAAGAAGGCATCTACGTCATTGGCTTTGTTTATCCGGTAGTACCCAAAGGCAAGGCCCGCATCCGCGTGCAACTGTCGGCTGCCCACACCAACGAACAGATCGATCAGGCAGTTGAGGCATTTATCAAAGTGGGTAAGGTGCTGGAGGTGAT
>NZ_CAXBDD010000072.1:0-19370 GCF_963974515.1 uncultured Sunxiuqinia sp. | reverse complement strand
GGCTATGCCCCGGAGGAATACTATGCTGATCCAGACTTGGTGTTTAAGTATGTGCATCCGGATGATCGCGAGCTTTTGGAGCGGATGCTTCTGGATGACTCTTCGGTTCGCCAGTCGTTGACCTTGCGGTATTTCCGGAAGGATGGCCAACAGATCTGGAAAGAACAACGCAATATTCCAATTTTTAATGACGATGGGCAGTTGGTTGCACTCGAAGGAATAGCCCGCGATGTGACTCTGCAAAAGCAGGCAGAGGAAAAGCTACTACTCAGCGACCGGGTATTTAATTACACCGTGGATATGTTTTGTGTTGCTGGCTTCGATGGTTTTTTCAAAGTACTGAATCCCGCCTGGGAGCGAACACTGGGCTGGAGTAGGGAAGAACTGATGGATAAGCCCTTTCTCGAGTTTGTCTATCCCGAAGATCGCGATGATACTAGAGAAATTGGCGATAAAATGAGTGCAGGAGAAAAGGTGGTTCGTTTTGACAACCGCTACCTGTGCAAAGACGGCTCGCTGAAATGGCTTTCGTGGAGCGCCCACCCGGTTTTGCACGAGCAGATTATGATTGCCTCCTGTCGTGATGTGACCGAGCTCAAGCAAACGCTGGAAGCCTTGCGCGAAAGCGAAGAGAAATACCGTTCGTTTGTTGAGAATAGTCTGGATGCCATTTTGCTCACCAATCCCAATGGCGAAATTTTGTCGGCCAATCCGGCGGCCTGCACCTTGTTCGAAATGAGCGAAGCGGAGATTGTCCGTTGGGGCCGGAGTGGCCTGGTGGATAATACCGACACACGCTTAACCGATCTATTGGAGCAGCGAAGCAAGTACGGCCGGGTAAAAGGAGAACTGTACTTTAAGCGAAAAGATGGGGCGCGTTTGTTGTGTGAATTTACCTCCTCCATTTTTTGCGACCGCCATGGCGAAGAACGAACCAGCATGATCATTCGGGATGTTACCGAGCGAAAAGCACAGGAAGAAGCTCTGCGCGAAAGTGAGGAAAAGTTCCGTAACTTGTTTTATAGCCATACTGCCGCAAAAATGATCATCGACCCCGACAACGGTAACATCATTGAAGTGAATCAGGCAGCAGCTGCCTTGTATGGGTGGTCCGAGAGCGAGTTTGTAAAGATGAACGTAACGGATATCGACACCTTGCCAGCTCCGGCTGTGATGCAGCGCTTGCAGGGGACACTGACTAAGGCGCATGTTAACAAGGAGTTAAAGCACCGGAAAGCCAACGGGGTTGTTTTCGATGTGGAGATATTTAGCAGCCCAATGATCATTAAGGGCAAAAGTTGTCTACATTCTATTGTGCATGATATCTCGGAAAAGAAAAAGCAGGAGCGCCAGTTGCGGTTGCTCAATCGGGCAGTAGAGCAGAGTCCCGTTGCCATGATCATTACGGATATTGCAGGACGAATTGAGTATGTGAATCCGGCGTTTGCCCGCGTCAGTGGTTACCCGCAGGATGAAGTGATTGGTCTGACACCCCGGATTTTGAAGTCAGGACGTCATTCCGATCAATTTTACAGGGAGCTGTGGAAAAACATTCTTGCCGGGAAAGACTGGGCAGGAGAACTGTTAAACAAGAAAAAAGACGGCACCTTGTACTGGGTTGATGCCATTATTTCCCCCATTTTTAACAGCGAGGGAAAAATGACACATTTTGTGACCGTGCGGGAAGACATCACCGAAAAGAAGAAACTAATAGAAGACTTGACACTGGCCAAGGAAAAAGCAGAGGAAAGCGACCGGCTCAAGTCGTCGTTTCTGGCTAACATGAGCCACGAGATCCGAACTCCCATGAACGGGATTATCGGCTTTTTGGAGTTGTTGCAGGAAACTGAGCTGGATGCTGAGGTCAGGGAAGAGTACCTTCACGTGGTTCGCTCCAGTGGTGACCGGTTGATGACTACCCTGAACGATATTATTGAGATCTCCAAGATTGAGGCTGGGCACATCGATCTGAAGGAGTCGGTTTTTGATGTCAGTAAAATGCTAAGCTATTTATGTAATTTCTTTAAGCCTGAGGCCGAAAAGAAGGGATTGTCAATTTCGATGGTGAGTCAGTTGGCTGAGAAAGCATCGATTAAAACCGATAATAATAAGTTGGAATCGATTTTAGTCAACCTGATAAAAAACGCGTTGAAATTCACCACCAAAGGATTCATTGAAATTGGCGTTCAGGAGGAAGATGGAGCGCTTGTTTTTTACGTTAAGGATAGTGGATCCGGAATTGCAGCCGACCGTCACGAATTGATTTTCGACCGCTTTACACAAGCCGAACAGAACTTAACGCGTGCTTACGAAGGATCTGGCTTGGGCCTCTCGATATGCAAGGCATACACTGATCTGTTAAATGGCCGGATGTGGCTCAAATCCGAAGTGGGTAAAGGAAGTACGTTTTATGTATCCATTCCGGGCGGAGTCCAGCCAGCTGAAGACAAAATTACGCGGCAGCAGGTCATTGAACCACACGAAGACACTGCCAACGAAGAGTCCCTGATTCTGATTGTGGAGGATGATGAAGCCAGCTATTATTATCTGGAGGTTGTATTGTTGAGGAAGAAATATCGTTTGTTGCATGCTGTCAATGGTGCGGATGCCGTGGAGTTTGTAAGACAGAATCCGGGGATTAAGTTGGTTTTGATGGATATAAAAATGCCGGGAATGGATGGATATGAAGCAACGCGACAAATCCGGCAATTTAACCCCGGGATTCCGATTATTGCCCAAACAGCTTTCGCAATGACCGACGATATTGAGAAAATCAAGCGCTCCGGATTTAACGATTACGTGAGCAAACCCATTCAAGTTCCGGCCCTGTTAAGCATCATTGAAAAATATATTTAGCAGGCAGATAGAACAAATGCTTGAATATGCTTGTTAGGTTGGATGAAGCTAAGCTGTTCAGCTTCCTCCGTTTGATCGTTTATATTTCGAATTGTTAAACGGACATACTCTGCGTGGTCTTGTAAACGAGTCGATAGGCATCGGCTAAAAGTCATGGTCAATTGTTAGACCAACCCAAAATCTTAAGTATATGAATCGTCAAATCTCTATGCGTATTGGGGTCGTAGGCATTGTCTTGTCCCTGATTTGTCTTCTGTTATCCCATTATTTTTTTCACGAAGTGGTCGAGCTGGCCAAAATCCACCTGACTCCCGATGGACATCTGAATGAAGTGGGGGTAGCTAAACTCAGGCTAATGATATATTTTCTTTTTGCCGGCGTGTTTGGTCTTAGTGTGCTTTTTGCCTTGAATTGGATCAACAAACTTCTGGAGCGCCTGCCCTTACAGCAACTCTCATATGATGTGAGCAGGATTTTTTTTCCTGATCCGGTCTGTTCGCGAAAAAACATTGGGAAACATTTTTTCATTATCAGTTCAGGACTTGCGATCGCACTTCACTTATCGATGCTGGCTTTTGGAGAGCCTCAGTGGGAAGGGTGGGCTGATAAGTTCACTCCAAACCTTTTTGTTGTGGCTGCTATTTTAGTGTTGATCCCTGTTTCGAAGGTGCGCAGGCTAGATATGGCTCCACGGCTCAAGCGAAAAATTAATTGGGGGCTGTTCATGTTATCCGGCTCATTTTTATTGATTTATGGCGAGGAAGTAAGTTGGGGACAGCAGTTTTTCGAAATTGAAACGACGGACCTTTTCAGATTAAACTATCAACAGGAAAATACGATTCATAACTTTTTCAATCCGCTGTTTAAGTATGCTTATCCTTTTGTTGGTTTTGGCTCCTTTATTATGCTTTCCTATTTTTGGCTGATCAACAAACCCAGAGGGCTGATCACCAATCTGTTTATGCCGCATGCCAGTCTGTTTATTTTTTTCTTGCTGATGGCAGGTTCTACCTACACCGGAAACAATGAACCCTATGAGGTTTACCTGGCTATTTTTTCCGTGCTGTATGCCATTCGCCTGATCTTATGCATTAAAAATCCTGGTGAGTTGTTTCTTCCAGGGGCCGATTAATACTCGGGAAGGTCAGTGGATGACCACCAATGAACACCGGATAATTTTTTAATGACATTGGTTGATCCTGTCGATATTCATCAAAGCGTTTTTATCTGCGGCCGGTGCAATGCATGCAATAGCCGCCCTTAGGTATGTAACCGCCACACATAGATGTGTAACCGCCATAACTAAAGATGATCTCTGCCCACCTGGATCTGTATGCTGGCGATCTATAGACGATAGCTGGCCACACAGAAGAGCTGGCCATCAAGTTTGAAGCCGCCCGTGTAAACCCGGATAATTTGTTATTTTTGGGCAAACATTCATTCCATGAACAGAATTGACCTATTCCTCCCCATCATCTTTTTGATGGTGCTCAGTCATCCGGGTTTTTCCCAATCAACCGTTACAAAACTCCAATGTGAATATCTCGAAAATCCCCTGGGGATTGATGAGTCCCATCCGCGTTTCACCTGGCAAACGGTGAGTGAAGAACCGGGCCTCATGCAGCAGGCTTACCAAATTATTGTGGGAACTGATGAGCTTGACGTGAGCTCAGGCTCCGGCAATGTCTGGGAGTCGGAAACCATCAAGTCGGGAACCATTCCTGCAGTTTACCAAGGCCCTGAACTCAATCCCTTTACCCGTTATTACTGGTGTGTCCGGATTCAGGATGAAAGTGCGAATTGGACCGACTGGTCGGAAGTCGTCTGGTTTGAAACTGGCCTGATGGATCAGCACAACTGGAAAGGCCACTGGATTAGCGATACACATGACTACAAGCTGAAGCCGGCACCCTATTTCCGAAAGGCATTCAATACGAAAAAGCAAATTCTGTCGGCACGGGTCTATATATCCGTAGCCGGATTATATGAACTATCCATCAACGGCGAACGAATTGGCGATCACCGGCTCGATCCAACTTATACGCGATTCGACCGGCGAAATTTGTACGTCACTCACGATGTGACCACCAACCTGCGGCAGGGCGAAAACGTGCTGGGGGTGTTGCTTGGCAATGGCTGGTATAACCACCAATCCACGGCGGTCTGGTATTTCGACCAGGCGCCCTGGCGCGCCCGTCCCAAATTCTGCATGGATTTGCGGATCACTTACGCGGATGGATCGGAGGAGACCGTCAGCACCGGGTCGGACTGGCAGACTGCACTAAGCCCGGTTATTTTCAACAGCATTTATACGGCCGAACATTACGATGCCCGATTGGAGCAAGCCGGCTGGGACTCGCCCGGCTTCAAACCGGAAGGCTGGCGAAATGCCATGCCAACCAATGCGCCTTCGCAAAATATTACTGCCCAGGTGTTGCATCCAATTCGTCATGTCACGGAAATCCGGGCAGTGAGCATGACCCGGCAGGGCGAAAGAACCTGGCTGTTCGATTTTGGAAGAAACATGGCTGGGGTGACGAGTATCAACGTTTCCGGAGCAGAAGGAACCACCATTCGCCTGAAACATACCGAACGGCTGGATGAGAATGGAAAAGCGGACATGTCCAATATTGACGTGCACTATCGACCTACAGATGATTCTGATCCTTTTCAAACCGATATCTTTATCCTGCGTGGGGAGGGAGAAGAGCGCTTTATGCCGCGTTTTAACTACAAAGGGTTCCAATACGTGGAAGTCAGTTCTGACCAACCATTGGAGCTGACTAAAGAAAGCCTGACCGCTTACTTTATGCATAGCGATGTGCCTCCTTCCGGGAACGTTCGCTCATCCAATACCACCTTGAATAGGGCTTGGGAAGCTGCCAACGCATCCTATCTTTCCAACTTGTTTGGTTATCCTACGGACTGCCCACAGCGCGAAAAGAACGGCTGGACCGGAGATGCACATATTGCCATTGAGACCGGCTTGTATAATTTCGATGGAATTACGATCTACGAAAAATGGCTGGCTGATCATCGCGATGAACAGCAGCCCAACGGCGTGCTGCCGGCCATCATTCCCACCGACGGATGGGGCTACACCTGGGCAAATGGTCCGGACTGGACCAGCACCATTGCTATTATTCCATGGAATATCTACTTGTTTTATGGTGATTCCCGCTTGCTGGAGCGCTGCTACGACAACATCAAGCGCTATGTGGATCACATTGATGAGCTGTATCCATCGGGCATTACCGACTGGGGCTTGGGCGATTGGGTGCCGGTGAAATCGAAGACTCCCAAAGAATTTACTTCCTCCGCGTATTATTACGTGGATGCGCTGATCTTATCGAAGACAGCCAGTATCCTGGGGAAAGAAGCCGATTTCAAGCATTACACAGCACTGGCCGAAAAGATCAAGAAAACGGTGAATGAAAAATATCTCAACCGTGAAACGGGCTTGTATGGCAGCGGGCTGCAAACCGAGCTGAGTGTTGCTTTATACTGGGGACTGGTTCCGCAGGAATTGCAAGCGAAGGTGGCCGAAAACCTGGCTAAACGTGTGGAAGCCGATGATAAGCACATTGATGTGGGTTTGCTTGGTACCAAAGCCATTTTGAATGCCCTGAGTGAAAACGGGTATCCGGAGCTGGCCTGGGAAGTTGCCTCGCAGGAGACCTTTCCCTCCTGGGGCTGGTGGATTGTGAACGGCGCCACCACCTTTTATGAAAACTGGCCGCTGGATGCCAAAAGCGATATTTCGATGAACCACATCATGTTTGGCGAAATCAGCGCCTGGTACTACAAAGCACTGGGCGGTATTTTCCCGGACGAAGAGCAACCCGGCTTCAAGAATATCCTGTTGAACCCGAATTTTGTAAACGGTCTGGATCAGTTTGAAGCCACACACGAAAGCCCCTATGGCACCATCGTGTCTTCATGGAAACGGAAGGGACGGACCGTTGATTACCAGGTTTCGGTTCCGGCTAACAGCACGGCCAGACTTCGGCTTCGGGGAACAAAGATTGAAGAGAAAGGTAAAAACTTATCGAAGAACACAAACCTTAAAATTCTGGAACTGGATCAGGAACAGGCGATTCTGGAGCTTAAAGCTGGCGACTACCGTTTTTTAATCCGGTAGAAAAATAAAAACGTTCGAAAGTAAGTTGTTAACGATTGGTGCTACTCTTAAATGATCAATTTTGCGCTTTTGAAGAAGCTTGATATCTTCTATAATCATTGCTTTATCGGCTGCTTTGCGCATGTCGTAAATGGTGAGCAAAGCAATGCTCACGGCCTAGAGTGCTTCCATTTTAGGAATGATCCGTTCCGACTGATTTGCAGACAACGAGCACGTGTGTCATTTAATAGCGTAACGTTACCAAAAGGATTCCTGTCAGCTTATTTAATGAGCGTGGGACTGAGTGGATATTTGTTATTCGACGGAAAATATTACTTTTAAAGGCCAGGGAAATGTGAATAGCCTGGGTGTTGTGGTGCCGTTAATGTTATATCTCTGTCATAAAATTACTTCATGCGAGGAACTTGCGTCAAAGTCATATTCAGAGTTATGGGATTGTTCCTGATCCTTTGTTTCCTGCTTTTGGGGAAGAATGTATTGGGACAGAATTTGAATGAAAACTACTTGATGAGTTATTTTTCGGTTGAAGATGGGATGTCTCAAAGCGAAGTAACCTCGATTGTGCAAGACAAGTATGGTTTTATGTGGTTTGGGACACGTGGCGGCTTGAACCGCTTTGACGGTTACGAATTTGTTCCCTATAAGCCCGAACCACACCAAATTAACGGGCTAAAAAATCCTTCGATTGAGTGTTTGTATGTCGATGATCAGGGCGATATTTGGATCGGAACAAAATCGGGTGGTTTAGGAATTTATGACCTTGAAGCACTTACATTTAAAGACTTGGACCGTGTTGCCGGCGAATTCCCCAATCGAATTATTGAGATTTTCAAAGACGATACCGGGAATTATTGGTTTGGAAGTTGGGGAAGTGGATTATATGAATATGACCCCGGAACGAAGAAGATCTCCCATTATATGTCTGGACAGCGTATAAGTGCTATTCTTCAGTCGCAGGATGGTACGATGTGGTTTGGATCGAGCACTGGCTTGAGTTATCGAAAGGCCGACGATGAGGAGATCAGGAGATATCCATTGCGGCCTGGGTATCATGAAGTGACTGAAATTGTTGAAGATCCTGTTGATTCGGTGCTGTGGATGGTTGGCTGGAATAGTGGGGTGGTCAGCTTAAACTACAGCGCCATGACCCACGTATCCTATGATATTGTCAGTGAAGGAGGTCAGCGAGTGACAAATACCTATTCCCTCCTGTTGGATAAAAACCAGCATATTTGGGTGGGAACCTGGGGGAACGGGCTTTACCGTTTCGACAGTGCCAACAAAACTTCGGTTGAAGTTTCATTGCGGCCTGCCGACATGAAGCGAAAATCAGAGGATTACAATATTATTCTTGATATTTTTCAGGATCCCGTTGGCGATATTTGGTTTGGCACTGATGGTGGAGGTGTCGTTAAATTGTCCGATAGCAGACAGTTTCAATCCATTTCTTCTGTCAATAATACCACCGCTGAGTCCTGGCATGTCAATTCGGTCTATGCTTCAGACGAGGGCGAATTATGGATTGGAACCCGCGGTAGTGGATTGTATGTTACAACGGATAAAATCACTTACAAACCGGTTGGTTTTGAGCGCAGAAATCCACAATATGGTAGCACTCGCTTTATGGTAAAAGCAATTGCGCCCGATTCAAAGGGGCGATTGTGGGTAGGGCTTGAAGGCGGTTTATTTATTGTCCATAAGAATAGCCGAGGCCAATATGAATTGGTTGAAGCCACTAAGTATTTTAACAGCACAGAACTTGGTGCTGTTCGAAAAGTGCTTGATATCAAGGAAGTTGGAAGCGAGTTATGGGTGGCTACCCAGCAAAATGGATTGTATGTCTTTTCCTTTGAGAATGGTCAGTATGATCTGAAGAGCTATTTTCGTTCGGGTGACCAAAACCGAAGTTTAGAAGATAACAGAGTTTCTTCGTTGGTTACCGATCGTTCGGGAACGCTTTGGATTGGAACCTATAAGGGCTTGTATTTGATTGGTGAGAATGACTCGATTCCGGTCTCTGTAACGGATTTTTTAGATGAAGAGCAAGAGTTGCTGTGCGATATTATTTTAGCTTGCCATGTTGATTCACTCAACCGATTGTGGTTCGGAACTCCTTGCAGCCTGAATTGCCTGACAAAAAATGAGCAGGGTGAATATGAACTCACTGAATACACCAACAAAGATGGCCTGACAGATGACTATGTTAATGCGGTTGAGGAAGCTTTGGGTTATATTTGGGTGAGTACCAATGCCGGTATTTCACGATTTAACCCGCAAACCGGCGAGTTTCGAAATTATGATGTGAGTGATGGAGTTGGCGGTTACAATTTTGCTGAGGGGGCAAGCTGCAAGGCTGACGATGGCACAATCTATTTTGGAGGCTATGCTGATTTGACTTTTTTTTACCCCGCCCACTTCGAGGACAATATGACCATTCCCGAAATTGCGATCACCAGTTTTAAGGTCATGAATCGTGATGTGCCCGTTCATGAAAAGGGAATATTACCTGTTTCGATTAACGAGGTTGAAAAGCTGACTTTCGACCATACCCAAAAAGAGTTTTCATTCGAGATTGCCGCTTTGGATTATAAGTCTCCGGAAAATAATCAGTATTCCTATCGCTTGATGGATGAAAATGGCGAAGGAGACTGGGTTTATACCGGAAAGCGACGACATTTTTCGTTTAGCAATCTCGCCCCGGGCGATTATACCCTTCAGTTCGCCGGATCAAACAGTAATGGCTTTTGGAATCTTGAAGGGCGGAGAATTCAGATTGAAATACTTCCTCCTCCATGGAAAACCTGGTATGCGTTTACCATTTATATTCTGGTTTTGATGGTGATCGTCTTTCTTATAAACAGAACTTCATTGAAGCAAGAACGCTTGCAGAATGCAGCGCGAATGGAACACCTGAACCGGATTCAGGAACATGAGATGAATGAATACAAACTTCGCTTTTTCACCGATATATCGCATGAGTTGAAAACGCCGTTAACCCTTATTCAAGGCCCGTTGGAGGAGTTGATGTCGACTGATTTTAACAGCTTAAGCCAATCTTTTTTCACCAAACGGCTCCACTTAATTTATTCCAGCGCATCCAAGCTCGTTTTTCTATTGAATCAGCTGCTCGAATTCCGAAAAGTTGAAGTTGGTAAAATGGAACTGAAAGCGTCAGCGTACAATATCGTCGATTTTGTGAAAGGCATCAGCAATGCTTTTCAGGAAATGGCTATTCGCAAAAAGATTGATTTTCAGGTCTTATTCGATGTTCGTCAGCCGGAACTTTGGTTCGAACCTTCAAAGATGGATATTATTATCACCAATCTGTTGTCCAACGCATTCAAGTATTCGGGACAACCGCCAGTCGTTAAGTTGGATTTGACGGAGTCAGAACAGGAAATGATCCTCAAGGTGTCTAATAATGGCAAGGGAATTTCAGAGGGTGAAATTAGTCGCCTTTTTGAGCGGTTTTACCAGGCATCAGGACATAAAAACTACAGTGGATATGGTATTGGACTCTATCTGGTCAAGCGTTTTGTTGACTTGCACAGAGGCCAGATTGAGGTAGAGAGCAAGTCGGGAGCAATGACTCATTTTACCATTCGTCTTCCTAAGGGTTCTGCTCATTTGCTGGAAAATGAGCGGGTAGTCGATGCCCCGGATCTTCAGATCAATGAAATGAAATGGCAGCTTGCTGACCTTACTCCAGCTGGCTCAACGCTAAATCGGGCTGGAAACAATGGCCCCAAAGTGTTGATTGTAGAAGACAATGACGAGGTGCGCGATTACATGGTTAATTTGTTAGTCGACCATTACCAGGTTTTGGAGGCGGAGGATGGTCTGGCGGGATTTCATGCGGCGATTGAGCACGTGCCTGATTTGGTTCTTTCTGATGTAATGATGCCCAAGTTGGATGGCTATGAGTTGTGCCAGCGTATTAAAAACCATGATCGAATTTCGCATATCCCGGTGATCCTGATCACCGCCAAAGATCGGGATCAGGATTATTTGATGGGCACGCGAAAAGGCGCTGATGCTTATCTGACGAAGCCGTTTGATCCGGCTCTGTTGCTGGAGAAAGTAAAACAGGTCATCGCTCAGCGGGCTGCCCTGAAAGCGAAGTACCAGAAAAAGGTGAATCTTGATCCTCTGAACAAAGAGATCACGCCTGCAGATGAAGCGATGATTAAAGCGGTCATCTCGGTCATTGAGAAAAATATCAAGAATCCTTCGCTGGATGCCGATTTCGTGGCACGCGAAATGGGAATGAGCAGCTCGACCTTCTACCGGAAAATGAAGGGTGTGGTGGCGCAATCGCCTGGCGAGTTTATAAAAAGCATTCGCCTGAAGAAGGCGGCAAGCTATTTGGCCGAAACCAACCTGACGGTTTCGGAAATAGTTGAAAACGTGGGCTACGCTGATACCCGAAACTTTCGTAAGAGTTTTGAGGCCGTTTATGGAACCACACCATCTGACTATCGGAAAACAAACCGAAAAGGATAATACGGATTGCTTATTCCACGCTGCGTCGACCAAGGCATAAAAGCACCGATGTTTTTTGTGCGTTTGTGATCGAACGAACACGATGCTTTCTTTTCTGTGATCATCCTGATCAAACGCCATGAACGGCTTTGAGTCTGTTTTAATCCTCAGTTGATTAATGCGTTAGTGCTATTCGTTGACTTGAATTACCCCCTTTTTTGATAATCCGCATAAGAAAAGAAAGAAGGGAAATGCTACCTTATTTGGTTGAATCTCCATTTTCAAATGTTAAAAAATGTTCCAATTTGCATCACGTAATTTGCGCTGATTGGAAATGACATTAAGAAATTTCATGTTGAAAGAAAACAAAGAGGATTGGTTGAGACGCAAGTTGGGACTGAATATCAGAGGCAATCCCAAAATTGTAATTTATTTACTCTATGTCTTGCTAACGCTTTGGTTGATCTTATTATTAACCATCTATCTATAAATACTCAACACTAATTATTAACGAATAAAACTTAGAACCTATGAGAAAAAAACGGAGATGGATTTGTTTATTTCTGACCTTAATGATTTTGTTCGGAATGAACAACCTCTTATTGGCTCAAAACGTGCAGGTAACCGGAACGGTGACTGACACGGAAGGAGAGCCTGTTCCTGGTGTTACCGTTATTCAGAAGGGTACCACAAATGGTACGATTACTGATTTTGACGGGAATTACATCCTGAGTGTATCATCAGGGAGTGTGTTGGTTTTTACTTTTGTTGGGCTTGAGTCCCAGGAAGTGAGTGTCGGAAACCAGCGTGTGATTGACGTTGAGATGGCATCGGCCATGTATGATTTAAATGAAGTTCAGGTGGTGGCTTACGGGCAGCAGAAAAAAGTCTCGATTACGGGGGCCATTACTTCTGTAGATTCTGAAGAACTCTTAAAGTCACCAAGCGCAAGCGTGGCAAACTCCCTGGCCGGTAAAGTAACCGGGCTTAGCACCATCCAGTTTTCCGGACAACCGGGTGCCGATGACCCAACTATTTACGTGCGTGGGGTTGCTTCGCTTTCCGAAGGCAGATCGCAACCACTAATGATTGTCGATGGGGTTGAGCGATCATTTATGCAGTTGGATGCCAATGAAATTGAAAGTGTATCGGTTTTGAAAGATGCTTCGGCAACCGCTGTTTATGGTGTTCGTGGAGCAAATGGCGTTATCATTGTAACAACCAAACGCGGTGAAAAAGGAGCAGCAAAAATCTCCACGAGTTTTTCAACCGGTATGCAGCAGCCAACCCGATTGCTTGAGTTTGCCGATAGTTACACTTATGCTTCGCGTTACAATGAAGCGCAGTTAAACGATGACCCGTCGCTGACAGCTGACCAGCTCCGGTTTTCGCCCCAGGCACTGAACGCCTTTAGCACAGGATCGGATCCGCTGATTTATCCGAATACCGACTGGGTAGATTATATTTTGAAACCCACCGCGATGCAGTACAAAGGAAACGTGAATATTTCGGGTGGAACCGATAAGGTAAAATACTTTGTGTCGGTCGGTTACCTCGATCAAGGGGGTTTGTTCGAAACCTTCGATTCGCAGTATGATTACAACTTTTCGTACAAACGTTATAATTACCGGACGAACCTGGACATCAATGTCACCGAAACCACGAAGGTTGGAATTACTGCCGGCGGACGGGTTGGAGTGACCAATCAGCCCAATGCAAAAGACGGCATGGACCAGCTTTTTCGCTTGATCTACTGGTCGGTTCCTTTTTCAGGGCCGGGCGTTGTGGATGGAAAATACATTCTGAACGGTGATTATTATATTCCGAACCAGAAGAAAGATGGTTTGGATCCGTTTTACGGGCGAGGCTTTTCCAATATCCTAAATAACAACCTGAATTTCGATATCGATATCAATCAAGATCTGAAATTTATCACCAAGGGCTTGAGTTTTAGAACAAAGGTGGCTTACAATACCAACTACACGCACACCAAAGTCCGCAACTCTTCGGTCGCCAATTATGAGCCTTTTTTCCGGAAAGATGTGGATCCGGATGCCGATCCCACTGACATGAGTATTGTTTACCGCAAGAATGGATCAGACGGGAATTTGGGCTACAATGAGAACTATGGAAAAGGCAGGAACTGGTATTTGGAAGCCGGATTTAGCTATAACCGCGATTTTGGTCAGCACAATGTTGGAGGACTGGTGTTGTACAATCAAAATAAGGTATATTATCCGGGACAGTTCCGCGACATCCCAACCGGCCTTGTCGGTTTGGTCGGCCGCGTAACTTATGATTATAACACCAAGTACCTTGTCGATTTTAACATTGGTTACAACGGCTCTGAAAACTTTGCAGAAGACAAGCGGTTTGGTGTTTTCCCGGCCATGTCTGCTGGCTGGATCATTACCGAAGAGCCATTCATGGATGCTCTACCATTCTTCAACTATTTGAAAATACGCGCCTCCTTTGGTTTGGTGGGGAATGATAAAATTGGAGGAGATCGCTTCCTTTACCTTCCCGATAGTTACAACCCTTCTTCCGGAGGCTACAACTTTGGAACCGATAATCCGACCAACCAGACTGCGGCAAGCGAAGGACAAATTGGAAATCCCGATGTTACCTGGGAAACAGCTCAAAAACAGAATCTTGGAGTGGATATGAAATTCATCAATGGAAAACTCGGAGTTAACTTTGACTACTTCATTGAAAACAGGAAAGATATCCTGACCTTCCGTGGAACTGTTCCGGGTTATGTGGCTTACGATTTGCCGGCTGTGAATATTGGAGAAGTGGAAAACAAAGGCTTCGAAGTGGAAACCCGATGGAATCAGGCAGTCAATAGCGATTTTCGTTATTGGATTAATCTGAACACTTCGCATGCCAGAAATACCATCATTTTCATGGACGAAGTACCTCAAAATGAGGATTACCTGTATCGGACAGGCCACTCGGTCAGTCAGCCATTTGGTTATGTATTTGACCGGTTCTTCACCGAAGCCGATGTTGATAATACAAACGTTCCTGATCATCAATACAATCTTCAGCCGGGTGATATGGTTTATCAGGATTTAAACGACGACGGTGTTATTGATCAAGACGATCAACGGGCTATTGGACATCCGCAATATCCGGAGTTCACCTTTGGTGCCAACATGGGTTTTCGTTGGAAGCGCGTTGATGTATCCATGTCGTGGGCAGGTGCCACCAACACTTCCCGTTTGTTAGGTGAAACCTACCGGGTGGCTTTCGGTGCTACGCAAGACCGTTCGCTGCTTCAGTACATGGCCGATGGCCGATGGACTCCCGAAACGGCTGATGCAGCTACCTATCCGCGAATGACTTTGGTGGGGCAGAATAACAACACCAAAAGTTCCGATTTCTGGTTGCGTGATGCGTCTTACGTCCGACTAAAAAACCTGGAGCTGGGGTACAATTTTGATGGCAGTTTTCTTAACCGCTTTGGTATTCAAAACCTCAGGGCATTCCTCAATGGATATAACCTGATCACCATTGATAAACTCGACATCACCGATCCTGAATCCCGCACAGGAAGCGATTCAGCATACCCTCTGACTAAGGTCTATAACCTTGGGGTTAAGGTAGATTTCTAGAATGTACCAGTTAGTTAACCAACAGGTTTTGCATGTTGAAAATGTTACAAATTATGAGAAAAAGAAGTCAAATGAAAAATAATACACTACTCTATGTTGTTGCTGTCATTGGGTTGCTTCTGAGTTCATGTGAGGAGTTGAAGTTCGGGAATGATTTTCTTGAAAAAGAACCCAGTGTGGATGTTACAGCAGATACCATCTTTAACTCGCTGGAATTGTCAGAGCGTTATTTATGGCAGGGTTACCGAACGCTACCTTATGGGCTGAACCTGAACTGGTCGGCTAAAGGAAACAAGATGGGAATGGATATTCTCGAATCGCTTACCGACCTCAATCAAAGTTCTTTAGGCTGGGGCGGAGCTGTTCAGCAATATTATTCCGGACAATATAGTGCCGCTGTTGAAAATTCAGCGACCAACACCAAGTATCACTATATTCAGGAACAAAGTTGGGATGGAATCCGTATCGGATGGAATTTCATCGAAAATTCCTATCGTATTCCTGAAGGTTCCGCGGAGTACTTGGATCAGCTTAGGGCAGAAGCTAAAATGATTATTGCGCTTCATTATACAGATATGTATCGGCACTATGGCGGACTACCGTGGGTGAATCATGCTTATACACCAACGGAAGATACCGACTTGCCGCGCTTAACATCAAAAGCAACGCTTGACTCCATTGTGAGTTTAATCGATGAAGCCATTCCTGACTTACCTTGGGTGATTGAAGACCCGTCGAACTGGGATGGTCGGTTTACCCAGGCTTCAGCAATGGGACTCAAAGCTCGTGTCCTCTTGTTTGGTGCAAGTCCATTATTCAATGATAATGCCCCTTACCTCGAAGGAGAAGCATCTTCCCAGAACATGACCTGGCACGGAGGCTACGATGCTGCTTTGTGGACCCGCACTGCCCAGGCAGCCAAAGCATTGATTGATAAAGCCGAGTCGCAGGGAGGCTATGCGTTGGTGAACACCGGCAATCCGCGTCAGGATTTTCAAAATGCCTACTACCAACGCGGAAACGGCGAAGTTTTGATCAGCACACGAGTACGGTTTAAGGCTCCCGGGTATTGGGACGGAAATTTCTATTTCTTCCAGAGTGCCGGAGGTTATGGAACGGTAAACCCGACCAAAGAATATGTGGATATGTTTGATATGGCCGATGGAACACCTATTGACGATCCGAGCTCCGGCTGGGATCCGGCAAGCCCCTGGGCCAACCGCGATCCACGTCTTTATGAAACGGTGCTGGTGAATGGCGACAGTTTTAGAGGACGGACAGCCGAAATTTGGATTGGTGGCCGCGAACGGCAAAATGCCAATGCCAACGGAAGAGCTTCAGGATTTGGTATTCGAAAATTTTGGTTGGATGGTAACAATGCGACATCCGTTGGTTCAATTATACATTGGCCTTACCTGCGTTTGAGTGAAATTTACCTCACCTATGCCGAAGCGCTGAATGAAGCCAATGGAGGTCCAAATGCGGCGGCTTATGCGGCTGTTAATCAAGTCAGAAATCGTGTTGGCTTAAGCGATCTTCCATCCGGACTTTCGCAGGTCGAATTCCGCGAAGCTGTTTTGAAGGAGCGTGCCTGTGAATTTGGATTTGAAGAAGTCCGCTGGTTTGACATCATTCGGTGGAAACGTGCCGATCTCTTTCAGCAAACGTTGCATGGTGTCAATACCTACAAAAATGGAGATGGCTCATTTAGCTATGAAACCTTCCCACTCTCTGAGCGCTACTGGCAAACCAACTGGTCACCCAAATGGTATTTGAGTGCTTTCCCGCCAGATGAGATTAATAAAGCGTATGGTTTGGTACAAAACCCGGGATGGGAGTAGTTGTTTTTTTAATTCATTAATCGAACTGAAAATGAAAAGAAATAAAATAGTCAAATGGGTTGATGGAATTGCTCCTCAATCGTCGGACGGAGCTTCTGCCAGACATTTCCAGTGGCAAAAGAAAATAAAAAAGAGAGGTATGAAATTAATCGCATTCATTGTGCTGCTTTTGTCAGTACAAACGTTGGCGGGTCAGGAAAACAGCCTGAATGTTCAGGTTGTTGATCCGGCTGGAAAGCCGATTGCCGGTGCGCAGATAGAACTGCTGGCCTTGCCTGATGCGATGGCTGTGACCAGTAGCGAAGGGAATGCGACCTTTAATGTTGTTCCTGAGGGCTTGATGAAGATAAGTTATCAATCCATGGTCAAAGTGGTGCCGGTTACTTCCTCCGATATTCAGGTGCGCCTGGATTATTCAGATAAGAAAATTCAATTAGGATTTGGCAAGGAGCAAGAAGTTGATCAGCTCACGTCATCGATTGATGTGGTGTATTCCGACCAACTGGAAAAAAGCTCGGCCATGAATCCTGAAGAAAGTCTTTACGGCCAGCTTAGTGGTTTAAGCGTTCTGCAAAACGGGGGTGAGCCCTGGAATCGCAGGCCCGATATGTTTATACGTGGAAAAGGCACGTTTAAAAACAGCTCGATGTTGGTGCTGGTCGATGGATTCGAACGCGACATGAATTCCTTGTCATTGGACGAGATTGAAAGTGTTGCGGTGTTGAAAGATGGAGCAGCCTTGGCCATGTATGGTCAGCGAGGGGCCAATGGTGTGCTGTTGGTGACCACCAAAAGAGGAGAGTACAATTCGTTTCATGTTGATTTCAAATTTGAGCAAGGTTTTAATAAACCTTTCCGGACACCTGATTTCCTCAGTGGATACGATTATGCGCAGGCGGTAAACGAAGCCAGTGCCTTGGACGGAAACCCATTTGTTTACTCCGAATGGGACCTTCAGGATTATCAAAGCGGAAATCAACCGTCTTTCTTCCCCAACGTCGATTGGATGGGAGAAACACTCAAGGACTATGGAACGAACACCAATTTCAGCTCCAACTTCCGGGGTGGAGGCGAAACGGTCAAGTATTTTGTAGCGCTTAATTATCAGAATGAGCGTGGCATGTTTGATCATACGACCTTGGATGATCGTTACAATAGCCAAATGAAATACGATCGTTTTAACTTCAGAACGAACCTGGATATTGATTTGACACAAACCACGAAATTCCGGGTGAATGTTGCCGGGGCGATCGATGGACGTAATGAGCCGGGCGCGCGGGTTAGTGGCGTGATGGATGCGTTATACAGCGTTCCATCCGGTGTGTTCCCTGTTGAAACCTTTAACGGTAACTGGGGCGGAACAGAGTATTACGACAACAACCCCATGGCTTTGGTTTCATCCACAGGAGTTCGGACCCCTCACAGCCGTGAGATTAATGCCGATGGACGCATCACGCAGGATTTGAGTGCCTGGCTTGAGGGTTTATCTGCCGAAGTCGCTGTGGGCTATGATAATCAGGTGGCCTACTGGGAAAGCAAAACCCGTGACTTCCTATACGAAAGCGTTGCTGTTGCACGCGATCCGTCAACCGGCGCGATTAGCGATACCACGGTTGCTCTCTATGGTAGCGAAACGGATTTGAATGCTTCCGATAGTTTCGGAGGGCAGCGTCGTCACGCAACCATCTTCGGAAAAGTGAATTATGAAACTTCGTGGAACGAAAGTGAACTGAATACTTCCTTCATCTATCATCAGGATAAGCGCGTAAACGACAAGCAGTACAATACCTTTTTACATCAAAACCTGATTGCCTCGGCCAGCTATGGCTATCAAAATAAGTACTATCTAGACGGTGTTTTGTCGTACAGCGGCAGCAACATCCTACCTGATGGTGACCGCTTCGGATTATTTCCTTCGCTGTCCGCAGGTTGGATTGCAAGCCGCGAGGACTTCCTTCGCGACAGCCGGGTTATTGATTTTATGAAAGTGCGGGCATCCTGGGGTATGAGTGGAAATGACCTGATGGATCCCAATCTATACGACCAAGGCTTCTTCTCAGGAGGAAACTATTTCTTTACCGACAACAACAGTAGCTCCGGAGGCATTGTCGAAGGACAGCTGCCTGCTTTTGGGCTGACTTATGAAAAATCATTGAAGTCAAACCTCGGCGTGGATTTCGAAATGTTGGACCACCTCACGCTGAATATCGACGCTTTTTATGAGAAAAGAAGCCAAATTCTGGCTTCCACAAATGGTTCGGTGCCTTCACTAATTGGTGTTGCACGTCCGGTTGAAAACGTAGGTGAAGTGGAAAACAAAGGCATAGAAGTTTCTCTTCTTTGGGAGAACCAAGTCGGAGACTTCAGCTATCATTTTGGAGGGAATTTCTCTTTCGCCAAAAACGAGATTTTGGAGATGAATGAAGAATTTCA
>NZ_CAXBDD010000071.1:0-19541 GCF_963974515.1 uncultured Sunxiuqinia sp. | reverse complement strand
ATATTATTCCTGTAAAATATTCCTGTTCAATTGTTTCGATGCGACAAAATGTCCGTTTCGCCCTTATCTGTTTGAATTGGTTAACTTCTTGTTTGTGGCTTGATAGTCATAAAAAAAGGAGGACCCTATGAATTTTAACAATTTTACAATCAAATCGCAGGAAGCCATTCAGCATGCTTTTGAAGTTGCTCAAGCCAATAACCAACAGGCCGTTGAAACAGCTCATGTGTTAAAAGGGTTACTGCATGCCGCCGAGAATGTAACTGGGTTTTTGTTGAAGAAGCTAGGTGTAAACACCGGCATTTTTCAGCAAGCATTGGATAAAATCGTTGAATCCTATCCGAAAGTTAGTGGGGGAGAGCCCTATTTAGCAGGAAATACAAATAAAGTTTTGCAGAAATCACTCGACATCTCGCGTAAGATGGGGGATGATTTTGTGTCGGTTGAGCATATTTTGATGGCTTTGCTTGAGACAGGCGATACCGTGTCCACGCTTCTGAAAGACAATGGTGTTGGGCGTAAAGAGCTTAGCGCTGCAGTGACCGAGCTGCGGAAGGGAGCCAAAGTGGAAAGTCAAACAGCAGAAGATCAGTTTAATTCGCTGAATCGGTTTGCGATCAACCTGAACGAAAAAGCCCGAAGCGGAAAACTTGATCCGGTCATTGGACGTGATGATGAAATCCGCCGGATTTTGCAGATCCTAACCCGGCGAACAAAAAATAACCCTGTCTTGATTGGTGAGCCGGGAACAGGTAAAACAGCTATAGCCGAGGGCTTGGCCCACCGTATTGTTCGTGGAGATGTGCCTGAGAATCTGAAGTCTAAGCAGTTGTTTTCGCTGGACATGGGTGCGCTGATTGCCGGAGCCAAATACAAGGGCGAGTTTGAAGAACGTCTGAAAGCTGTGGTCAATGAGGTGGTGAAGTCGGATGGAGAAGTAATTCTTTTTATCGACGAGATTCATACCTTGGTTGGTGCTGGTAAAAGTGAAGGCGCCATGGATGCCGCCAATATATTGAAACCCGCACTGGCACGTGGCGAGCTTCGGGCGATTGGTGCAACAACGCTTAGCGAATACCAAAAATACTTTGAGAAAGATAAAGCGCTGGAGCGCCGTTTCCAGATTGTGATGGTGAATGAACCAGATACTCTGAGTGCGATTTCCATTCTTCGGGGATTGAAAGAACGCTACGAAGGACACCACAAAGTGCGCATAAAAGACAATGCGATTATTGCAGCCGTTGAACTGTCCCAGCGCTATATTTCCGATCGGTTTTTGCCCGATAAAGCCATTGACCTGATGGACGAAGCGGCTGCCAAGTTGCGTCTGGAGATGGACTCGGTGCCGGAGGAGTTGGACGAAATTGAGCGTCGCATTAAACAGTTGGAGATTGAGCGCGAAGCAATCAAGCGCGAAAAAGACGAAAGCAAGCTGGCCTCGCTCAAGGAGGAAATTGCCAACCTGAAGGAGGAGCAGTCGCGCTACCGAGCCCAGTGGGAAATGGAGAAATCGTTAATCGATAAGATTCAGCAAAACAAAACCAGCATCGAAAACTTCAAGTTTGAGGCGGATCAGGCTGAACGTTCCGGCGATTATGGGAAAGTGGCCGAAATTCGTTACGGCAAAATCAAAGAGGCCGAGGAATCAATTATTCACCTGCAAGATGAATTACAGAAAATTCAGGGCAATTCTTTAATCAAAGAAGAAGTGGATGCCGAAGATATTGCTGATGTGGTTGCTCGTTGGACCGGGATCCCGGTTTCGAAAATGCTGCAGAGCGAACGAGACAAATTGCTTCATTTGGAAGAAGATCTGCACAAACGGGTGGTTGGACAGCAGGAGGCGATTCATGCGGTTGCCGATGCGGTGCGCCGAAGCCGGGCCGGCCTGCAGGATGAAAAGCGTCCAATCGGTTCGTTCATCTTTTTGGGAACCACCGGAGTGGGTAAGACTGAGCTGGCGAAAGCCTTGGCTGAATATTTATTTGATAATGAAAACATGATTACCCGCATCGATATGTCGGAGTACCAGGAGAAATTTTCGGTTACCCGGCTCATTGGGTCGCCTCCGGGCTATGTGGGTTACGACGAAGGAGGGCAATTGAGCGAAGCGGTTCGACGGAAGCCATATTCAGTGGTCTTGTTCGATGAAATTGAAAAAGCGCATCCCGACGTGTTCAATGTGCTGCTACAGGTGCTTGATGATGGTCGTCTTACCGACAACAAAGGTCGGGTGGTGAACTTCAAAAATACGATCATCATCATGACTTCAAACCTTGGTTCGCAAATTATTCAGGAAGGTTTTGAGCGCATGAACGAGGCAAATAAAGGCCAGGTGTACGAAGAAATTCGTCAGACAGTTTTCAACTTGCTGCGGAAGACCATTCGTCCCGAGTTTTTGAACCGGATTGATGAAACCATCATGTTTGCGCCTTTGTCTCGGGAAGATGTGAAGGAGATTGTGAAAATTCAATTCAACCGGATTGTCCGGCGTTTGGGTAACCAAGACTTGAAAATTGAAATTTCGGACGAAGCGGTTGCTTGGCTTGCGTCTGTTGGTTACGACCCTCAGTACGGAGCCCGCCCGGTTAACCGCTTGTTGCAAAAACATGTTCTCAATGAATTGTCAAAAAAGATTCTGGCAGGTGAGGTGAGCATTGACCAGACGATACAAATTGTATTGGAAGACGAGGAATTGAAGTTCAGAAGTAATTAATAAAAAAGAGGCTGCCCGATTTGGGCAGTCTCTTTGCTGTTATTTTAATTTTTTCATTTCTTCCTGAAGTTCCTGTTCTGCATGCCCGATCACTAAATCAAACTCACTGAGGTAGTCCGGGTAGGAATCAATATCCTCCAGTTTTTGCGTTTTCAGTTGCAGTTCCTTCAATTTCCAGCCCAGTTCCTCCATGCCAAAAGTCATGACCGACGATTTCGCTTTATGGGCCAATTCTCCCAGCTCTTTGTAGCGCTTGTTACTTAAATGCTCATGTAATCCGTCTTTAAACTCAGGTAGCTGCTCAAAAAACATGATGATGAATTCTTTCAGAATTTCATCTTCGCCTCCTGTTATTTCTTTCAGATAGTCTAAACTCGTGTATTTTTTTTCGGACATGGTACTTGCGTAATTTAAACGTATGCAATAATAGCAAAAAATGATCTATAATGCGAACGCGAGTTTTGGTGTCCAAATTTTGCTCACGATTCAAATTCTGTCGTTTGAAATCTGAAGCAGGAGCCTTAGGCGATGTGAGCGAAGGCAGGTTTAAGCCGTCGCATATCACTGCCGTTATTTAAATAACGGCAGGTTGTCGAATGATATCATCAGTAGCCAAAAGCTACTTTGATCGAGGATGGGTATGAGCTTGAGTTAATTCGATTAAGGCTTCCCTTAGTTCAAGGTCAGCAGCCGACGTTGTCGTTTCAAATTCGTTCACATATTCTGCGTACGAGTCATAGCCGTGCTGTTTGTAGGTCTTGAAATGCAGGGTGCTGAGATTTCTGGACAGGTTGAACATGCCAAAGGTGAGAACCGATGATTTTGCCATCCGTGCGACGTTGCCCAAATCGCTCCATTGCTTGTTTTCGAGATAAGTTCTGAGTTTTTGGCGAAATGTTGGAATCTGTTCGAAGTACATTTCGATGAATTCTTTCATAATCTCAACTTCTCCCCCGGTTGCTTCTTTCAATAAGGTTAAGTTTGTCAATTTTTTGGTTTTCATAGTTTTTGTTAATGGTCCGACTTGAAATATACGACATATTGTAAGTATTTCATATATTTATTGCTCTACAACAGATTTTTTCTGATATTCCTCATGAAAAAGCGAATGCATAAGCTCTAATTTTACAAATTCAAATAAGGAAAGATGAAGAAAACAGCTTTTAATCAGCTCCACAAAGATGCCGGTGGTAAGATGGTTGAATTTGCAGGCTACGAAATGCCGGTTGAATTTAGCGGAATAAAAGATGAACACCTGACGGTTCGCCATCGCGTTGGCGTGTTTGATGTGTCGCATATGGGCGAGTTTTGGGTGAAAGGCCCGAACGCAAAAGCCTTGGTGCAAAAGCTGACATCAAACGATATTTCCAAACTTCGGATAGGGCAGGCGCAGTACACTTGCTTCCCGAACGGGAAAGGTGGCATTGTAGACGATTTGCTGGTTTACTATTACGAGCCGAATAAATACATGCTCGTGGTCAACGCCTCGAATATTGACAAAGACTGGGATTGGGTGGTTGCCAATAACAAGGTAGGCGCTGAACTGGAAAATGCGTCCGACTCCATTAGCCAGTTGGCTGTTCAGGGACCAAAAGCCGTTGAGGTATTACAAAAGCTGACCAAAGTTAATCTTTCCGAGATTCCCTATTACTCCTTTGTGACCGATGAGTTTGCCGGGGTTGAAGAGGTAATTATCTCGGCTACCGGATACACGGGGTCCGGCGGTTTCGAATTGTACTTCGCCAACGAGCATGCCGAAAAAATTTACAAAGATTTGTTTGAAGCCGGGGAGGAATTCGGCATTAAACCGATTGGTCTGGGAGCGCGCGACACCCTGCGTTTGGAAATGGGATTTTGCCTGTATGGCAATGATATTGATGACAACACTTCGCCAATCGAAGCTGGATTGGGGTGGATTACGAAATTCAACGAAGAAAATTCGTTTATCGATAAGGAATTACTTTTGGTACAGAAAACCGAAGGCGTTAGCCGCAAGCTGAGGGGATTTGAAATGATTGATCGCGGTATCCCCCGTCATGGCTATGAGCTGGCCGACAAAGATGGGCTGGTCATTGGCATGGTCACTTCGGGAACACAGTCACCCATGTTGAATAAGGGGATTGGCATGGGTTATGTGGCGAAGGAATATTCGGCTTTCGGAACAGAAATCTATGTGAAAGTGCGCAATAAATTATTAAAGGCAAAGGTAGTAAAAGTGCCTTTTGTGAGTCTTCAATAAGGGGGTTGACTTACACGTTTACTAATCTTTAAACCCGCTGGTGCCAGCGGGTTTTTTTGTGCTCTAAAGTAACCGGTTCGAGGAGCCCGGTTAGCTGCCCTGTCATCCAAAAACCTTCACAGATTGAAGAAATAGTCATGCAGAGTGGTAGAATGATTTTGCGGAACACAGTATTGAAAGTGCAGACCTGTTTTCATAACAGGACAAAAGCGAAAGCAACAAGGATGCAAGTAAAGCTGGCAGGGAGGCCGCGAAGGGTACATTCAAAGGTTGTTTAAACACAGGAGTGCAAGAAGATTAACAATTTGCCAATTTCGGGGAATTATTCAAACCATTGCGAAATTATTCTGAACAGAGATTTATCTTTGCTGGCATTTGAATCTAATCAGCAATGATGAATACTGAAAAGCGCCGGCTGGAGGTTTGTTTTTCTCCCGCCATTTACGACAAGCATGCTCATGACGACAACTTGGTGGTAGTTATTGATGTGCTACGCGCCACTTCGTCTATTTGTACGGCCTTTGCCAACGGGGTGGAACGAATTATACCTGTGGCCACCGTTGAAGAAGCGCGCAGCAAAAAGGAGGCCGGTTTCACCGTGGCCTCGGAACGGGATGGCTACGTGCTCGATTTTGCCGACTTTGGCAATTCACCCTTCAATTTTACAGCCGACAGGGTAAAAGGCAAAGAGATTGTTTACTCAACTACCAATGGCACCCGCTGTATTCACATGGCCTGTCATTCCGCTGAAGTGCTGATTGGCTCGTTTTTAAACCTCTCGGCACTGGCCGAATACCTGATTGCGCACGATGCTCCCGTCCTGTTGTTTTGTGCCTCCTGGAAAGACCGCTTCAGCCTGGAAGATACGGTTTGCGCCGGTGCTTTGGCCGAGCTGCTGTTAAATTCAGGCAAGTTCGAAAGCATTTGCGACGCGGTAACAGCATCCGTCGATTTGTGGTCGCTGGCCAAAGACGACCTGAACAGCTATAGCCTGAAAGCCGCTCAAAAAGGACGTTTGGCATCCAAGGGACTGGACGATTGCATGGAGTTCTGCCACCAGCTTGATTTCACAAATCTGATTCCTTATTACACCAACGGCTTTCTGCTGGCCAAAATCAGCGGGAGTTACGAAAAATAATCAACTTTTTTATGATTTCTGTCAGGGTGATACCCTGTTGTAAATTAATGTTTTATAACTTGTGGTCGGGTTGTTTCAACTGATTTTTCTCAGATATCAACAGCACAATTTTCCGTTAATTTGAATGAATATTTACTTTTACTAAGAAATTATTTTAACCCTTAATAAATAGATCAACATGAAGACGCATAATTTTTCTGCCGGACCTTCAATTTTGCCGCAATTTACGATTGAAAAAACCGCTGAAGCCATTAAAGATTTTGCCGGCACCGGCCTGTCTGTGATGGAAGTATCGCATCGTGGAAAAGAGTTTATCGCTGTGATGGACGAAGCCCAGGCTTTGTTTCGCGAATTGCTGAATATTCCTGACGACTATTCGGTTTTGTTCCTGGGGGGTGGTGCTTCGTTGCAATTCTGTATGGTACCTTTCAACCTGATGAACAAGAAGTCGGCTTACCTGAATACCGGTGCATGGGCCGCTAAAGCATTGAAAGAAGCCAAGTTCTTTGGTGAGGTTGTTGAAGTTGCTTCTTCAAAAGATACCGTTTACAACTACATTCCCAAAGGTTATGAGATTCCGGCTGATGCCGACTATTTTCATTTCACATCCAACAACACCATTTACGGAACGCAAATTCGTCAGGATTTTGATTTGGATATTCCGGTTGTCTGCGACATGTCATCGGATATTTTTTCACGCCAGATAGATGTTTCAAAATACGGCTTGATTTACGGCGGGGCGCAAAAGAACCTGGCTCCGGCGGGTGTGGCTTTTGTTATTGTTAAAAATGACCTGCTCGGAAAAGTTGACCGTCCGATTCCAACCATGTTGAACTACCAAACACATATCGACAATGGTTCGATGTTCAATACGCCTCCGGTCGTGCCTGTTTTTGCTGCCTTGCAGACTTTAAAATGGCTGAAAATTAATGGCGGTATTGCTGCCATGGAGAAAATTAATCAAGAAAAGGCAGCTTTGCTATACGATGAAATTGACCGCAACCCGCTGTTTAAGGGAACCGTTTTAAATAAAGAAGACCGTTCATTAATGAATGTGTGCTTTATTATGAATGCCGGTTACGAGGCCTTGGAAAAGGACTTCATGGATTTTGCCACATCCAAAGGCATGTCAGGAATTAAGGGGCACCGTTCAGTGGGCGGATTCCGCGCATCGATCTACAACGCCATGCCAAAAGAAAGCATCCAGGCTTTGATTGATTGCATGCAGGAATTCGAAAAAACACATGTGAAATAGTTCATTTAGATAGGAAGGTGAGCGGTGTTTGCCGTTCACTTTCCATTTTTTTTGAAGTCATTAAAGCATGAGGAACGGCTAAAGTAACCGCTGGGTTGCTTCGATTTGGCTTGCAATGACATTTTATTTTAACCTTAAAAATTGAATAAAATGACGAATGTTTTAATTGCAACCGAAAAACCGTTTGCTCCGGCCGCGGTTGCTCAAATGAGTGAAATCTGCAAAATGGCAGGTTACCAGGTTCAATGCTTGGAAAAGTACACCGAAAAATCTCAATTACTGGAGGCTGCCAGTAGTGCTCACGCTTTAATCGTGCGTAGCGACCAGGTCGATCGGGAAGTGCTGGACGCCGCTTCGGAACTGAAAATTGTAGTTCGAGCCGGTGCCGGTTACGATAATGTGGACACCAATTACGCCAAAGAAAAAGGCATTTGCGTGATGAATACCCCCGGCCAAAACTCCAACGCAGTGGCCGAACTTGCCATTGGATTGGCCATTTACGGAATCCGAGAATTATTCAGTGGGGAAATGGGTGGCGAGCTTCGGGGTCGAACCTTGGGCTTGCACGGCTATGGTTATGTGGCCCGCAATGTGCACCGCATTGCCCGGGCTTTTGGCATGAATGTCATGGTTTATACCCGGTACAGTAAAGCGCAGGCCGCATCGCAAGGTATTGGGGTGACCAAATCGCTCGAAGAGTTGTACGCTGTTTCCGATGTTGTATCTATCCATGTTCCCGCCCGCGGCGAACACCTGATGTCGGTCAGTATGGATGTGTTGAAACATCTGAAAGAGCATGCCATCATTGTGAATACAGCCCGCAAGGAAGTGGTGAACGAAGAAGAATTGTGCCAGTTTATGGCGGAGCGTCCCGATGTAAAATACTTGTCGGATATTGCGCCCGACTGTGCCGATCGATTTAAGCGGGATTTTGAAGGCCGTTATTACTTCACCCCGAAAAAGCTGGGTGCCCAGACCGCCGAAGCCAATCTTAATGCGGGTGTCGCGGCTGCTGAGCAAATCGTCGAGTTCTTCGAGCATGGTGACCGGACGTTTCAGGTCAATAAATAAAAATGATTTCCATATTCAGATGATAAGGATTACATTCTTCGTACAAGGATGGAATCCTTTTTTGAATCAAAACATTAAAAAAATCAGACTTTCCACTCTTGATCGGTGGTGATTAAAAATATCAGTTGTAAATTCGCTCCGAATGGAAATTCTTCAGGATTAATTTTGAAAAAGTTTAAAACATGGCTGTAATAAAACCCTTCAAAGGACTTCGTCCACCACAGGAAATCGCGGAAGACCTGGCTTGTCTTCCCTATGACGTTATGAACTCGGAAGAGGCTGCCCGCATGGCAGATGGTAAAGAAAACTCCTTGTTACACATCACTCGTGCCGAGATTGATTGTCCTGACGGGACGGATATTCATTCCGACGAAGTTTATGAGAAATCAGTTGAAAACTTTGTGAAGTTTCAGCAAAATGGCTGGCTGCAGCAAGATGATGAACCCAAGTACTATATTTACGCACAAACCATGAATGGACGCACTCAATACGGAATTGTTGGCGCGGCATCCTGCGATGATTATCACAACGGCATCATCAAAAAGCACGAGCTTACCCGCCCCGACAAAGAAGAAGATCGAATGATTTTGACCCGTTACCTGAATGCGAACATTGAACCCGTTTTCTTTTCGTACAAAGCAGTGCCTGAGCTTGATGCTTTGGTTGAATCAGTGGTGAAAAATCAACCGGCCGATTACGATTTTGTAGCCGAGGACGGTTTTGGACATCATTTTTGGACGATTCACAAAAAAGGGGTGAACCAGCAAATTGAAAAGCTCTTTGCCACGCAGGTCCCGGCGACTTATGTCGCTGACGGGCACCACCGTACTGCCGCTGCGGCCCGCATTGGACTGGAAAAGAAAGCACAAAACCCCAATCATACCGGCCATGAAGCCTACAATTATTTCATGGCGGTTCATTTTCCCGATAATCAACTTCAAATTATTGACTACAATCGTGTGGTAAAAGACTTGAATGGACTGAGTGTGTCCGACTTGCTGGGGCGGCTGGCTCTTGGTTTTCGACTGGAGAAAATGGGGACCGAGGTATTCAAACCGTCTCGCTTGCACGAATTCAGTATGTACCTTGAAGGCGAATGGTACAAACTGACTGCCAAAGAAGGAACTTATGATGATTCGGATCCGATTGGTGTACTGGATGTCACCATTTTGTCGAGCCAGGTGCTGGAGCCTATTTTGGATATTCAGGATTTGCGAACCTCAAAACGAATTGACTTTGTAGGCGGAATTCGTGGTTTGGGTGAATTGAAAAAGCGGGTGGATAACGGAGAGATGAAAGTCGCTTTTGCCTTGTACCCGGTGTCTATGGAGCAGTTAATTGCCATTGCCGACAGTGGTAACATTATGCCACCAAAAACGACTTGGTTCGAACCCAAACTTCGCTCAGGTTTGGTGATCCACAAATTGGATTAGGCTTTCTAAAGCCATTAAAAAAAATCCCGGTTGAATAATTTTTCAGCCGGGATTTTTGCGTGTTTGCCCGTCTTTTTTTGACCGGCGTCGAATAGAATGCTTATGATCATTCGGTAATGCTTATCCAGGTTTCCCTGAGATCAATTTTCGATTTCAAACCGACTGATGTTAAACAGTAGGGTTTCGTCTAAAACAGTCGTGGCACAAATTCCGTCAGGTAGTCGCGCCAGTTGGCCCATGTGTGTCCGCCTTCTGTTTCGTGGTATTCGTACTGAAATTCCATTTCGTCCAGTTTTTTCCGGTAGTCCTCAACAAAATTGTACAGAAAGTCGGTTTTGCCGATGCCGATCCAATACAAATTCAGACCGTTGTCCATTTGCGTTTTTAGCGTTTCATCGAAGTTTTCGTACACTTCGGATTTGACTTTTTCGTCGGGTAAAATGGCTGGCGAAAACAAGCCGACATAAGCAAACGTATTGGGGTAGTATCTTGAAATGTGCAGCGAATGAAAACCTCCCATTGATAAACCGGCAATCGCGCGGTTTTCTTTTTCGGCCTTTACACGGTAGTTATTTTCAACAAATTCAATCACGTCGCGGAAAGTAGCTTCCATCTTGCCATCCATGGTGTTTGGAAGTTGCATGGTTGGTTTATAAAATCCTTTGGGTGAATCGCCCGGTGCAGCTTGTTGAAACACATTCCCATTAGTCATGATCACGATCATCGGTTTGGCTTTGCCTTGTGCAATCAGGTTGTCAAGTATTTGAGCCGACCGTCCTAAGGCAATCCAGGCTTCTTCGTCTCCCCCCATGCCGTGCAGTAAATACAGCACCGGGTAGTTTTCATTACTATTTTCGTAGCCCGGAGGCGTGTAAATCGTCATTCGGCGGGTCATCTCATTACCCGGTGAATCATACCAGCGCCGTGCAACGGTTCCATGTGGCACATCATTTACCCGGTACAATTCGGCTTTTCCCCCGCCAATCAGAAAAACATCGCTTACGGTGGCCACATCACGAATCCGGTGCACATTATTTGGATCGGGCACGCGCAAACCATCAACCAAAAAGAAGTAGCTGTACAGTTCTGACGGAAGCACTTCGGTTGTATACGTCCACGCGTCGTCCCCGGCTTTTTCCATGGCAACTGATCCGGGCACCCACCCTTCGGACGGCATCCAGTCGCCCGATAACTTGACTTCATTGGCCTGAGGAGCCAGCAAACGGAAGGTCACGGTATTGTTGTCATGAATTTCGGGCGAAACCAAATTGGGAGCACCCCACAAAGCTTGCTGAGCGGTTGATGTCATGGATAAAAAAGATAAGATCATCATGAACAAGAAACGGGTTTTCATCGGTTTGGGTTTAAATTGTTTGTATGATAGCCATTCTTCCAACTAGTTTATCATTCGAGGCTATTTGTTGGGTCGAATGAAGTCAAAAACGAATGTGCTCATTGGACGCGTTAACAAATATAGAAAAACATCCTTGTCCTTTTTTCATCAACAAAGCAAAATGATCAGGAATAAAAAAAGAAAATCGCTTAGCTTTTGTTTGATTGTCCCGACTCGTATTCCCCCACTTTTTGGATTCGGCGCAAGTGCCGTCCACCTTCAAACGAAGCTTCCAACCACTGATCGACAATCTTCAGGGCCTCTTCGTCCGAAACCATGCGTCCACCCAGGGCAATCACATTTGCATCGTTGTGTTCCTTGGCCAACAAGGCTGATTGCACGTTCCAGCAAAGCGCACAGCGAATACCTTTTACTTTGTTGGCAGCAATGGCTTCTCCGTTTCCACTTCCGCCAAAAACCACCCCAAAATCAGCTTTGCTCTGGGCAACCGCCTCGGCTGCGGGAATGACAAAATCAGCATAATCAACTGCTTCATCGGAAGAAGTACCGAAATCAATAATCTGGTAGCCCTTCTTTTTCAGATGGCCTTTCACCACTTCCTTCAGCTGATATCCGGCATGATCTGTTCCAAGCGAAATCGTTTTCATTTTATTCTTTTTCTTGATTGATAAAGTTTCTGTTATTGAAAATACGAAATACAGAAAGGGATTAATGGAATATAAATTCACTCCAAAATTAAGAAAATACCTTTTATTGTAGGGTTCCTTTGATAAATGTGAGGCTTATTTTTAAGTTTTTTTGGTCGGCATCAAAGGGGACAATTTTTGATCCATCACAATTATCCCTATTTTTACAACCGATAAAATGCATCGGGGTGCTTCTTTCTGAAGGGGCTGAGACTTTACCCGTGTACCTGAACTGGATAATACCAGCGGAGGAAATGCAGGCGGTTTTGATTGGCCATTTCTCAATTCATTCAACCACATTTCCTTCGATGGACAAGTGGTTTTTTAATTTAAAAATGAATGGATATGAGTATTGAACTGGTAAACAAAAACCTGCGAAACTGGCAGGGACGAAAAGAGTGGTTCTTTAACCGGGAGCACACCGATACCTACGAACAATGGTATGAAGGACGCTACAAACGGGCCGAGGTATGGCAAAAGAAAGTCATTGAGCAACTTGTTAAAAAGGATGAACGCGTAAAAAACCTGCTGGAATTTGGCTGCGGCACCACCCGCTTCACCCGTTGGTGGAAAAACATTGGCATTGAGGCAACCGGCGGCGATATTTCACCCTTCATGTTGTCGCAGGCCATTCACCTGTTCGACGGCGACCTGGTCATGGCCGATTCGCACGCCATGCCTTTCAAAGACCACACCTTTGATGCCGTGGCCTTTATCACCACCTTCGAATATTACAAAGATCCGGTAAAAGTCATCCGCGAAGCTGCCCGGGTAGGGAAGCACGGTTTGGTCTTTGGCATGATGAACCGAAATTCACCCAAAGTGGTCCGGCGTCGGGTTCAACAAGTGTTTGGGCAAAATCCATTTTATGTGACCGCCACTTTTTATACACCCCAGCATCTAATCAATGTCATTCGTGAGGCCCTGCACGGAAGGGAATTCACCATCGAATGGACCTGCACGGGCTTGCCCCGGTGGTTTCCGCTGCAGCAATGGTCAGTACCCTATGGCGACTTTTTTGGATTGTATGTTAAGCTGTTGTCATGATGGAATTTACAGATAATGGAAAAATAACGGATGAGTTTTTCAAGACTCACATTTATCCGTTTTGCGGAAAGGCACGCGAGGAAGTCAGCGTTGGTCCTGCCTTCGGAACGGATGTGTCTATCGTTCAGCTTCCGAACGGTTACGAAATGGCTATGACCAGTGATCCGCTGTCTTATCTTCCGGCGTTGGGAATGGAAGCTTCAGCTTGGCTGTCGGTCCAGTTGATGGCCAACGACATGGCAACCACAGGCGTGGCGCCACAATATGCCCAGTTGGTTTTAAACTTGCCGGCCTCCGTCAGTGCCCCCGAGTTTGAGAGCTATTGGAAACACATCCACCATTTTTGTGAAAAGCTGGGTGTTGCGATCACGGGAGGTCACACCGCCCGCTATGAGGGATTGAACTCCACCATCTCTGGTGGAGGTACAATGATTGCACTGGCCAAACAAGGACAAATGTTGTGCAGCCAGATGGCCCGGCCCGGACACCGGGTAGTGGTCACCAAAGAAGCGGCCTTAGTATCGACCTCTATCCTGGCCCGAAGTTTCCCGGAAACAATCAGGCGTCAATGCGGAGAAGAAATCTACGAAAAGGCCTGCTCGTTGTTTTATCAAACCAGCTGCCTCCAAGATGGATTGGTGGCTGCCCAAACGAATGCGGACCAAAACCGACAGGTTCATGCCATGCACGATGTAACCGAATGTGGTGTGCTGGGAGCAATTTATGAAATGGCCTTGGCCTCGGACTGTGGCGTTGAAGTTGATCCAGGCTTGATTCCTGTGGGTGAGGCGCAGAAATGTATTTGCGACTTGTTTAACATCAATCCATTGGAAGTGATTGGGGCCGGATCAATGATTATGGCCGTCAGCGAAGAAGGCGAACAGCAAGTATTGGAAGCGCTGCATGTGGCAGGCATCCCCGCAACCAGCGTTGGCCGGTTTGTGTCAAAGGATTCAGGGATGAAGCTTTTATCCGAAGGAAAAACCAAGCCTTTGGTACATGCCGGCACGGATCCATACTGGAATGCCTTTTTCGATGCGTTTAAAAAAGGATTAAAATGAAACATCAAGAGAAAAAAATAACCGGTGGCATCTACCTGGTGGTTGATCCGGCAATGAACACAAGCGAACTCCTTGCAAAACTTCAGCAAGCCATTACTGGCGGCTTGAGAACCATCCAGATCTGGGATCGCTGGCAGGCCGGTACCAATAAAAAAGCCATCATCTCTCAAGTCAAGGAATTGGCCCAAGAGCGGCAAATCCCGGTGTTGATCAACAACAACTGGGAACTGCTCATGGAGTTTGAGTTGGATGGCATTCACCTGGATCAACCTGCCGAGGACCTTGAAGCGAGAAAAGCGGCACTCGGACGTAAGTGTTTTATTGGATTGACGTGTGGCAACGAACTGGAACGTGTTGAATGGGCCATCGCCAACAAGTTGGATTACATTTCGTTTTGCTCCATGTTCCCCTCAGCATCGGCTGGATCCTGTGAGTTGGTGAGCCCCCAAACCGTTAGAAAGGTACGTCAAATGACTTCAATGCCGATGTTTGTGTCAGGAGGCATTTCCCTGCAAAACATCGATCAGTTAAAGCATACAGGTATGGATGGTGTGGCCGTCATTTCCTCTGTGCTCCAAGCCGACAAGCCGGCTGAAGTGGTCGCCGGTTTTTGTGAAAAATTGGAAAAAGAATAACAATCTCAAATTCGATATAAAATGAAGAAAGATTTGATCAATAAACTGTGTTGTCCGTTTGACAAAAATGAACTGGAGTTGCAAATTATTGCTGAAGACCTCTCCGAGGATATCCGGGAAGGAATTATGATTTGCCAAAGCTGCAAACGGTACTATCCCATTATTCATGGAATTCCAATCATGAGCCCGGATGAATACCGTGAGAAAGAGCTGGAGCTACCCGTCATCAGCCGATGGAAAAACCAGCTGGAAACAAGTAAGGTTGAAAACTTTCGGGTGTTGGATAATTAGGCTGTCTGGACCGGATGATCAAAATGAAAGTCAGTAGGCGCTCTTGTCGCCGATCACTTCAAATACTTGTGGGATAACAACCAGAATCCGGACACGATTCAATATCGGGACGTGTGTCTTTAACGCTCAATCAAGGTTAGAACATGTCTAATTCAGGTTAGAATGACTTTAACCCAGGTTAGCTTGTTTCTAACCCGGGTTAGGATATCTCTAACTGCTTACGCCCGAAACTCCGTTGGACTTTTGCCTACCTTCTGTTTGAATAGCCGGCTAAAGTAGTGAATGGTTTGAAATCCGAGGTCGTAGCTTATTTCCTTAACACTTTTGTTGGTCACCAGCAATAGCTCCTTGGCTCGCATCACTTTCAGCTCCAAATGGTATTTGTGGGGCGACATGCCCGTGTAGTTTTTAAACATCTTTCGAAAATAGGAGTAGCCGATGTTGTATTCCTGCGCCATGTGTTCCATATCCAGGTGCTGATCCACATTTTGACGAATCTTAAATCGTGCATCTTCAATAATGGCTGCAATGGGTTTTCCTTGAAATTCCTTTTGTTTTTCGAACGAAATCAAATAGCCCAGCATTTTAACCACCAGTCCCGAAGCAATTTGCTGAAATCCGGGATGTTCTTCCGCCACCAGATCAAACACCTTGTAATAGGTATCAATCAATTCCTCCCTCACCCCAACATGTAAAACAGGTTGGCTATGATCAAACAGAGGGTGGGAGAGTAGGCGAGCTGCCAAATCGCCGTTAAAACCGAGGTAATGCTCTTGCCAGCCACTTTTAATATTGGGTTTATAGCGGTGCCACATGCCTGGACGAATGAGCAGCACGGAGCCGGCACGAATGCTAAACGTCCCTTCCCTGGTTTCCATCACTCCGCTGCCGTGGGTGATGTAATTCAGCTGGTATTCCTGCAATACCCGGCCACCTTCCCAACTAAAATAATAGCCGCTGGGATGCCTCACCGGTGGATACGACTGTCCCGGCTTGGCTGAATAAGCGCCGGCAACATTCAGAAACAGTCCCCAGTTCTGATCTTCTTCGCCGGCCGTGAGGTATTTAAAGAAGTCATCCATTTTTAGTATCAAAAAGTACAAACGATCTGCCAGAATGTGTATTGATGAAATCTAATAATCAAGCTACTTTTGGATTTTTACTTATGAATTCATAAAATCAAAATTACTAAATTCCTGTGTGATTCGCAGGATTAATCTAATGAAACTATGCAAGCTATTTTAGGAATTATTTTTCACTCCCTCGGTGGCGCTTCATCCGGAAGTTGGTACATGCCCTACAATCTTGTCAAGAAATGGCGTTGGGAGGTCTATTGGATTGTTGGAGGACTTTTCTCCTGGCTCATTATGCCTTTTATCGCCGTGTTGTTAACGACTCCAGGATGGCAGAGCGTTTTATCTGCTGCGGATTCTTCTGTCGTACGTATGACTTATATTCTCGGTGTGCTTTGGGGAATTGGAGGTCTGACCTACGGTTTAGGTATTCGCTACCTTGGGATGTCGCTTGGCAATTCGGTGTTACTGGGAATTACCTCGCTGGTGGGGTCGTTAGGCTTGCCAATCCTTCGTGATGTTGGTAATTTATCGGACGTTTTACCCGCAGGAGAATCCTTGACTGATATGTTGTCAACCTCCAGTGGTCGCGTGGTTTTGTTCGGTATTCTGGTGCTGATGATCGGAATTGTCCTTTGCGGTAAAGCCGGTCTGATGAAAGACAAAGGTCTTCTGGGCCATAAAGAGGGTGTCAACACCGAATTTAAATTGACAAAAGGTTTAATTATCGCCGGGATCTCCGGGGTGCTAAGTGCCTTCTTTAGTTTTGGTATCGATGCCGGTAAACAGATGGGCGAAGCCGTTCGTGAAATTGCCGTGACCAATAATTTTTCATTTGTCAGCGACGGCACCTACCTGTTTGAGAACAACATCATCTTCTTGGTTATTCTTTGGGGCGGCTTAACGACCAACTTAATCTGGTCCGTGGCACTGATTCTTAAAAATAAAACCGGAGGCGACTTTGTCGATTCATCATCACCACTCCTGAAAAACTACCTGTTTTGTGCATTAGCCGGTACGACCTGGTTCCTTCAATTTTTCTTCTACGGAATGGGGGAAACGAAAATTGGCAATGGAGCCAGCTCATGGATTTTGCACATGTCTACGATTATTCTTACGGCTAACTTCTGGGGATTCTATCGCAAAGAGTGGGCAGGCGTTTCGAGCAAGACCCGGTCGACCATTTTTCTTGGAATTGGCCTGATTCTGCTATCCATTATAATTATGGGGATTGCCAAAAGTGATTTCTTAAATTAAAACACAAAGATGATGACTCGTTTAGCATTTAAAATGCACCTGAACGAAGGCCAAAAAGAGGTTTATATCAAACGTCATAATGAAATTTGGCCCGAACTGAAACAGCTCCTGAAAGATTCGGGCGTTAGCGAATATTCCATCTTTCTGGATGAAGAGACCAACACGCTTTTTGCTTTTCAGAAAGTGAGTGGCGAAGGTGGATCGCAGGACCTTGGACAGACAGCGATTGTTCAAAAATGGTGGGCTTATATGGCGGACATCATGGAGACCAATCCCGATAATTCGCCGGTTAGCAAGGCACTGGAAGAAGTTTTTTATCTGAAATGAAATCTAAAAATCAAAATAAAATGAGTGAAACAGTACAACAAGCATACGAAATTGCGAAAAAACAATACGCTGCATTGGGCGTGAATACCGATGAAGTTATTAAAAAAATGGAAGAGGTAGTCATTTCCATTCACTGCTGGCAAACCGACGATGTGGGTGGATTTGAGACACCCGATGCTTCCTTGTCCGGAGGGGGAATTCAGGCGACCGGCAACTACCCGGGAAAAGCTACCAGCCTGGCCGAAATGCGTGCCGATCTGGAAAAAGCTTTAGCCCTGCTGCCGGGAAAACACCGGCTGAACCTACACGCCATTTATGGCGATTTTAACGGCGAACTGGTAGACCGCGATCAAATTGAGCTAAGCCACTTTCAAAGTTGGATTGACTGGTGCAAGAAAATGGGCTTGGGTATGGACTTCAATGCCACCTGTTTTTCGCATCCCCGTGCAGCCGACGGATTTACTTTATCGAGCAAAAATGAAGAAAACCGCAAGTTTTGGGTTGAACATGTGAAGCGATGCCGCGCCATTTCAGCCGAAATTGGCAAGCAGCTGGGCACGCCTTGCGTACATAATACCTGGATTCCGGATGGAAGCAAGGACATTCCGATTGATCGCAACGGGCACCGCGCTTTGTTGAAAAAATCGCTTGACGAGGCGATGGCGATTGACTATCCGAAAGAACACATGAAAGATGCGGTGGAAAGTAAACTTTTCGGCATTGGCGCCGAGTCGATGACGGTTGGCTCACACGATTTTTACCTGGGCTATGCCATCCAGAACAACAAGCTGATTTGCCTCGATATGGGACACTTTCACCCAACTGAACAGGTGGGCGATAAAATTTCCTCCTGCCTTCAATTTGTTGACGAAGTGCTGCTGCACGTCTCAAGGCCGGTGCGTTGGGATTCCGACCATGTGGTGACACTTAATGAAGATGTTCAAATGATTGCTTCTGAAGTGATCCGTAACAATTTCCTCAAACGGGTAAATATCGGTCTTGACTTCTTCGATGCTTCAATCAACCGCATTGGAGCCTATGTGATTGGCACGCGGGCGGCCAAAAAAGCTTTTCTGTTTGCGTTGCTAGAACCCACTTCTATGCTGAAAGAGATGGAAGAGGCCGGCCAGAATTTCGAGCGCCTGGCTATGCTCGAAGAGCTAAAAACAAAGCCTTTTGGAGCGGTGTGGGATTATTACTGCCAGCAAAGCAAGGTTCCGGTGGGAGAACAGTACATTGCCGAAATTCAGCAATACGAAAAAGATGTTTTAAACAAACGCGGCTTTAATTGAGCTTATTCATAGAGATCAAAGAGTGGTTGTTGGCAGGAAACCTGTTGGCAGCCACTTTTGTTTTTATAATTCCGTTACCTTTGGATTTTCATTCAATCTCAATCATCGTATGAATAACATGAACCGGATACTGGTATTTCTTGTCATTTTACTTATTACAAGCTCGTGTGGAATACAGGCCAAATTAAACCGCGATTTTAAAGGGGAATCAATAGAGGAAGTTACCGAGGCTTTTGCAGACTTAGACCCCTCGAAAATTCGGATGCCAAACGGGTACACCAAAATTATTTACACCAAAGAAGACCGATTGGAGGGCACCACCATCAGCCAGGGAACAAATACACTGGATCCGATCCATTCACCATCGGTTACAAAAGTGGAGCAATTCATTTTTATTGTCGATGAAAATGGAGTGGTCATCAGCACCGAATATGAGAGCAGCTACAAAAGATTATAAATCGGGAGAATATTTTTAGATAAAATCATTTCCATTATCGATTTTTTTTTAGTTTTGCACTCACGTTTGGTAAGCGGGTGAAACACCCGGCAAGTTCTAAACAAAAATGCCCAGATGGCGGAATTGGTAGACGCGCTAGTTTCAGGGACTAGTATCCTTCTGGATGTGCAGGTTCGAGTCCTGTTCTGGGCACACTTCGAAATTCAAAT
>NZ_CAXBDD010000070.1:0-19769 GCF_963974515.1 uncultured Sunxiuqinia sp. | reverse complement strand
AAAAAACCGCCCCATACGGAGCGGTTTTTAACCTGTAAATCAACGGCGGGGCATACTGCTATGCTTCCGAAGAATCTTTTTCGAACGACCAGCCAAAGGCCAGTCCAAAAACATGATAAACCAAGGCCACAACACCGAAAGCAAAAATGGTGTCGCCAATCACACGTAACCACTTCAAGGTCCCCATAAATGGTTGTGTCATAAATTCAGCCGACCGTGCATACCACAATCCATACTTGACACTGGCCCAGGTTTGTGCCAACCCAATCGGCAGCACACTGATCATCACCATCAGCAACAGACCTATGTTAATGGCCCAAAACGCAAACTTGATGTACTTTTCTTTCCAAACAGAGTTCAGGTTCATATCGCGCAATACAAACAGCATCAGTCCAATTCCGAGGAAGCCATATACGCCAAACAGGGCGGTATGTCCGTGAACCGGCGTGGTGTTCAACCCTTGCATGTAGTAAAGGGCAATGGGTGGATTGATCAAAAATCCAAAGATTCCTGCTCCCAGGAAGTTCCAGAAGGCCACCGCGATAAAGCAATAGATCGGCCATTTGTAAGCCTTCACCCAATCTCCCGTCCGACTCAATGTGAGGTTGTGATAGCCCTCAAAGCCCATCAGCACCAGCGGAACAACTTCGAGCGCACTGAATGACGAGCCGAGTGCCAGCACGGCTGTGGGTGTACCGGTAAAATAGAGGTGATGGAACGTTCCCAAAATACCACCACTCAGAAAGATGATGGTGGAAAACAGGACGGTCACTGTGGCAATTTTCGAGCCAATCAATTGCATCCGTACAAACAGGTAAGCAATGATTACCGTAGCAAAAACTTCAAAGAAACCTTCGACCCACAAATGGACCACCCACCAGCGCCAGTATTCGGCAATAGCCAGGTTGGTTTGCCGGCCCCACATCAAACCAGCCCCGTAAAACGCAGCAATAGCGATGGAAGCGATCAGGAACATCGTCAGCAAATGGCGGTTTTCGGTCTTTTCGCGTAAGGCTGGCAACAGTGCCCGCCCCATCAAAAACAGCCAAATAAACAAGCCGACAAAGAGGAAGATCTGCCAAAAACGGCCCAAGTCAACATATTCGTAACCTTGGTGACCAAACCAAAAGTTTTCGACAAAACCCAATTTCTGCATCACACCCATCCACTGTCCGGCCAGCGAACCGACTACAATCACGAGCAAGGCGCCAAACAAGACATTAACCCCAAGGGCCTGGTATTTAGGCTCCTTGCCTGAAATGGCCGGAGCAAAAAACAAGCCGGTAGCCAGCCAGGATGTGGCAATCCAGAAAATTCCGATTTGCACATGCCAGGTCCGCGAAACAGAATACGGCAGCCACTGATCGAGCGGAATGCCATAGAAAGCGCTTCCTTCAACACCGTAGTGAGCTGTGATCACTCCCGCCAAAATCTGAACGAGCATCAAAATGGATACAATCCAGAAATATTTCAAGGTGGCCTTCATCGACGGGAATAATGTTTGCCCCGAAACCGGATTGACTGCCGGGACGTCAACAGGCTCTTCTTCCTGCTTGGTAGAAGCATAATACCAAGCCAGCCAGCCTATTCCTGCCAGCAGGATAATTACGCTAAAACCGGTCCAAAGTATCAGCGCACTAGTTGGCCGGTTGCCCACCAATTCTTCGGGCGGCCAGTTGTTGGTATAGGTAATTTCCTGGCCCGGACGCTCGGTTACCGTTGCCCAGGTCGCCCAAAAGAAAAACGAATTCATCTGGCTCATGCGCCCCATCTCCTTGATGGTATTTTCCGGTATGGCATAAGCTTCGCGCAAATGTGCCTCTGCCTCTCCGTCCATAAATAATCCGGTGTAATGCTTACCAACTTCCTGAATGGCCTGAGCCCGCAAGTCCGAAATCACCAGGTTCCCGGTGGCCTTGTCATAAGTGTTGGTGCGCATTTCTTTTTGCACCCGGGCCTCCAACTGGGCTTGCTGTTCACGTTCCAGATCATCATAGTCGTTTCCAAAATCCCGCTGCCCCCAGTAATTTAGCAAATACATGGCTTCACGGTGCAGCCAATCGGCCGTCCAGTCGGGTGCCAAATACGCTCCATGCCCCCAAATGGTACCTACCTGATGCCCACCCATGGATTGCCAAACATTTTGGCCATCCTTAATATCCTGGCCACTAAAAACAACTTTCCCCGATTCAGTAACAACCTGATCAGGGATTGGTGGTGCTTCGCGGTAAATTTCATACCCATAATAAAGAAGGACTGCAAACGACAGTACCATCACTGCTGCGAATCCATACCATAACTTCTTTGTACTCATACGATTCTTGTTTAGTAGATAATTAACTCCTTTGATCTTTTATTGCAAATGTAGAAAAAATATTCTAGTTTTGTCGATCAGTGGATGTTTTTATCCACTTTTATTAAGATTTATATTCAGAATCGTAAAATTTAAATAAAATGAATACCATGATTAAAGTAGAAACACCCGTTGGCGAAATTGCCAAAAACTATTTTCAAACTGTAAAAGTGTTTGATGACTATCAAATTGATTTTTGCTGTGGCGGAAAACAGAGCCTACAGGACATCTGCAAAAGCAAATCGCTGAATACTGAAGAAGTCGTTCAGAAACTGGAAGCTTCGATACAGGAATCCACCGATGCACCACATTTTGATGCGCTGCCGCTCACCGAACTGGTTCAGTATATTATTACCAAACATCACTCTTATGTGCGGGAAAACATACCACTGCTTCACAAGTTGCTGGACAAGATCGAGGAAGTACACGGACCACGTCACCCGGAGATTCTTGCCGTCAACGCACATTTCAAAGAGTCGGCCGGACAATTGACCATGCACATGCAAAAAGAAGAGATCATTCTTTTTCCGCTGGTTGAAAAGTTAAGCCAGCTGAAAGCTGAAGGCAAGACCATTTCCATTTCGGGAGGCGCTTCGGTTGAGCAACCCATAGCGGCGATGGTTCAGGAGCACGAAAATGAAGGAGCACGCTTTGAAGAGATTTCACGACTGACTCAGAATTATACCGTTCCGGAAGATGCCTGCAACACGTTCCGCGCCGCCTATGAAACGCTTCAAGCGTTTGAAAAGGATCTGCACCGGCATATTCATTTGGAAAACAATATTTTATTTCCAAAGGCTGCCTTATTGGAACAGGAAGTTGTGAAAAAAAATTAATTTTGCCGGCAAAGAAATAAACATGCTTTCAAAATCTGCAGAATACGCTATTCGTGCACTGGTTTACATTCAGCTGCAAAACTGGGAAGGGAAACGCCCCGGCTACCGGGAGATTGCGCGTGAAATTGAGTCGCCCGAGCATTTTACAGCTAAAATTCTGCAGATTATGACCCGGTTTAGGTTGATCTATAGTCTGAAGGGACGTAACGGTGGTTTCGCATTTGACGAGAAGGATGGCCCGCTGGTACTCTACCGCGTGATTGTGGCCATTGATGGCGAGAAGACATTTACCCGCTGCAGTTTCGGATTTAAGAATTGTGATGGAGACAATAAATGTCCGCTGCACGATGAATTCTCCAAAATCCGAAATAATTTCACCCAAATGGTCAACGAAGAAACCATTCAAACATTGGCCCAACGAATCAAAGAAGGTGATGCCGTATTAAAACAAACACTGCGTTAAGCAGATAAACTCAAAGCGGCAGGATAACAACCTGCCGTTTTCTTTTGCTCAAATCAGCCAGAGATCAACCATTCTCCACAGACCAATCCCAATAAACAAGACAGCCACGCCGCGCCGCAACCAGCGTTCAATGTTCTTCAATCCATGAAACCAACGGGTTAAACCACTGATTGCAAACGCTATGAGCACGGCGAACAAAATGACCACCAGTCCGGTTCCAAAGGCAAAAAGAAGCGGGAGAACCAGACCCGAAGCACTTGTAATGGTCATGGGTATAAGCAATCCGAAATACATGACGCCACTATAGGAACAAAAAGCCATGGCAAATACAGTTCCCAGCAAAAAGTCGTGGACATACGAACGATTCTCCTTTCCCTCAAGTTTTCCGGAAAGCGTTGTTAAATCGGGAAAACGTAGCGGTATCAAATCCAACATCACCAAGCCAATCAAAAGCAATAGCGGCCCGATCAGCTTTTCGCCGTAGCGTGACAAAGGCCCGGAAAGACGCAGCGCGTTGGCACCAAAATACAAAATCAAGGCAAGGACTGAATAGGAAAAAGCCCGACCCAAAGTATAAACTAAACCACCCAGCAGCACCCTTTTCTTGCCAGGAGCTTCTTTGCTGATAAAGCCGATGGCCGCCACATTGGTCGTCATGGTGCAAGGACCAAGCGAGGTAATAATGCCCAGCAAAAACGCCGACCATAGCGGAAAAGAAGATTGATCAAATAATTCGGTAAAATAAGTCTGCATCAGTGGGCATCCAGTGTTTCTTCAATTAACTGCCTGAACTTTTCAGGATTGGGCAAGGCGTATAAAAAAGCTTCCTCCGTCAAGTTAACCGTTTCCCCATTTTTCAAAATCAACAGCGACTTAAAGACCACGTCGAACTGCGCGGCAAAATCAGCAACCCCCGGATCATCAAGATTAAACTGTCGAAACACAAGCTCGCCGGATTCTACCTGTGTGGCATATTTTCCGTTCAATGCTTCGTTCAGGATTTTTTCAATCGCATTGCAGCTTTCGCAACGCACAGGTGTGCGGAAATAGTAAATGCCGATCTGGCCTTCCTCTGGCCGCACCAGTTCATCACTTTCTACTGCTTGCCGACTGTTGCATGCCGAAAACACGATCAGAATAATCAAGCCTATTATCAGTTGTCTCATTCAATTTGGTTTAAAATTTTGCAAAATAGTCTTCAATTCCGCATAGGTGGGTAACTTGCCACTCATCACCACACGATTTTCAATCACCAGCGCCGGAGTTCGCATGACCCGATAACGCATAATTTCGATCAAATCATCCACTTTGAGCACCTGCGCGTCCAGTCCCAGTTCGGCCACTGCTTTCCGGGTTCGGTGTTCCAAGCCCCGGCATTTCACACAGCCCGGTCCTAAAACTTTGATTTCCATCATTACCTCTGATTTTGGGTAAAAGTAAGGATAATGCACGAATCCAACTTCAAAAAAAGTGTTAACAAGCCCCTTTTGCAGGCTGTTAAAAACGTTTAATTTCAATTCCCGATTAGTCTCGGTTCAAAGAATGTATTATCTTCGCAAACATAAAAAAATCTTGAATTTTAAGCGGATGAAGAATTATAAGTTCATTAACACGGTTGCAGGCTGGCTGGTCTTTTTAGTGGCAGCCGTTGTTTATTTAATGACGATTGAACCAACGACCAGTTTTTGGGACTGCGGTGAATTTATTACCACTTCGTATAAACTGGAAGTCGGACACCCGCCCGGCGCGCCTTTCTTCATGATTTTGGGACGTTTCTTTACATTGTTTGCCGATTCTTCGGGAGCAGCCATGATGATTAATTCCTTGTCGGCCCTGGCCAGCGCTTTCACCATCCTGTTTTTATACTGGACCATCACCCACCTGGCCCAGAAGCTGGTGAATACTGAAAATGGTTTCAGCCTCGGCCAAGGCATTGCTATTATTGGTAGCGGTGTAGTTGGCGCGTTAGCTTACACTTTTTCAGACACCTTTTGGTTCTCGGCAGTTGAGGGCGAAGTGTATGCCACCTCGTCACTCATTACAGCCATCGTATTCTGGGCGATTCTGAAATGGGAAAATGTGGCAGACCAGCCACACGCCAACCGCTGGATCATCCTGATTGCCTACCTGATGGGGCTTTCCATCGGCGTTCACCTGCTAAACCTGCTCGCCATTCCAGCTATCGTATTCGTGTATTATTACAAAAAATATGAGGTTACCCGAAACGGAATCATCGCCAGTCTGGCCGTTTCCATGATCATTTTGGGTGTCATCATGTACGGTATAATCCCAGGGGTTATCACCATAGCAACCTGGTTCGAGCTGATGTTTGTAAATGGATTTGGCCTTCCGTTTAACACCGGAGCTGTTATTTACGCGCTCTTGCTTATTGGTTTGATTGTTTACGGAATTCATTACACGACCAAAAAGAAACTGGTGCTGTGGAACACCATTTTGGTGGCCTTTACCGTTATTGTCATTGGTTACTCGTCTTTTGCCATGATCGTTATCCGCTCGTCGGCCAACACACCTATGGACCAAAACAGCCCCGACAATGTATTTTCGCTGTTGGGGTACCTGAACCGCGAACAATATGGCGACCGACCTTTGGTTAACGGACAGTATTACAATACACCGCTCGATCCACAAACCCCTTATGTACAAGGCAAACCGTATTACATTCAAAAAGATGGAAAATATGTAGCTTCCGATTTTCGTCAGAAACCACAATACGACTCGCGTTTCACTACATTTTTCCCACGGATGTACAGCAGCCAAAGCCAGCATATTCAAGATTATCAAAGCTGGGCTGGCATTGAAGGTCGAACGGTTCGGATTACCAATCGGCAAGGAGAACAGGAAACCATTAAACTACCGACCTTTGGCGAAAACTTACAGTTTTTTGTCCGCTACCAGGTCGTACACATGTACCTTCGCTATTTCATGTGGAACTTCGCCGGACGACAAAACGACATCCAGGGGCACGGTGATGTGCTGAGCGGCAATTGGCTCAGTGGAATCAATTTTATTGACTCGACCCGCTTGGGTGATCAAACCAATTTACCCGACGTCTACGCCAACAACAAAGCACGAAATTCCTACTATTTTCTCCCATTACTACTGGGGCTGATTGGTGCTTTCTTCCACTACCAACGCCATAAAAAAGATATGTGGGTAGTTTCCCTGCTGTTTATCATGACCGGATTGGCTATCGTGGTCTACCTGAACCAATACCCGCATCAACCGCGTGAGCGCGATTATGCATATGCCGGCTCGTTTTATGCCTTTGCCATTTGGATTGGCCTGGGCGTAATCGGTTTGGCTGAAAGTTTGAAAAAATGGATGCCCGAAACCGTCAGCGCAGTCGCCGTTTCTGTCGTCAGCCTGTTGTTGGTACCAGGCATTATGGCCAGTGAAAACTGGGATGACCACGACCGATCAGGAAGGTATACTGCTCGCGATTTTGGCGCCAACTACCTCAACAGCTGCGAACCCAACGGCATCATTTTCACCAATGGCGATAACGACACGTTCCCGCTATGGTACAACCAGGAAGTGGAAGGCGTACGCACCGACATGCGCGTTTGCAACCTTAGCTACCTTCAAACCGACTGGTATATTGACCAAATGCGAAGCAAAGCTTATGAATCGGATCCGCTGCCAATTACCTTCACCGAAGACCAGTATGTTCAAGGCAACCGCGATGTGGTTTACCTGATGGAAGATCCACGGATTAAAGGAGCCGTAGACCTTAAAAAGGCCTTGGATTTTGTGAAAGATGAAAACCCGAGAACCAAACTCACACAGGCTGACAATGCTTCGTATATTCCTTCAAAACGTTTATTCCTAAAGGTTGACAAGGAAGCTGTGATCCGAAACAAAGTTGTTCCTGAATCGCAGTACGATTCAATTGTCGACACCATTTTTATCGACTTCGGAAACAAAAGCTACATCACCAAAGACGAACTGATGGTGCTTGATATGATCGCCAATTCGAACTGGGAACGCCCCATTTACTATGCCATCACGGTGGGCCGCGACAAATACCTGGGCTTGCAGGATTATTTCCAGCTCGACGGTTTTGCCTACCGCTTTACACCGGTAAAAACTGCGCAATCCGGCATGTACTTCGGAAGCGTAAATACCGACCGGATGTACCAGCACATGATGCACGACTTCCAATGGGGGAACATGAACGACCCGGACGTCTACATCGATGAAAACAACCAGCGTATGATGATGAATATCCGCAACAATTTCAACCGGTTGGCCGAAAGCCTGGTTCAGGAAGGAAAAAAAGACTCTGCCATTCAAGTGCTTAATAGAAGCCTGGAGCTGATTCCGCACGAAGTGGTGCCTTACAATTATTTCTCGCTACAGCTGGCCGAAAACTACATGGCTGCCGGCGATGTGGAAAAAGGCCGCCAAGTCATGCAGGATATTTTTAATGCATACCAACAGGAAATGGATTATTTTCTTTCACTCGATTCGCGGTTTTTGGTTTCCATTGATGAGGAAATTCAGCGGATCATGTACTTCCTGCGCGAAATGAGCGTGATTACCAATCAGTACGAATTGGAGGATTTATCGAAAGAAATCACAGCCAGTTTTAACAGCTATTTTCAAGCGTACAGCACGTTCAACTAATGCGACGATTTGACCCAAGAATACGGCTTCCGAAGTTGGCGACCCGCTATTTTCCAAATGCCTTGTGGCGTTTGCCGGAGAATGAAAAAAAGGTTGCGCTGACTTTTGACGACGGCCCGGTTCCTGAGGTCACCCCGTGGGTTTTAGACCTGCTGAAAGAAGAAAACATCAAAGCATGCTTTTTCTGTGTGGGCGAAAATGTGGAGCGCCACCCAGAACTTTATCAGCAAATTATTGCTAACGGACACCAGGTCGGGAACCACACTTTCAACCACCTGCAAGGGTTGAAAACACCAGACGAAGCTTTTTTAGCCAATGTTGAAAAAGCTGCAACTTATGTAGATTCAAAATTTATGCGTCCGCCGCACGGCTGGCTTCGCAAATCGCAATACCGGGAGCTAACCAAAGATTACGAGGTAGTGATGTGGGATTTGATTAGCCGCGATTATAAGGAAAAAACCAGCCCTAAAGCGGTGGTGTCAAATGTGATGAACTTTGTGCGCCCGGGCTCCATCATTATTTTTCACGATTCGGTCAAAGCGCAAAAAAACTTACGCCCGGCATTGCCGGTGGTAATCAAAAAATTGAAAGAAGAAGGATATCAGTTTACCTTGTTACCCGAAAAAGGCAAACAAAAAACAGACAAACATTAAGATCATGTTGAATATTTTACTCGTTGGATCAGGTGGAAGAGAACATGCCATGGCATGGAAAATTAAGCAGTCAAAAAAAGTTAACCAGGTATACATTGCTCCAGGGAATGCCGGAACCGCTTCAGTTGGCGAAAACATTGCCATTGGTGTTTCTGATTTTGAAGGACTGAAAAAAGTGGCTCTAAAAAAAGCCATCAACCTCGTTGTTGTTGGCCCTGAAGTTCCTCTGGTCGAAGGCCTGCACGATTTTTTTCTGGCTGATGATCAACTAAAAAACATCCGGGTAGTTGGCCCGCAAAAAGCCGGTGCCATGCTCGAAGGCTCCAAAGATTTTTCCAAGGAATTTATGGCACGCCACAACATTCCAACTGCAAAATACCAAACTGTAACGGCTGAGACACTGGCTCAGGGACTGGCTTTCCTGAAAACCATGCACGCGCCTTACGTGCTGAAAGCTGACGGACTGGCCGCCGGGAAAGGCGTACTGATCATCGACAGTTTAGCCGAGGCCGAAGCCGCCCTGAAAACGATGCTCGACGGGCAGTTTGGACAGGCCAGCAGCAAGGTGGTGATCGAAGAGTTTTTGTCGGGTGTAGAACTCTCGGTTTTTGCCATTACCGACGGAAAAGATTACCAGATCCTACCCGAAGCCAAAGATTACAAACGGATTGGAGAAGGCGACACCGGCCTCAACACCGGCGGAATGGGTGCCATCAGCCCGGTTCCGTTTGCCGACGCCGACTTCATGAAAAAAATTGAAGATCGCATCATAAAACCAACGGTCAACGGTCTGCAAAAAGACAACATACCCTACAATGGATTTATCTTTTTTGGCCTGATCAATTGTGACGGCGAACCTTATGTAATTGAATACAACGTACGCTTAGGCGATCCCGAAACGGAAGCGGTCATGCTGCGTATTAAGTCCGACTTTGTGGATCTGCTGGAAGCGGCAGCCGATGGCACCATGGCCAAACAAAACATTGAAATTGACGAACGAACTGCAGCTACCGTTATGCTGGTTTCGGGTGGCTATCCGGGATCCTACGAAAACGGTAAAGTGATGACCGGATTCGAAAATGTGCAGGATAGTATTCTTTTTCATGCCGGCACCAAACCTTCCGGCAAGCAGGTTGTGACTGCCGGTGGCCGCGTAATCGCCGTCAGCTCTTACGGTTCTTCCATGCAGGAAGCGCTGGCCCAATCCTATGCCAATGCCGAAAAAATTAGCTATGAAGGTAAATACTACCGGAAAGACCTGGGATTTGATTTATAAAAACCTGCCCTTAGCTCAGCTGTAGCGAGAATTTGAAACAGCGACAACGAATGACGAACCAGTTATGATACTCAGGATACTCAAAACAAATCAGGCTTACCATTTCATCCTCATTCCTGTGATGATTGCAGGATTGTGGTTTCGCTCCTATTTAAATCCTGACTTTTTCCCTTTTTTTGAAGGCGAAAACGACATGTTTCTCTACAAGGCATTGACCCAATGGGTCGCTCAGTCAGCGCTGGCAAGCAACTTGCTGTCGATGGTTTTTGTCATTATCCTTTCTTTTTTCATTCTGAAACTCAACACCGAATACGCCTTTATTCGCGTTCGAACCTTTTTACCTTCAAACATTTTTGTCCTGATTATTGGAGGGCTGTTAGCTTTACACACACTTCATCCGGTTTACTTCGCCTTACTTTTTCTGCTGCTGTGTGTCGACCGGATTTTCCAATCCTACGAAATGGAAAAGTTCCATGCCAGTGCATTCGAAGCTGGATTTTTTATCGGGCTGGGCTCTTTGTTTTACTTCAACCTCATCTTTTTCTTCCCGATTACCTGGATCGGATTTTTACTTATCAACAAGCGAACGCAGTGGCGTAATTTCGTGCTCCCGGTGCTGGGCTTCATGGTTCCCTGGCTTTTCACCTGGTCGCACTATTTCTTATCCGATCAGATCACGGTTTTTGTCGACACCATCATCATGAATTTTGATACCGACAATCAGTTCTTCAGTGGAAACCGGGCCTTGCAGATTTATCTGGCCTATTTGATGTTCATCAGCTTGCTGGGCAGCTTGTTTTTACTGAACCAGTACGACGAGAAAAAAATCAGCACGCGAAAGAATTTTCAGGTTTTCTTTCTCATCTTCTTCACTGCTTTCATCCTGCTACTTTTTGTTCCGGCTGTGTCACAGGAAATCGTCATTATCATGTCCCTTCCACTCACTTACCTGATCTCAAACTACCTTATTTTCATGAAACGAAAAGTTTGGGGGAACCTGTTCATTTACCTGTTTATCGCTTTGATCATTTACATGCAGTTTGTCTCCTAAAAAGCGACGTTCGTATACCGAATTCCATTCTTCATTCCAGCTCAATCGAAGCCTGCTTTCTCGAGAAAAAATTCAAAAGTGTTTCTTCTGCTGTAACGTCTGCCCGATATCTTCGTCATAATCAAAGAAATCGCTTTCATAACTTATTCGATAAAACAGTAGCGGATCGAAAAAAGACCATTGACATGGAAAATTCCACCGTTCATCGAATAAATTTCTGAAATAGCCTTCGAATTCATGATTTTTGATTAGAGAAAGCCAAACAGAAAACAGAAAACAATGATTACACTAAACAACATTCACAAATCTTATGTGATGGGCAGCAGCAAGCTCCATGTGCTGAAAGGCATTGATTTGGACATTGAGCAAGGCGAGTTTGTTTCCATCATGGGCTCTTCGGGCTCCGGAAAATCTACCTTGCTCAACATTTTGGGCATGCTCGACAATTACGACGAAGGCAGCTATCACCTGGATGACCGACTGATTGCCGATATGAGCGAGAAGAAAGCAGCGCAACTCCGCAACGAAATGGTCGGTTTCGTATTCCAATCCTTCAACTTGATTTCGTTCAAAAATGCCATGGAAAATGTGGCGCTTCCGCTCTACTACAAGGGAGTGACCCGTAAAAAGCGTAACACCACTGCCATGGAATACCTGGAAAAACTGGGTCTGGCGCCTTGGGCCAATCACCTGCCCAACGAATTGTCGGGCGGCCAAAAACAACGGGTGGCCATTGCCCGGGCACTGATTTCGCAACCCAAAATTATTTTGGCCGACGAACCAACCGGCGCCCTGGACACCACCACCTCGTATGAGGTAATGGAAATTTTGAAGGAAATCAACGAAGCTGGCATCACTGTTATTATTGTCACACACGAACACGACATCGCGGCAATGACCCAAAAAGTAGTCCGGCTGAAAGATGGACGAATCGATGAGATTATCCGTAACGGCGAACTCAAAGCTTTTCGGCATACCTACACCAAAGAATTGGAAACAGCCTAAACCAGACCCATGTTTGATCTCGATAAATGGCAGGAAATCCTGTCGACAATCAAAAAGAACAAGATGCGAACGTTCCTTACCGGCTTTTCCGTCGCCTGGGGAATTTTCATGCTCATGATTTTGCTGGGCTCCGGCAACGGACTGAGTAATGGTGTTGCGGCCAATTTCATGAACGACGCGGTCAATGCCATGTGGATATGGACAGGTGAAACGACCATTGCCCACCAGGGACTGAAGCCGGGCCGCCCCATTCAGTTTCGCAACGACGACTACGATATCATTGACAAGATGCCTGGGGTGGAGTCTGCTTCGGGACGCTATTTTATGGGTAACACGCGCTATTCTTACGAAAACGAATCGGGTGAATACACGACAGTGACCTGTCACCCGGAGTTGAATGATGTGGAAAAAATGGAGCTGCTTGAAGGCCGTTTCATCAACAATGTGGACATCCTGCAAAATCGGAAAGTTGTGGTCATTGGAAAAGACATTCACACAGCCCTTTTCAAGGAGAAACCGGCACTGGGCGAATATGTCCGAATCAACAATGTCCCTTTTAAGGTTGTTGGCGTTTGCATCGAACCAGGTTCCACCCGAAACCGCAATGCTTACATGCCGGTATCGACCGCCCAAAAGGTATTTAATGGCTCCAACCGCCTGCACAACTTCGCCATAACCATCAATGGAAAAACCTTGAAAGAAAGCCAGGAGATTGAAGAACGCATCCGCAATACCTTTGCCCGCAAACACCGTTTCGATGTGACCGACGAAAGCGCCTTGGGGATGTACAACAAACTGGAAAACTACATCCAAACCATGCGGATCTTTCAAGCAATCAAAATCTTCATCTGGATAATTGGTATCGGAACGCTGATTGCCGGAATTGTTGGGGTGAGCAACATCATGCTGATTGTAGTGAAAGAACGCACCAAGGAAATTGGCATCCGCAAAGCCATTGGTGCCAGCCCGGCATCCGTGATCGGACTCATTTTGCTGGAGTCGATTTTGATTACTACCGTTGCCGGCTACATTGGGCTGGTGTTGGGAACGGGACTGATGGAGCTGATTAACTATTCGATGGTGCAATCGGCCGGTGATGCCGCCCAACAGGGCGAAACCGTATTCTTAAATCCGACGGTGGACTTTGGAGTAGCTGTTGCTGCTACCCTGTTGCTTGTGGTTGCCGGAACACTTGCCGGTTACATTCCTGCCAAACGGGCTGCCAGCATAAAACCCATTGTTGCCTTGCGCGATGAATAACAAAAAAACAACATCATGTTAGACCTTGATCTTTGGAAAGAAATATTAAGCGCCCTCAGACAAAACCGCATGCGCAGCTTCATGACCGCCTTTGGCGTGTTTTGGGGAATCTTCATGCTCATCATTATGTCGGGTGCCGGACGTGCGTTAGAAAACGGCGTATTGGACGGCGTAAAAGCCTTTGCCACCAATTCGGCCTTCTTCTGGACCGAGCGGACCAGCATCCCCTACGAAGGTTTTCAACGGGGGCGTCGCTGGATTTATACCAACCAGGACATTGAATACATCCGGCAGAATGTGAAAGAAATTGAATACCTCTCGCCCCGCCTTTTCGGTTGGCAGCAAGGAGGCGACAACACCGTTCGTGGGGAACGCACCGGCGCTTTTAACATTTTTGGCGACTACCCCGACTACTTCAAAATTGATGGCTGGACACCCGTGAAAGGCCGCCTGATGAATGAAATTGACGTGATGCAGAAGCGCAAAGTATGCGTGATTGGCGAGCGCGTGGAAGAAATGATGTTTGCCAAAGACGAAGACCCGATTGGACAGTATCTTAAAATCAGTGGTGTTTACTTTCAGGTGGTTGGTGTCATCCATCCTGAAACACGCATCAACATTGGCGGTGGCAAGAAGGAGGAAACCATCATCATCCCATTTTCAACCATGCAAACGGCTTACAATTATGGCGACGAAATTCATTTCTTCTCGGTTACGGCCGACAAAGGCACCAGCGTAAGCGAACTGGAAGAAAAGCTGAAACGAATTCTGAAAGAACGACACAAAATAGCACCCGATGATATGCAAGCCATTGGCTCGTTCAACATCGAAGCCGAGTTTAAAAAGTTCTCCGCTCTGTTCTTTGGCATTCAGGCCCTGACCTGGATTGTGGGAATCGGAACCCTAATGGCCGGTGTTATTGGCGTGAGCAACATCATGCTTGTAATCATCAAGGAGCGAACACAGGAAATCGGTATCCAGCGGGCGATTGGCGCGACGCCCGGTAAAATCATGTTGCACATCATTGCAGAAAGTGTATTCCTGACCGTGATGGCCGGCTACGTCGGACTTTCGCTGGGTGTGGGGCTGCTCGAAGTGTTGAACCAAATTCTGCTTGCAGCCGGCGATGAGGTGTTTTTCCGCAACCCGGAGGTCAACCTGACCATGGCCCTGTCAGCTTTGGCAGTGCTAGTTTTTTCAGGCGCTTTTGCCGGATTTATCCCTGCCCGCCGGGCCATCAAAATAAAACCCATTGATGCGCTGCGCGATGAAGGATAGAACACGAACACACGAAGATACGAACGTACGATGACACACATTCAAAAACGTTGAAACAGAAAACAGAAACAATAATAAAACCAACAGCGATGAAAAAGATTTTTAGAATTTTAGGAATAGCCCTTTTGGTGGCGGTATTTGGAGGAACCATCTACTTTCTCTATACCAAATCAAAAAAAACACCCGACATGTTTGAAACCAAAACGCCTTTTGTGAGCGATGTGGTTCGTAAAACAGTTGCTACCGGCTCGGTGGTCCCACGTCAGGAAATCGAGATCAAACCCCAGGTTTCAGGTATCATCGACGAGATTTACATCCGTGCAGGCGACTTTGTCACCAAGGACCAGGTGATTGCAAAAATCAAGATCATCCCCGACATGGTTAACCTGAATGCGGCCGAGTCGCGGGTGAAACGTGCCGACATCAATTTTGAGGATGCCAAGATTGACTATGAGCGTCAGCAAAAATTATTCGATACCGACGTGATTTCGTACGAAGAATTTAAAAACGCGAAGGTCGCCTACGACTCGGCCAAGGAAGAGTTGGCTGCTGCCGAAAATAATCTCGAACTGATTAAAAACGGGGTAACCAAAAAAGCTCAAACCGCCACCAACACCTTGGTTCGTTCCACCATAAACGGCATGGTACTCGATGTTCCGGTTGAAGAAGGGAACTCGGTCATTCAGTCCAATACCTTCAACGAAGGAACCTCGATCGCCTCGATTGCCGATATGCAGGACATGATCTTTGAAGGCAAGGTGGACGAAACCGAAGTCGGAAAAATTAAGGAAGGCATGCCCATTGAACTCGAAATTGGTGCCATTGAGAAGGAAAAATTCCAAGCCATTCTCGAATATATCTCTCCCAAAGGCGTTGAAGAAAACGGTGCCATCCAGTTTGAAATTAAAGCTGATGTTTCGCTGAAAGACAACCAGTTTATCCGGGCTGGCTACAGCGCCAACGCCAGCATTGTGCTCGAACGCAAAGATAGTGTGTTGGTTATTCCGGAAGGCATGTTGAAATTTGAAAATGACTCGGCCTTTGTGGAAGTGCTGGTCAACGAAGCCGAACACCTGTTTGAGCGACGCAAGGTCGAGACTGGCATTTCCGATGGCATCAACATTGAAGTGGTGTCGGGGCTGGACAAGGAGGAAAAAGTTAAGGGCGATAAGATTGATCCCAAGAAACTGAAAGAAGACAAAAATAACCAAGGCTAATCCAGCTCAAATTCAAACGAATGACTAAATTAGCTCCGTTCAAAAAACAAAAAAGAATGACCATGAAGCATTTATTTCAGCTTGCTGCCTTTCTGATGCTCACGTTTGCAGGAACACTTCATGCCCAGCAAACCTGGGATTTACAAAAGTGTATCAACTATGCGCTCGAAAACAACATCCAGATTCAGCAACAAACCATCAACACCGATTACTACGGAAATGAGTTGCAACAAGCCAAGAATAATCGCCTGCCCTCGCTCAACGGAGGCTTGTCGAACAGCTTTAACTTTGGCCGCTCCTTGCAATACGACAACACCTACGCCGATTACAACTCGAATCAAACCGGCGGAAACCTGAGCGCCAATATGACCCTTTGGAAGGGTTTTACCCTGCAGAAATCCATCAATAAAGCCGACCTGGACCTGAAAGCTGCTTTGGCCGACCTGCAAAAAGCCAAGGACGACATTATGCTTTACATCGCAGCTGCATACCTCGAAATTTTGTTTACGCAGGAATTGGTACAAGTGGCCGAAGACCAAATGGCGGTAACTAAAATGCAGATTGACCGAACCGGAAAACTGGTAGACGCCGGAAGTCTTGCGAAAGGAAGCCTGCTGGAAATTGAGGCCCAGCTGGCCAGCGAAGAGCTGAACCTGGTGAACCAGGAAAACGCCCTGCAACTGGCCTATCTTAACTTGTTTCAACTGCTGGAACTGCCCGCCACCGAACAGTTTAAAATTGAAGAACCCATATTGCCAGTGGTGAAAGCCAACGGAACACTGCTCAATTCGATGGATATTTTCCGTACGGCAGTCGGCTTTCGACCCGAAGTAAAAAGCGCTGAGTACCGTTTGGGAAGTTACAAAGAGCAAGTTGCCATTGCCAGGGGAAATCTCTATCCCAGCCTGACGATTGGCGCCGATTACTACAACTCCTACAACAACAAGTACGAAGATTTTAATGGCGATAAAATCCCCTTCAGCGAACAGCTTAAATCGAACGAACGATATGGCGTTGGGGTGAATCTGAGTATTCCGATTTTCAATAAGGGACAGGTTCGTACCCAAGTGAAAAATGCCGAACTGCAAGTGATGAACCAAGAGCTGGAAGTTCAGAGCACTAAGAATCTGCTCCGCAAAGACATTGAGCAGGCTTACACCAACGCCGTTGCCGCCCTGAAAAAGTACATGGCCAGTAACAAAGCCGTGGAATCGATGCAGGAAGCCTTTCGTTATACTGAAGAGAAATTCAATGTAGGCATGGTAAACACCGTGGAATACAACCAGTCGAAGAATAACCTGGCCAGAGCTAAAAGCGAACTGGCACAGGCAAAATACGATTACATCTTCCGCACCAAAATCCTCGATTTCTACAACGGTGAAACGATTGATTTATAAGAAAATCAATCTGCAATAACCCAAAAAAGGAACCGATCTTTGAAGAGATCCGTTCCTTTTTTTGGCTGCATATCTTACGAAAAACGCTCATTTACTTTCCAAAACCAAAACCCAGTCCATTCCGGCAGCCAAATCACCGGGAGGATCGAAAAGCCGGGTTTCTTTATTTTCAAAAGTGCCGATTCGTGTTGACTGGCCATTCCTTGGATTATACCAACTAGCCTTAACGTGATCGCCTGCTGTTTTTCCCAGCTGAAGATGAATTTCCCGCCCATTGTAAGTATAAACCCACGCGTAGTTGCTTCCGCGCGTGGCGGCCTGGTAATCGTACCGTTCGCCCGGATTCGATGCTACAAGCGACTGATCCGGGACTCTTTCAAAATAAGGTTCTGAGCAGATCAGACTTTTCAGGTATTTCATTTGACGGGCCCCATCTGCGTCAAGCGCTTCAGTCCAATATTCACGCACACCATAAGCCGGATTTGAGTCCCCGGCTTGATGCATTTGCATGACGGCACTATGGCCGTAAGTAAAACCACAGGCACCGGCAAAAACCGACCAGTAAGCATACCTTCTTAAATCATCAGCATTCCAGTAAGGTTCTAAAGGATCATGCAATCCCTGAGGAATGCCCTCGTAGGAAGGCTCTCCATCCAGAGTCGGTTTGATTGGGTGAAGGGCATGGTCATCCCGAACATACTTCCAGTTGTCCGGTCCATAACCCAATTCCGAATCGTCCTGATCGTATCTTCGATGACCCGATTGAAACATATTGAAATCGAGCCAATCCGCTTGGTGAAACCACATGGAAGACTTGGTCCGCCCAAACGGATGAAAGGTAATGAGATGGTTGGGAGCATGTTCACGGAGACTTTGCCCAATCGTCTCCCAAATGGCCGTGCTGTCACTTCCCCTGATATCTCCACCATTCAACCAAACAATGTTGGATTGACCGGCATAGCGTTTGGCCAACCAACTGGCGTAAGTGTCCGCTTGTTTCTGGCTGATCGTTCCTTGCTTAACATTCGATCCCCAAACAGGAACCATAGCCATATAAAGTCCCCTTTGTTCGGCCAGCTGCACAAGATAGTCCACATGATCCCAAAAATCATAGGCCTCCGCATCCTGAAAACTGCTGCCTGCTGTTAGCCTGGGCACAGCAACATCTCCGTCGACCAACGCAGAATCGCCATAGGCATTGACCATTTTCAACTGGTGAAGCACCATCACCTGAATGACATTGAAGCCTTTTGCGGCGCGATCATCCAGGTATTTCGCGGCTTCCTGACGATCCAATTTAGAAAAGAGCAGCCATCCGGTATCACCCATCCAAAAAAACGGATCGCCATTTTCTGTCATTAAGTATCGCTTGTTTTCAGACACTTGCAATAAGGGCAATCGACTAACCCGCTGTCCATACACGGAACAGACAACGAACAAAAACAACATCGAAATAATTCCTCTCATATGACTATCTGTTGTTGATTCGACGAGATGTGAAGGTACAAAATATTGGCTAAGCAGAAGAACAAATAAACCGGTGTTTCCCTCACCAGCTCGAAACCTGTGTTTCGTTGGAACAGCAATATTTCCCGATCTTGGTAGGGTAACTGTCCCCTGCTTGTAACGTATGAAGGACTGAAAGAAACCAAATACGATGCGGCTGTGAATCATCCAAACAAACCGACAAGCAAGCGAAGAAAATTCTTCCGTAACCTGGTGTTTCCCGTAACTCCGCTCACCGTGGTGACCGGCTTTGCGGTGGTGATTACTTCGATCGTCTTGATCCAGGTTTCCTCCGAAAGCTATTCATCGGCCTTGCTGGCCGCCATTTGCGCTGCAATAACCTTCGTTCTGCTCGTACTCTATGCACTCGACCGGCTGCTGGTTCAACATGTTCTTTATCGCTACATGGTCTGGGGTGAAATCATCCTTGGCGCACTGTTCTTCTTTTTTGTGACCTTGGAGAGCCGTATGACCGAAGTGCAGGTCCATACCGATGAACTACATGTCCACCCCGACCAGGATTATATGCTGATTGTGTTCGATTCGAAAGAAAACACCCTCGACGATTTTAAACGAAGTGGCTTGTGGAACCAGGAACTTCACATCGAGCATCAAACCATCATCCATTTGGACAGTGCGCTGGCTACAAATCCTCGCTTACGAATTAAGGAACCGGATCATTGGATGGGCTATTCAGAGGAAGAAGGCCGGATTCAGTTGGATGGTCGCTCAGTAAAGTATCTCTTTCGCAGCCGTGCCAGGACCCCCGCCGAGCAAGCACTTCTGCCTCCGCTGGACAGCCTGCTGAATGAACTCCGGCAGGAGTA
>NZ_CAXBDD010000069.1:0-19886 GCF_963974515.1 uncultured Sunxiuqinia sp. | reverse complement strand
GCGTAATATTCGGGAGTCATGTTTCCGCCGCAGCCCCAGTTTTCGTTGCCAATTCCCCAGTATTTGACATCCCAGGGCTCTTCGCGGCCATTCTTTTTCCGCAAGTCGGTCATGGGGCTGATGTTGCTTGAGGTCACATATTCCACCCATTCCGATGCTTCCTGGACGGTGCCTGAACCAACATTGATGTTGATGTAAGGTTCGGCTTCAATCAATTCACAGAAGTCAAGAAATTCGTGCGTTCCAAAGCTGTTGTCCTCGGTAACACCGCCCCAGTGAACATTCACCATCGAAGGGCGCTCGTGTTTGGGGCCAATGCCGTCTTTCCAGTGGTAGGTGTCGCCAAAACAGCCTCCCGGCCAGCGCAACAGTGGAATTTCCATATCTTTTAACGCGTAAACAAGGTCCTCGCGGAATCCGCGGATATTTGGAATGTCGGAGTCTTCACCCACATAAATACCGCCGTAAATACAGCGGCCGAGGTGTTCGGCAAAGTGCCCGTAAATTTCGCGGTTAATTTTTGTTTCTGCCTGGTCGGTGTGCAAGTGGAGGGTGGTTTGTCCAATGGCGCCCAAACTGAAAAGTGACAGCAGTGCGAACGTGTAAAAAATCTTCTTCTTCATAAGTTTTATATTTAGGATTTGCTTCAAAAATAATAAAAGTATTAAATACTTTTTAGAGAATAGATGAAAACATTTTCTTTTTGCCGACTGCTCACTTCATCAAGCGTACTTCGAAAACTCCTCCGGCTATCGAACCATCTTTTGCTTCAAACTTTACAGTCAATTGGCCATGCGATTGCTCAAGAATGTCGTTGGGAATGGCGTAGTCTTCAGTGAAAAATTCAAACCCTTTACTTCCATCCAAATTAACTTCGGCAACGAATTGATCGTTTATCAGAATATTGAAGTGCCTGTTGTTGTCCAACCCAAAATACATGACACGGAGTTTTTTGGCTTCCCTTTTTTCATCTCTTAACTGGTAGCTAAACCACCCGCGGGCATCGCGCCAGTGGCGCCCTTGGTGCACGCCGATTTGCGATTGTTCGCTTTCGATAAAATGATCCGACTCCGGCTGCTGTTCGCCCGGAAATACCAGGTCGATGGTTTGGGCGGCCAACTGTTGTTTGGCGGCTTCCTCGGCAGCCAGTTCTTTTTGCGCTTGCTCATATTTTTCGGCTGTCTCTACTTGCCAGTAAAGCACATAGCGTGATTCGTGCAGGCGGAAAAAGGGAATCAATTTGAGCTTGCTGTATTTTTCGGGCTTCATCTGGTCAATGGCGAAGGTCAGCGGCTCGCCTTCAACTGGTTTGATCTTTTCAAGCAGTTGGTCCGGCTCGCTTAAAATCACCGGCATATTCTGCAGAGGATATTTTTCGCCTTGGGCAATGTGTCCTCCCCGGCTGTCATCGGCATACAAACCAATCATGTCAGTGGTATCGGTTTTGGCTGCCAGAACAATTGGTCCGTGCAGAATGGTGAAAAAATTCTGGCCGTCGGGCAATTGCTCCAGGCGCGTTTGCATGGGCATTTCCATGCTAACCACATCTCCTTTTTTCCAGCGTCGGTCAATCACGAAAAATTCACCCGGAGAAGCGTCCACAAGGTGATCTTTACCGTTTACTGTGACGTTTAATTCGCCTGTCTCAACCCAGCTCGGGTAACGAAGGTACAATTTGAATGCCTGTTTCTTTTTTGGATTGATCGTAATTGAAGTTTTGGCTTCATCGGGAAAACGGGTGCGCTGAATGACTTCCACATTTTTAGCTTCCCAGTTTAAGCTTGAAGGAATAAACAAGTTGACGTACAGCTCATCGTCGCTATGGGCATAAATCAGTTCACCATATTTGGTGTGGTTTTCGAGCCCGGAACCCACACAGCACCAAAAGCTGGTGTGTGGCTGCGAGTAGACCCGGTAATGTCCCGGCCGCATGGGGGTGAAATAAACAAACCCGCCGTGCTCCGGATGTTGGGTGGAAAGAATATGGTTGTACAACGCCCGCTCGTAATAGTCCATATATTCCCCCTTCGGCTCGGTCAGGAACAATTGGTTGGTCAGGCGAAGCATGTTGTAGGTGTTGCAGGTTTCAGGTCCCTGTTCGCTGGAGATCATTTCTGAAAAGTCGTCAACCGGGTGAAAATGTTCACGGACACTGTTGCCACCAATGGAAACCGAGCGGTTGTTCACCACCGTCTCCCAGAAGAAACGCGCGGCATCGGACCACGATTCATCGCCGTCAACATCGGCGATTCGCTTGAATCCAATCACTTTTGGAATTTGCGTATTGGCATGCATTCCCGTAAGCTTGTCTTCGTGTTGCAGCAGGGGTTGCAACACATGCTGGTGCGAAAATTGACGGGCCAGCTTCAGGTATTTTTCATTGCCGGTGATGGCCGCCACATCAGCAAAAACTTCATTTAACCCGCCATGCTCGCTGCGCAGCATATCCTGAATTTGCTCTTCGCTTAAATTGGACACCAGATGAATGGCCCAATCCGTTAGCTTGATGAGCATTTCCCTGGCTTGTTCACTCTCGCCGAAGAGATAGGCATCGCGGAGGCCGGCATAGATTTTATGGATGTTGTAAAGCGGAACCCACTTTTTATTCAAACTGAATGAACCGGCATCAATATTTCCGTTGGCAATTTCATCCCAAATGGCACGCCCTCCCGGAACACCTCCCAGGTATCCATCGGCATGTTGGTCCTGCGCGCGCTTCAATTCCGAGAGCATGTAATCCATGCGTTCTTTCATCCGTGCATCGCCGGTTGAGGCGTACATCATGGCCAAGGCTGAAAGGTAGTGGCCGCCAATATGGCCATCCAGTCCGGTGTTCTCCCAGTTGGTGTAACTTGCGGCTTTGGGTGTTAGTCCGGCTTCGCGCAGGTAGGGCCCCAGCAGTTTGTCCACATCCATTTCCAGCATGTATTGCAAGTCGGTCTGCATGGCCTGCTTAAACGGACTATCCAGCAACTTGACGTCGGACAGTTGAAACGACTGTAATTGGGTGTTCTGACCAACTAAGGAAAAGGAATAAAAACAGAGTAAGAATAAAAGCGATTTGATTTTCATACGATGATAGTTTGCTTCTTAATGGTAGTATGGAACTCCATGTTGCTAAAGATTATTATACTGCCTTCGGGTGTCGTGAAGCAACATGTTCGTTCCATAACAAAATTATCAGATTATTTTAATTTCATATTTACATCGATCATTGCCCAGATGGATGGACGAGACTACCCTGGCTTCGGCCGGTTTACCTGCCACTTTTGAAAACATCAGTTCGGCAAAGCCTTCGGAACAATAGCACAAGATAGCAGATTTTACTCCTTCATCGGGGTTTACCAACGGGCAAACACAAACGTTTTTGTTTTCGTCGGCAAGGACGATCTGCTTCTCTTCGTCGAAAGTAATGACCCAATTCCAATTGCTTTTCAAAAATTGGATAAACTTTTTCAAATTGCCGATATAAGCTTGCAGCACTTCATCCATCTTTAACTGATTGTAGTGCGCGCGGGCACATGTTTTCATGATTTGGCGCGATACTTCCTCGTCGGTTTGTTCATCCAAGCTGAGCATCAAGGTTGAAATCCATTCCTGCATCAATAAGTGATTGGCATCATGCTCTTCCGCGCTAACTGAAGGGCTTGTGGATCCACCCGCCAGAGAAGCAAAGCCGCAGAAACAACCTCCTGCGGCACAGGCCTTTTTTAAAAAATTCCTGCGGTCTGAATTCATCTCTTTCGATTTCTATAGTTTTTCAGTTACTGCTTTTCCCGAATAACTAACTGTTTTTACAGGAGTGCTTTCGTCCAGGCCAATACCTGCTGTTTCATCCACCAGCACCAAACGGAACTGACGTTCGGACAGCATTCCCGGGAATTCACCCTGACGATCTGAAATGCTGAACGTTTTTTGCTGATCATCCCATTTGAAGGAAATGGTTGAATAAACACCTTCTTCATAGTTATAATTATCGCCTTCATCTTCGTAAAGCGTGAATTCACCATCAGCTCCAGGATATATGCGGATCTCCATATTCTCAGCTTTCTTTTCTGATGCATACTGAACTTCCGGGCCCCAAGGCACTATAGATCCAGCTTTCAAATATAAAGGCATCGTATTGATCTGAGTTTGCTTTTCGATCGTCTGACCTCCTGTAAAGATCTTTCCTGTCCAGAAGTCAAACCATTGTGTGCCTGCCGGCAAATAAACAGACGTAGATTTCACCATGCTAAAATTCTCAACCGGATCAATGTATTTGTTTTCGTCTTTTTTTGTTTCAACATACATCGATTCTGTTACAGGACAAACCAAGAATGATTTTCCAAACATATACTGGTTGTCAATGTCAAGTGCGTTTTTATCTTCGGCAAAGTCCATAACTAATGCCCGCATCATGGTTGAACGATTGGCTGACACGTCCCACGATGTTGAATAAATATAAGGTATTAACCGATACCGCAGATTAATAAACTTTTCGATCGAATCGTAAGTCCAATCACCCCGCGCGCCAAACTGGTATATTTCGCGGGGTGTATCGGTTCCGTGAGAGCGCATCATGGGACAGAATGTGCCAAATTGCAACCATCTCACATAGATTTCATGAAAAGCTTTGTTGTTAACTCCACCAGGAAAATTCCACACGAAGAAACCACCAATGTCACTATTCCAATGGGGTATTCCGCATAATGAGAAATTCAAGCCGGCAGAAATCTGTTTACGTAGTACATCCCAGTCCGTCACTACGTCACCCGACCAGGAGTTAGCTCCATAACGCTGCTGACCGGCAAAGGCAGATCGCGTAAGGATAAACACCCGCTTTTGATCGTTGGTTGCTCGTTGATGAGTTGATACACCTTTTACGTGTTCCAAGGGAAATGCATTGACCACTGAACGGTACGGGCCAAGGAATGTTGGTTGTTCAAAATCTTCATCTTTTACTTCGATGTGATCCGGCTCTGAGGAATCTAACCACCAGGCATCATTGTGGATGTTTGAAAAAATTCCTTCATTGAGATATTTCCAGTAAATATCCCGGGCCGTAGGATTGTAAACATCATAAGGCTTCGTTCCTGAGTTAGGAGGCCAGGTAAGGAAATTTAACTGCATGTTGCGACTTTTAAATTCTGCGAATTGCTTTGTTAATGGTCCAAAACCAGGCCAAGCCACAATCATCAAATGAGCATTCATTTCATGTACCCGATCAACCAAGCCTTTAGGATCCGGAAATGTTGTTTCATCAAAAGCCATCCGATTCCAAACACTGTCCTGTCCCCAATAGCGCCAGTCCTGGATAATTCCGTCTATTGGAACTCCAAGCTCCCGATATTTTCTGATCACCTCTATCGTTTCGAACTGCGTTTTATATCGTTCACGGCTTTGCCAATAACCGTAGGTCCAGTAGGGAAACATTGGAACATCCCCTGTCAACTCACGCATTTGCTTAATAACTCCGTCTGCATTATCTCCAATCATCAAGTAATAATCAATACATTGTCCAATTTCTGAATCGAAGAATGTTTCATCTTGCTTGTCGGCAAACTTTGTTGGTGAATAGTTGTCCCAAAATACGCCATAGCCTTTGTTCGATAAGATAAAGGGAATAACCGTTTCCTTATTGCCTTGTTTCAGAAATACTTCCTGCCCACGTTGTGACATTTTACCTTGTTGCAATTGTCCCAAGCCGTAAATGAATTCATCCGGATCCAATTGAAAGGATTGTTTCACGTTGTATACATCAAAACCAGCGTATTTTTTCGGATTAATGACTGCTCCGTCATTCTTTTCTGATATTAGAATCTGATTTTCGCTGTTGTAGAATATAAGTGCGCCAGTCTCCTTATTTAAGGAGACATTTATTGAGGAACTTATAATACTCATTTCTTTATCGTTCTCCCTAAATTGGAGGGCAACATCTTCCGGCTCCTTCACCACAGAAAGACTTTCTTTTGGCAAATCAGCTCCCTGCTCAGATTTCACAACCCTTACAATTCCAGGACTGTAAAATTGAACCTGAATGTCAACGGAATTGATTGTTGTTTTCATTCCTGAAATTTCTTGAAGATTGCTGTCTGCATAAGTTTCTGATTGCAAGCCTATAAGAAAAATAAAAGCCAATAGTGATAATAAATTTTTGTTCATTTGACAGTTTTTTGAATAGTCAAAAAAGAGAAGCTCATTTTCAGAAATGAACTTCTCTTTTGAGTTAAATAATATAAATTAATAACCTGGGTTTTGGGAGAGGTTGGAATTGGTCAATATTGCTTGGTTGGGAATCGGATAGATTTTCCGGTGGCTGCTACTGGGATCATGAGAAAACCAAGATTTGGTTGTAAACACTCCAAAACGAATCAAATCCTGACGACGACGTCCTTCCTGACAGAATTCCCATCCTAACTCATCTAGAAATCGTCCGTACTGAATATCGGCTCCGCCTTCGTGAGTCGTTTCATAAGAATCGCGACGACCGTAGTCATAAACACTACCACCTGCCAACTCTTCATCGGTAACAACGGCTTTTGCCGGATTATCTTTGAAATTCCTTTCGCGAATTTTGGTTACCAAAGCACCAGCTCCCGGTTGTCCACTTCTCATCAAGGCTTCCGCTTTCATAAACAAAACATCGGCGTAGCGTAGTAGTGGGAAGTCGTTACTTAAACGGTTTGTACTTCCCATAGCATATTCAAATTTACCCCAGCGGTAACCATCATACATTGTTGATTGGTCGATGCTGGGAACATTATTTACATAGACAAGAGGTTCGCCGTTGTCGCTGCGCGTAAGAATTTCGCCGGAAGCCGTATATTGTTGACCTTGAATATAGTTTTCCTTTAGTCGGATATCATCCGGATCAAAACTTTCGATAAACTGAGGAATAGCGCAAATGCCACCCCACGGCACATTTGTGAAGTTGTAGGTTCTTTGACTTTCAGGAGCTAAAGTGTTTAAGTGATAATCAAATGCATTCCAGTCGGTGACATAGATTTCGTCTTCCGGAATTCCATAAATAATCTCCACCGAGTTTTCGTTATCCGTAACAAACACACTTTTCTGATTGGGTTCCAAGGCATAGCTTCCTGTAGTCTCTGCGAACTCAATCACTTCATCACAAGCGGAGATACAGTCTTGCCAATGAGCCGTACCGGTCCACTCGTCGGCATTTAAATACATCTTGGCCAAAAGAGTATAAGCGGCCCATTTATTGAATCGTCCGTAATAGTAACCACGAGGTGTTTCTGACAGGTTACTAATATTGTCGGTGATTTCTTTCACAATAAAATTAAAAACTTCCACTCTCGTTGATTGTTGGGGTAATTCAACGTCTTTATAGTCAGTAACTATTGGGATATTCCCGAAGAAATCAACCAAAATATAGTAGTAAGACGCGCGCAAAACTTTCAGTTCAGATATCAATTTCTCTTTTGCTTCCCCTTCAACGCCAATTGTACCATCCTCAATTTGCGAGAGCAGACGATTACATGTAGTAACTCCATTATAAGTACGTGACCATGGCTCCCATACGGAATTATCTTCTGTTGTCCATGTGTGCTGATGCCACCTTTTATAAATGCCACCATCAACCCACCCATTTGGACGAGCTGGAGTAACCTCTTGATCAGCACAGTTTTGTTGACCACGAACAACTCCATTCCAAAGTAACAATGTTTCACGCCAAGGGACGTAAGCTGCATTGATCAGATAACTGATATCTGCATCAGTTTCAGGACTGTATTGTGAACCAATTACATTGCCGTAGCTATCATCTAATAATTCGGTACATGAGGTTGATATTCCCAGGAATAATACAACCGCACAAAGCGCTTTGATATATATATTTTTTTTCATTTTATTAAGGTTTTCAAATTAAAACTTAACATTTACACCAAACGTGTATGTTCTCACACTTGGATATTGATTTCTGTTGTCATATCCTGGTGCCAGTCCTGAAGTATTTACTTCTGGGTCCACACCTTTGTAACCTGAAATTGTTAAGGCGTTTATTACCGATCCGTATAATCTAATTGATTCAAAGTATCTTCCAACACGCTTTATGCTATAACCCAAGGTCACATTATCAATCTTCCAGTAATCTCCATCTTCAACATAGTAGCTGTTAAAATTAGGATCGATCTCCTTGTTTAAAGTTGCTTTACCAAAAATTAAATCATTCACTGATGTTAGTCGATTTTCATTCCGACTGTTCTTAGGGTTCTCGTAATACATTCTGGCTTCATTAATAATCTGATAGTCGAAAGCACCACGCATCGAAACACTTAAATCAAAGTTTTTGTAGCGTAGGTTATTGTTCCAGGACGCATACATCGCAGGAACACCATTTCCGATTACTTTCTTGTCTTCGGGAGCATCGGTAAAATCATCGGCTGAAACCAGATCTCCGTTACGGTCTTCATAAATCCATTTCCCCTCTTCATCAATATCAACTACTTTAAATCCCCAGAAGTTACCAATTCGCTCACCAACCTGAACCCGGTGTGATTGTGTTTTAATGGGTTCTTGTATCCAACCGGTATAAAAGTAATCGTAGTCTGTTTTAAAAACTCGACCATTAATGCTTTTAAGTTTGTTGTTGTTGGTTGAGTAAGTAACGCTGGTATTCCACTCAAAGTCATTGGTTTGAACTGGAATGCCAGAAAGCATTATTTCGAGACCTTTGTTTTCCATTACTCCACCATTAGCTTTTATGGTTCCATAATCGTATGGAGGAACAGAAACTGTAAAGTCATAAAGCAAACCATCAACCTTTCGGTTGTATACATCAATTGTTCCAGACAAACGTCCGTTTAACGAAGTAAAATCAAGTCCAATGTTTGTTTCTTTCTTCTCTTCCCATTTTAGGTCCGGGTTCGTATTGGATGCAGGAACAATGGTCTGGAGCCACTCTCCATCTACGTAGGCATATTTTCCATACGTTAACATTCCAACTCCAAGAAACGCCTGATTAGGCTGTGAACCAGTTACTCCATAACCAGCACGCAATTTAAGATTATCAAAAATCTGCTGATTCTGCATAAAGGATTCCTCCGTTATTCGCCATCCTAAGGAAATCGATGGGAAAAGCCCCCATTCATTATCTGTACCCCATAACTGACTGGCGCCTTCGTATCGCAAGCTTCCCATAAACAGGTATTTGTCATTAAAACCATACGTGCCTCGCCCAAAGAATCCAATTAGATTGGTAGTCCTCTTCTCTGAACCAGCACCGGCTTTCCCTTCTTTCAAAGCGGAGCCAATGCCTATGTTGTGCCATCCTCCAAAATAGTCGTCTTGAAATCCATAGTTGGAAAATCCCATGCTCTCGTAATCGGTTTCGTTATAGCTATATCCACCCAAGACACTAAAACGATGAGATTTAATCTCCTTTTCATATAAGGCTGTAATTTCCGCCAATTTCTCCATTGAGGTATTGGACCCGACAGAGGACCATCCATTCAAGCCATCGCGCAAAGTAGATACATGGTTTAATGTCTCCGAATAGCCGTAAGTCCTGTTGTATCGCAAGTAAGAAAGAACAGCATTAATGGTTAAATCGGAAATGGGATTGAAAATGATATTTGTGTTATAGCGTATTTCCGAATTTTTCACACTTCCATCAGATTCTTTAAGCCGGGCCACTGGGTTTTCATACTCGAATTTACTAAAATTCTCATGCCAAGTTCCGTCTTCATTCTGAACAGGATCGGTTGGTTTACGAGAGACTGCCATGCGGTAGGTATAACCGTTAAAGGTGCCGTTACTGGTAGTCGATGGATGTTCATTAACCATACCAATGATGCCCATTTTGAACTTTAGCTTGTCATTAAGCATATTGTGATTTACCTGGAACCGCCCCTTAAAGGTTTCATTTGCAGACTTCAGCATAATTCCTTCTGACGAATTGTAGTTAGCATTGGCGATGTAATTCGTTGAAGATGTTCCTCCCTGAAAAGTTACGTTGTGCACATGACTGAGCGGTGTTCGAGTGATTTCGTCTAACCAATCAGTATTTGCACCATTATCCGATTCATTAGGATACATGGCTCTAAACTCATCTGCACTTAACATTTCCGGTCTTCTGGCAATTGTAGCGGTGCTGACGTAGCCGCTATATTCGACCTTATTAACATTGCCACCTGTTTTTTTAAACTGCTTGGTGGTAATTAAAATTACACCATTTGTTCCGCGTGTCCCGTAAATAGCTGCAGCTGAACCATCCTTTAATACTTCCACACTTTCCACGTCCTCCGGAGGGACGGTTGTAAGGTTTCCTGGAATACCATCAATAAGAATAAGAGGATTGGTATTCGCTCCTCCAAATGTGTTGGTTCCGCGTAGTTTAATTTGTGTTGTTGATGTTGGGTCTCCGCTTGGATTTGTAATAATAAGCCCTGCTACTTTGCCAGCAACCAATTGTCCCAGGTCTTTTACCGCGCCCTTATTGAAATTCTCTGGTTTGACGCTCGCCACAGAACTCGTCACGTCTCCGGCTTTAATGGTACCATAACCAATGGCAACTACTTCTTCCAGACCAATGGTGCTGGCGGATAAAATGACGTCAACTGTTGATCGGGTAACCGGTATTTCCTGTGACTGCATGCCAACAAACGAAAACACAAGGACGGCATCTTCCGGGAGGTTATCCAATTGAAAATTGCCATCCAAGTCGGTGATCGTGCCTGTGGTTGTTCCTTTGACGAGTATCGTAACGCCCGGGAGTCCTTCGCCCGTTTCATCGGTAACTTTGCCCGAAACAGACGGGATCTTCTGCATAAACCTCGAACTTCCATGATTCAGAAATTCGTTATCATTGTTCAAATACAACACGATTTGACGATCCTTAATCAGAAAACTGGTATTGGTGCCATCGAAAAGTGACTGCAGGACTTCGTCAATACTTTTCTTCTCAAGATCAATGCTCACCTTTCGGTTTACATCAACTTTCCGGTCGTTGTACATAAAGAAAAACTCACTTTGATCTTCAATTTGCCGTAAGATTTCCTTTACGGTCGAGTTCTGAGCTTTCAGGTTTAATTCAGTTGTCTGGGAATAAACAGTGGCCTGAACCCCCATGAACGTAATCAGTAATAGAAAGGTCGTTAGTTTCATAATTCGAATTAATCTTGACAGAGCACAACTGTGCCTGCCAATGTTCCACAATGCTTTTTTTTTCATAAGTTTGTATTACTAGGTTAAACATATCCCTTTCGGGGATTGATTTAATTATGAGAAGGGAAGTGTTGCGAGCACTTTCCTTCTTTTTTTAGACGATGTTATCTTTTTTGCTTGATGTAAACCATTTCATTTTCAATTTTATAGGTCATTGGTGTTGTAAGCTGCAACAACTGTAAAGTTTCCCGTAAACTTTCGGTTTTAATGGTCATCGTAAAATTTTCTGAGTCTTGCAGCTTTTCATCCAAAATAATTTTCACGCCAAACCATCGTTCCATTTTTTTAACTACTTCGTCAAAAGGGGCGTTGTCAAAGCGTAACAGATCATCTTTCCACGAAGTGTATAGTTTGGTGTCCACTTCGAGGTTTTGCATTTTGCCAGTCCACTTGTTAAACTGGTTCTGTTGTCCGGGTTTCAGCACTGTTGAGGCAGAGGTTTTTTTATTGATAATTTCAACCGATCCGCTTTCCAGTGTGGTTATTATTATGTTTTCCGTTTCATAGGCACACACATCAAAGCTGGTCCCATGTACTTTGATATGAGCATGTTTTGTTTTGACAATAAATGGCGAACGCAGGTCTTTTTTTACATCGAAGTAACCTTCACCTGACAGTTCAATATGGCGCTTTGTATTGAAATTTGAAGCGTAGCGGATGGTTGATCCGCTGTTCAAATGTCCGGTTGAACCATCGGGGAGGACAAACTGTACCCTGGAGCCTTTTGGTGCTGTGAGTTCAGAATACGTTTTTCCAGATGAAAAAGGGTTAATCCAGACAACCAAGCTGGCTATCAATAGTGGCAAAATCAGTATGGCTGCAACACGGGAGTATGCCTGAAAGAATTTTTGGGTAAACGATTTTTCAGGTTTCTTACTATTAATGTCAAAGTGGATTTTATTTAAGAGGTGCTGTAGATCGATTGGTTTGGGCAGAATCTTCTCCCACTGTTTATTCGCTATGCTCCGCAGGGTATCCTCATTTCCTTTGTTGAAAAAGAGATTCTCCACAAATGTATGGTCATCTTGTCCAGGAGATTGGAAATAGTCTTCAAAACGATTTTTTTCTGAATCTTTCATTGATGTGATCATTGTGTGTGTTGCAAATGGTTATATCCACAACAAGGTTTTCACACCTAGTGAGAGGCAATTTTTTTTTAGAGAAACAAAAGAAAATAGAGTATCCCGGCGATGTATTTCTCGTCCAGATGCTGCCGTAAGTATTTTAAAGCCTGGTTTAAATGATTTTCAACGGTACTTTTACTGATCGACATTTCGCTGGAAATCTCCTGAGCGTTCTTCCCCTCATATCGGCTTTTTAGAAATACAGCTTTTCGTTTTTCGGGCATCTTATCGACCAGCTTGTCGACCAAAGCTTTTAGTGAATCAAAATCGACATCTTCATAGACAGCACTTTCTGTGGCATTGGCTGCGGCGTGATCAAAATAGCGATTCAAATAAGCCTGACTTCGGAAGTGCTTCTTTATCGCATTAAAAGCGATTGTAAACAGGTACGATTTAAAATTAAGTTTCTCGTCAAGCTGTTGTCTTTTCTCCCATATCTTGCTGAAAATTTCCTGGACAAGTTCTTCGGCATCCTCTTTACTTTTCAAATAGCCATATGCAAAGTAATACAGGCGGGAACTGTAGGTATAAAAAAGCTGATTGAAAGCCGGCACATTGCCCTTCCTCAACTTTTTAACCAGTTCAAACTCCATATCAAGCTGCTTGTTTTCCAATCCTTTTCTCCTGCTGTTTGTGACAAAAGTAAAAAATACTTTTTATTAGAAACGTGTTGTGTAATACATTCCTTTTGAAACCGCTTACGAGATGCAGATTCGGATTGTTTTTGGCAGGAATCGTCAATCGATTGAACGGTTCAGGCTAGATTAAAATGATTATAAATAAGTTTTCTACGGCAATATAAAATGATTTTTTGAAAAAATAGTTTAATTGTTTTAAACGCTTATGGAATAACATTTTTAGCAAGCGTTTCTTGCCAATTTTGAGATTCGCGTTGAAAAAATGGATTTTCAATTGATTGTCGAAATCGCCGGAGCGACTGCAATCCTTGAAATCTTTGGCTTGTTTGGCTATATTTGCCTGCCTTGCAAAGAAAATTCGGTAGTAACCACCCTTTGCTGGTCAACTGAAAACGTTGGACTGAGACTAAAAATAAAACTGACAAATTTAAATACGATGAAGGCTTATAAGATTATCGTTCTTGCCAAGCAGGTACCCGATACCCGCAATGTTGGCAAAGACGCCATGAAAGCTGACGGTACAATTAACCGTGCAGCTTTGCCTGCGATTTTCAATCCGGAAGATTTAAACGCACTGGAGCAGGCACTTCGAATCAAGGATTCGTTTCCCGGATCGACCGTAACCATATTAACGATGGGCCCAGGACGTGCTGCCGAAATCATTCGTGAAGGAATGTTTCGTGGAGCTGATGATGGGATCTTGCTTACAGACCGGGCTTTTGCCGGATCGGATACGCTGGCTACTTCGTACGCCATTTCGTGTGCACTCAAAAAAGTGAAGGATTTTGACATCATTGTGGCCGGACGACAGGCCATTGATGGCGACACAGCGCAAGTTGGTCCTCAGGTGGCTGAAAAACTGGGGCTGCCCCAGGTTACATACGTGGAGGAAGTTCAGAAAATTGAAAAAGGCAAGGTGTTCATGAAGCGGCGTTTGGAACGCGGGGTGGAAACAGTTTCATGCCCGATACCAATGGTCATGACTGTAAACGGTTCGGCGGCTGCTTGCCGTGCCCGCAATGCTAAATTATTGATGAAATACAAGCACGCCAAGACTGTGACCGAGTTGCAAAACTCAAACGAAGATTACCTGCATTTGTACAGCGATCGTCCTTACCTGAACATTCCTGAATGGACCGTCAATGACATTGAAGTGGATCATGCGGAGCTTGGACTGACCGGTTCACCAACGAAAGTGAAAACGGTGGAGAATGTTGTTCTTCAGGCCAAGGCGGCAAAAATAATTACTTCGGCTGACAGCGACATCGACGATTTGATGCGCGAGCTGATTGAAAGTCATACCATTGGTTAAACCCTAACAAGTCAATTATGAACAGCATATTTGTATACTGCGAGATAGAAGATGGTCAGGTCGCTGAAGTGAGTCAGGAGTTGATGACCAAAGGCCGTTCGCTGGCCAATGAACTGAAATGCCAGTTGGAAGCCATTGTAATTGGGCACAAGCTGGACGGAATCGAAAAGCAAATCTTTCCTTATGGAGTTGATACGGTTTATGTTGCTGATGACAAAAGGTTGTATCCGTACAGCACGATGCCGCATACCTCCATCATTGCTAGACTTTTTGAAGAGCAAAAACCTCAGATTGCCTTGATGGGAGCTTCGTCCATTGGCCGTGATTTGGGGCCGCGCGTTTCATCGGCCTTGCATAGCGGATTGACGGCCGACTGCACCAGTTTGGTGATTGGCGACCATTTCGATAAAAAACAAGATAAGAACTACGAGAACCTTTTGTACCAGATTCGTCCGGCTTTTGGCGGAAACATCATTGCTACTATTATCAACCCCGATTGCCGTCCTCAAATGGCCACGGTTCGGGAGGGTGTGATGAAGAAGGAAATTCGAGATGCAGAATACAAAGGCAAGTTGGTTAAGCTGGATGTCTCCAAATATGTGAGCGATTCGGATTTTGTTGTTGAAATCATCGAACGTCACATGGAGAAGAGCAAAGTTAATATGAAAGCAGCACCGATTGTGGTGGCTGGCGGCTATGGTATGGGATCGAAAGAGAATTTTCAGCTGTTGTACGATCTGGCCGAGGTATTAGGCGGCGAAGTGGGTGCTTCGCGGGCCGCTGTTGATGCCGGTTATGCCGAGCACGAACGTCAGGTTGGACAAACTGGTGTGACCGTCCGTCCCAAGTTATATATAGCCTGCGGAATCTCAGGACAAATTCAGCACCGGGCGGGAATGGAAGAATCGGCACAAATCATTGCAATTAATACCGATCCGGAAGCACCGATCAATTCGGTGGCCGACTATGTGATCAATGGTGATGTGGGCGTCATCCTTCCGAAGATGATCAAGTATTATAAACAAAACACCAAGTAGATCTTGTGAAACTTAAACTTTTTACGAAATGGCTAATTATTATACCGATAATAAAGAACTGAAATTCCATCTCAATCATCCATTAATGGAAAAGATTGTCCGCTTAAAGGAAAGGAATTTTTCAGAAAAGAAAGTGTTCGATTTTGCGCCAATGGATCACGAAGACGCCATGGACAACTTCCATAAAGTGTTGGAGGTTGTTGGTGAAGTCTGCGGTGACATTGTTGGCCCAAATGCCGAGTCGATTGATGCTGAAGGCCCGCGGGTGGAAAATGGCCGGGTGATTTATGCCAAAGGAACAGTTGTTAATATTGATGCTTTAAATAAAGCTGGATTGATGGGTATGTCCCTTCCAAGGCAATACGGCGGACTGAACTTCCCAATCGTACCCTACATCATGGCTGCCGACATTGTGTCGCGAGCTGATGCCGGATTTGTGAATATCTGGGGATTACAAGATTGCGCTGAAACCATCAATGAGTTTGCTTCGGAAGAACAAAAAGAAAAATACCTGACCCGTGTTTGCCAGGGCGAAACCATGGCGATGGATTTGACCGAGCCGGATGCTGGCTCCGACCTGCAGGCCGTTCAGTTGAAAGCAACTTTTGACGAAAAGTCCGGTAAATGGCTGTTGAATGGCGTGAAACGGTTTATCACCAATGGTGATGGACATATTTCGCTGGTGTTAGCTCGTTCAGAACCGGGAACCAAAGACGGACGCGGTTTGTCGATGTTCATTCACGACAAGAATGACGGAGGAGTGACCGTTCGCCGGATAGAGCACAAAATGGGAATTATTGGTTCGCCAACCTGCGAGCTGGTCTTTAAGGATGCTCCGGGCGAGTTGGTAGGCGACAGAAAATTGGGATTGATTAAGTACGTAATGGCTCTGATGAACGGTGCGCGCCTTGGAATTGCAGCCCAGTCGGTTGGTGTTTCCGAAGCGGCTTACCGCGAAGCGTTGGCCTATGCCAAGGAGCGGGTTCAGTTTGGAAAGGCGATTATGCGTTTCCCTGCTGTGTATGAAATGCTGGCCAATATGAAGGCCAAACTGGACGCGTCGCGCACCTTATTATATGAAACCGCTCGTTATGTAGATATGTACAAAACATACATGCACATTGCCGAAGAGCGTAAGCTGGAGACAGAAGAGCGTGAGGAGATGAAAAAATACCAACGTTTGGCTGATATTTATACGCCGCTCGTAAAAGGAATGGCGAGCGAATATAGCAACCAGCTGGCATACGATGCTATCCAGATTCACGGGGGGTCAGGCTTTATGAAAGATTATCCGGTGGAGCGGATCTATCGCGATGCGCGGATTACTTCCATTTACGAAGGAACAACTCAGTTGCAGGTGGTGGCTGCCATTCGTGGGGTAACAACGGGTGCTTACCTGAACCAAATCAGGGTTTATGAAGCTCAGAAAGTATCACCCGAATTGGAACACCTGCGCCGCACCCTGATCATTTTAACTGACGAGTACGAGCAAGCAGTGAACAAAGTACTCGCTCCCGATGACAACGAATTCATAGATTTCCATGCTCGGCGTTTAGTCGAAATGGCTGGAAACATCATTATGAGCTATCTGCTGGTTCTGGATTCGAACCGCGAGCCCATGTTTACTAAGTCGGCTAAAAACTTTATTCGTTTAGCAAAAGCTCAGGTTAAAGCACACGGCGAGTTCATCCGGACATCTGATTTGAGTGATTTAGGATCGTATAAATTTGAAATGCAATAGTATTCCAGATAATATTGTTGGCAGGGCCTCACTCTTCAAGTGGGGCCCTGCTTTTTGGAGAAAACTCAAATGGAATAGGGTGAGGCAGAAATAGATTAGCGAGATGATTTGTTTTTCAGTTTGAAGTCCATCAGCTCACGCGCCAGTTTCTGTTCGCGCACCAGAGCATTTTTCCGAAGTGTTTCCAAATCTTCCTGCACTTCTGCCAATCGATTCTTGGTTTCCTTAACGACACGGTGTCCGCGATTGAATAGTGAAAATAAAACGACCGAAACACTGGCAAGACAGATGATGATCCCCCACATAATGGCATTATAAGCTCCCTTGGAAACCTCGATCCCAATAAAGCTCATGCTGTCTTTTGCTTGTTGGCTGCTTGTTAGTTCTGCCTGGAGTTTTTCAATTTCTGTATTGGAGCTTGTCAGGTTACTTTTTAAGGTTGCAATTTCCTGCAAATGACTATCGGCATCTTGCTTGTACTGGAGAATGCTGTCCTGCGAGTTTTTCTTGAGTAAGTTGTAGCCACTGATGCTGATTACTTTATATTCCTCGAAGGTGTTCGATCTGCGGTATAAATGTTCGAACTGTCCGTCAATACTCAAGGTGTCGAAGGCGTTTTCAAAAGACTGATTTTGGGCAAACAGGGATGTGGTGAATACCATCAATGTGGATACGATTACATATCTGGATAAAATTCTCTTCATAGTTATTGATTGTTATATTTTTATCAAAGTCAAATATATGGGTGATTTCTGATTTGACCATCAAAAGATAGCTAAAAAGCAAGCTAAATGCAAAACGGAGATGCCGGGTTTTTAGTATTGACGTAAAAACTAATTGCAAGGAATTTTATCCAGAACGCAAATTCTCCGGATATCAGCAGACCTGGCGGTTCTTTTCTGACTGTTGAGCACAAAAAAGAGCACAAACGAATGGCTGCTTCTGTCCAAATAGCAATATCTTAAAGTCATTGTGCCCGGACTTTCTTGCCCCAAACTGGTTGTTTAGACGAGGTGAAGCCAGACAGCACGAGGGTTGATTGGCGTGGCGAGCTTTCCCAGTTATATCCTTTTTGAATGATCACTTCCAGGTTGCCAATATGGAGGGTTTGCTTGTTTTGGTCGAGGCTCCAGCTTCCCGAAAAATCCCCCGTCGCTATTCTATCCGATTGAAGGATCATTTTTTTGATGTTTGCATGGCGTGATACGGGGAGTTTATGGTGATCACTTCATAGGTTCCGGGAATCCGCTAATCCGTGACCTCCGTCTGCGGAACGCCGGTGTAACGCCCGGGCATGACAACCGGCCAGCCATCGGCAGTCCAGTTAATTTTACGGACATGCCCCATCATGATGGCGTTGGATGCATTAGTTCGGGTAGTATTTTCGGGCAAACGTCCCTGCGAACTGTACGATCATTGTTCGCTTTCCGGATTCTGGAAAACGGCACCGTGTGAAATTGCTACCCAGCCATGATGTCCATGGAATTGATAAGGGTGGGTGGGAATCGGCCAACATTCAGCACCTGCAGTAATATCCTGTTCGTCGATTCCCAGGTAGGGAGCAGTAATTTTTTTCGAACGGGCCACGCATGTGTTGTATGCAACAGCCAGTTCATCGCAGGCTAAAAAATGGTAATGTAGTAATCCGTTTCGGGGGTATGGATAATATCCGGAACTTACAGGGCTTGCCAAAGGTTAGTGGTCACGTTTCCTCTTCCGGCAATTCTCACCCGGTAATCATCAGGGCTTTCCCATTTTTTGGGTTTTCCGGTTTCCGGATTAAGCTGCACTGCTGCAATTCCTGAATGCCAGGAGCCATAAATTGGCCAGTGTTCTCCTTCTGGGGTGGTGATTAAGCTGGGATCAATCGCGTTGAATTTGAAATATCCGCTCCAGTCACTGTCATTCCCGCGCTAGTAATCTTCCACGCCATCCGGTTCAGAGCATACCACCGAGCCTTTGTCTTCCCAGTTGTAGGTAGAAAGATCGTGCGATTCGGCCAACCCGATAAAAGCCCGTTTCGTCCAGGAGTTGTTGGTGTTTGTACCCACAATCGGATTGGTAACGACAATACGATAGTATAATAGATTACTGTGCACCTTTCGAATACATCGATCCCAGTCCCCATAAGACGATTTTAGAAGGTGGGCGGCGGAGGCTCCATTCTTGCCGGCTTGATGTTCAATGAATCTTTCACCCATTCGGGAACGGCAGTAAGAGCCATGCCCATAAAGTCGCAGTTTACCAGATCTTTTGACCGGCGGTACGGGAAATGACCATGCCATTCATGGGAATTCCCATACGAAGCGTCGGTTCGATACCTATAATAATAGTAGTCACCACACTTTTTATCTATGGGATCATGCATGTTGCCCAGGTTCCACGACGAGCGCGTGGTCCAACTTGCAATTGAGGTGTAGTTGTCAGAATAACTTGGGGCCGCGAAATTTTCGATCCCGATGTATTCTTCTTCTTTAATTGGTTCATCAACGGGATCAATGCTTGATTCCTTTTTGCACGCTATTGCGAAAACAAAGGAGATCATGGCAAGGCGTATTGGGAATAGTTTTATCGTTATGTCGGTTATTTAGGAAGCGTAAGCCATTTTTAGTAAAAAATGCGCGTCGTCTAATCGGTTAATGGGTTGTTTTTATACAACCAGATAAAGGAATTCATTTCCTGATATGGGTAGATTAATTGCTTTTGCAGGGAGGCAAATCAGGAAATGATTGGCTCAGTTGCCGGAGATACTTCCTAGGGTTAAAAATTTCCCAGTGATTAAGTCCTTGGTTTTAAGGCAGTGAATTCTCTTCATGTAAATAAACTTAAAAATAATTGGAATTAGGTATTGCGAGTAATAAAAAGCTG
>NZ_CAXBDD010000068.1:0-21299 GCF_963974515.1 uncultured Sunxiuqinia sp. | reverse complement strand
TAAGGAGTCACGTCCATGACTTTACCGATCTGATTCGGAGTTCAATGCCGAAAGATGTTCACAACAAGGCACAACTGATGCGATCAACACCAGTTAAAACTGCTGCTTTGGCACAAACTTCAACGTTTCTGTAGATGCATCAATCCGTTGCAGAGCGATAAAACAAGCTCACAAATAGCCGGTTAAGTCTTTGTGCAGTATAAAAGATATCCGTGACTTGAGAACAGCCCGGTAAAAGTTTCCTTCTGAAGTAGGATTAGATCATTTGTTTTTTTCATAAATTTGGCTTGTCGATGGTTATTCAATTAGTGCTTCCTTAAAACTACCAGTTCATGAAGCATTAATCTAGTTAACTATTTTTCAGAAGGGGGTGGATCCGCAAAATCTGCTCCCTTTCTGCTTTTATCTTCGATTTTATCTCTTGATTACTTTTCTTTTTTTTATATTGATTACACTTCAAGCTTTAAGTCAAATCCGGGCTTCGTTTTTCCATGCCACACATTTGAGCATCTGGGACAAGCGCCTCTGATTTAGGTCATACAGCATCACCAAACTCGTTCCCTCCTGGATCAGAATTTTGTCCAACGATTCGCTCTTTTGATGAATAAACCGGTCATTCTTCCATGAAATGAGTGGCTTTGGATCGACATTCGGGCTAATCACCAAACGTGGTTGCGCTTGACCTAAAGCCGATGTATTGGAATACTTATAAAAAGTCGCTTTATACTTGCGTCCAAGTGAAACTTCACTAGTTATTGTTTCAGTCCGGTGGTTGAGCCATACTTTGCCCTCAACCAAAATGGCTTCAATGGTTGGCTCATCCTGATAGGCCTTGACGTTAAATTCGGTTTCGCCTCCTTCGACCAAAAATCCGAACGCATCAACCACAAAAGGTTTTTCATTATTCTTGGCCACCTGAAAATATCCTTCGCCTTCCAGATATACCAAGCGATTTTCCAAATTAAAATCCGTCGAATATGTGAGTTTGCTCCCGGCATTTAACCACACCACGGTACTATCGGGTAGAACAACCTGTGTTTTGGCCCCAAGCGGAGCTACAACTTCGCTGTACGAGACCGGACGCCGCTCAATCCCATGCTTTTCATTTGCAAAATAAGCTATCAAGCCACTAACCACAAAGATCAGCACCAGAATAGCAGCCACAGGCATTAGGCGATAAAAACGTGGTAATTTCCCAACTACGCGTTCCCGGTCTGCCGTGTCTGCTCCCATCTTGCATTCGAGACTCCGAAACAGCTTTGCTTTATCGAAAGCAACCAATTCCTGATAATCCTTTTCATCCAACTTTCGGAACATGGTATTTTCAATTTCCGAAGTCGCGCCTTCGTCTTGAACCAGTTGCTCCAATTCATCAAGGTCGGATGCTGTACAATCCACGGCCTGAAATTTATCAAGCAGCTGTTTAAAACGTTTTTCTATTTTTTGATTATCTTCCATCTCACTATCACATACAAGTAGCTTTCAAAAGCTACTCACGTTATTTTAAAAAAAATTCATCTTTTTTTGAAAAAAAATCATCTACTCAGTCTAAATAAAACAAAGACAAACAATTAACAGAATCAAATAGTCATCTTTTAAATGTTCCTTCAAAAATTTTGTTGCCCGATACACCTGGTTTTCAACCGTTCGAACAGACAAGCCCAGTTTCTCCGAAATTTCCGCATTCGAATACCCCTTCAAGCGACTCAAAATAAATATCCTTCTTTTTTGCTCAGGCAATTTATTCAGCACATCCTGAATTTTGTCTGTCAATTCATTCCGACGTAAGGTTTCCTCGGGTGTTTCGCTAAACGAGGAGTCGAGGCTCATCAAATGCTCTTCGTACTTTTGACGGACGATTTGGTGCTTCAAATGGTTAAATACCCGGTTGACCGTCATTTTATACAGAAAACTCTTGAACGACTTATCTTCATCAACTTCCGTTCTGATTTCCCACAATCGAAGAAAAACATCCTGCACAATCTCTTCGGTATCGTTTGAATCTTTCAGGTAGGAATAGGCAAAATGAAAAAGACGCTCACTGTAAGCATCAAAGATGACCTGAAAAGCATTCCGGTCTCCACCTTTTAGCTTTCGGATTAAATTACTGTCAATATGTTTAGACTCTTTCGCCAATCTTCTCCTATGTTATCAGGCAAGCGCGGCGATCCATCGCATGTGATCTGCCCGGCCTGTTTTCCGTTAATAAATCCATTTCACTCACTTCACACATCACTTAACGGTTGATTAATTCCACACTACGTATGTTAACAAACTCATTGGTTTCGCCCTTTGAGACCAATCCCCACCGGAAGCCCATGCCCCAGGGAACATAGCCCGATGCATCTACAGAATCCGCAATAATGTTCCACCTGCTGCCATCAGACACTGAAAACTGCAAAAGGTCGCCATTTTTTACACGCATTCTTAACTTGACTAAATCGCCATAACGGTCTGCGGGCACCGCCTCATATACATTCTTTTCTTGTCCTGACGTAATCCACACCTCAATCAGATCGTGGCCTGCCGTGATACCCAAGCCAGCCATAGGCGCTCCAAAACCGTTGTTGGTTGCACCAATTAACAGAATTCCACCTTTAACATCTGGCCCACTCATACTCAAATCGATCGTGGCTGTCACTTCAAAATTCATGGATTTTACAGGCTGTGCCAGCAAACTGCCAAGCAGATCGTTTTCAGCGGAAGCAGCCAACATTAATCCATTTTCGCCAGTAGCATAACTCAGTTTTTGTGTGGCCCGCCACTGCCAGTAAGGTTCCAGTGCTTTCGAAAAATCGTCGAAATAATCAATCCGATTATTTTCCAGCGTCATTTCCGTCGTGCGTTCAAAATAGGGCCAGTCATCATCGGTCCAGTGGAGCTCTTCCAGCAAACCTTCGCGCCCTACATAGTCGCCCCCTACTGTTTTATAAGAATGAAAAAGCAAGTAGTAGTCATTCCCCTGCTCGACCACATCACCGGTGCCCGGACATTTCCAGGTCTCATTGTCGGTCATGATCGGGTTGGCTTCATACTTTTCCCAGGAGCCCAACAAATTCTTCGACCGGGCCACCCCAATTTCATAGTCACAGGTAATATCGCAGCAGTTCCCTCCCGAATACAACAGATAGAAATAGTCGTCGCGCAGAAAAATACAAGGCCCTTCCACAATTTCGCCTTCCCACTCCTGGTCGTTTCGAATCAGCTCCTGTTTTTTGCCATACACTTTTTTACGATCCTCTGAAATGGGTTGCGCATAAATGATGGAAGGCTGACCGGGTGAATACACCTCTTTCCAAATCAAGTACAGCTTATTATCCCGGTCCCTGATCTCAAAAGCATCAATGGTTTCTATATTTTCAGAAATCATCAGCGGGCCATGATCCGTAAATGGCCCTTCAGGCGTGTCGGCACTGGCAACCGCAATGGTAATTTTACCAGTCGACTTATCCCGTCCGGTATAATATACGTATAGCTTTTTCTGCTTCTCATCATACGAAAGCTCGGGAGCGAAAAAATTCTGATGGGCCCAATCAGGTGCTCCACCGGGGAACACATAAGAAAGAAGTTCCCAATTATTCAGGTCGTCGGACTGATAGATGGGAAACAGCGGCGACCATTCATTGCTGGTGGCAGACGCATAATAAGTATCACCAATTTTTGCAACCGAAGGGTTTGGGCTATCTCCCGGCAAAACAGGATTAAAAGTACCGCCCGGCTTCTCGAATGAACAAGCTTGCAGCATTACAGCACAACAAAAAAACCATAAGAACCTTACTCTTATCTTCATTATAACGAAACAATTTTAAAACGCTCCATTTCAGGAAAAGTCACACCTAATCTTAAGCCATACAACTACGACAAAAAAGATACTCACGTCAGATTGAATTTTTTTCCTGCGAAGTATCATTTGCAGGGCACCGTAAGAGAATACAACTAATGTTGCTTGCTTCAACAATAGAAATTCACGTAGGAAACTACCAGCTCGGTCAGTAAAACAGTCTGTCGTTCCTTGATTCAGTCCGGTTTTCCTAATTCAAATTACTTAACACCAGGCTATTCCTGTCTCCCTTATCTTTTCACCAGCAAAAAACGAATGTAGCTTAAAATAAGGCGAAGTAGATCCTGAGAATTTCTTTTGATTAAACAAATTTCGCTTCTTTCAAATAATTCAGGCTAATCTCAACACTTTCGAAGGGATCCAATTCCCGGAAGCTGTCTTGCTCCACAAAAAAGTATTTCATTCCAGCGGTTTCTTTTTCAGCAAAAATGCGCTCAAAATCAATCCGTCCACGTCCCACCGGTGCAAAAAACTGATCGTCCGAAGTCACCATGTCTTTGACGTGCCACAGCTCAAAACGGCCGGGATATTTTTTAAAATAATCCACTGCATCACACCCTCCCCGGGAGATCCAATACAAGTCCAGTTCAAAAGTCACCAGTTTTGGATCGGTCTGGCCAATCAATAAGTCCATGGGGATCTCACCATCCATTTCCTCAAACTCAAAGGCATGATTATGATAACCAAATTTCAAGCCATGCTTTTGGGCAATCTCACCCATCCGATTGAATTTTTCGGCCGTAGCTCTATAGTCATCCAGGTTGGTTCTGAGGTTATCAGGCAAATATGGATAAATAATGTATTCAACGCCGGCCTTGGCGGCATCTTCGCACACCACATCGGCATTGTCGAGTTCATAAACCGTATGGGAACTGTGCAACGGCATGCCCAGCCCTCTCACGTGATTAGCAAAGGCCTTGGGCTCCATGCCATAAAACGTGCGGTCATTCATGTTATACCCGGCCGCTTCAAGTGAATTGTACCCGATCCGGGACAACTTTTCCAGCGTCGCTTCCTGATCAGCACTGATTTTATCACGAACAGTGTAAAGTTGTAATCCAATTACTTTTTTTGATTTTGACTCCCCACAGGCAGCTATTGGAAAAGCCATAGCGCCGGCAGCAAAGGCAGCAGTGGTCCGAAGAAAATTACGTCGATTGGTCATAGTCTATGCGTTTGGTTATTATCATTGAAGTATTTAAATCCATGTCAATAAAATTAAAAAATTAATCGGGGAGTCCGAAATCTTTCTCAGTTCGGCAAAAGAAAGCAGGCAAGCGCAAATAAAATTGGTCAAAATGTCTCCATGTTTTTCCAATCTTAACTAAATTGCATGGTCAATTTAAATCTGTTATTCAATCATCGCAATCAAACACCTCAAACTTATTACAATGAGAAGACGAATTTTATTACTGACAGTGGTTTTTTTCATGGCTGTGTCGGTGCAAGCTGAAGTCAAACCGGCCCGTATTTTCAGTTCCAACATGGTTTTGCAGCAAGGAATGGAAAACCCCTTATGGGGCTGGGCATCTAAAGGAGAAAGGATTACTGTATCATTTGCCGGGGAAATCCTAAAAACAAAGGCTGATAAAAATGGCCGATGGAAAGTCAACCTTCCAAAAATGGAATACGGTGGGCCATACAGTCTGACAATAAAAGGTGGAAATGAAGTTACGCTCGACAATATTTTGATTGGCGAAGTTTGGGTTTGCTCCGGACAATCAAATATGGAATGGGTGGTTGCCAACTCGAACAACAGTGCAAACGAAATTTCAGAAGCCAATTACCCCAACCTGCGTATGTTTACCGTTCCGAAAAAGGTCAGCCAGCACCCACTGGATGATCTGGATGGTGGCGAATGGGAAGTTTGCAGCCCCGAAACTGTTCCACACTTTTCGGCTGTGGGTTATTTCTTTGCACGCCATTTGATGAATCAACTGGATGTTCCGGTGGGCATGATTCATACCTCGTGGGGAGGAACGGTTGCCGAAACCTGGATTAGTCCCGAAAACATTGAAAAAGATCCGGACCTGGCTGCTGCTTTGAGCGAACTAAAGCAACTGGATCTGGAAAACTTCAAACAGCAAAAACTGGCCGAAATCGCTCAGCTATTTGGTGGCGAGCTACCCAAAAAAGATGAAGGCCTGGTCGACGGGAAAGCCATCTATGCTGCCACCAATTTGGACGATGCCAGCTGGGCGAGCATCCAAACACCTGCCCTCTGGGAGTCGAAAGGCTATCCTGAAATCGACGGAACCGCCTGGTATCGGACCAGCTTCACCTTAACTGCCGAACAGGCCCAAAATCAGGCCGTATTACACCTGGCAAAGATTGATGACAACGACCAAACGTGGGTGAACGGAAAACTGGTGGGGAAAACAAACGCCTATAATGAAGATCGGGTGTATCCGCTTGAAAACGGAATCCTAAAAGAAGGAAAAAACGTGTTGGCCGTGCGCGTGGTCGATAATGCCGGAGGCGGCGGAATTTACGGCGATGAAAGTCAGCTTTTTTTACAAGTCGGCGACGACCGGATCGTGCTCGCCGGTGAATGGAAATTCAAACTAACGGAAGTTTCGGTTGGCTCCATGGCTATTGGACCCAACTCCTACCCTACACTGCTCTACAATGGAATGATCAAACCGCTGCTTCCTTATGGAATTAAAGGTGCCATTTGGTACCAGGGCGAATCGAATGCCGGACGTGCTTACCAATATCGCCGCGTGTTTCAAACACTGATTCAAGACTGGCGCCAGCAATGGAACCTGGGCGATTTTCCCTTCTTTTGGGTGCAACTGGCCAATTTCATGCAGCCCAAAGATCAACCCGGAGAGAGCGCCTGGGCCGAACTACGCGAAGCACAAACTATGGCGCTGGAATTGCCCCATACCGGACAAGCTCTGGCCATCGACATTGGCGAAGCGAACGACATTCACCCGCGCAACAAACAGGATGTTGGCAAACGACTGGCACTAAACGCACTTAAAGTGACCTACGGAAAAGATATTGTCCATTCCGGCCCGATTTATGAATCGATGGAAGTGGACGGGAACAAAATCCGGATTCACTTTTCAGAAACAGGAAGTGGCTTGATGCTAAAAGACAAGTACGGCTACCTGAAAGCCTTTGCCATTGCCGGAGCCGACAAAAAGTTTCATTGGGCCAAAGGCGAGATCGTGGATGATAACACGGTCGTGGTCTATTCCGATGAGGTTGACCAGCCTGTAGCTGTTCGCTTCGGATGGGCGGACAATCCGGACGACCTGAACCTCTACAACAAGGAAGGACTTCCTGCTACGCCTTTCCGCACCGATGATTGGAAAGGGGTTACAGCTGACGCAAAATAATGGTAGATAAATCACTTGAACAGACCCGGCATTTCGACGAAAGTTGCCGGGTCTGTTTTGTTCGATCTGGTTGTTTGCTTACCTGGCCAATTGTTCTGTCGCGGCTGTCAATGATTGTCATTCCATAGTCATTTTATTGTCATTGATCGCTTCAAAACAATTAAATGACCCCTAATGACCATGAATGAATATAAAATGTCCTTAAGTAATGTTGTCCATATCCATTTATTGTATTCCCCATGAGCACAAATTTGTTATTCGCCTACGGAACCATTGCTGATCCGGAGTTCTTCGGCTACCTGCTCAAGCGTAAGCCGGTCTATGCGAAAGCTTGGCTGCTGGATTACAAACTGTTGGTAAACCCGGAATCCGGCTACCTGTTTGTGAAACCAGCCCAAGGACATCAAGTAACCGGCCAGCTGGCTGAAATCACTGCAGAAGAACTGGAAATACTCGATCTCTGGGAAGAGGTGCCTTTTTACCAGCGGGAAGTATTGGAGGTGCAAGCCACCGCGGGAACCCTAAAGGCCTTTGTTTACACACAAAATCAGGCCCGCGGAATCGCAATTAGCCAAGGAAAACCAAAAGAACGAGCAAGCATGTTGGAAGAAATAAAGGAATTTCGGCGTTGGCTCGACAGGCAGCAGAATCATTGACATTAATCAGGCAACTGTAATGCAGGAACGATTTTGGATACTTTTAAAGAAAAACCAAAACAATGTTATGAAACGAATCTTCTTGCTTGCTCTGCTAACAATCGCGTTTGCCTGTAAGCGACAACCTGAAATCACACAATGGCGCGGCGAAAACCGAAGTGGCATCTACTCCGAAACCAATCTGTTGAAAATTTGGCCGGACGATGGACCTGTGCCTGTGTGGGAAACCGAAATCGTGGGTAATGGTTACAGCAGCCCCATTGTAACCGACGAATTTGTTTTCGTCACCGGAGAAATTGACAGCCTTGGCTATTTGTTCAAATTGGATCAAAACGGGGAGGAAGTTTGGCGAACGAGCTATGGCCATGAATGGACCACGAACTTTGCAGGCAGCCGCGGTGCCCCAACTTTAGCGGGAAACTTGATCTATATCTGTTCGGGACTGGGCGATATCTGTTGCATCAACGTTGAAACAGGCGATAAAATCTGGAGTAAAAATATGCTGACCGACTTCGATGGAGTGAGTCCCCGCTTTGGATTCTCGCAGGCGCTTGTGGTAACCGGAGACCTGGTTTACTGCCAGCCTGGCGGCGAGCGCCACAACCTGGTAGCCCTTAACCGCGTGACTGGTGATTTGGCTTGGACAAGCAGTTGCAAGGGCGAACGCCCGGCATACAACTCGCCCCTACTCATCACATGGAATGAACGGACAATTCTAGCTGCTTTTTCAGCTTATCATCTGCTGGGACTGGATGCCCAAACCGGCAAAGTGCTTTGGCATCACGAGCAAACCAACACCAAGCCCGACGAGCGCGAACCAGGCAAGGGCGACACGCATGCCAACACCGTTTTGTTTGACGACGGCATGATCTATTACTCGGAGGGTGATGGCAACTGTGGGATTAAGCTTAAGTTGACTGACGATGGGACTGCACTGGAGCAAATCTGGAAATCAACCGATCTGGACAATTACATGGGTGGAATCGTCAAAGTAAGTGACAAGCTTTACGCCAGCAGCCACCGAAAGAACCAGTTTATCGCTATTGACTGTGCGACCGGGGTGCAAACCGACAGCTTGAAGATTGGTCGGGGCAGCACCATCTTTGCCGATGGCTTGCTTTATTTTTATGGAGACAAAGGCACGGTTTCGTTGATCACTCCGGCACCAGAGGGACTAAAAACAATCAGCTCGTTCAAGCTAACCAAAGGAACCAAAGAACATTTTGCCCACCCGGTTATCCACAACGGGCTACTGTACCTTCGACATGGAAACTACCTGGGAGCTTATCAGATTCTGAAGCAATCTTAGCTAATATCAGTAAACTATTCTATGAAACAAAAACCCTCCGCGAAGCAAATCGGGAGGGTTTCTTTTTTAGTCTTATTTCCGGATTATTTTCCAGCTTGTTCCAACTGCAAAGTCACGGTTGTGCGATCACATACTTCGGTTGGGCCCCAGTACTGAATTGGGCCCGGGTACAGGTAGCTGGTTTCAATCGCCCACTTGTCACGATTAGCCACTAAGTATTTAAACGGAGCGCCATCCAACTCAACCAGTGCTTTTTGAATCACAGGCTTCATGTGTCCATGGCGTTTTTCCATGTTCATCATTTGCGTAATTGGCACGCCGCCTGCAATCCACTGGTCTGCCGGAGCAGTGGTGTTCCGCACGCTCGACATGTACCCGGTTTTTCCCGCGCCAATCAATACCGAAGCGGTAAAGCCCAGGGAGTAACAGTAATCGGCATCGAAGTTTGAAGGGGCAGCACAACGGCCTTCGTAGCCAAAGAAGTGGTACTGTGTTCCGAATTTCCCTTTAAATTCGCCACTTTCTTTCATGTCGGCCAATTTGGTTTTCACCATTTCACCCAGCAATTTTTCGGTTTCAATCAGCGAAACCTGGACGTTTCCGTGTGGATCGCGGTCCAAGGTCAGCTGGCTGGCAATTCCGGTTGGCAGCGACTGGAATACAGCAGCCGATTCAGGACTTAACTGCGTGGCCAACCATTCCAGACGGTGGCTCTTTTTCATCATTTTGAATTCCTGTTCAATCGCAGAACCTTCGGCCAACAAATCGTTCAACTCGGCGATCAGCTTCTTCATTTCAGGAATAAATTCAACCAAGCCTTCAGGAATCAGTGCTACACCAAAGTTGTCGCCATTGGCAGCACGTTTGGCAATCACCTGGGCCATCGAATCCACGATCTCCTGAAGCGTTTGCTTTTTCTCGGCCACTTCTTCCGAAATCAGCGTGATATTCGGCTGCGTTTGCAGGGCAGCCTCCAACCCGATGTGTGAAGCTGAACGCCCCATGAGCTTGATGAAGTGCCAGTATTTCTTGGCCGAGTTGGCATCGCGTTGAATGTTTCCAATCAATTCAGAATAAACTTTCACAGCGGTGTCAAAACCAAACGAAGTTTCAATCATTTCGTTTTTCAGGTCACCATCAATTGTTTTTGGACAACCGACTACTTGTACACCCGCTTTTTTGGCGGCATAGTATTCGGCCAAAACACAGGCATTGGTATTGCTGTCGTCGCCACCAATGACCACCAGCGCTTTGATGTCCAGCTTTTTCAGAACTTCCAGACCTTTATCAAACTGCGCCTCTTCTTCCAGCTTGGTACGCCCCGAACCAATGATGTCGAAACCACCGGTATTGCGGTAAACTTCCAGGAAGTCGGCAGTAATTTCCTTGTACTGGTGATCAACCAATCCTCCCGGGCCACCCAGAAAACCATACAACTTACTGTCCGGATTTAGTTTTTTGATGCCATCGAAAATGCCGGAAATCACGTTGTGTCCGCCTGGCGCTTGTCCGCCCGAAAGAATGACACCCACGTTTACCGCAGGGACGTTGGCTGATTCCACACCTTCCTCAAAGGTAAGGATGGGCATTCCGTAGGTGTTGGGGAATAGTTTTTTAATGTCTTCCTGATCAGCAACAGATTCAGTTGCCGCGCCGTCTACGATTTTCACGGCACCTTTCAGAGATTTTGGAAGTTTAGGCTGATAATCAGCCCGGGCTTTCTGTAATGCGCTAATGGTCATGTTATTCATTTTTAGGATCGTATTATTATTAATTTTATTGCGTAAACCGATGCAAAATTAACGGAAAATGATTGGTTTAAACAGGTTGCCTAAACTAGTTGTCCTGATTTAAGGTAAATTTAAACCGCATTCAACTCATCTTTTGGCCTGACACTTTACTGCCGTACTTCGTTCGATGATTCAAAAAAATCGTGAAAAAACAGCACGTGATATTTCACTGCGTTGGTCCAGTACTCCCAGTTGTGGGCTCCCGGACGTTCAACATATTCATGCGGAATATTGCGCTCCAGCAGTTTTTCATGCATCCGCTTGTTGACATCGTAAAAGAAATCATTCACGCCACAATCGAAAATCAGCTTCAAGTTCCTCCCATCGAGCAAATAAACCAGATTGATCACGGTGTTCTCTTCCCAGTTCGTTTTGTTTTCGGCATAGGTTCCCAATCGCTTGGCAATATCCCAGTTATTCGGAAAAGGCCGGATATCCAGGCCTCCGCTCATACTTCCGGCAGCGCCCCACACCTCCGGATGACGAAACGCCAGGTAAAAAGCGCCATGACCACCCATGCTCAAGCCAGTTATTGCGCGGCCTTCGGGCGAAGGGATGGTTCTGTATTGCTGATCGATGGCTTGGACCAACTCGCGTGAAACATAGGTTTCGTATTGCATGGCCTCGTCCACCGGACTATCGAAATACCAGCTTGTGAAACCCCCATCGGGACAAACGATCATCAAACGATAATGATCGGCATAGGCCTTGACTGCCGGAACTTTGGAGACCCAATCACGATAATCTCCGGTAGCGCCATGCAAGAGATACACCACCGGCAAGTTTTCAGTGCCCTCCTGATAAGATTCAGGGACAATGACCACATTGGAAATGTTTTTCTTCATCACTTGGCTTTCAACACGCAAGGTATCAACCTGTGCTGCAAATATCCCTGAAATAGAAAACAGAAATAGAACGAGTAGCAATTTTAGTTTCATTGGTCTGATGGATTATTTTACGAATGGTACAAAAATAAGAAGTCATTCCCAATCTGGGTCACAAAGCCGGTTAATATTTAATGCCTGTCCGCTAACTCGCTCAATAGTCTTATCAAGTCCATGAAGAAGCCGGAAAACTTACTCGTCTGCCTTCCACGAAATGATTACTTGCTGCGCTCCCCAATCCAGCGCTGCTTCCTTGTCGTTTCCCATATAAATATCGATTCGCTGGGTCCAGCGCCGGTTCATTTTATCGAGCACCCGGTAGGTTCCTGGCAATCCTTCAATTTTTACTTTAGTATCGTAGGTTAAGCCTTCGGGAATGAGGTCGCGCGAAACAGCGATGCACTTCATGCCTGGCTCCAGGGTATCGCCCCAAGCCGTAATGGCTTCGTGGTCGGGATGAGTCTGTGAACCAATGGAGTTATAGGCTGTAGCCGTTACGACCATGGTTTTCACGTTCCGGCCAGCGCAGCCACCGACCAAAAAACCAAATCCCATCGCACCAACAATGAGCCACTTCAACCACAAAAAAACTGTTTCCCGCATCCAATTTTAAGACTTGTTCTATAATAGAAAGTCTTCCGGATGCAGCTTTGTTCAAATGAAAAGCTTATGACAGCCGCTATGGATACGAATCTGGCAAACAGCGGACAGTTGTCCCGTCAAGTTGTTGGTCATCTAAAGAATGAACTATGTGAACTACGATTTTGACAGTTGCTGGAATTCCTTCATCACATTTTGGTATACCTTGTTGACTCTGTATCCACCATCATGAAAATCATTGCCATTAGCACCGTAAGTTGAGTTTCCTTCGATCAGAACCGGACCCTCCTTTTCAATAGCCACATCCCAGCCAACCAAGCGTAAACCAGGCATTAACTTTGCAGCATTTATGACCAACTCTTTAACCTGATCAAAATACGGAATCTCGAAACCTTCAAAAACAGTTCCTGTTACCGGATGCGAAGTGAGTACTTTGATGCCATACTTTGGGTAACAATAACCATATTTCTTCAGCGTCCCAGCGTTCAAATTTATTCCAATTCCATATCCCCCTTGGGTAATGTTGTCGAGGTACGAATCATTAATGTTGATTCTGATAAAACCTGATATGACATCAACCTTCCCGGTGCTATCAATAAAAGTGTCAATTCGAATGGTATTTACGCACGAAGGATTTAGTTTGTCCACATGCTCGTGTTGAATGATTGTTTCCTGAAACAAAAAACCTGAACGAACAACATCCTGGTAAATCGCTTCAACGTATGGTGCATCTTCCTCACATCGCTGTTTGGATAATTTATAAATCTCATATCCCCCGTAACTCCCATACATTTTCTTTATAATAATTGAATCGTAATCTGGATTGTTATTGAAAATATCTTTCAATACCGCATGAAAATCCTGTCCATTATCCAATTGAAAGCTATCAGTTCCAAAAAAGAAAATTTTCTTAAGGTTGTACATAATCGTTTTAGGCAACCTGATATTGAATTGCTTGTAGTATAAATCGAAATACAATTTATTCTCCAGCGTAAGAGAAATGTCTTTCTCATTAAAAAATGATGTGATTCGATCTAAATGATCTGACGGAATATAATTTTCAATGTTTCCCATTCCCTTTTTAAAAAGGTACCTGGAAAAGTAAACTCGTGGAATTGTTTTATTGAAAAAAGTGAGGTGGCTAATCTCTGTCAGCATCTGTCTAAGCGGCTTCCTATCGGGATCTTTGTAGATTTCATAAAACAATTTGGCTTTGGATAGTTTTGCAGGTTTCTTCGTCGTTTCCATTTGCATTAAGTTTAGTCGTTAAGCGGATATATATTGTCAAAAATAACCCTTTAAATTAAACCATAGGCTATTTAGACTGTTTTTCTGCAATTCCTCACCACTGTCTCATCAAGACAACGTGACAGAATATGCAAAATTACTGACATGTATTTACTTGTTTTTTGCAAAAAATTTCAGGTAAAGGCGTAAATGATCGCCATACCACTTGCGATTAAAGATTCGCCGGTTTAAGTAGGTCCGCTTCTCTTCAGAGTAAAATGCCTGAAAAATCTGCCCCAGATAGCCCTTGAAAATCCGTTCTCCAAGAAACAGGGTGCTGCGGTGTGCATTGTAGAATAAAACGGATGACAAGTTTAGCGCATGTTTGGTATAAAGCACCCGGTAAGCCCTATTTCTTTTTGGGAAAAAGGCCAGGTCTAAGCCAAATACGCGGCGAACCAGGGCGAAATAGGCAATTGCTTTTTGCCTCGGTTTAATTTCTGTGAGTGCTCGCTCCAGCGGAAATTTTTTCGATAGCAAATACAAATCATAAGCTCCACGCAGCGACAATCGTCCAAACAAGTGCCCTTGGTTGGAAAGCTGCCCATGAATAAAGTTATGGATAAGTTTATGTTTGGCCGAAGGCACATATGATCCGGGTAAGTCCTCCACCGACTGCTTTTCAAGCTCAATCAGCTCATTGTTGAACCATCCTGTGAACTCCTCATCAACCGGAATCCGGTGAATTTCAATCGTTGCCCCGTACCCGGGATGATAGAGCCGCGGGTAATGCTTAAAAGTTTTGATGTCTTTATAATCTGGTGTATCATACGCTTCAGCATATCCCGCATCCTTCATCAGTCGGGCCGATTTGAGGTATTCGTCATCAGAAACCAGAAAATCGATGTCACCAAGGATCCGTTCGCCAATGTCAGCGTAAAGCCCGTCGAGCAAATTAGCCGATCCTTTCAGAAACACCGGATAGATCTTGTGTGGGTTCAGCACGCTGATGATCTCGTGAAGCTGTTTCAGAATTTGTGTATTCCTGGACACATTCAACGCATAAACTTCCTGCAGATGGCTTGACAAATCCTCCGGCAAGTGGTCAAGAATATCGTATGCCCTAAATTTCAGATAGATGGCAGGTAGAACCAGGTGATCACTACACAACGAAACAAACTGGTGCCAGTCAATCATCTCAGACTTTACACAGGCAATGACTTGGTCTTTAAACTCCGGATGTTCCTCCAAAGCAAGGCATTTCCCTGTAAAATAATAGATTTCCCTGTCAGTCATTGGCAAACAATTGGTTAATCGCTTCCAAAGCTTTTGAGTTGTCGGAATAATTGAGTTGATAAAACGACAGGTCTGCCACCCGATCAAACAAGATTTCTACGTTGCCGGGAGTCGGTGGCACCCAAACTTGTTCGAGAAGCAACCTTAGCGCTTCATAAAAATCGAGTTGATCCAATTGAAAATCGATGGCCGGATTGTACTTCACAAAGATGATTTCCTTCACGGGGAAAATCAGCTGCATCAAATCATTTTCAATGGGTAAATACCGTACTTTTTTATTTGGGGCAACTTCTCTCAACTGCTTGCCGGCCAGTTCGGGATAGTACGAAGTCAGCACTTCCATTGAGCCTTCCTTGACCGACATAGCTATCGGAAAAGGATAGGCATTCATCGAGAATTTATCAAACGGCACAAAGTCGTCAGAAATAAGATGGTATCCCTGCGCCCGCAGCAAAGCGGCAAGGGTTGTCTTTCCACTTCCGGGAGCCGCCGAAAAAAGGATCGTTTTCCGGCCATTGGTAATTGCCGAGGCATGAACAGTCATCAGCCAGTCTTCTTTTTTCTTTTGATGAAGCACATTAATCAGTTCCAAAAACACCATGCCTTTTACCAGGTGGCTTTCGTCAGTACCCCATATTCCCCTCACCTCCTTGTTGGATCTGAAAACAACCTGCTCCTGAAATGTGAACAACTCAAAAAGAATCGCTTCACCCTCATTTCCGGGTGCTTCCAAATGACTGATCAGGGGATGAATGTACCGCTCGAGCCAAGGTGTTTCGAAAGAAAACCGGATCACCCGGGTTCCCAACCGGTAAGAATAACCCGAGGATGAATTAAAATTGTGTTGAGCTGCCTGCGCAAAATCAGGCTCCGGATCAGAATCAGAGCCTATAGCAAGAGGCTGGTTCATCTGGTCAACCCGAAATCTAATTTCACTTACAAAGGTCAGACTCTCCTCCGGGGTCCACCCATACCGTTGCTCCAATTCAGAGGCAACTGATTCAGGCTGGTTGTCTCGAACAATTTCTTGAAAGACAAACCAGGCCGGCTCCTCCAACTGAAAGTATAAATTGCTGTTCTGAAACCAAACCAGGTAACTCTGTCCAATTTTTCGTTTAATGTAGGGAATGTCAGCCATTGAAACACTGTTTAATAAATTGGTTGCGGATGAATGTGGCGTTAAATATAAAAATATTTCCCATGAGAACGCTTCTCATACTTGATCTAATCAATGCCTTGATTGACTTCAGATCAATCGTTGCCTGTTAACGAAAAATATCTCACAAAACGATAAGCCCGTTAGCGCTGAACAAGTTTGAAAGGATGAACATGGCGACTCTCACAAAACCTCTGAAAAGAGGCTGCTCAGCAAGAGCAAAAAAAATTTAGGGGAATTTACCTATTGTTCACCTGACAGGCAAGACTTAAATTGCCCCAGTAGGTCAGTACCTATCAGCAGTTTCGATCTTAGAAATTCAATTCTAGAGCCAATATATTTATATTAATACACAAATTCACTTAAAATGGAAAAACGAAAAACTGACGTTGGGACGAAAATTCAAGATTCTTTAGGGAAGAAGATGACACGAAAGGAAGCGATCAAAAAAACCGGCTATGCCGCTGCATCGGCTGCAACCATGATGATCTTGCTGAGCAATAATGCCACGGCAGGCGGAGGGAATGATGATGGCTACAAAATTGGTGATGGATTCAAATCTGGTGATCGCGATAGTCGCGGCGGTGGCAGGCATGGCGGTGGAAGACAAGGTGGTGGACACGGAGGTGGACATCACAGTGGCCCCAGCACTTCACCGTGCAACTAGCGGGATTGAGCGGTGAGCTCATTTCATAAGAATTAGGGTAAGAGGCTGATCAGAACACGTTCAGCCTCTTTTTTACAACAACGATCAAGGGCAAATTCAGTAGCCCCTTCATTTCCCAGCTTACGGGCGACAAGCAGCTTAAGCCTACTTCACCCCATCCAGTTCGGCATGCCGGAAACAGCTTATCAAATGATCGTTGACCATGCCAGTAGCCTGCATGTGCGCATAAATAATGGTCGATCCTACAAACTTGAATCCCCGGCTTTTCATGTCTTTGCTGATCTTGTCAGAAAGTTCTGTCCGGGCGGGCAACTCTTCCAACTTTTCGAAATGATTAACGATGGGCTTGAAATCAACAAAGGACCAGATGTATTGGTCGAACGATCCGAATTCCTGCTGCACTTCCAGAAAGCGCTTGGCATTGTTCACACTGGCCGCTACCTTCAGGCGGTTGCGGATAATGCCTTCGTTCTGCAGCAACTCCTGCAGTTTAGCGTCGTCGTATGCCGCTACTTTCACCGGATCAAAATTGTCGTACGCCTGTCGATAGTTTTCACGCTTGCGTAAAACCGTCAACCAGCTTAATCCGGCTTGCACGCCTTCCAGCAACAAAAACTCAAACAACAGCTGGTCATCGTGTACCGGCACGCCCCATTCGGTATCATGATATTCAATGTACAAATCATTTTTCAGGCACCAGTCACATCGTTTCATTGGATCGATTTTTGTTAAAAATTCAAAATTTGAATAAAAATACAAAAAACATCGCCAATCAACTTAGAATATTCGTTTTGCTCTTTGTAAATTGCGCCACACGAAAATAACAACATGTGATAACCCAACAAGTATCAGCCATTCGTTTGAACGCTGTCCGGATGAAGCAAAACGGACCTCAAACGGAGCTTGCAAAGAAAAAAAAAACATGATTGGCTGAAAAGACTAAATAGATGAAAATCAAATTATCCCTTATATTCTTGCTCCTTTCTAACCTGGCTTTTAGTCAGTTGAATATTAGCCACTACATCCGTGTGGGACAAACCCGGATCCAGATTGGCAACTATGTTGGGGCAATCGAAAATTTCAACATTGTCATCAAGTTTAAGCCACAACTTCCGGAGCCCTACTATTTCAGAGGGGTGGCCAAGCACCAGCTCGAGGACTTCCGGGGAGCTATTCAGGATTACAATAAGGCAATTAGCATTAAACCCTATTACCCGGACGCGTTTATGCATCGTGGACTGGCTTACCTGGAACTGAAAGATTACGATGCCGCCATTGCCGACTATAACCGTGCACTGGAACTTGACCCTGACAACGAGGCAATTTATAACAACCGGGGAATTGCCAAACTTTCATTAAAAGATATTGAAGGGGCCATTGCCGATTACAACAAGGCACTGGAGATTAACCCCAACTTTATCAACAGCTTCATTAACCGAAGCAATGCCAACATATTGAAAGGTGACATTCCCGAAGCCATTCGCGATTTGAACCGGGCCATCATGATTCGTCCGCACTTTGCCAGCGCTTACTTGCTGCGGGGATTGGCGCGTTTCGAACTGGAAGATTTTGCCGCCGCCCTGCGCGACTTCGACCAAACTATCAAACTGGATCCGCAGAATGCATACGCCTATAACAACCGGGGTATCGTGAAGCAACGACTGGAAGATTACCAAGGTGCCATTATGGACTATGATTTAGCATTGGATATCAACCCAACCTTGCCGAATGCATATTTTAACCGGGGAATTGCCAAGGAAGTTCTGAAAATACCGGGATACGAGAACGACTATGACGTGGCCGCCAAGCTGGATCCGCGCCTGAACATCAGGCAACGCATGCTGGAAGATGACGCTCTGGCGCAACAGCAGCAGCAAACCAAACAGCAAAGCCCTGGGGCAGCAGGCCAGCAACAAGCACAAAATACACAACAAAAGCCTCCGGCACAAACGCCCCAGCGCCCAAATACCCAGCAAAAACAAGAGAAAAAGCAGGAGGAAACACAGGAACAACGGGACCGCCGCCGCTTTCGCCTTTCGCTGGCCGACACCCGTAACCTGCCCACAGATGATGAGCAAGACGTGGACGATGGTCGCATCCAAAACCGGAACATCATCATTGAATTGCAGGACATTTTCGTGATCTCATCATTCAGCCGCAATTCGGTTGACTACGAGCGTTTGCAATATTACAACCTGGCATTGGAAGAGTTGAACCGCTTCAACAACTATACGCCAATGATGACGATCAGTAACATCAAAACCACCACTTTCGAAGATCATTTCAGAAATCAAATATTATACTTTAACGAAAAAATTAAAGCAAACAAGGTGGCTGAAAATCATCTAAGCCGGGGAATTTTTAAGTTTTTGGTGGGCGAATACAGCGAAGCCATGGATGATTTTGACCAAGCCATTACCATGGATGAAAGAAACACGCTGGCGCATTTTAGCCGTGCAAACTGCCGGGTGCAGATGGTTGAACTGCTCGAGTCGTTGCCAGACTTCTCGGAGGATATGACCATCCCGGTGGGATCAACACCAGAGCCAAACCCAAACACTCCGGAGATGGTCAATGATTACGAAGATATTCTCAATGACTACCAGGTTTGTATTCACATTAAACCTGATTTTCCATTCGCCTATTACAACAAAGCGTTCATCCTTTGTAAACTGGGCCGCTACCAGGAAGCCATCCGAAACTTCGACAAAGCCATTGAGCTACAACCTGACTTTGCTGAAGCCTACTTTAACCGGGGCCTGACCAAGATTTATCTGGACGAAATGGACGGAGGTGCCAACGACCTGAGTAAAGCCGGCGAACTGGGCATTCAGGATGCGTACAATATTATTAAGCGGTATTGTAACTAAAAAAGGGTAAAAATGAGCTTATCTCCCCTTGCAGAACGACTTCGCCCGAAAAAGCTGGACGACTACATTGGCCAGGATCATCTGGTTGGTGAAGGAGCCGTTTTGCGCAAAATGATTGAATCAGGAAACATCTCGTCCATCATTTTATGGGGCCCGCCCGGGGTTGGAAAAACCACGCTGGCAAAGATCATTGCCAACACGCTCGACCGTCCGTTTTATATTTTGAGCGCCATCAACTCGGGCGTGAAAGATGTTCGTGAAGTCATTGAAAAAGCGAAAAAGACGCAGTTTTTCAATCATCCCAATCCCATTTTGTTTATCGATGAGATTCATCGGTTTAGCAAATCGCAGCAAGATTCGTTGTTGGGTGCAGTTGAACAGGGCGTAGTAACATTGATTGGCGCCACCACTGAAAATCCTTCCTTCGAAGTGATTTCGCCACTGCTCTCACGTTGCCAGGTTTATGTGCTGAAACATCTGGAAAAAGAGGGCCTGCTGAAAATTCTGGACTTGGCTATTCAAAAAGATACCGACCTCAAGAAACTGGAAATTGTGGTTCAGGAACATGAAGCTTTGTTGCGCTTTTCTGGCGGCGATGCCCGGAAACTGCTCAACATTCTCGAACTGGTTGTGCTGGCCGAAGAAGGTCCAAAGGTTGTCATCACAAACGAGAAAGTCACCGACCGGCTTCAAAGCAGCCAGGCTATTTACGACAAGAATGGTGAAATGCATTACGACATTATTTCGGCTTTCATCAAAAGCATCCGGGGCAGTGATCCCGACGCGGCGGTGTACTGGTTGGCCCGTATGCTCGAAGGTGGCGAAGATATCAAATTTATTGCCCGCCGGCTGCTCATTCTAGCTGCCGAAGATGTGGGGCTCGCCAATCCCAATGCGCTGCTTTTGGCACAAAGCACCTTCGATGCAGTGCATAAAATCGGGCCGCCCGAGTCACGCATCATTCTATCGGAATGCACCATCTATCTGGCTACGTCGCCCAAGAGCAACTCGGCTTACGAAGCCATTAATACAGCGCAGGAATTGGTTCGACGAACCGGCGATTTACCCGTTCCTCTCCACATTCGCAATGCGCCATCGAAACTGATGAAAGACCTGGGCTACGGCAAGGACTACAAATACGCACATGCCTACAAAGGCAACTTTGCAGAACAGGATTTCCTTCCGGAGAAAGTCAAAAACGAACGCCTGTACAAACCTCAAAACAACGCGACGGAACTTAAAATCATGGAGCGTCTAAAAGCATGGTGGGGAAAGCGGTTTGAATAGAAGCTTGAGTTCTGGTGTTGCGACTTGCCTGTTAGGTTCACAGTGCGCCCCCAATCCTCCAAAAAAACAATTCCGCTAATCCATTGTTCTTCTGAAAAACAACAAAGACAATTGAACCAATGGGTAAAAGTGCTTGCAAGAAAAAGGATTATGTGGAGCCTGAAGACGCCAAATACTGCTGCAAAAAGTGTGACGTGAAAGCAAAAAAAGAGAGTAAGCTCTGCAAACCAAAAAAAATCAATTCATAGCGATGAAAAATTGGCTACCAACCTTAATAACCCTTCTTTCTATTTTTCTATCTCATCGTGTTCCGGCTCAAGACTCAGTGAGCTTGGAGTCAGAATCATCCATTCAGGATTCGGTATTTGC
>NZ_CAXBDD010000067.1:0-21340 GCF_963974515.1 uncultured Sunxiuqinia sp. | reverse complement strand
AAAGTATTGAATTGATTCCAGGTCATCGTAAGCCAGCATCACATAGCCTGAAGCTGTATTCCCGGAAACGGTTCCCAACGATTTTATGCATACCATAGCTGGCATTTGCTTGCTTGGTCTGGCCGTCATCTTGTCCGTGCCAGTAACCGTTCCTGTTTGGTTAAAATCATTCTTGGTTTCGAAATAATCCCCAATAGCCAGCGAAGTTTTTTCATTTTGATTGGCTGCCAAATAGAAATAACCCCAGTCAATCCGAATGTTATCCCCTTTCTTCTCCAAAACAGGCTGCTCAATGGTTCCGGTTTTAACAAAGCCGATGCCTCCGGCCTTGCCTTTGCTAACTTCAACATCCTGCGTAGGTTCGTTAACAGCCCACTCCGGCGTGGTCTCAAAATAGATTTGAACATCATGTTCGGCACCATCGTTCGACACCACCTGGTAGTTGATGTAGTTCACCGGGCGCGACAACAAGTCCAGGTTGTTCGGTAATAGCGGTGAAACAAACTGAAGTTTTAAATCAACCGGTCCGCAGGTAAACTCGTAGTGCGTTTGCGTGGCCGAAAGCGACACCTTGGTTTGACTGGCTGTTTGTGCAAAAACTTGTTTTTGATCGCTTTCAGTAAACAATCCAAAATCAACATACGCCAATCCTCCACGGTCGCGGCAATGCACAGCAATCACGTTTTTTCCCGATTTATTCAGCAAGGAGGCATCGATTTTTAAAACAACATCTCTCCTTGCCCGGTTGCCGGTATTGACAATTTCCTTCCCATTCAGATACAGTTCAAAATCGTCATCATGAAAATACACCAGGTAAAGTGGATCCGCTGGATCCAGTTCCGGCATGGTAAACTCCCTGCGAACCCAGATATCATCCGAATCCCAATTGGTCTTCGTGGCCTGGTGTCCAGGTGTACCAAAAGCACCTGCCCCGGTTTGCCAGGATTGATCGTTGAAATCACTTTGCTCCCAGCCTTTTGAGGGTGAAGAAGTGGTGTACTTTGCCTCCCAGGCTTCTTCCTTTGACAAAGGCAACAAAGTTTTCCATGGGATATCTTCTTTTCCAAGAAAACGATACACCTGCCCATCTACACGGATGGCCCCAATCAGTGAGTGCGTTTCACCGGTCCAGTGCTTAACGGGTTCATCGAACAACTGATCAGTCATCGACCAGGCGCTGGTGTATGGATCGATGGTGATTAACGGATAGGCCGGAGCCCGAAACTCAGACGTAACGGGTTTCGCACTTTTTACAGTCGATTGCTGGCAAGCACCCGTCAACAGTCCTGCGGCAATCACCATTAAGCTGAGATACAATTTTGTTTGCATGAAACTTTTTTTGTTGGTTTATAGTTTTTTGTTTTGGGCTCAACGCGTTCCTATTGCGGGACCTTAATGAGCCGGAATATTGAATCCATTCAGACCTTATAAAAGATTCTGACCGAAATTACTCACGAGTGCTACGCAGATTCTCATCCATCATGCAAATTTTGACTCAAAAAAAGAGGCTGTCCAAAAAGTAGTAAGTTTTACTACCGCTGACATATAACGGGTTTTTGGAATCTAAAAAAAATGGATGATGACGAATAAATCCCAACAAAGGAACTGGCTTACTACAGTGCCAACAAAGCACCGAACACAGATCTGAACAAATAGCGCCAGAAGCAGGTGCCTAACAAAAAACTTCTCCGTGCAAAAGTGCAACGGAGAAGTTTTTATCGGACATAGCAATATAATTTACAGGCTATTCTTCCAAGGTCAAGCTTTTAATCAGATCCACCTCTTCCTGGCTGTAAGGCGTTCCATCGGGATGGAAGATTTCGTGGAACCAGAGTGGTGGTTCCGAACCATCGGGAATGGGCTCGTCCCAGGCATATTTTGTGTTTGATTTTCCGGCAACAAGACCCCAGTTGATGGCGCCCACATTTTCCTTTTTCAGAATCGGCATAATATTCTGGAACAGGCTGTTGTTGCGGCGGGCCATGTACTCGGTGCAAACCATCGGACGGTTGTATGCTTTCAGCGAATCAATGGCAGCCTGGTGTTTCTCTGGTCCTTCATAATTGTGATAGGTGATGATGTCGGAGTTTTCGACCTGAAACTTATTTAGGTCAGAAAGGGAAAGCTTCCAAACGCCAACAGACAAAGGCTGCGAAGGACGAATCTCCCACCCCCATTCAAATACATTTTTCAGCAGGGGCATGGACTGGTTGCCATAGCCTGAGTTTCCGGGCTCATTGTACAAATCCCACATCACAATCCGCTGGTCGTCTTTAAACGAAGTAAGAATATCCTTCACATACACTTCAAGCGTATTCATCAGTTCGGGTTGTTCGTGCAGTAAATCGCCCGGATCGCGAACCCAGCCTGAGTTGTGGACGCCCGGTTTGGGTTCGGGTTGCTTGCCGGCCTGGTAAGTGGCATTCCAGCAATCATCAAAAAACACAAAGATGGTTTTAATCCCGTGACTGTCGGCAATGTCCAGGTACTGGTTCATACGACCTTTGAAGCCTTCTTTGTCAACCTCCCAGGCCACATGGTGAAGGTACACCCGCATGCAGTTCATACCAATTTCTTCGGCCCAACCCAACTCGCGATCAATGGTTTCAGGATCAAATGATTCAGCCTGCCAGGTTTCCAGCTGGTTGATGGCCGTGCTGGGGTTGAAGTTGCAGCCCCGAAGCCAGCCATGTTCATCGCCCCAAGCCTGGGCTTGTTCTACGCTCCATATTTTCACTGCCGGCTGTTCGGCTGCTTGTTCGCTTTGTTTCGTTTTACCCTGGCAAGCTCCCAAAAGAAGCACTGTGGCCAGCAGCATCAAAAAAGATTTTGTATTCATCCTGTTCAGTTTTAGTATTAATTAATGTTATTCTGCTTCAGCTTTTTCTATGTCTACTTCGCCCGAGGGGCGATCAATTTCTTTTCCGGCAGGGATGGCCGCCCCAAAGTCAGGAGTTCCATCCGGGTTCCAGGTAAAGGGTTGCATGCGCACATTGCGGTCCCATCCCGGCTCGGTTGTTTTTTTGGAGTGGTAGACAATCCAGTCTTCAGTGCCATCGGGCGACTTGACAAAGGAGACATGCCCCACCCCGTGCACCTGCGCATTTCCCTCGAAAACCGGCCCTTTTTTCGTCCAGTTGGCCGGATCGAGCAAATCGCCGTCCGGATCATTTAATTGAAGCATGCCCTGGCGGTATTCTTTCAGCCATGATTCACGGCAGGAATACACCACAAATACCTGATCCCCGTTTTTCAGAATTTGTGCTCCTTCATTCAAATCAAGGGGACCGCCAGTTTCCCAGCTTTCTTCGGGCGACGACAGCAAAACACGCGTGCCTTTCAAGGTATACGGGTTTTCCATTTCCTGAATGTATAAGTGTTGGGATGTAGCATCGGTATCGCGTTGTTCCTTCCAACCCGACCAGATGGCAAATAGTTTTCCATTGTGCTCCAGAACGGTCATGTCGATGGCCCAAACATTGCTTGCCGGGTCTTCAGGATTGTCACCCGTGTAAAGCATGCCCATATCTTCGTAATCGCTAAAAACATCGGCTGTTTTGGAACGAAGAACGCCGGCTCGTTGGTTGATAAACGGTGAACCCGGCGTACTGCCGGCAGCATAATAAACATACCAGTGGCCATCGACAAAATGGATTTCAGGAGCCCAAACACTGTGGGCGTTCCAGCCACTGGCCGGTGCCTGCCAGATTCGTTTCAGCTCGCCCTTGCGGGTGAGGTACCTGGAGCGCGAAACCAAAATGGAATTGTTGGCCGAGTAGCAATACACATAATCATCGCCTTGCTGGGTCATCCAGGGATCGGCTCCATCCCAGACCGGGTTGGCAAAGGTGGTTTTTACTTCATCTTCGGAAACAACTTCTGTCTTGCCGCAGTTGGCAAAGGCCGATACGGTGATGATCATTGTAAGTGCAACAATTTTCGCTTTCATTCTAAAAAAAGTTTTATATCCATTCATTTGTAAATTCTTGTCCCATTCTTTTCCTGCAAGACTAAGCTGCATTCGCTGACGGTCGACTTTGCTTCTTTCATGCTCTGCCACCGGCTATGATGGCTTTACAACACTTCATATCTCTCCGACTTTCATCTCAATCTCTCATGCCCCCTTATCAACGTTTCATGGATTGATTTCGAAGTTTCATGCATTCATTTCGATGTTTCTTGTACGCTTCTATCCATGTCCCGTTTGCCCTTTTCAATCTTCTGTTTACTGTTAAAGGCTTTAGCTGTGTTCGTCGCTGTTAATACCGTTTCGCTTAACAAATCACTCATTCAATTTCATTCAAAACGAAGCCGGCACCAGGTATTTGACGACAAAGCCGTTGAATGGGCGATATTTTCTTCATCAATTACACCATTTGCCGAAGATTCAACCAACCCCAGGTTGATCCTCATATCTGAAAGACCGTCTTTTCGCAAATCGGCAAACGGAACTTCGAATTCAATACCATAACCTTGACCGGCTGTTGATTTTACGATTGCCCTGATGTTGCCTGTGCTGGTTTCCTTCCAGCTGCCGCTATCTCCTTCCTCAATTTTGATGACGCCCTTGCAACTGCACCAGATCCGAAATAAACCAGTTGCGGGTGCTGTTAAACTTAAATGATCGGCATCAAGGTATAAATAAACCCCGTCAGCTTCCGAAATAAGTTCTTTATCGGCAACATCGGCACAAACGTACAACTTGCTTTCATCACGCCTCACGTTGGCCCGAAGATTCGTTTCACCCCGATGGCCGATAAAAATTGGAAAATCAGAACCCCATTCATTTATATTCCCGTCTACCTGAATATCGCCGGCGACAGCCTTTAGTTCAGGAATAAGGTGCCCTTGGATAATCCATACTTCGCAGTTAGGACTTCGAAAGCTGGTGGTAGCCGCAGCAACAACCGTAGATTCATCCCACAATGAAATTGAATTCCACTTGGCTTCCCGGTCTAAGGGAACTGCAAAAGGGCGGCTCATTTTCGTAAAGTTGCGACCGGTTTTATCGCCTATGGCCACCTCCATGGTTGAGCGCTCCCAGTCGGTGCTTCGCCCGCTAGTGGTTTGGTATGACAGGATCACTTCGCCCGAAGGAACTTTCATCAGGTAGGGCGCTCCGGCGTAAACATCATCCGGGAGCGGATCTTTCAGGGCTGATTCCCGGTAAGGAGAATTGGCCAAAACCGGCGTTTCCCAGTTTTCAGAGACTTTAGTCCGTACAATGTAGGGCTTAAACTGGCCTATTTTGTTATCCTCAATGGCCACAAGAATTTCATCATCCACCAGCAGTGGAACCGGCATCCCATCGCGTCGTCCTTCGCGAAAGCAAACGGTCCTAATATCTTCACTCCAGCTAAGTCCAAGATCCGAGGAATGAATCATCGAGATATTTTGCTCATCGGAGGTTCGGAAAGGATTTTCGTTGGCAAAATATACCTGGAGTTCGCCATTTGGCAGTTGCAAAAAGGCCGGTTCCCAGCATCCGTCTCTAAAACGCGGACCGCCCTCATAAATCACTTCACTGTTGCTCCAGCTTTGACCACCATCGCTGCTACGCCGGACGGCAATGGCAAAAGGAGCGATTTCGTCTTTTGCAGGCCGATAGTTGCAAGCCATCACCAGGTCCCCATTATGTAGCTGGATCAGCTCGGTATTGGCAATGTTGACATCCGTTGTTTCTCCCTGATCGTTTGTATAAGTGTGCTTTTGGAAGGTGATAACCGGTTGGCTCCAGCTCTCTCCATTGTCGCTGCTTTCAACCAGCTCGCCGTTACCCTGGGTTTCATAAACGGCCACCAGGCGGCCATCATTCAGGCGGCGAACACGCGGATAGCCCACCCAACCTAAAGTCCGGTCGCCTTGCGGGGCCAGCTTTTGCATGGAACTGTAATCCCAGGCTATTCGAATCCCCTCAACCGGTTGACCGGTAAGGGGTTCGTAAGTATCTACGGGATCATCACTTTTGTTGCATCCACCAACGAACATGCATAAAACAAGGGATAGTATTATTCCAGACATGTGTCCTTTCATTTTTTCAATTCAGGGGTCATAAAGTTTTCATCAATCACCATCACTTCTTGTCCATCGCGGTTTTCAAAGCTTACGGTGCTGATATACATGTGGCGCGGATGAATCCGCTCTTTGCTGTTATGCGCATGAAACACAATCCGTAGGGTTCCATCTTTGTCGGTAAACATGGCACTGTGACCGACACCAACCAGATCTCCCGGCTTTTGCAAAATTGGATTCTGTTCATATTTGGTCCATGGCCCGTTGATGTTGTCGGCGGTGGCAAAGCCAATGCCGTAAAACGGACTTTCGTAGCTATTGGCCGAGTAAGTCATGTAATAAGTATCGTTGTGTATCAAGACAAAAGCGCCTTCGTTCACCCGCGGCCAGACTTCTTCCCAGGCCTGCGACACGTTGACGCACTTGGTCATGGTTTCCGGCTTAATTTGGATGAGATCATCTTCCAGCTCAGCCACCCAAATGTTCAGTCCATCGTTAAAGCGATCGAACAGCAGATAGGGCGTACCATCATCATCGATAAACAGGGAGTTGTCGATGCACTTCTCATCTTCGATCATGGGTTTTAACACGTCCTGTTTGAACGGCCCCAGCGGAGAATCACTGGTTGCCACACAAATATGTTCGTCAGCAGAATAGTACATGTAGAACTTGCCATTCACATGATACACTTCGGGTGCCCAGAACCAACGATCGGCCCACACATGCGACTTGTGCAGAGCCAGTCCGGCCGGACTTTCTGCCGGAACTTGCCAAGTCTGCAAGTCGTCGGAAACAAAAACGGCAATGCCGTCATTCGACAGCGTTCCATAAGCGTAGTAGGTTCCCTCATGAAGCATGATAAAAGGATCGCCAAGGGGGACTTTGGTCATTTGATCCTCGACTCCATCGATTTCACGATCTGAATCATCGTCTTTACACGAAGAAATCTGCACAAGAAATGATAGCATCAAATAAGTCAGGAATATCTTTTTCATCGTCATCGTTTGTTATTTTTCATTGGGAATCATCAACTAATACAACTTGACAGGGAAAATCTCTTAAAAAAAATGGCTCTTTCTTATTAAATGAGAATTAGCTGCATCTAACCCGTCAAAAACAAATCGTTATTATTCCCTTTAATTATGATCAGTAATTTACTTGCGAGTCACCAAAGGCACAATCACTTTGTCCTCTTCAACACGGAATTTATAAAGGCCAGCGTCTGCATCCCACTCCTTCACCAAGGGAACTATTCTTGTTCTTCGGGGGCTTACCTGGTCCTCGCTAAAATGAACATGATAGACATAGTATAATTGACCATCCAGCCCTTGAAAAAGATCACCATGTCCTGAGCCATTTTCATCGACGATGGAACGGTGAATAATTGGGCTGTCCTTTTGCTTGATCCAAGGTCCGTAAGGGGAATCTGCCACGGCATAACCCACCGCATAGTCGATATTCATAAAATGATTGGCCGAATAAAACAGGTAGTATTTGTCCTTTAACTTAAAAACAGTTGGCCCCTCCATAATTGGTGCTGACTCATAATTCGGAGTGGCTTCCCATTCCTCAGTCTGGCGGAGACATTGCCGAAGTGTTTGCGGCTTAATTTGGCCTTTGTCCAGATCGAACTCGGCTACCCATAAATAATTGCCGTTGTTGAACCGCACATGGTAGAGGTAGTATTTGCCATTGTCTTCAAAAATGAAAGAGTCAATATTCTTTTCAGAACCATCGATCGGGCTGACATCCTTTTGTTTGTATGGCCCTAATACAGATTCCGACTGCGTCAACACGGTTTGTTCATCGGCAGTATACGTCAGATAATAAGTATGATTTACTTTCAATATTTGTGGAGCCCAAAAGCCACTTTCACCAAAGGCTTGATCTCCCTTGGTCATGATCATGTGTACCCCATCAGTTGCACCTGCCGGCGGATACCAGTTTTTCAAATCTTTAGATTCCAATACCGAAAAACCCGAAGGTCCTCCCCGATGTCCTCCGGTACCTGTCAGGTAGTATTTGCCACCATCGACATAGACCGTGGGGTCTGCATAAAATAGTTCCTTCTTTTCCTGTGCTGCCACCTGCATGGCAATAATCAGTATCAGTGAACAGAGGATTATGTGTTTCATTTTCCTGTCATGTTAAGTTTCTAATTCCAGGGCAAACTATTCCTTTACCATACCGAAATGATTGATCAACTGGTCATATTCATTCTTTGAAATTGTGATCATGCAGCCATGCCTCACCGCTGGAGGAAAGCTGTATTTATCCCAATCGCTATGGAAAGTATAGCCTGAAGCCTGGTACCAGGGGCCATTCATATTATCCGCAATCGACAATCCATACGAAACGCCCGGATATTGCTCATAGTACAGGTACCAGATTTTGTCATCCGGTGAAGGTATGAGCATGGGTGCTTCCCTGAAATTGGGACTAATTGGCGCTGAAGGTTCTGAATAAGGTCCAAGTAAAGATGGAGCTTTTGAAATGCGGATGGTCTTTCCGGTGGTCCAATAAAGTGTGGGATAGGTTTCATCTTTGATGACCGCATAATAGTTATTGTCAATTTTCCGAATGAAAACATCGATGGTGCCCATGTCCCAATCAAATAAACGGGTTGGATGATCTGAAAAAGTCTTCAAGTCTTTTGATAAAACATACAGCGTGCGCTGGCTTGCCCAATAACGCTCCGGATCTTCTTTTGTACCCTCTTTGTGGGGCGTGTGCCAGGTCACGACATACTGTTTCGAATCTTCGTCAAAAAATATTTTTGGCGCACCAATTCGTTGCAAGGCATAGGAATAATCGGGCGTACTTTTTAAATCGGGTGTCAAGCTGCTGTACTTTTCCCAGGAAATCAAGTCGGATGACACCCAAAAATTGATGTCCGGCGACCCATCACTTGTATTGCCGGCAATATAGTATCGGCCATCATGACCTTTACAAATATCCGGGTGTCCTTTGTAATCCTGAAAAACCCGTTCTTTGTTATTCAGTGCTGACCAGTGCAGGCCATCCAAACTGACCGAATAGTACAAACGCCCGTAATCCTGGTGTGTCATATGGGCAAACAAATAGGCTTGATTGACGGCTTCACCGGGATTTTCGACCTGCCCGGGTGGGTCGGGTTGCTGAGCATTTAAATTTAAAACGCCCAAAATCAAGAAAAAAAGAGCATAAGTTGGTTTGAATTGAATCATTTTCATTGTTGGGTCAGTTTTTTTTCATTGAAAAAAGAATCTACAAGACCTTTCAAAAGAATGGTCCTGCAGATTCTCTTGTAAAAATTTAGTACATCGGATTCTGATCCAAATTCGGATTGTTATCCACTTCCGTTTGAGGAAGTGGCATCCGTGAGGATTTACCAACAACAAAGTTGGTGAAGTCGGCATCTCTGGAAATTAATTCATTCAATCCATCTTGAGAATCCCAAAGCCCCCAACGTTTCAGGTCCGCCCAACGAACGCCCTCGAGACAAAGCTCCAGCGAACGCTCCATTTGGAGTCTTTTAAGGAATGCTTCCTTTGAGTCCAGTGCTGACACGTACAACGTACTGTTGGCCAAAGTTGGCAGGCCTACCCGCTCACGTACACGGTCAACAAGTTCAACAGCCAATGCGGGAGGCGTTCCACTTGACAATTCGGCTAAACATTCAGCATATAAAAGCAGTACATCAGCATAACGAATAACACGGAAGTTAATCGGCGAGTAATAATCCTCGTGGTTCCGGTAGTAGTCTCCCTGGTATTTTCGGAAGAAGCAGTCGGCGCCCCAACCATCTCGCCAGTCTCCGCCATAAATCTTCTCTCCCGGAAAATCGGATTGCAGCTCCGGATAAAAAATGCTTGCTCGCAAACGGGGGTCGATGGCACCATCCACTGTCTGCTCTTTTTTGTATTCATCAACCAACCATCTTCTGGGTTGACCATCGGACCAGCCAATACCGCGTGGCGCGAAAAACTGGGCACGGTTAGAGCCTACGTTCTGGTTTGGCACATCACCATCACCCCTGGGGTTGACATCGGAGAACTGGATTTCGAAGACAGACTCTTTATTGTTCTCGGTGGTGTGCATAAAGTTGTCCTTGTAGTTGTCTACCAGGTCGTAATGAACAGCTCCTGCTCCTTCAACCAGCCAGGACAAGGCATCTTTTGCCTCCTGCCACTCATGCATTTGCATGTGCACTTTCCCAAGCAAGGCCAAAGCCGCTCCTTTGGTGGGACGTCCAAGATTTGCCGCATTCCATTGCTCCGGCAAATCATCGGCTGCTTCCTGAAGATCAGTCTTAATCTGCGCATAAACCTGGGCGGCTGTACTTTGCTCGGGTGTATCATCGGGTTGCGATGCGTTCAACACCAAGGGCACATTGTCAAACATCAAAACCAGGTTGTAATAGTAAAGCGACCTTAGAAACTTGGCCTGTGCCAGGATGACATCTTTGTCGGCCTGGCTGCTAAATTCTATTTCGGGCACATAATCAAGTACCTGGTTGCAACGGAAAATCGCTTTGTAATGATCTCGCCACATCCAGCGGTTTCCTTCCCAAAAGTTGTAGTTAAAATAAATAAACCGGGTCCATTCTTTTAGTTCGTTCCACGGACTTTGACTATATCCCTCATCGGAGGTCAGATCAAAACGAAAATAAATCCAACGGCTCCAACTACCAGGCTTGTAAAACATCGTATAAGCGGCATCCAAACCAAGTTGTGCATCGTCAGGAGTTTTCCAAAAAGTATCAGTGGTAGGAAAATTGGGATTCTCAATGTCTATCAAATCCTCGTTGCAGGACATGACCGACAGTACCAACACGAGTAAGCTATATAATAATATTTTTTTCATAGTATTTCTGAATTAGAATTGAAATGAAAGAGAAAATACAACGGATTTAGGAGACGGATACGAAGCATCATCATGTCCTTTAACCCAAATATCAGGCGCTTTAAATTCAGGATCGAGCCCGGTGTATTTTGTGAGGGTGATCAGGTTTTGCCCTGTCACTGATACGCGCAGATTATCAAAAACATTTTTGATTTGGAGCTTATCAAAGGTATATCCCAAGGTCATTTGATGAATCTTGAAATACGATCCTTTCTCTATCCAGCGGTCCTGATCACCACGAGCATTTCGGTTATCGGCATAAATTACACGTGGATGTTTGGTATTCGGATTTTCCGGGGTCCAAGGAGTGTATCCCGACAAATGGTTGGTATTATCGGAGAATCCACCCATCCAACTGGCAGCACCATTAAACACATCCTGACCGAAAGAGCCAAAACCGGAGAAGCTAAAATCAAAGTTCTTGTAGGCCAACTGCGCGTTTAAGCCGATCTCAAATTTTGGCCACGGATTTCCGGTGATGGTACGATCCTCGTTGTTGATTTGTCCATCGTCATTTACATCGACATAACGAATATCGCCTGGCCTTGCGTTGGGCTGTATGACCGAACCTTCGGAATTTGTATGCGACAGAACTTCGGCTTCGTTCTGAAAAATTCCATCGGTTTTAATCGTATAGAACATGGCCAAAGGTTCGCCAATTTCTGTTTTCGTGATCCAGGTATACTGTTCAACTTTTCCATAACCAAACTCCAACACCTCGTTGCGTAAACGCGTAACAGTGGCTCCAACAGAATAATTCAGATCTCCTTTTTTATCCCTGTAGGTTCCGGTGAATTCGAACCCCTTGTTTCGCAAACTGGCCGCATTAACAAATGGATTTCCGCCGTCATTACCGGTGGTCATCAAAATCTGCATCGGAGTTAAGACATCCTTGGTCGTCGAGATAAAGTACTCTGCGTTGACTTGCAACTTATTATCCAGAAAAGATACATCAAGACCAAAGTTCTCCTGGGTTTGTTCTTCCCATTTTAAGTCACTGTTCACCAGCTTTATTTGCGTCATCCCTGGTTCAATGTGCTGATCGTTCCCAAATACAGCAATCGGAAACGAATTCAGAACAGCAACGTAGTCCCAGTCTCCGATATTGACATTCCCCAGCGTGCCATGGCTGTATCTTAACTTCAGATCGCTAATCCAGGGCACATTAAAGAAATCCTCCTGGCTGATTCTCCATCCGGCAGAGATGGATGGGAAAAAGCCCCATCGATTTTCGGGTGCAAATTTGGAAGAGCCGTCTGAACGAAAAGTGGCGCTCAACAAGTACTTATTATCGAAGGTATAATTCAGTCGCCCGAAATAAGAAATCAGAGAAGATTCGCTGATGTTTCCCCAGGCGTTGGGATCGGTTGTTCCAGCATCAATTACGTCAAAATAACGATCCCCGACCTGAACCAAATTCTTTTTCTCAGCCGCAATCATTTCACGATACGTGTTTTGATAGGAATTACCAACAACTGCGTTGATATCATGCTTGCCAATCAATTTTTCATAGGTCAAGGTATTCTCGATCAATTTATTCTCAAATTTTGCCTTGTTCTCATACCTGGTTGATGGATCAAAAGGCTGGTTCAAAGTCCAGTTCCCTTCTTTGCGAAGCCATTTATGATTGTCGCGACTGGTTTCGTACCCGAGGTTCACCTTATAGCGTAAGCCGTCAATAATATCAAGCATCGCATAGAGATTCCCCCGAACACGAAGGTTTTCATCGCTGTTATACATCAAATCCTCGGTGGCGATTGGGTTGGAGCCAAAAGTTCGTGCAGTCGCTTCGTTTCCGTAACCATAACCACCAAAATTGTTTTCATCGTAAATCGGAATGATCGGCAGCATGCGAAGCACATCGATGTGCTTGGAGAACACTGAGTTCTGGTTTTCAACAAAGGTATTGCTGATGGCCAGGTTCTCACCAATCGTGAAGATCCCTTTCCGTCCTTCTGTATTCACCCGGAAGCTGTAGCGATCCATCGAGGTTCCGTAAACCGTGCCCGGATTGTCGTAATAATTCGTTGAAACCAGGTAATTCCCATCCTTGCTTCCGCCTGAAAAACTCAGGTTATGATCCTGAACCACGGCGGATCTGAAAACGGCGTCGTTCCAATCCGTATTGCCGTCCATCCAGTTTGGCACGGAATTCACATCAGGAACCCCACTGGCAATTGCATTCTCGTATGCTTGTGTCGTAATGTCAATCCATTCTTCCCGCCCCATTAAATCCATCATGGGCAGCTTGTCAATACTCAGTTTGCCGGCGTAATTGACCTTCATTTCACCGGAAGCTCCCTTTTTCGTTTCGATAATAATCACCCCGTTTGCCGCACGCGAACCGTAAATGGCTGCTGCCGAAGCATCTTTCAAAACCTGAACTGACTCAATGTCGTTGACGTTGAAGTCCCGGTTACCTGTTGTTGGTAGCCCATCGATAATATACAAGGGGTTATTGTTGGTGAAGTTTCCCAAGCCACGAATTTCAACAACTGGTTCACTTCCAATATTTCCGCTAGAGCGTACATTTACGCCGGCCACCAAGCCCTGGATGGCATCGCCAACCGATAGTGCCGCAACATTTTTGAAATCGTCGGCCCTAACAACTGACACGGCACCCGTGAGGTCGGCTTTTTTGATCGTACCATAACCGATCGCGACCACTTCCTCCAACCCAATCGAGGACTCCTCCATGGCGACGTTAATCACGCGCCTTCCGTTAACAGGCATTTCAATGGTGGTCATCCCCACAAAAGAAAACACCAAAACGCCTTCAGGAGAAACCCCGGGAATGGTAAATTCGCCATTCTCATTGGTTACTGCTCCTTGGGTTGTTCCTTGAATGGCCACCGTTGCTCCAACGACCGGTTCACCAACATTGTTGGTCACTTGTCCGGTCACGGTAATTTCAGCCTGTAGCAGATTGTTACTTTCTGCTGAACCGTTTTTTCTGATTACAATATACCGATCAACAACTTGGTAGGTCAAATCGGTATTTTCAAAAAGTTCGTTCAGAACAGTCTCCAGATTGGCGTCCTTTAGATTGAGGGTTACGCGTTTGTCACTGATCTCTTCTTTATTATAGAAGAAATAGAAGTCACTTTGATTCTCAATCTCACTCAGAACGTCATGAATAGTAGCCTCTCTAAGGCTGAGGTTAACCTTCGCATTTTGGGAGTAGCTGCTGCCACTTGCAGTGAGAGCCCCGACAAGCATTAGGAAAGATAGCAACTTCATAGCCAATAACAGTTTTTTAAGCAATCTCGACAGATCGCTTTTCGTTTGTGTTTTTTTCATAAATTTGTCAACTTAAGTGTTAATGCATTTGTAAATTAACTCTTGTACGGCGGTGAGAATGTGAGCGCATCCTCATCGCCTCTTTTTTAGCTCGTATTTATTTGGTTCATTGCCTAAAGAATTTAATGTGTTGGTTTCTTCCGTAACGTGATTCTATTACTTGCATTCGGAACAAGCTCAATATCAAAATCAATATTCTCGCGGATGGTCAAAATATCCAAAATTTGATCGACCGGTTTATACTTTAACACGGTTCCCGATATCTTCCTGCTTTTCAATTCTTCATTCTCAATAACAATGGTCACATTATACCAGCGTTCGAGCATGTTACACAGATCAATCAGTGACACTTGATCAACATGCAATCTTCCATCCCGCCACATCGTAAATTGCTTCGTATCCACCGGATAGGCATCCAATTCATTGTCTTGATCAAAAACGGCACTTTGCCCCGGACTTAGATTCAACAGCAGTTCATTTTCTTTGCTGAACAAGGCAACTTTACCTTCAACCAAGGTGGTTATTTCACTTTCCCCCTCGTAAGCCCGAATATTTAAGGAGGTTCCGGTAACCCGGACAATTGATTTCTTTGTATTGATATTAAATGGCTTGTTGACATCGGTTTTTACATTCAAATAAGCCTCACCTACCAACTCAATATCCCGACTTTTTCTGGAAAATGCGGCGGGATAGGTCAAGGTGGTTTCTGAATTTAACCAGACCTGCGTTCCATCTGGCAGCTCAAGTTGAGCCATTTGTCCTTTCGGCACCGTTAAAGTAGATGCCAATTGCTGATTCGACAGCGCCATGGGCAGGAAATAAGCCATCAGGCTTCCGATCATCATTGAGAGCAAGATAATTGCAGCATACTTGGCCCAGGTTTGAAAAAGGCTTTGAGGACGAATCCGGCTATCAATCCGATGCCAAACCTGATCTTCCGAGTTCAAGCGAAAAAGAGAAGTGACTAAGCTCTTTACCCCAACAATTCGTTGGGTGTCTTTAAACGCTTTGGTATCCTTCAGAAGAGAAGAGATTTCAGGAGCTGTATTGATTCTGTCGTGAAAATGCGATACAATTTGATCCTCGTCCGTATGTACGTTTTTATCCATATCTACTCTTATAACGCAACGAAGTCCGGAGAGGGTGAAAAGAATGTTCCTTTTTTTGAATTTTTCTCGTGAAACGATCAGGCGGATTAGTTTTCCGCGGAAAATGATTGAATCCCTTCCCGCCTGAAAAAGAACAGTAAGCTCACATGGATGCCTTTTAGTTCCTTTCGAAGAACACGATAGGCAATGACCATTTGAGTTTTGACGGTATTTTTTGAGATTGATAATTTCTCAGCAATCCCCTTGTAACTTAGGCCATCGTTATAGGCCAGTAAAAAAATCTCCTGGCATTTGGCGGGCAACTTCTTGATCGCCTGCGAAATCCGAATGGCTAATTCTTCGTCGCTGTACAAGCTATCAACATCCGTTTCGACTTGTGCCAAGGAGGCTTCCAACTCAACATGCTTGATCTTAATGCTTCTCAGATAGCTAATTGTCCGGTTTCGGACCGTAACGAATAAGTATTTTTTAAGATCTTCCTGATTTCGATAAATTTCTGATTGCTTTTCCCACAGAATAATAAAGGATTCCTGAACGATATCTTCAACCAATCCGGGGTCATCAAGATAACGAAAAGCCAGCATGGCCGCTGCCTGAAAGTTTTCTCTAAAGAATACCTCAAATTCCTTGTAGGTCAAGTGATTTTTAGCTCCGAGATTCGCCACCCTTTAGTCTGTAGAATTAGAAAACAAAGATTAGCTATTTTTTTCTTCTTCACAAATTGGACATTTATAACTCTACCGTTACGGTCATTGGATGCATTAAATTCTGAACATTATCAGCCAAAGCTAAAGCCAGCGACAGCGCTGCCTGAAACGTTTGTCCACCCGAAAGGATTTTCACACTGCGAACCTTGCCCCATTCAAAAAAGTCGCGCACCTGGAAGTTATTTTCCGGGGTAATCCCCAGGCTTAGTTTCTGCCGGGTCAGTTGAAAAAAACGGTCGTTATTTTTTTCTTTAATTATGATCAGTCATTTACTTGTGAGTCACTAAAGGCACAACGACTTTGTCCTCTTCAACTTGGAATTTATAAAAGGGCTGCGTCTGCATCCCACTCCTTCACCAAGGGAACTAATCCAGTTCTCCCGGGGCTTACCTGATCCTCGCCAAAATGAACACGATCAATATATTATATTTGACCATCAAGCCTTTGAAAAAAATCGCCATGCTCCGAACCATTTTCATCGAGGATGGAACGGTGAATAATCGGACCGCCTTTTTGCTTGATCCAAGTGCGTTAAAAAAGCAATTGCACGTTGACCGTTTCCCCTTTTTTTATTCGCGACAGCCCTTCGGGAACTTCCATCAGTGCGTTGGCATAAGCGAGCGCGTTGATGTGGGCTGACCCATGAAAATTTACCGGTTCAACGCGGTTTTCTCCTAAAAGTTTCACGGGAATAATGCCAAATCGCGCTGCTTTTGCGCGATGAAAATCCCACGTGAGTTCACCTTTGATCCTGACGGACGGGTCTTGGCATCCCATTAATTTATAGATGAAGGGTTTTACAAAAAGTTCGAACTGAACGAGCGAAGATACCGGATTGCCCGAAAGCCCAAAGCAATATTTTTTGCCCTTTTTACTGAAGGTCATGGGATTGCCTGGCTGTAACCCTGTTTTTTCAACAAGCAAGTCAAAACCTTGGTTTTTCAACAGGGTAGGGACAAAATCAAAATCGCCAACAGAAGCACCTCCGGTAACAAGGACAATGTCGTTGGCTGCAAGGCTTTTTTCAAAACCGTTTGCAATCTCCTCCAAATCATCCGCAATAATCCCGGTATAGTTGCACGGTATTCCCATGGCTTGCAACTGTGCCATCAGCTGGTGGGAGTTGCTGTTGCGTATTTGTCCGGGAAGTGGTTTTTGGTCTGGTTCAACCAACTCGGTGCCCGTGGCAATAATGGAGATTGAAGGCGTCTTTGATACGGTTATTTCAGAATATCCGGCACCAGCCATGATGCCAATGTGTGCCGGTGAAATAACTGCCCCTTTTTTTATCAGGATATCGCCAGCTTGATAGTCTTCGCCTTGAAAACAAATATTTTCTTTGGTTTTTTGATTGCTGCACTTAACAGATTTTTCTTCAGTGATCACGGCATCTTCAACCATAAAAACGCAATTTGCCCCTTGGGGCACCATCGCCCCGGTCATAATTTTTGAACACTGATTTTTTCCGATGGTTTTTAGCGGTGGCCTCCCACCTTGTATAATTTCGATCACGTCCATCACATTTCCCAAATCCTTTTTTCGGCAAGCATAACCGTCCATGGCCGATTTGTTAAACGGAGGCATGTTGATGTCGGCAATGATCTCCTCCCGCAATACCTTATTTAATGAGTCCAACAGTTTTACAGTTTCTGTTTCCTGTTTGGTAATAGTGGTTTCAATGGTATGTTTTGCTTTTTCAAACAGCTTCATTCTAATTTTTTTAAATATTCCTTAGATCTCCTGGCGTATTAATATTCATCAAGTAAGCCGGATTGGTTATGGAGACATACTTGGTATTCATTGCTTTCAGCAGGTTTTGCAATTTGTAATCTCCCTTTTCTATTTGTTGGATGATTGTTGGCAAGGCTTCCTTTGAATAGTAGCCTGCCAAAGGTTCAACTTTGCCATCTTGTAGTATTGGCACTGCTGCTTCATAACCGGCTGTTTCTTTCAGGGCTTCGCGGAATAAATTTATGCTTAGAAATGGGGAGTCACAGGGTGCCACCAGGTTGATTTTGGTTTTGGAATAACGAAGGCAGGCTTCAAGTCCTGCTATGGGACCGATTCCCTGAAAGCTATCAGCAACAATGGGAAACCCAAATTTCTCATAAACCGGATTGCTGGCACTGATGATAATATGACCGCAAATTTGTTTCATAACGGCGATGCTGTATTCAATCAATTTTTTCCCTTTAACATCAATCAAAGCTTTGTCTGTTCCCATCCGGCTGCTTTTTCCCCCCGCCAAAATAATTCCTGTTATTTTATTCATTGAATCAATTCATTAAGCGTGATCAATGGCGTGAAGCATGTAGATGGCATGGAAGATGATTTTGTTGATCTCGTCCATATATTCGGTTACAGCTTTTAAACTGCCCGGGATTGCAAACACGAGCGTTTTAGATTTTGTACCGGCCAGTGCCCTGCTCAGCAGTGCGTTTGGTTTTTCCCGCCCATACTTCATTCTCACCATTTCCATAATTCCCGGAATCTCCTTGTCCAACAAAGGCTTAATGGTTTCAGGGGCGATATCCCTAGGCCCCAGCCCTGTACTGCCCGTTGTAATCACGATGTCGCGGCCGGTTTCGAAAGCTTCGTTTAGTTTGGCAGAAATCAGTGTGGGTTCATCGGGCAAAACGATTTTTTCGATGCTACTTTTTCTTCGATTCGCCTCCATCAATGATCCTATTTTTTCAACTACCATGGGTCCGCTGGCGTCTTCATAAATTCCTGAATAACAGCGGTCGCTAAGGGTGAGTACAAGTACTTTATATTCTTTGGGAACGAAATTCATCTCACTGCCAGTTTTCAGTTCTCTGCCTTTTAAAACCCTGCAAAAAATACCTTCGGCAGCCATCAGGCACTGGCCGGTTTCCTTAAAAATATTACAATTGCACTTTCCATGTTTTTGGCCGGTCCGGGTCACTTCGAGTTGAACCCCTTCGCACAAGAATTGATCGAGTGGATGGACTCTTTGCAATTCCAGCCCTTGCAGGATTATATTTTCGCCAAACTCTCCCGGTTTGACCACCCTCCCTGTTTCCTCGGAAAATTTTCTAATGCTTTCGATCCTCAGGATGCTTAGCTGGCTGTGCCGGCTTTCGTTGGAAACACCGTTTCCTGTCCCACTTCCGGTCAGTTCAATGCGCTCAGCCGTTTTTATCTGGCCGGCTTTTTTCGAAATATTTAACGAAGCTATTTTCATATATCGGTTGTTTGGTTTTATCCAGAATGAAAATTTCAAATGTCTTTTTTCGTTTTCTCCAGAAGTTTTACAGCTTCAATGACCATATTCTTATCAATGGCCTTGCACATATCGTAAATAGTGAGCAACGCCACCGATACGGATGTCAGTGCTTCCATTTCAACCCCGGTTTGTCCGGTGCATTTTACCATAGCCGTAATTTTTACGCCGTCACTTAGCAATTCAGGCTTCACATCTATTTTTGATAATAGTAACGGGTGGCATAACGGTATCAGGCTGCTGGTTTTTTTTGCTGCCTGTATTCCTGCAATCTGGGCCATTGTGAGCACATCCCCTTTTTTCATCAGGTTTTCCTTTATCTGACGGATGGTTTCTTTGCTGAGGATAATTTTCCCGGAAGCAACAGCCTCCCTTTCCTGCATCGGTTTATAGCCGACATCCACCATGTTTGCCTTCCCTTTGTCATCAATATGCGTCAATTTCATAGAATGATTAAATTCAAATTATTAAACAAAAAAAAGTTTCATGCTGGCAGCCAGCAATACGCCAGCTAAAACGTATTTCAACTTTAAATCGTTTAGTTGAAAGCTCCCTGCCAGTGATCCTATAATCCCGCCGATGGCGGCAACAAAAACCCAGACCAGCAATTCAGGATTGAAGATGACAAGTCCGGAGACAGTAAGGCCAACCAGCCCTGCAGCCGAATTCAGAAATATAAAAATAGCCGAAACGGCCGCTGTTTCTTTTATACCAGCCCATCGAAACAAAAGGAGCAGGGGACTTAGTATGATCCCGCCACCAATGCCGATAAGCCCGGAAACAAAACCAAGTACGGCTCCAATAAGCAACCCTGCGGGAAACGGGGGCTGTTTTGCCTGACCGGATGAAGCGTGAGGCACCAAAAGCATCCGGGCAATTCCAAATATCAGGCATATGCCTAAAAGATATTTGTAAACCGAAGAGTCAATTTTCATGCTGGCACCGATGTAAGCCATGGGTATGGAAGTTACAATAAACGGGAGCAGTAGTTTCCATCTGAAATATCCCCCTCTATAAAAAGACAAAAAAGCGATCAAAGAAACTAAAAGATTAAGCGTCAGGGCCGAGGGTCTCATCAGGGAAGGGGCTGTCCCGAAAAGTGCCATGAGCGCAAGGTACCCGCTTGCCCCGCCATGGCCGACTGAGGAGTAGAGTATCGAAATAACCAATAACATCAGTAAAAACAGGATGTCCATATTTTTTGTTTAACCAATCATCCATGAAAAATAGCTTCATCCTTCAAGGAAAAATCGTGTTTCATTCATTTGTGCTTTAAGCTTCAGGGTATCCGGAATGCCAATTTTTTTGCCTTTTGCAGTCAATAGGCTTTCCTTCTTTAAGGCCGAAATGACCCTGATTACTTGATCAGTTGAGGTCCCAGCAAAATCGGCTATGTCTCTACGTGACAGGGTGATGTTGATAAATCCATCGGTCTGCCCAAACTTATTTTCGATAAAAAGCAGGCCATTGATGACTTTTTCACGGACCGACATTTGGGCAAAACGTTTGGCATTGGCTTCGCTTTTTTGCAGTTGGTCAGCATAAAAAAGCATAAAATCGAACATGAGCGGTGGCGCTTTGTGAAGCATTTCGATCAGCACTTCAGCCGGGAAATTGCACAGCACCGAATCGGTGATTGCGCCCGCGCTGATATCATAAACATAATTGGTGCCGAACCCGCGGTGCCCTACAATTTCTCCTTCTTTTGAAAAGCGGATGATTTGGGAGCCTTTGTTTGCTGTTTGCTTGTAAACTTTTATGCAACCATCGAATATAAAATATAATCCATTGACAGGCGCACCTTCCAAAATAAACTGTTGTCCTTTGTTACAGGCAAAGCTGTGTTTTTTCTGAAGAAAAGGCTGGATTGCCTCTTCATGACTGTGTTTCTTTATCAAACAGTCTGTATTGGTGCATCGCTGGCAATTAAAATCCTTTCCATGCATAAGTTTCAATTTTTAAAATCGTTAAGCGAAAACAATCAATGACATAAGATCCAACTATTCTATACCAATGAACACCAGCCCGTTTTCCACTTTCACCGGGTAGGTTTTCAGTTGATACCCTTCATCAGTCAGGCATTT
>NZ_CAXBDD010000066.1:0-21483 GCF_963974515.1 uncultured Sunxiuqinia sp. | reverse complement strand
TTCTTTTCCGCTGCGTTCTCTGTCGTTAAAGCAATCGACTTGCCGATGGTCGTGAGCCCTTTTCGATTCGGGTTTGAACTTCCGCTGGCGCCGGTTTTTTAATTGCTTAAATCTGTGTAATTTGTGCTGGCGTTTAATTGGCTGGTCAGAAATGTCCGAGCAGTTGATACAAAAGAATACGACGAAGCATGAAGTATAAATGTGTAATTTTTGACAATGATGGTGTGTTGGTGGATAGCGAAGCCATTTCCAACCGGGTGCTGGTGCAGATGGCTGCTTCCGTTGGGGTAAGCCTGGTGCTCGAGGATGCGATTGAGAATTTTTCCGGTGTGTCCATGTCCGGCACCTTGGACTATCTGAAAGCCCACGCCACCACTGAATTCCCGGATGACTTTGAAGAGGAGTTTCGCCGGCGCACCTTCGAGCAGTTTAAAACCGAATTAAAACCCGTTGACGGGGTAGCTCAGGTACTGAAAGCATTGGAGCAGGAGGGGATCCCCTTTTGCGTGGCATCGAGTGGCCCGCGCGAGAAGATCAAGCTGAGTTTAACCACGGCAGGATTAATTCCGCATTTTGAAGATCGGATTTTTAGTTCGTACGACATCAATAGCTGGAAGCCGCAACCGGATATCTTTCTTCATGCCGCCCGGGAAATGGGCTTTCAGCCTGATGAATGTGTCGTGGTGGAGGATAGTTTGGCCGGCGTAAAAGCCGCCAGGGGAGGAGGGTTTGAAGTGTTTGCCTATGGAAATCAAGAGAATCAAACGAAGCTGGAAGATTTGGGAGCCACTGTTTTTTTTGCGATGTCCGAACTTGTTCATCGGCTTGAAATCGAATCCTAGTCAACGAATACATCCAGGAAATCATGTCAAAACCACGTACCACTATCACTGATATAGCCCGGGAGTTAAAGGTCTCCCCGTCAACGGTGTCCAGGGCTTTGAATAACCATCCGGCGATCAGCGGCCAAACCCGCGAAGCAGTGATTGCGCTGGCCCGGAAACTCAACTACCAGCCCAATTTGCTGGCCCTGAGTTTGCTCCGGAAACGAACGAATACGATCGGGGTGATCGTCCCCGAAATTACCAGCTACTTTTTCTCTTCTGTGATTGGTGGGGTGCAGGATTTGCTGACAGCCCAGGGAATGAATATGATCATCGGCCAGTCGAATGAATCGCTGGACGAGGAAATGGCCCTGGTTGAAAAGTTTACGTCGATCCGGGTCGATGGATTTTTAATTTCCCCTTCGCGGGAAACAAAAGAGTATGGACATCTGCAGGTGTTGAAAGACAGCCGGTTTCCACTGGTCATTTTCGACCGCGACTGTGAGGATTTGGAGGTCGATAAAGTATTTGTGGACGAATACCGGGGTGCGTTTCAGGCTGTTGAGTATCTGATCCATACCGGCTGCCGCCGAATAGCCCACATTGCCGGCTCTTCATCGTTGTCAACCGCCCGGCACCGGCTGGCAGCCTACAAAGATGCCTTGAGAAAATACCAGCTTCCGGTGTTGGAGGACTACATTGTTGAAAGTAGTGGCTTTACGCCCGAAGCGGGGATTGAGCCTACCAGGCGGCTGTTGGCGCTGTCCAATCCACCTGACGCGATTTTTACCATTAACGATGGGGTGGCTATTGGCGCGATGTATGTCATTAAGGAAGCTGGAATCGCCATTCCCGATGAAATATCAGTCATTGGCTTCGATGACGAACCTTATTCCTGCTACTTTAAACCCTCGCTGTCAACGGTGTGGCAGCCCACCTACGAGTTGGGCATGCTTTCGGCGCGTATCCTGATGAAGCGGGTGAATGCAGCCCAGGAGGCTTTTACTCCAAAAGTTGAAATGCTGTTTCCCGAGTTGATTGTCCGGGGTTCATCGCGATAGCGTTTATCCAGTGACGAATGATCGTGAAACCGATCCAGTCGCAGGATTCTGAGTCCGGGGATCCTGCTGCAGGAAACAGGCACTAAGCGACAAGATTTAAGGTTTCACTCCAAAATGCAAAACGAAAATCGTACTTTTGCTGTCGAATATTAAAATCAGAAAAATGAAACAAGCAGAAATTCATACCAGCAAAGGGATCATGAAAGTCAATTTTTATGAAGAAGATGCTCCCGGAACTGTTGCCAACTTCGTAAAGCTTTCTGAAGAAGGATTTTACGATGGACTCACTTTTCACCGGGTAATTCCAAACTTTGTCATTCAGGGGGGATGTCCTGACGGAACTGGTGCCGGTGGTCCTGGCTATAAAATTAAGTGCGAGCTCGACGGTGATAACCAGTACCACGACCGTGGTGTTTTATCGATGGCTCACGCCGGAAGAAACACAGGGGGGTCACAGTTTTTTATTTGCCACAGCCGCGAAAATACAGCCCACTTGGACCGCAACCACACGTGTTTTGGTAAAGTTTACGAAGGTCTTGAGGTAATCGATGCCATTCGCGCGGGTGATACCATTGAGAAAATTGTTATTTCAGAATCGTAGCCAAATAATCGGATTGGATAAGCTCGCTTGTCCAATCCGTTTTCAACCAGAACAATGGGAGGTGGAGGAGCAGCCATAGCAGCGATGATGCAGGCTCTTCGAAGCAATCGCATCATTTTGAAAAACCGACGGAAGATTTTTGACAAAAATCCGTCGAAGGAAAACCTGAGCCACAAAAAAGTACATTTTAAAGAAGCAACACCGGAAGAGCTTGCTCAATTTCGTGCGAGACTAAAATCGAAGCAAAAAGGAGAAAGACGAATCATCTTCTTGGTTTGGACCGGAGCCTTGATTGCCCTTTGCACAGGCATATATTTTCTACTTCGCTAGTTTTTCCTTCTGAAAATTAACCGTCTTGATCATCCAGGAATCGACGTGCAGCTTCCAAATCCTCTGGGGTGTCTATTCCAATGCTTTCAAAGCGGGTTTGTGCTACCTTAATTCCGAAGCCATTTTCAAGCCAGCGCAACTGTTCCAACGACTCAGCCATCTCCAGTTTCGAGGGCGGCAACTGGGTAATTTGCTGCAAAATATCCTTCCGGTAAGCATACATGCCCAAATGACTGTAAAACTCATGCTGATTCAGCCACTGCTCTTTAGCGGCTCCGCGAATATGAGGGATGGTTTCGCGACTAAAAAGCAAGGCATGTTGATTTCGTCCCACCACAACTTTCGGTCGGTTTGGATTAAAGAGAACTTCTACGGAGTCAATCACTTTAACCAGCGTTGCAATCTCGGTTTGCGCATCGGCAAAACACGATTTTAGCGCCTCAATCTGTTCCGACCGAACAAAGGGTTCGTCGCCCTGTATGTTGATCACAACATCAAAATTGTGCTTTGCCGATAAAAGCTTTGCGGCTTCGGCACATCGGTCAGTTCCGCTTTGATGGTCTTCCCGCGTCATAATAAACCGTCCGCCAAAATTTGTCACCGCCTGTGCAATGCGGCTGTTGTCGGTTGCCACCCAAACCGCGTCGAGCCCTTTGGCTGCATTCTCATACACATGTTGGATGATTGGTTTTCCACTCAGTATTGCCAGGGGCTTCCCGGGAAAACGAGTGGATGCATAACGGGCAGGAATGATACCAATAAACTTCATACGCTTTACTTTAATTGCGTTACAAAACTAACATGAAGCACCGGTTTACAGACCAAAAAACTAAAAATTGTTAAATCTAAGGCTGCCTGCAACACTTCATTATTCTTAACCAATAAAAACAAACGCTTTAAAAGTTAAAATTGTAACTTTGTCAGTTGAAAATTCAGTCGCAAAAATATGGATGTTCAGGAAATAAAACAACGCTTTGCAATTATTGGAAATGCTGTCGGACTCAATCGTGCAATCGAAGTAGCCGTTCAGGTTGCCCCCACTGATTTGTCGGTATTGATTACTGGTGAAAGTGGAACCGGGAAAGAAGCATTCCCTCAAATTATCCATCAATTTTCGTCGCGAAAACACGGCAAGTACATTGCTGTAAACTGCGGTGCCATTCCGGAGGGAACCATTGACTCGGAATTGTTCGGGCATGAAAAGGGTGCTTTTACAGGCGCCTTGTCTGATCGGAAAGGTTATTTTGAAGAAGCCGACGGCGGCACCATCTTTCTCGATGAGATCGGTGAACTGCCGCTTTCCACGCAAGTTCGCTTATTGCGCGTGCTGGAGGCAGGTGAGTTTATGAAGGTGGGCTCTTCGAAGGTTCTGAAAACCAATGTGCGGGTAGTTGCTGCCACCAATGTGGATATCCCGATTGCCATTCAGGAAGGAAAGTTCCGTGAAGATTTATATTACCGGCTCAACACGGTCCCCATCCGCATCCTGCCCCTGCGCGACCGAAAAGAGGATATTTACCTGCTCTTCCGAAAATTTGCCCTCGACTTTGCTGAACGCTATCGTATGCCACCCATCCGGCTCGATGAAGAAGCTCAGACGGTATTGGCCAACTATGACTGGCCCGGAAACGTCCGCCAGCTTAAAAATATCACCGAGCAAATTTCGATTATTGAGCAAAACCGAAACATTGACGGCAATGCCATGCGTGCCTATCTTCCAAGCGCGATCAATCATTTGCCAGCTTTGTACAAAGGAATCGATGAAAAAACATTTGCCAACGAACGCGAAATTTTGTACCAGGTGCTTTTCGACATGAAAAAAGACATGAACGATCTGAAGAAACTGGTTCACGACTTGATGGTTGATGGCGCGGATCGTCCTGGTTTTCATTCAGAAAATGCTCAAATTATCCGGAAAATCTATCAGAAGGATGAGAACCCCGTGCCTGCGGAACGACAAACACAACCCCCCATTCAATACAATGATCCAATTGACAGGGAAGATATCCAGGATACGGAAGAATTTGTTGAAGAATCACTATCATTGGAAGATAAAGAAGTTGAGTTAATTAAAAAAGCCCTTGAAAAGCACAAAGGGAAAAGAAAATATGCTGCACAGGAACTGGGGATCTCAGAGCGAACCCTGTACCGAAAAATTAAGGAATATGACATCAATCAATAGCCTCAAAAACTTTTTGCTGGTTGCGTTATTTCTGCTGGCTGGAAACGGACTGTTTCAAAGTTGCAAAGTCTCCTATTCATTCACAGGAGCTTCCATCTCACCTGAAGTTAAAACGTTTTCGGTCTATTATTTCCCAAACAGGGCCAGGCTGGTTAACCCCAACCTCAGCCAGCAAATGACCGAAGCGCTGCAAGATAAGCTCCTGCGACAAACATCGCTTAACCAGCAAGAAGAAGATGGCGACCTGGAGTTTGAAGGGCAAATCACGAACTACGAAACCCGCCCAATGAACATCTCTCAAGGCGATTTGGCGGCCCAAACAAGGCTGACCGTTTCCGTGAAGGTGAAATACACCAATAACACGAATCCTGACGAAGACTGGGAGAAAACATTCTCAGCGTATGAAGATTTCGACAGCAACCAGATCTTAAGCAGCGTTGAAGAAGAACTGGTGGTGCTAATTCTGGATAAACTGACAGAAGATATTTTTAACGCATCGATTGCTAACTGGTAATGCAAAAAGAAGCTTTTTACAACTACCTCAGTCATCCTGAGAAACTTAATCAGGATAGCTTGGCCGAGCTGAAAGAAGTGGTTGAAAACTACCCGACCTTTCAGGCTGCCTGGGTTTTGTTGTTGAAGAACCTGAAAATGCTGGACGATCCCGATTTCGACAGCTATTTGGAACGTGGCGCCATCCGGATTGCCGACCGGCGTAAATTGTATCACTTTTTGCATCAGGAAGAAACGGCTGATGATAAACTCACTTCAGAACTGGCTGATCAGGATCCGCTGGCTAAAGAGTACATGGCTCCGGGCTTTTATCAGCTGAGCGATCGAAAAGAAGACAGGGAAGAGACCTTGGTGGACCTGATCCGGTCGATCCGAAAAAAGGAAGCGGAAAAAGTGTTGGATGAGGTGGAGACTCCCGCAGAAACTGAGACGGAAGAAAAAAGCGACAATTCCTTTGTTACTGAAACGCTTGCAAAAATTTACGCCCAGCAGAAACATTATCAAAAAGCGATCGACGCCTATAAAAATTTAAGTTTGAAATTTCCGGAAAAAAGTACTTACTTTGCCGGTCAGATTGAGATATTAAAAAAATTAATGAATTAATAAAGCATACCATGTACACGCTAATAACTGTTTTAATTTTTATCACCTGTGCGCTTTTGATCCTGATTGTTTTAGTGCAAAACTCAAAAGGTGGTGGTTTGGCAAGCAACTTTCAGTCATCAAACCAAATCATGGGTGTTCGGAAAACAACTGATTTTCTGGAAAAAGCAACTTGGTTTTTAGCCGGAGCATTATTATTATTTTCTGTTTTAGGAAGTGCATTAATTCCACGATCGGCCGAAGATCTTAACCGTTCGTCCATTCAAAATCAAATTGAAAATGCCGTTGATCCCAATGCAGTTCCTAATTTTCCACTAACAGCTCCTGAACAAGAAGATACGTCAAGCGAAGAAGCGCCTGCCGAATAAACGGATTTAACCCATACCCTATAAATAAAAACCACTCGCCATCCGGGTGGTTTTTTTATGCCCAAATGTCAGGTTTTGCAGATGCCTGTCATGCAGTCGCAAAAACCTGATAAGCAGGCATAAACACAGTCTTTGGCTTTTGTTTCTTTTCCGGAAAAGGAAAAAATGTCTCAATTCAACTCCCAATAGTCGCCCAACCGTCTTTGGCATACAATTCGATAGACAAGGGTGTCAATAAAAAAATATGTCTAACTAAAAATAATTCAAAAAATGGCAGAGTTAAAAGGAAAAATCCTTGCAGGTAAAATCCTGGTTCAACCACAGGAAGCAGAAACAAAAACAGCGAGTGGAATTATTATTCCTGATTCAGCAAAAGAAAAGCCACAAGTTGGCCAGGTAGTTTTGGTTGGCGCCGCTAAAAAAGATGAGCCCATGGAACTGAAAGCTGGTGATACTGTTTTTTATGGAAAATATTCCGGGACCGAGTTGAACATCGACGGGAAAGATTACTTGTTGATGTCACAAACGGATGTTTTATACATTGTTTAATTGAAACTGAAAATTTTAAAAAAGAATACCAATGGCAAAAGAAATTAAATTCAATGTCGAAGCAAGAGACTTGCTAAAAAAAGGAGTAGACCAACTGGCTGATGCCGTCAAAATAACCCTGGGACCAAAAGGTCGCAATGTGGTTATTGAGAAAAAATTTGGCGCACCTCAAATCACCAAAGATGGTGTAACTGTTGCGAAAGAAATTGACCTTCCGGATTCATACGCCAATATTGGCGCTCAAATGGTGAAGGAAGTAGCCAGCAAAACAGGCGACGATGCCGGTGACGGAACCACTACAGCAACTGTTTTGGCCCAGTCCATCATCAGTGTTGGGTTGAAAAACGTGACAGCAGGAGCCAATCCAATGGACCTGAAACGTGGCATCGACAAAGCCGTACGTAAAGTAGTGGAAAGCATCCAGTCGCAGGCACAAAACATTGGAGACGACTACAATAAAATTAAACAAGTAGCTAAAGTTTCGGCCAACGGTGACGAAGAAATTGGTTCGCTGATTGCCGAAGCCATGGAAAAAGTACACAAAGAAGGTGTTATCACGGTTGAAGAAGCCAAAGGAACAGAGACTTATGTTGATGTCGTGGAAGGCATGCAGTTCGACCGCGGATATATCTCTCCTTATTTTGTGACTGATACTGAAAAAATGGAAGCCAGCCTTGAAAATCCTTTCATCCTGATCCACGACAAAAAGATCAGCACGATGAAAGACATGCTTCCGGTGCTGGAACAAACCGCTCAAACCGGACGTCCTTTAATGATTATTTCCGAAGATGTTGACGGCGAAGCTTTGGCAACTTTGGTTGTAAACCGTTTGCGTGGCTCACTGAAAGTATGTGCTGTTAAAGCTCCGGGATTTGGCGACCGCCGCAAAGAAATGCTGGAAGATCTGGCGATCTTAACAGGTGGAACTGTAATTACCGAAGAAAAAGGTATGAAACTGGAAGACACCACCCTGGAGATGCTTGGTCAGGCTGAAAAAATTACGGTAGACAAAGAAAACACGACTGTAGTGGCCGGTGCTGGCGATGATGCAGCCATCAAGTCACGCGTAAGCATGATTAAACGTCAGATTGAATCAACCACATCAGACTACGACCGCGAGAAACTGCAGGAACGTTTGGCTAAACTTGCTGGTGGTGTTGCTGTACTTTACATTGGTGCTGCGTCGGAAGTTGAAATGAAAGAAAAGAAAGACCGTGTTGACGATGCATTAAGCGCAACCCGTGCTGCCGTTGAAGAAGGTATTATTCCTGGTGGTGGCGTTGGCTATATTCGCGCCATTGCTTCGTTGGAAGGACTGACAGGTGAGAACGATGACGAAACAACAGGTATCGAAATCATTAAACGTGCGATTGAAGAGCCTCTGCGTCAAATTGTCGCTAATGCAGGCAAAGAAGGTGCCGTTGTGGTGCAAAGAGTACGCGAAGGCGAAGGCGACTTCGGATACAATGCCCGTGTTGATGAATACCAGAATTTATACGAGACAGGTGTGATTGACCCAGCCAAAGTGTCACGTGTGGCTCTTGAAAATGCCGCATCAATTGCTGGCATGTTCCTGACTACCGAATGTGTTATGGTGGAAGAAAAAGAAGATCATCCTGCACCTTCCATGCCTCAAATGGGCGGCGGAATGGGCGGCATGATGTAATCAGACCACACCTTCCAAAAAAGGATTACAGATTAATCTGAAATAAAAAGACAGCGCATCATTTTGGTGCGCTGTTTTATTATTTATGGGCCGTTCGGAATTAAAATCTCTATGGCCTAGAATAGGTGAAACAAGGAATAAGCTGTATCATTGATGTCTTATCGTATGTTTTTGACGAAATAGAAATACGCAATCCAAGTCCTGGATTGCACTATTCATGTCATAAAATGGGTGGAATAAAGAATCCCAGATAACATTTATCTTCTATCATGACACATTTATAATCCATCTTGCGATATTGGCATTCCCAAGCGTTGGGTTGGGCCAGCGCGTGCGAAATATCAATTGTTTGATTGCAGCACACGAACAACCCAGGGGCTCCAAGGATAAATTTGGATCCCAACAAAAGTAGCCATTGCTATCCACCCACTCCCGGCTATCCCTTCGCACTCTCCCCATATTTTTCTATCTTTGCCGCTCAGTTTTAAAACGCTTTTAATCAACCATCACCATGGAATACAAATTCTGGGACATAGAGCCGAAATGGCAAGCCCATTGGGAGGAAAACAAAACCTTCAAAACCGAAAACGATTTTTCGAAGCCCAAATATTACATTCTCGACATGTTTCCCTACCCGTCAGGATCTGGCTTGCACGTAGGACACCCGGAAGGATACACGGCAACCGACATCATCAGTCGCTACAAGCGGATGAGAGGATTTAACGTATTACATCCCATGGGTTGGGACGCGTTTGGCTTGCCTGCCGAGCAATACGCCATTCAAACAGGCACACACCCGGCAGTGACAACCAATAAAAACTGCGACAACTTTCGTCGGCAGATTAAAACGCTGGGGTTGAGTTACGACTGGGATCGCGAGATCAACACCACCGATCCAAAGTATTTTAAATGGACCCAGTGGATTTTCACCAAACTGTACAACACCTGGTTCGATTATGAGCAAGGCAAGGGTCGCCCTGTAAGTGAACTGCCCATTCCCGAGGAGGTGAAAGCCGAAGGCGATGCAGCCGTGACAGCGTACATTGGCAAAAAACGCCTGGCTTATTACGACAACGCCCAGGTGTGGTGGTGCGAAAACTGTAAAACCGTTTGTGCCAACGAGGAGGTATTGACGGATGGTTCGCATGAGAAATGCGGGCACCAGGTTATTCGCAAAAACCTGAAACAGTGGCTGCTGCGCATTCCACATTACGCCCAGCGCTTATTGGAAGGACTGGACGAACTGGACTGGCCCGAAGGCGTAAAAGACATGCAGAAAAACTGGATCGGCAAATCAACCGGAGCTGAGGTCGATTTTACCGTAGAAGGGCTGAGCCAGAAACTGCGCGTGTACACGACTCGCCCCGACACCCTGTTTGGCGCCACCTATATGGTGGTGTCACCCGAGCATCCGATGCTCGACAGTTTGGTGGCAGAGGATAAAAAAGATGAGGTTAAAAAATATATCCAGGCTGCTTCGCTGAAATCAGACCTGGACCGAACCGAATTGGCGAAAGACAAAACCGGCGTATTCGCCGGGCGTTACGCGGTCAACCCGGTCAACGGAAACAAAATTCAGATTTGGGTGGCCGACTATGTACTGATGGGCTATGGAACTGGTGCGATCATGGCAGTTCCGGCACACGACACCCGTGACTTTGAGTTCGCTGAAAAATTTCAAATTCCGATTATTTGCATTCTTGATCCGAAAAATGCCGACGAGAAAACCCGCGAGAACGTGTTGGCCGGCAAAGCCTGCTGGACCGAAGACGGTGCCTACATCAATTCGGCAAGCGCTGAGACCGGTATCGATATCAACGGGTTGAGCAAAAAAGAAGGCATCGCTAAAATTACCGCGTGGCTCGAAGAAAAAGGCATTGGTAAAGCCACTACCAACTTTAAGCTGCGCGACTGGCTCTTTAGCCGCCAACGCTACTGGGGTGAGCCTTTCCCGGTGATCCACTGGGAGGATGGCGAAGTAACGGTTGTAGAAGATGAGCTGCCGGTAACCCTGCCCGACCTGGAGAAATTTGAACCAGGCGAAGGAGGCGAGTCTCCGCTGGGTAATGCCACCGACTGGCTGACGGTAGTGGATGAAAATGGCCGAAAAGGACGGCGTGAAACCAATACCATGCCGCAATGGGCTGGATCATGTTGGTATTTTCTGCGTTATATTGACCCCAAGAATGATGAGCAGATTTTTGATCCAAAGCTGGAAAATTACTGGATGCCTGTTGACCTGTATATTGGGGGTGCCGAACATGCAGTTCTTCATTTGCTCTATTCCCGGTTCTGGCACAAGGTGCTGTTCGATCTTGGCGTGGTTTCAACTGACGAGCCTTTCAAGAAGCTGTTCAACCAGGGCATGATTCTGGCTTTTGCTTACGAAACACAAACCGGCGCCAAAGTAGCCTCGGATTTGGTTGAAGAAAAAGACGGGAAATATTTTCACACACAAACCGGCGAAGAACTCCGACAGATTGTAGCCAAGATGTCGAAATCGCTAAAGAATGTGATCAACCCCGACGATGTGGTGGAAAAGTACGGTGCTGACGCCTTACGCTTGTACGAAATGTTCATGGGCCCGTTGGACGACACCAAGCCTTGGGCCGAAAACGGCGTAAAAGGCGTGTTCGGATTCTTAAGCCGGGCACACCGCTTTTTTGCCAACCTTGAGAACATCGTGGAAGGCGAAGAAGACAGCGAAGTATTGAAACTGTTGCAACAGACCATTTTGAAAGTGGGCGACGATATTGAGAACCTGAAATTCAACACAGGAATCTCGGCTTTAATGGTGTTTAATAACCTGTGTATCAAAAAAGGAAAAGCGACCAAATCGACCGCTGAAACCTTTGCCAAAATCCTGTCGCCCTATGCGCCACACCTGGCTGAGGAACTTTGGAGCCTTTACGGCAACACCCGATCGCTGGCTTACGAGCCTTGGCCTGTGGCTGACAAAAGCTTGCTGGTGGAAGACACCCACGAATACCCGGTTTCATTCAATGGCAAGATGCGCTTCAAACTGGAATTGCCGCTGGACCTGCCGACAGATGAGGTCGAAAAGGCCGTGCTGACCAATGAGCTGGCACAAAAATGGCTGGACGGGAAAACACCCAAAAAAGTGATTTACGTACCCAAGAAAATTATCAACGTCGTACTGTAAGTTTTATAGGAGATCCAATCTGAACTCATCTCCTTTATCCGCTAAAAAACAGGGCATCATCTTACCAGGTGGCGCCCTGTTCTTTTTGCATGCCACATCCCAGATATCCCATCACCAATTTAAAAGAAGGCTGATTGAATGTCTTCTGGGCACGTTCAGTAGGATAAACATACTTTAAGATATGAAAAACTTTATCTGCACTTCACTTGTTACAAATATCTTAAAAACTAAAACCTTGCATCGTGCAGGCGATCATTCAATTAATCTAAAGCTTATGAAAAAACTGATTTTTGTTGTAGGCATATTACTCCTCGCAGTAATATGGAGCGCCGCACAGACGACCAACGGCCTGCTTCTTAAGAATTACACCAACCAAAAAACTGTCTTTATCAAGACCGGATCCAAAATCAAGATTACCAAAATGGGGAAAACCTTCAAAGGAAATTTCAAAGTCATTTCGAACGAAGCCATTACGATTGGCGGTGACACCATCGCGGTCAATCAGCTGCAGGAATTACGTTCAAAGACAACATCAACGACTATCGGCGGTGTGGCATGGCTTGTTCCTGGTGCTATTATAGGAGCCAGCGGTACCGCAATAACAATATCGGGCCTTGCGCAACTCGGTGGCTATGGCATCATCGGAGTCGTATTGGGGGCACCACTGGCGGCGCTGGGAACGATTGGCGTAATTAAGGGGGTTCGGCTCCTCTCGAATGGGAAAAAATTCACTCCCTCAAAATGGGAGTACACGATTGTAAACCCCACACCTTTAGAAGCATCCTACTAACGAAAGCATTTGGGATATTAACACTCAAGAGGGCGTCGCCCTCCAGGAAGATTTCAAATCTGACCAACACCGGATTGTTCTCCGAGAGAACTAAAGATCCGATCTATAGCAAGGTCGGATTTTTATTATAAACAGGAGCTCGTCGTTCCGCCAAGCTCCTGCCTTGGATCTGCACTGTGTAAACTTTTCGTTAACACCACGACTCATGACTTTTACCATGTTTTCTTCCTGTCAAAAGATCTTCTTTTGCAGCCAATTTTGCCGATCCGCGGCAAAGAAATGAAAAATGGTTAACGAGCGAAAGACATGACAAACGAACACAAAGCAAAACTGAAAACAACCTTAACAGACTACGTAGTAATCGCATTTGGAATGGGGCTTTACGTACTTTCGTGGACGATCTTCCTGATTCCTGCCGAGATTACAGGAGGGGGAATCAGTGGCCTTTCTGCTGTCATTTTTTACTCCACGCATATCCCCGTGGCCGTTTCGTACTTTGTGATTAACGTGTTTCTTATTCTAATTGCCATCAAAGTGCTTGGCGCCAGCTTTGGCATAAAAACCATTTTCAGCATGCTGGTGGCGACTTTGCTATTCTGGCTCACTCCCGGATTAATAAAGGAGCCGCTGATTGATGACACCTTTCTGTCGGCCGCCCTGGGTGGAATGATGGGCGGGGTTGGTATTGGAATCGTATTTACCCGTGGAGGCAGCACCGGTGGCACTGACATCATTGCCATGATCATCAACAAATACCGAAACATCAGCCCCGGACGTGTCATCATGTATTGCGATGTGATTATTATTGCGTCCAGTTATTTTGTATTTCAGTCGCCCGGAAAACTTGTTTACGGCTATGTTTCCATGTGGGTGGTTTCGTATACGATTGATGCTTTTTTGAATGGATCGAACGCTTCTGCCCAAATTTTTATATTTTCGAGGAATTTTGAAGAAATTGCCGATTACATCAATAAAAACGTCAGTCGGGGCGTTACTGTTTTGGATGGAACAGGTTGGTATACCAAAGAGAATGTAAAAGTAGTGATGACTGTTGTCCGTAAAAGGGAATCCAGCCTGATATTCAGAAAGTTGAAAGAGATTGATCCGGAAGCGTTTATTTCCATGGGAAGTGTGATGGGGGTTTACGGACAAGGGTTTGATAAGATGAGAATTTAGTATGAAGAAATATATTGCAGAAGTTGTTTTTTTACTGGTCGCTATTAGTTTGATCGTTGTGTTTGCTGTTCGCCCTCCGGAACCCAAGCCGGAACGGGTTCCCGAGCCAGAACCTGTCCCCATTCCCGAGCCGGTGATGTTGTTTGGCCTTCCTGTTGATTCCTTCATCATTGAAACGGAGCCCATCCTGCGAAATCAGAATTTATCCGACATTTTGGTCAAGAAAAATATCTCGTACCAAACGATTGACCAACTGGCACGAAAATCAAAGCCGATATTTGATGTTCGGAGAATCAAGCATAAGAACCACTACCATTTTTTTCTGAAAAATGATAGTCTGCAAACGCCGGCCTATTTTGTCTATGAGATTGACAACACCGATTATGTCGTCTATCAGTTGCAGGATTCCTTGCATATTTATACGGGCCAAAAACCAACTACCACCGAACTGAAAACGGCGTCGGGCACCATTAAATCATCGCTGTGGAATGCGCTGATTGAAAACAATATCAATCCGGTTTTAGCCATCGAATTATCTCAGATTTACCAATGGAGCATTGATTTCTTCGGAATTCAGCGGGGCGACCAATTTCGTATTATTTATGAAGAGCAGTTCGTCGATTCGATTTCGGTCGGAATTGGCGAAATTTATGCCTGCCAGTTTCACCACATGAAACAGGATTACTATGCTTTTTTATTTGAACAAGACAGCACCTTGAGTTATTTCGATGATCAAGGACAAAGCCTGAAAAAAGCGTTCCTGAAAGCGCCGCTTGAGTTTTCGCGCATCAGCTCGCGCTTTTCAAACAGCCGCTACCATCCGGTGCTGAAAATTCGGCGTCCACACCACGGAATCGATTATGCGGCACCAACCGGAACACCAGTTCAATCCATTGGCGATGGCGTAGTGACCCGCAAAGGATACCAGCGAGCCGGGGGCGGGAATTACCTTTACATCAAGCACAACTCGGTTTATACCACCTGCTACATGCACCTGCATGGATTTGCCAAGGGCATTGCTACTGGCACCCGTGTAAAGCAAGGACAAGTTATTGGCTATGTCGGGTCGACCGGCTTGTCTACCGGTCCACACCTTGACTTCCGGGTGTTCAGAAACGGCTCACCCATGGATCCGCTTAAAGTCGAAGCACCACCTGTTGAACCCGTTTATGACGAGAATCTGGCAGCTTTTACTGCGCTGAAAGATTCAATGATGACTCAATTGAGCTTTATTCCGTTTCAGGAATAAGCGTCAGGAATTTACTTGGGCACAAAAAATAAAACCCAAAGCCGGTCTTAACTTGCTACTTTGTATCACGCAGACTACGACTTTTGGGCCTATTGAGTTTTGGCCTATTCATCATCCGAAAACAACACTTCTTCAATTACGCGGGGGTAATGCTCATATTCGAGCTGATGCACTTTCGTTGCTACATCGTCGGCTTTATCTCTCGGGTCAAGATCGCAAGTGGTCTGGAAAATGATGTCCCCCTCATCATAGCGTTCATTCACATAATGAATGCTGATGCCCGAGACTTTATCTTTATTCTTCACAACCGCTTCATGCACAAATTTACCATACATGCCTTTTCCTCCATATTTGGGTAAAAGTGCCGGGTGTATATTAATAACAGGAAACTCCTCTGTCAGGTATTTTGGAACCAGCCAAAGAAAGCCGGCCAAGACAATTAAATCAATTTTGCGCTCGGTCAGTTCTTCCAGCACATCAATACTCTGATAAAACTCCTCGCGAGAAAAAGTAAAAGACTCAACACCAAGCTTCTCAGCACGGATGAGTGCATAGGCATTTTCGTTGTTAGACCACAATGAATCGACAATTACATGTCGGTTTCCTTGAAAATACTCGATGATATTTTGGGCGTTAGTGCCTGATCCTGAGGCAAAAATGGCAATTTTCTTCATTTTAGTAACAATTCTGATTTATTTTTGAATAATAGACTCGCATGTTCAAATATAGTTTAGATAATCAATAACTTACAGCCCCAAACAGCTATTTATTTTGATTTTTCTTTGATATATTTTGGGTAAATTTATTACTTTGCACCGGATTTTTTAAAAACAAAATTGAATATTAACTTAAAATTAGAACTATGTCTGACATTGCAGGTAAAGTTAAAGCAATTATTGTCGACAAATTAGGCGTTGACGAAAGCGAAGTAACCAACGAAGCTTCATTCACAAATGACCTAGGTGCCGATTCGCTTGATACTGTTGAATTGATTATGGAATTCGAGAAAGAGTTTGATTTGGCTATTCCAGACGATCAAGCTGAGAAGATTTCAACTGTCGGTGAAGCGATCTCGCACATCGAGGCAAACGTAAAGTAATAAATTTGAATTAAACATTTATGGAATTTAAACGGGTAGTTATAACCGGACTTGGAACCGTAAACCCGCTTGGTAATTCTATTGAGGAGTATTGGGAGGGGCTGAAAAACGGAGTTAGCGCAGCTGATCGGATTACAAAATTCGATGTTGAATTGCAGAAAACTCAGTTTGCATGCGAAGTAAAGAACTTTGATCCTACGATTTATGTAGAGAAAAAAGAAGTGCGCAAGCACGACCTTTATACTTTGTATGCCTATGCCTCCGCACAACAAGCTATTTTGGATTCAGGTCTTGACCTGGAAACAATCGATAGAGATCGTGCCGGTGTAATTTGGGGAGCAGGTATTGGAGGACTTCAAACGTTTTTTGAAGAAGCCCGGGCCTACGATGTTCATCGCCCTAAGTTTAATCCGTTCTTCATTCCGAAGATGATTGCCAACATTGCCGGAGGTCTGGTCTCAATCCGCTACGGGTTCAGAGGACCTAACTTCACAACCGTTTCTGCTTGTGCCTCGGCATCTCATGCAATAATTGAAGCCTTCAATTACATTCGCATGGGGAAAGCCAACCTGTTTATTACAGGTGGATCAGAAGCAGCAATTAACGAAGCCGGTTTGAGTGGTTTCAATTCCATGCGTGCACTTTCTACCAGAAATGATGACCCCAAAACAGCGTCACGTCCGTTTGATAAAGACCGCGATGGTTTTGTCATGGGCGAGGGTTCAGGCGCCCTCATTCTTGAGGAGTATGAACACGCTGTTAAACGTGGTGCCAAAATTTATGGTGAAGTTGCCGGTGGGGGAATGTCTGCAGACGCTTACCACATGACTGCCCCTGATCCTGACGGCAAAGGCGCTACTTTAGTCATGAAATGGGCTTTGGAAGATGCCGGCATAAAACCGGAAGATATTGATTATATCAATGTTCACGGTACCTCTACTCCATTAGGAGATATTGCAGAGCCAAAAGCAATTCAAAAATGTTTTGGCGATCACGCTTATCAATTAAGCATTAGTTCCACCAAATCGATGACAGGACACCTTTTGGGTGCAGCCGGAGCTGTTGAAGGAATCGCTTCTATCCTGGCCATCAGACATGGAATTGTTCCCCCAACGATCAATCATTTTACTGATGATCCTGAGATTGACAGTAGACTCGATTTTACCTTTGGAAAAGCGAAAGAACGTGAAATTAATTACGCGCTAAGCAATACCTTTGGTTTTGGAGGACACAATGCGACAGTTATTTTTAAGAAATACTGATCAAGTGATTAGAAATATCGCACACAAAATAAAACTCTTTTCTTCACCGAGAAAAGAGTTTTATTTGTTTTTAAAAGCTTTATTTAACAGTACCCCCAGCAATCTAAAGCTTTATGAAACAGCGCTGACCCATCGCTCAGCGTCGAAAACCGACTCACAGGGGAATTGGGTTAACAACGAGCGGTTAGAGTATTTAGGCGATGCCATCTTGGGTGCGGTCATCGCTGAGTTTCTGTACAACCGCTTTCCAAACATGGATGAGGGGTTTCTCACCCAAATGCGATCGAAATTGGTGAACCGAAGCTTCCTCACCGAGCTCACCTTTCAAATCGGCTTGAATTACTACATCCAGTCGAACACCAACAATGCAGGCGAAAACAGCCACATCTACGGCGATGCGCTTGAAGCTATTATTGGGGCACTTTACCTCGACAAGGGCTATCAGGTTACCCGGCAGTTTATTACCCGTAAATTGCTTCTGCAACAAGTTAACCTGGATGAAATTCAAAATACCAACACCAACTACAAAAGCCAGCTCATTGAGTGGAGTCAGAAAAACAAAAAGGATGTGAACTTTGACACCGTTGAGAAAACAACTGGCGACAATCGACAGCCCAGCTTCATTTCAACGATCATAATCGAGAAAAAAATCATTGGGAAGGGACAAGGCAGCTCGAAGAAAGAAGCCCAGCAAAAGGCCTCAAAAGCAGCCCTGATCAAACTGGAAGAACTGGATGCCTGAACGTTTTAGGTGAAAAAGGAAAAAGCGGAGCTTTTCAACTCCGCTTTAAAAACCAAAACCTAAATTCACCTTGTAAAAAAACTCAGTTAAACCTTATTTCTGCAAATGAATGTCATACATTTACAGATTGTAAATATACGGAGATACGAGTAACTGCCTTGCTAACAAATGTTAAAGCCTGTTAACAATTTCATATTCGGAAGGGTCTGGTTTTCGGGAAACGGCACCAATGTTAAATATTGTTAAGCAGGGAATTACCCTATTCCTTAAAGTTTATCTTTGTATTCATGAGTAGAAGAGTGATTATTTTTTTAATTGTAATCATGGCCATCGTAATGACCAGTTTGATTGCGGTTCAAACCAACTCCATTCAAAAAGCTTTTCAAATCAAAGAGGAGCAGTTTGACCAGACGGTCAACCGTGCCATGCGGCAAGTTGTACGCCGCCTCGAACTGGAAGAAGCTTCCCTGCTAATTGCGCAGAGCAACCGACAGGCGATCAGTGGCTCTATTTTCCCCCGAAACAACCAGCAAAACAATATTTTTCCAAACACGCCGAACAACAGCCCACAAAGAGCCCCAAGTGATGTCAACATATCATTTCGGTTCTCGCAGCGAAAAAGTGCCGGTACGTACAGCGAAGAGCTGTCCATTTCGTATAACGATTCAAGCTCCATTTTTAATAATGAACGTGGTATGCCCGGCGATTTTCCATCGGCTTTTGATGAAATCCACGATTATGATGGTTATATCCGCCAGCAATATGAAATGCGGATGAACGAGCAAGCAAATTACTACCGGATTCTGCAAAACCAATACCTGTTTTCACAATTGCCGATAAAAGATCGGATCAACAGTCAGGTTTTGGATCGCGCGCTGCAAAGTGAGTTTGAAAACTCGAATATCAACCTGGAATATAAATACGCCATTTATAGCTATCCGCAAGGTCAGGAACAAAAAGTTTTTGGCACCAGCGACTTCAATCCGGAGAACAAAAAACCATACAAGAGCCTCCTGTTTCCGAACGATGTAATCGACATTAAACCCAACTACCTCTCGGTTTATTTTCCCAAGCGGCAAAGCTATCTGCTCCGGGAAGCCGGGCTGATGGTCATTCCAACAGCCATTTTAACAGCTATGCTGATTGGCATTTTTGTGTACACGATCCTGATTATTCTAAAGCAAAAAAAGCTGTCGAATATCAAAAACGACTTCATCAACAACATGACCCACGAGCTGAAAACACCCATCTCCACCATCTCGCTGGCCAGCCAAATGCTGCATGATAACAGCATCAGCAATACACCCCGAACAATTGAGCATGTTTCGAACGTCATCCTGCAGGAAAGCAAACGCCTGAGTTTCCAGGTGGAGAAAGTTTTGCAAATGGCCGTTTTCAACGAAGGTCGATTGAAACTTAAGTTTAAAGAAGTCCATCTGAATAATTTGATTACCAATGTAATTCTTAACTTTGAATTGCGGGTCAAAAGTAAGGATGGCACCCTGGATTCCATTATTGCTGCCGAGAACGACCAAATTAAAGGTGATGAGGTGCACATCACCAATGTGATTTTCAACCTGCTCGACAATGCCATGAAGTACAGCAAAGGTCAGCCAGCGATTGAAGTAAAGACGGAGAACAAAAATGATTTTGTAGTCGTTTCAGTGAAAGACAATGGCATAGGAATTGCGAAGGAACATCAGGATCAAATCTTTGAGCGGTTCTACCGGGTTCCGACAGGAAATGTGCATGATGTGAAAGGCTTTGGACTCGGACTCAGCTACGTAAAGAAAATTATCGACTCTCACCAAGGCAAAATAAAGGTGGAGAGCACCCTCAATAAAGGAACAAAATTCATGATCTATTTCCCACTAAATGTGAAAGTAAATGGAAGCAAAAGCAAAACTTTTATTGGCCGAAGACGATGAAAACCTAGGCCTGCTGTTAAAAGAATATTTAATCGCAAAAGGATACGACACCGACCTCTATGGCGATGGTGAAGTCGCTTATGAGGGCTTTAAAAAAAATCAGTATAGCCTTTGTATTTTGGACATTATGATGCCCAAAAAAGATGGCATGACCCTGGCCAAAGATATCCGGTTAATTAACTCCGAAATCCCAATCATTTTTCTGACGGCCAAAAATCTGAAGGAAGATGTGTTGGAAGGATTTAAAATGGGCGCTGATGATTATATCACAAAGCCTTTTAGCATGGAAGAACTGATTTTTCGGATTGAAGCGATTTTACGCCGTACCAGTGACAGCAAAGGTGCCGAACAATCCACCTATCAATTAGGAAAATACACCTTCGACCACCGCAAACAAACCTTGATTAGCAATGGCGATACGGTGAAACTGACCACTAAGGAGAGCGAACTACTGCGCCTGTTGTGTAACAATGCCAACGATGTGCTGGAGCGGAATTTCGCCCTAAAAACCATTTGGATTGATGACAATTATTTCAACGCGCGAAGCATGGATGTTTACATTACCAAATTGCGTAAACACCTGAAAGATGAGCCTTCAGTTGAAATCATCAATGTCCACGGCAAAGGCTACAAACTGATCATGTAGATTCGAAACAAACAGATAGAAGCAGAATCCCAGCCAATTTATTTGGTTGGGATTTGTTTTATTGGCAGGTTTCAGAAGTCTTACAATGCCCCTAATGTGTGAATGATATAACTTTTCTCTGTAATTATGTAATGCTTCTCAAAACGAAAGGGATTACCTTTATTTCATTGAAATAAATTCACTTAAACTCAAAAAAGATGAAAACACAAAGAAGAAATAAACTCGCAAAAAGTATTTTTTTTACTATTCTGGCAGGATCAATGATCTTGCTGTCCACCTCATGTGCCCAAAAGGTATCGTTTTTAAATTCCGCAGTTGTTCCGGCAGCTAAAGGTTCGGTTAAAGTGAAACAGGACAACAACAAGAATTACGTCATTGATGTTGAGATCGAAGATTTGGCAGCGATTGAAAGATTGCAGTCGTCGAATGAAACCTATGTGGTCTGGATGGAAACTGACCAGGGGAATACAGAGAATCTGGGTCAGTTAAAAAGTTCAAGTAGTTTTTTGTCAAAGCAGAATACAGCATCTCTGCAAACGGTATCAGCATTTAATCCCGTCAAGATATTTGTTACGGCCGAAAATGGCATCGATATTCATTACCCTGGCCAAATTATTTTAACTACCAGCAGTTTTTAATCCGACCTTCCCTCATTTCAGAATTGAAACTGAGATAATTTGTGATTGGGGAAAAACGGGTTTAAACAGTCGTATCAGTTTTTACACGACTTC
>NZ_CAXBDD010000065.1:0-22191 GCF_963974515.1 uncultured Sunxiuqinia sp. | reverse complement strand
GAATTGGCAACGAAAACTGGGGCTGCGGCGGAAACATGACTCCCGAATATTACGCAGACTTGTACAACCGTTTTGCCGGTTACTGCCGGGGCGATTTGTATCGCATTGCGGGTGGCCCCAACGTTGACGACTACAATTGGATGGAAGTATTGATGCAAAAAACAACCCGCCATCGTCATTTGGTTCAGGGTGTTTCACTGCACAATTACACGTTCACCACGAGCTGGACAGACAAAGGATCGGCCACCGACTTTGATGAAAGTGGTTGGATTTCTGTTTTGAACAATACACTAAAAATGGAAACCTTGGTTGAACGCCATTCTACCATCATGGACAAGTACGATCCCAATAAAGAAATCGGGCTGATCGTTGATGAGTGGGGAAACTGGTTCAATGTTGAGCCCGGAACAAACCCGGGATTCCTTTACCAGCAAAATACTTTACGCGACGCACTGGTTGCCGGAATCAACCTCAACTTATTCAATAACCATGCGGATCGGGTAAAAATGTCGAACATTGCGCAAACGGTCAATGTGTTGCAATCAGTTATTTTAACCAAGGATGAGGAGATTGTGTTGACGCCAACTTACTATGTATTTAAGATGTATGCCGTTCACCAGGATGCGACCCTGATTCCGATGAACCTGAAAACCGGCCAATACAAATATGATGGCAAATCGGTTCCTTCAGTTTATGGTTCGGCTTCAACCAAAGATGGTGTGGTTTCCATTACTTTGTGCAACCTCAACCCCAACAAGGCTGAAACAGTGGATATCAATATTACCGGACAAGACTTTGCTGCTTCAACCGGACAAATTATTACCGCTGAAAACATGAATGATTACAACGACTTTGGACAAGATGAAAAAGTCACCCTGAAATCGTTTGAGGTGAAAAAACCCAAAAATGGCCAAGTGAGCGTTGAATTACCCGCCAAATCGGTGGTGCTGGTTCAGCTTCAATAAGCATAGGTTAAGAAAAAGAAACGGGAGCCAATTTGGTTCCCGTTTCTTTTACTATTCGCTTTCGCCCCTGATTTCCACCCTTCGGATTTTACCAGAGATGGTTTTGGGCAGTTCCGCAACGAACTCCACAATTCGCGGATATTTATAGGGGGCGGTGATATTTTTTACATGCTCCTGGATTTCTTTGATCAAAGCTTCTGATCCGGGCTGGTATTCGGGCGCCAAGACAATACTGGCTTTCACCACTTGTCCGCGCACTTCATCGGGTGCAGCAGTCACGGCGCACTCCACTACCGCCGGATGCTCCATCAAAGCACTTTCCACCTCGAAAGGGCCAATCCGATAGCCCGAGCTTTTAATCACATCGTCGGTGCGACCGACAAACCAGAAATAGCCATCTTCATCGCGCCACGCCAAATCGCCGGTATGATAGTAACCATCGTACCAAACCGATTTGGTCCGTTCTTCATCACGATAGTATTCTTTGAAAAGGCCAACAGGAACTTGCTCACTGGTACGAACAATAATCTCGCCAATTTCGCCATCCTCGCACAGGCGATCTTCAGGATGTAGTAACTGAACATCGTAGGTTGGATTCGGAATCCCCATCGAACCCGGCTTGGGATCCATCCAGGGGAAGGTGGCAATGGCCAACACCGTTTCTGTTTGCCCAAAACCTTCCATCAGTCGCAGTCCGGTCAACCTCAGAAAGCGGTTATACACTTCCGCGTTCAGCGGTTCTCCGGCTACCGTGCAATATTTCAGCGATGACAAATCGTAATTCGAAAAATCTTCCCGAATCATAAACCGGTACACAGTGGGTGGAGCACAAAAGGTATTGATCTTGTACTGGCTGATCACCTGAAGCATCTCGGCCGGATTAAACTTCTCATGATCGTAAACAAACACCGCCCCTCCTGCCAGCCACTGTCCATACAATTTTCCCCAAACCGCTTTTCCCCAACCCGTATCAGCCACGGTCAGGTGCAGGTCGTTTTCTTTGATGTTGTGCCAATACGAAGCGGTAGTGATATGTCCCAGCGGATAGGTAAAATCGTGCGCCACCATTTTGGGGTTTCCGGTCGTTCCGGAGGTAAAATATAAAAGTGAGATGGACGAGTTGCTCGAAACCTCTTCTGGCCGGGTAAACGCAGGCGCTTGTGCAATTCCATACGAAAAATCACGCCAGCCTTCTGGCATTTCTGGCCCAATGGAGATGCGATGTTCAACGCTTGGCGATTCATCCATCGATAAATCCACCTGCTCCAAAACATCTGCTTCGCCTACGGCAATAATGGCTTTTATTTCGGCCGAATTATTCCGGTACACCAAGTCTTTCTTTTTCAGCAAATGGGTAGCCGGAATACAAACCGCGCCCAATTTGTGCAGGGCGATAATGGCGAACCAAAACTCAACCCGACGCTTTAAAATCAACATGACTTTGTCGCCAGAACCAATGCCCAGCGACTGCAAATAAGCAGCTGTTTGATCGCTGTTCTTCTTCATGTCGGCAAAGGTAAAATTGCGGTGTGCCCCCTGATCGTTGGTCCAAACCAAGGCCAGCTTTTCCGGCTCCAGGCGGGCATATTCATCGACCACATCGTAGGCAAAGTTGAAATTGTCGGCCGGCACTTGTATCTCCAGGTTTGCCCTAAAATCGCCCAGTCCGTCAAACTGGACTTTCTTTAAATATCGTTCGCTTAATATCATTGTTCCGTTTTAAAAATCATAGCTAAAAACCTGGCTTCCTTTCCCTCGAGCGCCCGCATTCGGTGGGGCAAAGATGAATCGAACCAGATGGAGTCGCCTTCATTCAAAATCAATGCTTTCTCGTTGAGCACCAGTTGCAGCTTCCCGCTCAAAACCAAGTTAAACTCCTGCCCTTCGTGTTGATAACCAACACCAGCATCATAATCAGGATTGGCATCAACGGTAACCACAAAAGGTTGGGCTTTTTTGTGGATGAAGCTTTCGTTCAGGGCTTGATACCGGTATTCTTTTCGGCGTTCAACCACCGACCCTGTTCCTTGCCGGGTCACTGAGTAGCCACGCATGTGCGGAACATCGCCCGTGAGAAGGGTCGTCAACTCAATTTGGTAGACCGACGAAAAGCGATAAAGGAAACTGACGGGAATATCGGATTCCCCACTTTCATACTGCTGGTAAAGTGCTGGCGAAATGCCGCAAGCTTGGGCACAATCGGCCTCCGACAGCTTAAGCGCATCGCGCAGGCCTTTTAGCCGCTCGGCTATTTGCTGAATTTGAATGTTCATTCTTGGTCTTTTTTTTAATTAAAAGAAAAAGTGACCGGAGCCACCTATTTCCATTCCTTAAAAATAGAAAAACTATCAGGAAATAAGCCATTTTTGACCCATTCTGACTCAAAAAGATATGCAGCCCGGCACTCGAAGCATCTTTCAGAACTTGTTTCAGACGCTTCCGGCGAATAACGCCAAATTCGGTCAACGCTTCGATAAAAACGACGGTCAAATAGCAGAAAACTTCAGCCGTATAAAGGGAAAAATGCTCCTTGAGATGAAAACGACAGCCTATTTGAACCGCGGAGGAGGAGAACCAACCCGCATGGAGCGGCATTTGGCAACAACCGCCTGGCAGCGGCTAGCCCGTGCCAGAAAAAAATACCAGCCGGAAATGGAACAACTATGGGCCTGCTGCAAATCCAGTAGGTAGTTTCCAATTCCAGGAGGTATTGTCACTCTTCCAGACGGTCGTTCCTAATTCCGGACGGCAGGATGCAGTACTGAGTGTTATTGACCACGAAATGCGGGATTATCTGAATTCACACCGATAAAGCCTGGAAGCATCGATCACTTCGAAACCCTCAACGTCTGCTAAAAAAAAGGATGAGACTTCATTTGAAATCTCATCCCTTTAAAATAAATCAATATCAAATCAGAAAAAAGTCGTCAGTTTTTAAGGGCGCCCTTAATCATGGTGAAAGAATGCGGAGGAAAGGCATAAGTCATTTTATCAGCCTTTTTCACTGTCAGGGCAGGCTTCGATTTGGTTTCAACTAGTGTTTTCGCAAAATCGTTTTGCGCCTTGCTATCCGGTCCATTGACTTCATACACTTCGTATTCGCCATCGAACAAGCCTTCCTGAGCAATGAGATCAGTGGTAATCGCCTGGTCCTTATTTCTGTTTACGACGCACAAAACCACCTGTCCATCATCGTAGGTTGCTGAAACGTCGAGAAAAGGAACATCCTCCTGCGTGGTTTTCGATTCGGCTAAGCCAATGAAAAACTCTTCGGTATCATAGGTTTCACAATCAACGGCCACATCTAGCGCGGTGCCAAAAACGTTGTTGGCAAACAGGGCCAGCGGATAGTAGATGGTTTGCTTAAACATGTCGGTTTCGCTCGTAAAAATTGGAGCAATCACATTGACCAATTGTGCCATGTTGGCCATTTTCACTACATCGGCGTTGCGAATAAAAGCATTTAGAAAGCCGGCAATGACCAAGGCATCTTCCAGGTTGTAGTGTTCTTCCAGGGCGCGCTCGCCGGTCATGTCTTCGCCAACGCGGGCACGGTACCACACATTGTACTCGTCCCAGGCTATGTAGATCGGGTCGTCGCTTTCGCGCTGGGCATATGCCATTTCTTTTAGGATCATGCCTTTCACAATTTGGGTGCGTTCCTCCAGCACCAGCGGGGTCGACAGGTAGTTGTAATAGTTGTCGGCCACATTGCCCACATAAATATGCAGGGCGATATAATCAACCACATCGCGCAGTTCGTGCAAAATGGTGGCGTTCCACTCGTTGGGATCGGCATCGGGCCGGTAGTTGGACGAGCCGGCAGCCACCAGCTTAATTTCGGGCGACGTCAGTTTCATCAGCTTGGCTGCTTCGCGGGCTTTCTTGCTGTAGTCTTCGGCATTCAGGTGTCCCATTTGCCAAAAGCCGTCCATCTCATTTCCCAAGCTCCAATAGGTGATGTTGTGTGGTTCGGCATACCCGTGTTGCTTGCGTAGTTCGGCATAATACGGGCCTTCCTTCACGTTGCAGTATTCCACCCACTGCTGTGCTTCTTCGATGGTTCCTGTTCCCAGGTTCACGGCAAAGTAAGGCTCGGTCCCCATGCGCCGGGCAAAGTCGATAAACTCGTTGGTGCCAAAGCGGTTGCTCTCCAGTCGGGCCCAGGCCAGCTCCATGCGTGCGGGGCGCTCGTCTTTTGGGCCAACACCATCTTTCCAATGGTAGTTCGAAACAAAGTTACCACCAGGATAACGGGTGAGCGGCACATTCAGCCCTTTGGCTGCTTCCAGCACATCAAGCCTGATCCCGCTCTCATCGGCCAAGGGAGAGCCTTCGTCGTATATTCCACCGTAAACACAACGGCCTAAATGCTCAACAAAATTTCCGTAGATATTTTTATTTACCTCCCCAATTTGCCGGTCAATATCAATTTTAATCCGGGCATTTTGTGCCGTCAGTTGACCGGCGAATAAAAATCCGGCCACAACCATAGCGGCTGCAAAAAAAGTCGCTGTGCCAGCGCTATTCATTTTTCTCATGCGTCTGTATTTTTATAGTTAACGTTTATACTTTTTGTTACTCATCAACGAAAGGCCATCCATCCTTGTCCCATGCCAAGGTCTTAATAATCAACTTGGGCTTACCCTCATCATGGGCATCGTACCCATGAAAAACCAGGTAGTCTTTATCGTTAAAGGTGTACGTTGAATTGTGCCCCACCCCATACCAGTTCTGGTCGCCCTGCAACAAGATGGAACCACCACCCGTTGCCAACGAATTTCCTTCTTTGTCCAGATAAGGCCCTGGAATCGATTTTGCCCGCCCCACGATCATTTTGTAGGTACTTTTCACACCTTTACAGCAGTAATCGATGGAAGCAAACAAGTAATAATAATCCCCTTTTTTGAAGATAAACGGTGCCTCAATGGCATTGCCTCCCGCATCGACGGGGTTGTCATCCACCGAAGGCGGATTGGGTTCGTCCGGAGATTTTTTCCGGGAAGCAATGGTAGGAATCTGACTCAAATCTTCTGCAACCGATTTCGCATCCGCTTTGAGTTTGACCAATTTCAATCCATCCCAAAAAGAGCCAAAACTCAGGTACGGAGTGCCATCTTCAGCAACAATCAGGTTGGGATCGATGGCGTTCCAATTGGTTTTGCCGGGATACGATTGGATGATGTTTCCATGATCGACCCATTCAAAATCCGGATCTTCAGGATTGAGGGTTTTATTGGTAGCCAAACCAATGCAGGACGTATTTTTGCCAAAGGCCGAAATGGAATAATACAAATAATACTGTCCGTTGTAAAAGGCAATGTCGGGCGCCCAAATGTGCCCTTTAAATCCGTCCACCGCCTCAACAGCCCACTGGGGAGCTTCATCGAAAACCGGTTTTGCCCTGCTCCAGTTTTTCATGTCGGGCGACGACCATACGCTGACTCCCCAACCGGTGGTAAACAGGTAATAGGTACCGTTTTGCTGAATCATCACAGGATCGTGCACTACGATATCTGTGGGGAAAACTTTTATTGATAAAAGTAATAGGGCGACAATTAGGGTAATTCTTTGTTTCATTTTGATAAAGTTTATTGGATTCCTTCTGAGGTCATAGCAATACGTTTCATAGTGCCGTCTGTGTTGTAATCAAGTCGGTCGATACAAACTGAGCGACGATAACTGCCTCCATGTGGCTGAATACCGCCGGTATGATAAAAGTAATACCAGTTATTTTTATACTCGATAATCGCCTGGTGGTTGGTGTTTGAATTGCCCGCCAGTTCGTTTAGAATTCCTTTAAACTCCCATGGTCCGGTAATCGACCGGCTCATCGCATAAGCTGTTTTTTCAGGAAACTGATAGGCATATGACAGATAATACCAGTCGCCACGTTTATGAATCCACGGGGCTTCGGTAAAATCAGGAAGATCAACGGTGTGAATTTCGCCATCGAGCTCGATCATATTGTCTTTTAGTTTTGCCCAATAACAAGCTGTATTTCCCCAATACAGGTATGCCTGGCCATCGTCGTCGATATAAACAGTCGGATCAATATCATCCCAGCTAATCTGGGTTTGACCAGTGGTCATATCGTTTGTGATTAAAGCTTTTCCCAGTGCATCTTTAAACGGACCTACAGGACTGTCGGAAACAGCAACTCCAATTGATTTTCCGGGAATACTGCCGTGTTCAACCGTTACGTACCAGAAAAATTTTCCGTTGCGTTCTATCACCTGGGCAGCCCAGGCACTATGTACCGCCCACGCAAAATCGGCAGGCTTTAACGGAACCGGATGTTCTTCCCAGTTTACCAGATCAGTTGACGAATACACCAGCCACTCGTTCATTTCGTAGAAGTTCTTATCTGCCGGAGCCTGATCGTGTCCTGCATACAAATAAACCGTATCCTGATAAACCAATGCGGCCGGATCGGCCGTGTATTTATCCGTGATAATGGGATTATTGATGCTAAGTTCCTTATTGGACGTATTTACTGCAACTTGTTTTTCTTCATCCTTTTTTTCCGAAGAGCAATTCCAAAGAACTAAAGCCAAAAGACAAACTGTTGCTAAGTTTTTCAATGCGTTCATAATTTGTAGGTTTGATTATTCTTAATACGAACTTCAACATGGAAGTTATCTTCGCCTGACATCGATACTATTTTGCCTTTTTGCCCCAGTATGTTGCATTTAGATTCTTTTCAGTTCCCGCATATACAAATGTTACCTGTCGTGGGCTGGCTTCCCAGTCGACTTCGCGTTCAACGCAAACAATAACGTTGCCCAATGTTAATTGCTTTTTTGTTGCGTCATAACTCCAGCTCCCACTTAGTGCTCCCGACATCGTGCCGTCGGCCTTAAGCGTTAGAGAAGCGGCGCCATTTTGCTGGGCATAGTTGTATGCAAGGTTGATATGCTCCCATGTTCCTACAAGCGAGTCTTTGGTGATCGTACCGTAATCGGGAACGGCGGCGTAACGTTCGGGCAATGCTATGGGCCAGAGGTTGTCGGGTTCACTTGGAGAGGCCGGACACCAAACAAGGCGGCGTACGTGCCCCATCATAATGGCATTGGAGTAGGCGTTGCCACCAACGTTGGCAGGCAATCGTCCTTGCGACATGTAGAACCATTCGCCGGTATTTTCCTTTTGGAAGATACAGCAGTGTGCTATGCCTACCCATCCGTAGCTAAGATTGAATTTGTAAGGGTGAGTTACGATAGGGTAACTGTCACCTTGTCCGGCGGTAAAGTTACGCCCGTTAATGTCGAGGTATGGACCTTCAATGTTTCGGCTTCTGACTACCCGAGTGTTGTAGGGTACGTCGAGGCCATCGTAGGCCAAAAACAAATAGTAGTATCCATCCTTGTAAATGACTTCGGGAGCTTCGCTGGCTTGCCAACGTGATCCATCTGCACGTGTACCGACTCTCAGTCCATATCGGGCTGTCAGCTCACTTGCATTGTCAGCCCATGGATTACCGAGCGTGTTGAGCGGCTTACCTGTTGTTGCATCAACTTGCAATAGTGCGAAACCGCTGTGCCACGAACCATGTATCAGGTAATGGTACCCCTCGGGCGATACGATATAGGTGGGATCAATGGCGTTATAATAAAAATAACCACTCCAGTCCGATGTGCTTGAGCGACTGTAGTCTAAACCACGATCTGACGATGAAGTGGTGACGAAACCTTTATCTTCCCATACGGCACCGCCGGGATCGGTCGATTCGCACATGCCGATAAAGGCGCGTTCAGTCCAGCTCCCATCAAAGGCGGTTGAAGTGGGATTACCTGTTTCAATATAGTTGAAGATAACGACACTGTAATACATACGCAAGATCTCTTGCCCTCCAACGTTAACCCGGCGTACTACCGGTGCCCAATAGCCGTATTGGATGTTGTCTTCGGGAATTGCTTCGAGATTCATGCGCGAGCGAATGGCGTTGAGCGAATCAGCTACCCAGGAGGGTGCTTCATAAAAAGGTCCGCCTACCCATTCCCAATTAACCAAATCGGCAGAACGTTTGCCTTGAAAATGCCCATGTCCTTCGGCCTCGTTACCATACGAGGCATCGGTGCCATACATATAGTAATATCCGTTGTAGAAGGCTACCGATGGGTCGTGAACATTGGCCAGATTCCACTCGTTTCTGTTATCCCACGATGCTATTGCTGAATAGTCGTCGGCGTATGTTGGGATGGTGAAATCAGCGTTGTTATCAGGCTTATCATCCGGCTTTGTGGTGATACCTGTAGGGTCCAGGTCATCGTCGCTGCACCCTGCAAATGAGAGTGCCATCAGGCTGATGGCGATAATCAATAAATTCGTTAGTTTCATGTCTAATATGTTTTCAGTTGAAACAAACTTCCTTACCAACATACAAAAAATACGTTGGACAAGGAAGTCTCTTTTTTTAAGATAATAAGCCCTACTCCAACGCTACAACAGGACGAACACTGTACCCTTTTTCAAAGAAAGCCGGTCCATTATCCTCATTGTTGTTTGCCGAGTTACCGACAAGATTAGGATTGGCATTCAGCGTAGATTGAAATATTGGGAAATACTCATGGCCCTTATAGTAATATTTGAACGATGAATCGTCTGCTGTTTCGGCGGTCAGCTCCTCTGTTGAAGCTGTGCCATCGCGCTTATAATAACCATGTTCAACCAATTGATTCAGACGATCATTATCGTAGAAGAATCCCCAACGGAGTAAGTCGATACCACGTCCGTTTTCGCACCCGAATTCTTTAGGGCGTTCAACGTTTGCTATTTGCTCGAACAGCGCGTCAGCAGACGGAAAATCGGAAACTTGAAGATCTTCAAGAGCAACGCGTCGACGTACAATATTAATGTAATCGATCGCCGTCTGGGTAGGGCCATTGATTTCATTTTCGCATTCGGCAGCACGAAGTAAAACGTCGCTATAACGCATCAGGCGCAGGTTAACTCCACAATGCAATCCGTTTGTTATAGAACTGTAGATGTTGTTCCTTGCATTGGTGAATTTTGCTATCGATATACCACCTTGGGCATTATTTGACAGAGGTGTTGTCGTTACTTCTTCTTGATAAACCGTGTTGCTGCGAGGATCTCCTCCAGGATATGCCGCGGTTTTCTGTCCGGTATAAGTACTGTATTCACCTTCGTATGTAACTAATGTCCAGTATAAGCGAGGATCGAGACGACCATCGGTAGAGTTCTCTTTTTTGAAGAGGTTATACAACCATGGTGAGCCAGCCAAGTCGCCCCAGCTACCCAATTCCTGAGACGCAAAGTTACTTTCGACTGCGTGCCCCTGAGTTGCCTCCGAGCTTATATTTACCGGAGTCCACTCTTCATCAGTTCCACCTGTTCCAAAGTCCAAAAATTGAACTTCGAAAAGGCTTTCTAAGTTATTTTCGGTGTCTTCTCTAAAGTTATCGCCATAGTCGGCAGTCAATTCATATTGTCCGTATTTACCGGCAATGATGTCTTTCAGGACCGTGTATGCCTCTTCAAATTTATGACGGAACATCAGTGCACGAGCCAAATAGCCGGCAGCAGCACCGCATGTTGCACGACCTTGAGCCCATTCACCACCTTCATTGCGCGATGGCAAAATTTGCATAGCCTCTGTAAGGTCAGCCTCAATTTGGTCAAACACCTCGTCTTGGGTATTGTTGGATGCATACATGGTGTTGATATCTGAATAAGAAGCATAGTCTATAATCAAAGGAACGGTCTGGTAATAGGTTGCCAAATGATAGTATGCTAAAGACCTAAGGAAAAGGGCCTGTCCTTTTATCTGGTTATAAGAATCTTCCGACAGATCGACCTCATCCACTTTCGACAATACAAAGTTTGTGCGGTTGACCACATGATAGTTGTCGCGCCACGGCCATTCGTCGCCAATTCCGATTGTACCCGGAGAATTAAGGTTGTCGTAGTCCAAATACCACTGTTGCGATGAATTCCAAACTTCGTCGCCACGTACAGCATCCAACGTGTAGCCAACGCGGGCAAATGTACCATCAAGGCGTATCCGGTTATAACATGCAATAACAGCCTCCTGAAGTTCTGATTCCGAATTCCCGAAATCGTAGGTTGTTTGATTGTTCGGGTTCACAACATTGAGTTCTTCATTGCAGGATGTAAAACCTCCAATAAGCGCCAATGTTATTAGAATTATATTTAATCTTTCCATAATGATATCTTATTTTTTTTAGATGATAAGTTAGAATGATAAGTTTACTCCGAACATTACGCTTCGTGGTGTTGGATACGAAGCATAGTTGTAACCTGGAGTAAATGTACCTCCTGCAAAATCTACATTGTAACCTTTGTATTTGGACAATGTGGCTAAATTTTGACCTGATGCGTACACGCGTACACCGCTAATATATCCACCAAACCAACTGTCAGGCATATTATAACCCAATTCAATATTGGCAATTTTCAGATAGCTTGCATCTTGAATGAAACGCTGGCTAAACATATCGTTGGTGATTGAACCCGACGATTTGTATGCTACGCGAGGCACATCAGTGTTTGTGTTATCCAGGGTCCAGGCATTCAATAAATCAACGTTTTTGTTAAGTGCACCGTATGAGCCACTCAATGCAACGTCAACAAAATCTACCGCTTTAAAACCTGCCGCTCCATGCATTGCTATACTCAAGTCGAAACCTTTCCATTCAGCACGGGTATTGAAGCCAAAATTAACATCTGGCAATCCACTACCTAAGTACGTTTGGTCTTCGTTGGTAATTTCACCGTCGTTGTTAAGGTCGGCGTATGCAACGTCTCCGGGTTGTGCTCCGTTCTGATTGACGTACTCGCCTTCTGAGTTGATCCGATTATCAATCTGTTCCTGCGACTGGAAGATGCCTTCATAAACGTAGCCATAAAATGAACCTACTTCACGACCTACTTCTGTGCGACTGTTGCCATCGGTACGAGGTTCACCTGAAACGCCCAACTTTATTACCTTGTTGTTGAGGGTAGATAAGTTGGCGGAAATGTCAAACTTAACAGCGTTTTGATGATTGTGATAGGCAAGTAAGAACTCAAGACCCGAGTTTTCCATTGTTGCCGCATTCATTGTTACTGTTGCATTAGTAGCGCCCGCATTGGTTGGAACAGCGACACTATAAAGAAGGTCTTCTGATGTTGACTTATACCAGTCGAAAGTAAATTCCAACTTATTATTGAACATTCCAAGGTCGAGGCCAAAGTCAATCGTTTTCTTCTTTTCCCACCGGATGGCTGTGTTTACATAGTTTGATATTGCTGATCCGGTAACCTTATTATTTGCAAAACTATACGTGTAGTTACCTCTTGACATCACATCCATGTATTGGTATTCGCCAATGTTCTCATTACCCAATTCACCATAGCTACCACGAACCTTGAATAGATTGATCGTCGATTCGGCTACTGGGAAGAAGTTTTCACGTTCGATACGCCAACCTGCTGATACCGATGGGAACCAGTCCCAACGGTCTTCAGATGAAAGACGGCTTGAACCATCGCGACGTACAGTAGCCGAAAGAAGATATTTATCATCGAAATTGTAGTTGATACGACCAATATAAGATGCCAGCACGTGCTCGGTTTCAAAGGTTGTTGAAGATGTTTCCTCTGCATTGTTTACTTGCAGATAGTATGGCTCAGGCAGGTTAACACCTCGGCCTGTAAGTGTGTGAAAGAGTTCGCGCTGGAATGTTTGACCGGCAAGCACATTGACGTGATGGCGTCCAAATTTACCATCGTATTTTAATGTGTTTTCTATCAGTGCATCGCTAAAACTACGATAGCCTTGTGACAGGGTTTCGTTGCTTTTTGATAAGTAGTTTGTTGTACTCTGTATAAATGCGGGCACGAATGTAAAGTCCTTTGCCGTGGTCTTACTGTACGACAAGTTCAGGTTGTAATCGAACGTGTGATTTTCGCTTTTTGATCCAACCATGTCAATCAGGTCAACATTTGCCGAACCTGAAGCCACAAAGCGGTCAACAACCGTGTTTCTTTCCAAAAGATTATTGGTAAGTAAAAGGTTTGTTACACGCAAGTCTCCATGAACATCGTCATAGTACGTACCATAACCATAAGAGTCGTAGCTGTATTCTGATGCGGCAGAAATTTTATCATCCAGCACCCAGGTCGATTCATCGTAAGCCTGTATGCTTGGAGGTGTAAGCAGAGCTGAAGCCATTACAGGAAATTGTGCACCATACAGACCTTGTACGTACTCGTTGGCGTTACTAAGAGCCATATTGTCCTGATCACTGTGGCTAAACACCAAGTTCGTTTTGATTCTGATAAACTTAACATCCATCGTATTATTGATACGGGCGGTATAACGTTCGAAGTTAGGACCGGCACCCTCCATTGTTCCTTCCTGACTGTAGTAGTCGAGCGCGATGTTGTACGTGTTGTCAGCACCACCACCTGAGACGTTGAGGTTGTGATTCTGACGAATACCCGTTTTAAAGGACTCTTCAAACCAATCGGTGTTAACTTGTGCGGGGTCGAGGTATTTGTCGCTTGCAGGATTGTATCCGGCAGGAACATCCATTCCGCTGTTACTGTATGCCATGTTTACGTATTCACCATATTGGGAAGCATCCATAACATCGTATACGCCTTCTTCCACTTGGTCAATACCAACATAACCTTTGTAGTCAATCCTCATGGCCTGATTCTTCTTCCCTTGTTTTGTGGTGATGATCACAACACCGTTGGCAGCACGCGAACCGTAAATTGCCGCAGCAGAAGCGTCTTTAAGCACCTGAAGTGTTTCAATATCGTTTGGCGAGAAATCGCGAATGGTTGTCCCCATTGGTACACCATCAACAACGTAAAGAGGTGCGGTGCTACCAAACGAACCGATACCACGAATACGTACTGTAGGGTCGGCTCCCGGTTGTCCGTCGGACGTAATTTGAACACCGGATACTTTTCCCTGCAGCATTGTTGAGATATTTGAGTGTGATACTTTTTTCATCTCTTCAGCGTCAACAACGGCAACGGAACCTGTCAGGTCAACCTTGCGTTGTGTACCGTAACCAACAACGACCACTTGTTCGAGTCCGATCATATCCGGCACCAAGGTGATGTTGCCAAGTTCAGTTTTTCCCTCAACGGTTACTTCCATACTTTTGTATCCTATAAAAGTTATTGAGAGTATCGCATCAGAAGGAACAGAAAGCGAAAAGTTACCATCAACATTGGTAATCGTACCATTTGTTGTACCTATTTGTTGTATGGTTGCGCCTGGAAGTGGTTCCCCGTTTTCGTCAACGATTTTACCGTTTACTGTTATGTTGGCTTGTTGAGTCATTGACATCTGGGCGGCCTTACCGCTACCTTCTGCGTATGTTGCCGTTGTGAATGCCAGCAATCCCAACAGGATTAAATTTAAATATTTCATAATTAAACTATGTTTGATCTTGATGATTATTCAACAATTACGAGATAAGCTCTTTCTAACACGAGTGCCGTATTCAAATCAGCACTTTCTACAGCAATGCCCTCATACAATTGGAAATGTGTTTCGCCGGTGGCATAAGTCATATCATACCGTATATTGGCCGTATTGTCACCGTTGTTTGTAACTGTGATGATTATTTTAGATCCATTAATGTTTGATGTGAATACATCCCAATTCCAGTCATTTGTTGCGGTAGCAATGCCGTCGTAGCCAGAACCCCATCCAAAGTTGTCCATACGAACTACACCGTATTCAGTCCCGTCAGCTTTACGAAGAATCGTACTAGGGCTGTGCCAGTTATTAGCCTCGTTCGAGTAGCAGTACATTGTCAATGTTTTACTTGAACCTGATGCAACTGTATAGTTATCAGAAAATTCGGTCCACCATGCGGTAGAGAAGTCACTAGCACCTACCTGATCGATACCCTTGACAAGCGTTAGCGGGCAAGTTGTCGTTACTGTGCTTGTTGCACCAACATAAGAAATAACGAAGCTCTGAGCACCTTCAACAGCCTCAATCTTACCAATCTCAAGCGTTTCATTTCCTAAGATACCTGTTGTACCGTCTGAATAGGTAGCTGTTACCTCCATGCCGGCAGGGTCGAATATGATGCCACTGGTATCGTTGTAGAAATAGTATGTGGTGATAACCGGCAAAGCCGTAATCTCAATGCTTGCCACTGAGTTGGTCACTTCAAGCGTGTAGAAAGTTGTTACAGGAGCACTCAATTCGCCTTGCTTGGTTTTGTTATACGATACAATAACTGTCTTTTCGCCCAGTGTAGTCATATCAGGAATAACATTGAATGATACGTCTGCTGTATCAACATGCTCAGAAGATCCGTCGGCATAAGTTACCGTAGCTACGGCATCGCCCCAGAAGTCTTCGTTTCCTATTTCAACAAAAGCTGGAGCTCCTTCTACAGCGATTGAAACCGGATCAACGTCTTCTACAACAGTAACTTTAGATGGTAAAAGGTAAGCTTCTTGCATTTCGAAAAAGCTGGCATCACAAATTAAGAAAGCCGTAATATCATTCGTTGCAGAAACCGGTTGTTGATAGGTCATAAGCAGCTCCGTACCATTTGTTCCAACCGCAGTGGCTGTTACAAATACATTGCCGGTAGCCGAGTGGTCAATTTCGATCGTAACATAAGCACCATCCATCGTAGCGCGGAAGTCGTTCCAAATATCGCCATCTCCATCGGTGTCGGGATAGTTATGAGAGACCATGGCCAGGTCGAAATCACCGTTCCCCCAGCCGTAAGCATCAGAACGGAGTACAAAATATTCTTCGTAACCGTCAGCATCACGATCTGCTACTTCGTTGGCTACGCCAAGATTCCAGTTGTTCCAGTTGTTTTGGCTACCTCCATTGTGGTTAATAAAGGCGATGTGCAATAGTTTATTGGAAGGAACAGTGAAATAATCAGAGAATGCAGTCCACCAGCCGGAACTGTAATCTTCAGCACCAACTATCGCCGTAGCGATGTCGATGTAAGTGGTGTCGCCTGTATCGATACTTGCTTTCGCATCTGCAATTGAGTCGATCCTGCTTTGCAGGTCACCAGGCGCATCAATTGAATAAGTATCCAACTCCTCGCACCCAACGAGACTAAATGCTGCCAAAACTACTGCGTACAAAGCGCACCTCATCAGCTTAGTATTTTTACTTATCCCGGAAGTAAAAAGAAATAAGCTCATTAAATAAGTTAAGTTTCTCTTCATAATTAATTAGATTGGTTTTCGCGTAAATTCTGTTTGTAAACTTACGCCGGGTTAGTACCGAATACGGTGGACAATTCAGTATTGAAAGTGGACGATTGAGGAAATCTTGTCGCTCTAGGTGTTAATGAGCTGATAATTAGATGCTCGAATGTTTTTTCGTGAACTCACTGGGACTCAATCCGTAGAACTTTTTGAAAATACGACTGAAGTACTTAGGGTCGTTAAAACCGGTTTTAAAGGCAATTTCGGAAATCGATTGATCGGTGGTTTTTATCATTTCAACCGATTTCCTTAGTTTATAGGAATTGATAAAGTCGGTGATATTTAAATCGGTGATGGCTTTTATTTTTTTATACAGCAAGCTTCGGCTCACAAACATTTCCTGTGCAAACTGGTTGACCGAAAACTCCGTTTCGGTATAGTTTTTCTCGAGCACGGCATAAGCTCGCGTAATGAACTCTTCGTCGACCGGGTTCGAGGTTAACTCGGACGGTGAGCTTGATTGGAGATCGTGAAACAGCCGCTTCAAGCGGCGGCGCGATTCGATGAGGTTATTCATTTTGGCCTGCAGAATTTGCAGGTTAAAGGGTTTGGGAATGTAGTCGTCGGCGCCCGTCTCCAGTCCTTCAACCCAACTCTCGACCATGGTTTTGGCGGTGAGCAAAATAATGGGAATATGGCTGCTTTGGATGTCACGTTTCAGACGGCTGCACAATTCAATTCCATCCATCACTGGCATCATCACATCGCTGACAATCAATTCGGGCGAGTATTTTTTTGCCAAGGCCAAGCCTTCTTTCCCATCTTCGGCGCCCAGGGTGCGATAGTCGGTTTTCAGGGTTTGCAGCAAGAAGCTACGCAGGTCAAAGTTGTCTTCCACTATCAACACCAAGGGCTTGCTGCGGTCTTCCGGCTCCGGTTCCCCTTCTTCAAAATCGGTGGCACGGGCATAAATGTATTCCGAAAGAACATCGACCCGGCCCTCCAGGTTCACTTCAATGGGAATCGCGGTTTCATTCAATTCGCTGGCTTCAAAACGATCTTGCGTGTAAGGTAAAAACACCTGGAAATTGCTTCCTTTTCCCAGCTCACTAACCACCCGGATTTCGCCATGCAGGGCCTGCACAATCTCCTGTGTCAGTGCCAAGCCAATTCCCGAGCTCCCCAGGTCGGCGTCCTGTTTGGCTGAATCAACCTGGTAAAAACGATCGAATAAGTAGGCCAGGTTCTCGCGGGCAATCCCTTTGCCTGAATCAATGACCTGAATACGAACATAAGGAAGCTGAAATGCCTCCTGCTGATCCATCTTCACAAAATCGGTTTTCAAGCTGATCTGTCCTCCGGGCGAGGTGTATTTAAACGCGTTGGAAAGCAAGTTATACAATACGTTCTCCAGTTTTTCCGAATCGAACCAGGTTTCCGCCGGAACTTCATCCATCAAAAACCGAAAATCAATTTGTTGATGCTGGGCTAAATCCTCAAACGACTCAAAAATGCTTCGCAAAAAAAACGGCAAGTCCCCCTGGCTGACACGCAGCTTAAGCTTCCCGGTTTCTATCCTGCGAAAATAGATCAACTGATTGATCAAATGCAATAAGCGCTGCGCATTCCGGTCGATCATCTTCAGGGTTTTCAGATTGTTTTTGTCGTCGCGCAAGTTCTTCATCAGTTGTTCCAGCGGATCAATAATCAACGTGAGCGGTGTGCGGAATTCATGCGAAATATTGGTAAAGAAGCGCAAGCGAAGTTGGTTCACCAGGTTCACTTTCTTATTCAGCTCAATCACCTCGTCGCGTTGCGAAACAATCTGCTCATTTTGCTTTTCCAGTTCTATTTTCTGTCCTTCAATCAGCACCTGCCGGTCGGCCAGTTGCTGGTTAGTATGGCGGAGGCTTTCGGCCTGCACCTGCAATTTCTCTTTCTGCTCCTCGATCTTCCTGGTTCGTTCTTTCACCTGCTTTTCCAATTTCCGTTTCTGCTCATTCAGAAATTTGGTTCGGTAGCGAATGTAAGCCATTACCAGCAATACCAGGCACAGCAATGCCAGAACGCGAAACCAGGCCGTATTCCAAAACGGTGGATGAATAACCAGGCGAAGCTCTGCCACTTCGTTCGACGAAACACCATCGCTGTTCGACGCTTTCACCTGAAACAAATATTCGCCGCCCGACAGGTTGGTGTAATTGGCAAAACGCCGAGTAGCCGGCACTACCACCCAATCCTGATCCACACCTTCCATCTTGTAGGCATATTTTATTTTCTCCGGAAGGAAATAATCCAGCGCCGAAAACTCGATGGAGAATACGGCATCCTTGTAGGAAAGCTGAATGCTTTCGGTTTTGCTTACTGGTTGATTTAGGATAATCCTTGAATGGTACTCCTCCCCAATTTTCACCGGGTTGTTGAAAATGGAAAATTCTGTAAACACCGGCTTAAAGGAATTCGGGTACGCTTCAATTTCGTTAGGCTGGAAGTAATTTAGTCCGTTGATGCCGCCAAAATACAGCATACCCGACTGATCGGCGTGTGAGGCTGACCAATAAAACTGATCGCTCAACAAACCATCTTTCACAAAATAGTTCTGAAAGGTTTCACTACGCGGATCAAAGCGGGAAAGCCCCATATCGGTACTGATCCACAAATTCCCCTGCAAGTCTTGCTCCATGGCGTAAGCCACATTGTTGCAAAGCCCATCTTGCTCGGAATAACTCACAAAATACCCCTGCCCATCACCTTCAACATACTTGGCGATGCCATTGCCATAAGTTCCAATCCAAATTGTCCCATCGCTGCTTTCGAGCAACGAAATGACGTAATCGCCCGCTATAGATCCTGAATCGCCGGGCTGATGCAAAAACTTGTCATACGCAATCTGTTCTGTTTGCTCATCTGGTTCGCTGAGCTCCGCCCCCTCGAACCGGTACAGCCCGAAACGGGTTCCAACCCAGACTCGGTTTTGCTGATCCTGTAGTAAACAGCCAACTTCGAGCGGATTCTCCAGGTTCATCTTTTCATGAACATGGCTAAACAGCTTGTTCTGCGTATGGAAAACATCCAAGCCTCCCAGGGTCCCAACCAACAAACGATCATCATCCAGTTGTAAAAGCGATGAAATGAAATCGTTGCACAGGCTGTTGGGATCGAAATCGACGGCGTTATAGACTGCAAAATTGTTCCTGTTTTCTGAAAGCATCCGATTCAGTCCGCCACCCCAGGTACCAATCCAAAAATTCTGGCTCGAATCGTACAACAGTGACGTAACAAAGTCACTGCTAATGCTGCTGTTCTGTCCCGGAACAAATTCGAACCGGGAGATTTGCTGTCCGTTACCCCCCACCCTGTTCAGCCCGCCACCGGCTGTTCCCACCCAAAGCACCTCTTCCTTTTTCAGAATCGAATTGATGGTGTTGTGGCTGATGGTATTCGGACTGGCAGGTTCATTCCGAAGCGCATAAAACGGTTTTTGATAGGTGTTGTAATAATTGACCCCGCCTTTTTCCGTGCCCACCCAAACGTGTCCGGTTTCGTCGGTAAGAAGCGAACTGACAAAGGGATTGTTCAGGCTCTCGTTTCCGTTGGGGCTGCTGTCCAGATGCAAGAAATTTTTGGCGTTCGGATCGTAATAATTGAGTCCGTCCAAGGTGCCAACTATGATGGTTCCATTCACATCCTCACCAATGGCAGTGACTGACAGATGACTCAGGTCGAAAGGGTCATCGTTTTGGGCGCCAAAATACCGCAGCTCCTCCAAACCGGACTGAAAAAGATAAAGTCCGGCATCCGTTCCCAACCAGATATTCCCCTTTGAATCGAGAAAAGTGGTTTGAACATTTCCTCCAGCCAGCTCCTGTTTCAAGCGGTTCCACTTCGGGTGGTTGTTAATATCGTCTGGATTGAAAATGGCAATCCCGCTGGCGGTTCCCACCAACAAATCGCCGTCGGGCAAAAGGATCAGGTGATTGATATGTCGATCAGGTAACAAACCCCCATCAATTTTGGTACTTCGCCACTCCCCTTCCTCGCTTTTGCTGACCAGCCAAAGACCATTGTTTTGTGTCGCCACCCACAGGCGTTGATCGTCATCCAACAAAAGATGCGTGATTGAGAAATTGCCGATGTCCTCATCCAGCACCTTCAGGCGCCGGAATTGTTCGGTACTGAGATCGAAGCAAACCAGTCCGCGGCGGGTGCCAACCCATAGGTTTCCCAGGCTGTCTTCGCAAAGGGTATGAATAAAGTTATCGCGCAGGCCAAGCGGCTCCTGATCTTTTTGGTAGGTTTTAAAAGTGTACCCATCATAGCGGCAAAGTCCGTTCCAGGTGCCAAACCACATAAATCCTTGCTGATCTTTGATGATGTAATCCACCGTATTTTGAGCCAAACCTTCGTTGGTCGTCAGGTATTGAAAGCGAATGTGCTCCAAAGGCGACTGCGTGCTTTGTCCTATGGCTGGCAAGGCCTGGAAGCCCAGCAATACCCAAAGAACAACGAACCCTATCAACTTCCGGTTGTGCATTCTCATCTCGATTACATGATCCTAAATACCTAAGATTAAACGCTTGTGTTAGCTCGGCAAAGTTACCATTATTGATTAAAAGTAATAAATACTCTAAATGTTTCAGGGCATGTATGATCAGCCTGTGTATCTCCGCCAAACTTCAGCCGATTCTGGTATTTGGAACTTGGAATTTGATACGGCAGTCATTGGTTATTGGCAAGCAGTTGAAAAAAAATGAAAGCTGACTGCGACTGAGCACTTCATTTTCTTGTCATTGGTAGTCTTTTATTTATCATTAATCGCCAGTAGTTGGAATTTGATGAGGTCTTAAAAACACTTTGGGTTTGAATGACTGGCGGGCTTGTCGTGCGGGGTGTCATCCTGAACTTATTTCAGTAACTGCCGGCTATTCTGCTGGATACTGGCTTGCGACCGCAGGGAGTCCCGATCGATCGGGATAGCTTTCCTCTTATTTTGAATGAAACTAAATTATACTCGATTGACGAAATTATTTTCGATAAAATCATAACTTGTGAAACCAAACAGAACACCTGCAATTGTGAAAGAACGAAACACCATTAAGCTCCACCAGACGATGCACAACGGGCAACCGGTTGTGCAACTTCTGTTTGAGTTCGACGCGGAATTGACTGCGGTAGTTAAACAACTGGAGGGCAGCAAGTGGAGCCAGACGATGAAAAGTTGGTATATTGCAGAAGAGCAATTTGATTTGCACCGTTCTTTTGAGGCCTTTAGGGGAAAGGCCTGGGTGGACTATTCGGGGCTGAAAAAGAATTCAATGCCAGCCAAAGAAAACAATAAGGTAAAAAAAGAAACCATCCGACAAAACATACAACTGCCTCCAGGTTTTTTGGAGCGGCTTGAACAGGAACGATACAGTAAAAACACCATAAAAATCTATACCCATTATTTTAAAGATTTCGTTAATGAATTTCAGGGAAGGGATTTGGGCGTAATTACAAAAGAAGAAATCAACAGCTTTATTTTAAGGCTGATCAAAGAAAAGCAAATATCTCCTTCACAACAAAATCAGCGGATTAATGCCATTAAATTCTTCTATGAAAAGGTTTTGAACAGAGAAAAAGAATATTACTGGATCAACCGTCCACGAAAAGAGCGAAAGCTTCCTGACATATTAAGTAAGGAAGAAATCGCTGCTATGCTGAGAGCGACGGAAAATAAAAAGCATAAATGCCTTATCGCCCTTATTTACTCCTGCGGGTTACGAAGAAGTGAAGCTGTTAATCTGGAAATCAAGGACATTGATTCGAAGCGGATGCAGGTAAAGATAAGAGGGGCAAAAGGGAAAAAAGACCGGTATGTACCGCTGGCAATAAAAACACTTACCTATTTAAGGGACTATTACAAAGAGGAAAAACCTGTCCGTTATCTTTTTGAAGGAAAAGCGAAAAAGCAATACAGTGCAACGAGTATTTATAATGTTGTGAAAAACACTGCTGTCAAAGCCAAAATAAGAAAACGGATTTATCCGCATATTTTGAG
>NZ_CAXBDD010000064.1:0-22397 GCF_963974515.1 uncultured Sunxiuqinia sp. | reverse complement strand
CTCAACCAGAAAATTGAAAACTGGAAAAATTACAGCGTTTTCTTAGTGGCACTAAGTAAGCTCAAGGATATTCATTGATTTATTTCAGCGGAAGCCGGATGTGGAAGCTTGTTCCCTGGTCAAGCACGGATTCGAATTCGATTTGCCCCGCCATCAGTTCAACCAAGCTTTTTGCGATGGCCAGACCGAGTCCGTTGCCGGAGTTGATACGGATATTGGAATGACCAGCCTGGCGAAAGCGTTCAAAAATACTCGCCTGGTCTTTTTTGCTGATGCCAATCCCCGTGTCAGCAACTGTCAGTTCAATGTGACCATCAACAACCCTTGAAACACCAAAGGTGATGGTTCCTGAATCGGTAAACTTACAGGCATTATCCAACAGGTTTGATAAAACTTGTGTGAGCCTGTTTCTGTCGGTGACAATCTCCAACTCAGGAGGTGTGGGAAAACCCTTGAGCGCAATTTCGGATTTGCCGGCTTCAACCAATTTATTCTCGTACTGCACTTGCAGACTTTTCAGAACTGGTTCAATAAAAAACGCCTGTTTGTGTATCTTTACCTGACCTGTTTCGAGTTTCGAAATGTCCAGAATGTCATTGATGATGTGCAATAAACCCTCGGCGCTTTTATTGATGATGGTAATATAATCCTCCCGGGTTTTCTCTGTGATGATTCTGCTGGTCGTCAGTAGCGTGGTGAAACCCAGAATGGCATTCAGTGGTGTGCGGATTTCGTGACTCATGTTGGCCAGGAATGCCGACTTCAGGTGTTCGGCTTCTTCAGCTTTTTCTTTTGCGACAATGACTTCCCTGATCATCTGCTTTCGTTCGGTAATGTCCTCCTTAATACTGATAAAGTTGGTAATCTGTCCGGCAGCATCGAAAATCGGTGAAACGATCAGGCTTTCCCAGTAATGATCGCCATTCTTCCGTTGGTTCTGCACTTCACCAATCCAATCTCTTCCTGAAGTAATGGTATCCCAAATACTTTTCGAAAAAGCGTTCGTGTGTTCATTTGAGTTTAAAATGTCCGAATTCGTTCCGATTACTTCGTCGTAGCTAAAGCCGGTTATTTCCGAAAACTTTGGGTTCACATATTCAATCAGGCCTTTCCGATCGCTGATGGTAATGCTTACCGGGCTTTGTTCCAGAGCTTTGCCAAGGAGTTGCAGCTTTTCTTCCGCTTTTCGTTTGGCCGTTACGTCGTGAATGATCGAGTGAAGACAGTCTTGTCCCTGAAAACGGATTTTGCTGGTGAAGACTTCAACATTTCTGATTTTTCCGTTGGCCAGGTGATGCTGATCTTCCTCATAAAAATTCCCTTGATCATCCGACCTGTTTTTTTGCTCGGTTGAGCTGCTCTCCGGGGTTTGAATTTTAATCTGGCTGATGTTCATCGATTTCAATGTGTCCACGGTCCAGCCATAAAAATCGGAAGCTGCTTTGTTGGCATGAATGATTTGGCCGGTAGAAGGCTCGGTCATCAGTTTTATGGCTGAGTCTTTTTCAAACAGGTGACGGTAGTTCGATTCACTATCCCGAAGCGCTTGCTCCATCTCCTTGCGCGCGGTAATATCGGTTATGGTTCCAATGTATCCAACCACTTCGCCGGTTTCCGAAAGCTCGGCTACCGCCTCGCCAAATACCCACACCACTTCCTGATCCGCTTTGAGATACCGGTACTCAGCGATCGATTTGGTCTGTTGATTGGTAGCCTTGTTCCAGCCATCTACTATCTTGATTTTGTCGTCGGGATGGACAGCTTTCAGCCACCCGTTGCCCACCGCGTCGTTAAACGACAGCCCGGTTATTTGGCACCATCGCGGATTCACATAGGTGGTATAGCCATCGGGTCGGGTTCGAAAAATGCCAACCGGCGACTTCTCGGAAAGCGTTTGGTAACGTTTCTCGCTTTCTTGCATCGTCAAGAGTGATTGGATTCTGTTCTCATCCGTTTGCATCAAAATGGCGATAATCAGGGTCGCTAGCGGAAAGATCGTCAATACCGGGAGCCAGATTTCTGAAATAATTTCCAGGCCATCGGGCCAGGGAATTGCCAGTTGCGAAAATAGCATGAGCAGGTGAGCTGCCAGGCTGATCATCCATAAATGGAGGATGGAAATTTCTCCGGGTTTACCCTTAAAATGCTTTCTGGCCGCTAAGCCAATAGCCGCGCACAGGATTATGGTTGAAACCCCTGCAAACACTCCGATCCCACCCAGATAAATGCGGTAAGCTCCGGCTAAAAGCACGGTGATGGCAGCCGTTAAGCCTCCGCCAAAAAGGCCGCTTAAAACCAGTACGATGGAACGTCCGTCGTAAAAAATGCCCGTTTGATAATGAACCGGAATGGACATCCCTGCCACTGCGATGAAGCCAAACAGCATGCCGGCGATAATTTTAAAGCGCATTGCCTGTCCTGACCGGAAGCGTGATAAGAGGCCGTACAAGACTGACAGGGCTACCAGTAGCGCTGCGTTTTGAGTGAGGGCTAAAAATAGTTGGTCCATTTAATGCTCCAGCGTATTGATATTGGTCATTTGTTACGTTTCCAAAGGGCACCGTTTTATCTCGAATTTTGAAAACTTAGCGCGCCGGAATATACTCATTTTGGGTGGGATTCAAAATGCATTTTCGGATCAGTTGAACTGCTTTTGTTTTTTTGATAAAACGGAAAACATGAAAAGGATGGATTCCTCGCGGGGAAGAAGATTATTCATGCTGTTTGGGCGGATCGGGTGTAATGCTTTGCGCCGGATTCTCAATTTGCGAAACATTTGATTCGGAGCTGATTTTTCTGTTTTTTCTTTCACCTTCGTGAATGAACGGATTGTTTTTATCATAAAAGCGCAGACAAAAGTAGGCTTTTATTTTGCTTGGAGAACATCAGTCGGCAAGGTATGCGGGCAGATCAACCCGGAGAATGAGATCCATATTTAAAATTGATTCTGGTATGTTTTCAACAGGAGAATTTCTATTTTTGACCAGTTTGTAAACGAGAATCAAAAACCGTTGGGCGAAAATTCATTTCATACGAACCAGGAACTCATTCTTAAACTGAAGGAAGGATCTTCTGAGGCTTTTCAGGAATTGTTTTACCAGTATGGAAAAAGGATTCATCGCTTTTCTATTGGTTATTTGAAGAATATTCAGGAGGCGGAAGAGATCGTGCAAGAAGTCTTTTTGAAGGTGTGGAACGTGAGGGACACACTGACATCGGACAAATCGCTTGATTCATATATATTCACGATAGCCAAAAATGCGATCTTAAATACCATCCGCAAATCAAAAAACGAGCAGCTATATCTGGACTACGAAAAATTGCATCCGGGAAAAAACATCTTATTGGATGAAGAATTGGATTTTAGGGAGTTGGAACGGGTCTATAAGCAGTCAATTGAACAGCTGAGTCCTAAGCGAAAAATAATTTTTCTTTTAAGCCGGGAGAAAAACTTATCCAATGCCGAAATTGCCGCACAACTGGGCATCTCTGTAAAAACCGTTGAAAACCAAATGACTTCAGCTTTGGCCCAGATCAAAAAGGAACTCTTTTCTGCCGGATTCTCAGGCTTGATCTTTTTCGAATTGTTCCTGTAAGGCTGCTGGGCTGATTACTCGCTTCAGGATCAACAATCGACTCGAAACCTTTTATCACGCATTCTTCTGAAAAAAAATATCGTGAAGCAATAGGGGTGAAGCCTCCCACGCGTGTATACCTTAATGAATTGGATAAATGGATATGAACTCAAAACAAGACATCGATTGGAATGAATACCTGAAAAACATGCTTTCGGGTGTAGTCAGCGAAACCGACCGGGAGCATTTGCAGGCTTACATCCATGCAAGCTATCAGGATGAGGAGCTGGATAAACTGATGTCAAAGCACTGGAGCGAAATACAGAATTCACGAACCGGTGAGCACGATCTCTACTTCAGGCAACTGAAAAACCGTGTTTGGACAAAGATAACAGCAAGGCAACGAAAAACGGAATTCACAAAAAGCCCGCTTATGGAATGGAAATCGTACCTGGTACGCATTGCCGCGATCCTATTTATTCCTTTATTGATCAGCTCGGTCTACTTGTCTTACAGGTTATCTCAACTAGCTCAGGAAACGGATCAGGTAGCCATGCAGCAGGTATTTGCAAGCCCGGGCTCGCGAGTGCAATTCACTTTGCCGGATCAGAGTGTTGTGTGGCTGAATTCAGGCAGTTCACTCGAATACCCCGTCAACTTTGCCCGCCTTGACAAACGAAAGGTAAAACTTACCGGGCAGGGATATTTTGAGGTCTCGCACGCCAAAGATCAAGCGTTTATTGTTGAAACCGGGGAATTGAATATTCGGGTTTTGGGAACTTCATTTGATGTGTCAAATTACTCAAACGACCAATTGATGAGTTCCACTCTGGAACGGGGAGCCATTGCTTTGCTGAATTCAAAGGGAGAAGAAGTAGCACGTTTGGTGCCGGGGCAGCAGGCTGTGTTGGATAAGGATTCACGAAAGCTATACATTGAAGATGTTGATACTCGTTTGACGACCTCATGGAAAGATGGTCGGTTAATTTTTAAAAATACACCCCTTCAGGAAGTAACCAAACAATTGGAACGTTGGTATAACTGCAGCATTCATGTTGCGCCAGAGCTATTAGATGCAGAGATCCTCTATACGGCAACCATTCAGGATGAAACATTGGTTGAGGTTTTGCAAATGATTGAAATTTCTACGAACGTGAACACAAAAATTGAAAACCGGGAGGTACGAATTATGGAATAAAAACAAAAAAGGACAGTGTTCGCACCACTGTCCTTTGTGAATCAATCATATAGAAATAATTAATTCAACGAAAAAACAAATTTATGAAAAAAACTTGGTTCTTATCGGACTACAGGTATTTATTTGCCTGTATCGGAAAAATCTTAAAGATTATGAGATTAACTGTTTTTCTGATCACCCTGACTTGCCTGCAAACACTCGCTGTTAGCAACTATGCACAGAGTCAGAAACTGGAGCTGAAAGTTACAAAAGCTACCATTGCTAAAGTGTTGGATCAAATTGAAGATCAAAGCGACTACTTCTTCTTTTATAATAACAAGAATGTCTCGCTTGATTCTCAAGTATCGCTTGACTTGAAAGACAAAACGATCAACGAAGTTTTGGATGTGTTATTTGCCGGCACCGACATTCGTTACATGATCAATAACCGGCAGATTATTTTGTCAGGTTCTACGCAGGGTAGTCCCCTGCAACAGGAAAGAACAATCAGCGGTGTGGTTAATGATGAATCTGGTCAGCCGTTGCCCGGAGTGACAGTTTTGGTCAAAGGAACCATAAATGGAACAATCACTGATTTTGATGGAAATTACACCATTCCGAATGTACCTGTAGGAAGCACCCTGGTCTTCTCCTTTGTCGGCATGCGTACCCAGGAGTTTTTGGTGGGCAACCAAAATCGTATCAATGTTGTACTGGAGCAAGACGCGATCGGAATCGAAGAAGTGGTGGCTGTTGGTTATGGTACACAGAAAAAAGTTAATTTAACAGGAGCGGTAAGTAATGTGGAGATGGATGATTTAGAAAACAGGCCGCTTACCAATTCAAGTGTTGCCCTTCAAGGGAAAGTGTCAGGGGTATATGCGCTGCAAAAGTCGGGAAAGCCGGGTGGCGACGATGCCGTAATTAGTATCCGTGGCGTGGGAACACTCAATAATAGTGATCCTTTGGTATTGATTGATGGTTTTCCGGGAGATATGAATGACGTTAATGCAAGTAATATTAAATCAATTTCCGTGTTGAAGGATGCTTCATCAGCTGCCATTTACGGTAACCGTGCTGCGAATGGCGTTATTTTGATCACCACTAAACGCGGGTCTTCCGGTAAAATGACTGTGAATTACAATGGATACGTGGGGATCCAGGAGGCAACAGCACTACCTGATGTTTTTAATGCGGTTGACTATACGACCCTATACAATGAAGCGGCAGTAAATACAGGCTTTCAGCCAAAATATTCAGATGAAGACATTCAGAAATTTGCCAGCGGAAGTGATCCCATGTTTCCTGACATCAACTACTTTGATGTGTATTACGACAAAGCAAAAATTCAGGATCATCGGGTGAACGTTTCTGGTGGCTCGGAAACTTTACAGTATGCTTTCATGGTAGGCTATTTAAATCAGGAGGGAATCCTGGTTGGCACAAAGTATGACAAAGTCGATTTTCGCTCCAACTTTGATTCCTACTTTCTCGATAATAAAAAACTGAGATTATCCGCTCGATTGTCGGGAAACAGAGGTGAGCGAGATGAGCCGACGGACGAATGGAACGCCAAGTGGTATGCAACGAATTCTCCGGTGTGGCCCCTTAAAAACGCCGAAAATCAGTGGATTGCTGTGATTGGGGAACGAAATTATTATGGCGAGATCATGGATGGAAGCACCCGCAAGGTGACCCGCTATACGTTTAATGGACAGTTGGAAGGTGAGTATGAATTTTTACCAGGATTTAGTGCGCAGTTAACTTATGGCTTCAATGTTGTCAGTGCCAATAACAATTCTTTCCATGCCAATGTTCTTTTAGCCAACATGGATGGGAGTACACGATACCTGACTTCTGACTTATCCGAGCGAGACGACTTGAATACTCAAACGTTGCTAACCTCGTTGCTTAGGTACGAAAAGACGGTTGGAAAGCATGAAATTAAACTATTAGCAGGTTATTCCGAAGAAGAGTTTCAGTGGAAATGGAACAGTGGCTATCGCTCCAAGTTTATCAACAATACCCAACGGGTTCTTAACCTTGGAGACCCTTCAACCATGCAAAATGATGCCGGCTTATACGACTTGGGCTTACAGTCGGTTTTTGGTCGGGTGAATTATGTATTCAACCAAAAATACTTGTTTGAAGCCAATATCCGGAAAGACGGCTCTTCAAGGTTTGGCAAAGATTACAGATGGGGGACGTTTCCTTCTTTTTCAGTCGGATGGATTCTCTCAGAAGAGAATTTTCTGGGACATCTTGACTGGTTGGATCTGTTGAAAATCAGAGGATCATGGGGACAGCTTGGAAACCAAAACATCAATTCGTATTATGCCGCCAGTGATATTTTATCTACCGGTCAGAATTATACCACCGGAGGAGGCCTGAATTCTGGAGTGGCTGTTACCAGCATGTCGAATAAGCAAACGACTTGGGAAACAACTGAGCAAACGAACATTGGTTTTGATGTTAGTATAAATAAGCAAGTTAATGTTACGGTTGACTACTTCAACAAGAAAACCAGTGACATCTTAATTCAGATTCCGATCCCGATTACGATGGGGGACCTGACGCCTCCCTACCAGAATGTAGGCGAAGTGAAAAACACGGGGATTGAACTGACGGCGAGTTATCGGAAGCAGATCTCAAATGATCTCAAATTCAATGCGGTGCTTAGTATGTCGCACATCAAAAATGAAGTGACTGATCTCTATGGGAGAAGTCCGATCATCAACGGGGTATCTGCCTTGGTCGAAGGCGAGGCCATCAACTCATTTTATGGCTATAAAATGGATGGTATTTACCAAATCGATGATTTTAACTGGCAAAACAACAGTGATGTGAATATTCCTCATGAAGATCGCAATTATGTGTTGAAGGATGGCGTTGTTTCTGTCGCAAATTTTACTGCTGTTCCCGGCGATGTGAAATACAGGGATATCAGCGGAGATGGTGTGGTTACCATGGATAAGGATCGCACCGTAATCGGAAAGCAGTTTCCCGATTTAGCCTATTCATTACAACTGAACCTGGATTGGAAAAATTTTGATTTTGGCTTGTTTTTCCAAGGGGTACAAGGGATTGAAGGTTATACCTACTACGAAATCGGAACGCCTTTTAGTGGCACTGCCTCAAATGTTGGTCAATGGTGGGATGGCCGGTGGACACCGGAGAACCCGACAAACAAGTTGCCAAGGCTGACGCTGGACGGTGTCCGGAATAATATTCATTCTGAACTGTATATGGAAGATGCTTCCTACTTGCGCCTGAAAAACATTGAATTGGGATACACCTTAAGCAAGCGGTTAACTTCGGCTATTGGAATCAATACCGTAAGAGTGTATGGTAATATTCAAAATGCGTTTACCATCACCAATTTTAGGGGTTTTGACCCGGAGCAAACAGTTGATGAAACCAGAGCACAAGCTTATCCTCAGGTACGGATTTACACAATGGGCTTGAATGTAAACTTTTAAAAATGATCACAATGAAGAAAAAATATATCGTATTAGTCGTCCTGGTGGTTGGATTAATTAGCGCTTGCACCCAGGATATTCTGGATAAATCACCTTTAGACAGACTGTCGCCTGATACTTTTTATCAGAATGAGACGGAACTGGAAATGGGATTGATGGGCATTTACAATGGATTAAGAGAGAACCAAACCCCAATTCACTGGTTTCAATTTGATTTCATGTCAGATGATGCCTTCTGTGAGCATGCCTGGCAGGGGTCGCTTGAGTTTGGTTCCTGGAGCCACAATTCGAGTAGTTGGGCCGCCGGTGCCAAATGGGCAAGAGCCTACAGTACCATTGTCAGGGCAAACGCCTTTCTTGAAAATCTGGAGGAAGCTCCTGTCGACGACAATATTAAAACCAAGATGCAGGCTGAGGCCCGCTTTTTAAGGGCGTTCATGTATGCCGATCTGATTCATTTTTATGGAGACGTTCCGCTGATCCTGTCAGTGCAAACACTCGACGAAGCAAACGTTTCAAGAACACCTAAAAGCGAGGTGTTAACAGCGATCATTGACGATTTGAATTTTGCAGCACAAAACCTACCAGTTTCATACTCGGGCGGCGATGTTGGCCGTGCCACGAAAGGTGCTGCCCTGGCCTACAAGGCAAGAACCTATCTCTATCAGGAGAAATGGAGTGAGGCAGCCAGTGCTGCAAAAGATGTGATGGATCTTGGAGTGTACGAACTATTCGGTGACTATGAAGGTATTTTTCTTGAAGAAAATGAAAACAACAGCGAAGTAATCTTTGATATCCAGTACCTGAAGGATCTCAGTCCGCAACCTTGGCCGAGCTCAGCACTTTCCTTTGCTGAATGGCCTACGCCAAGTGTCACTTCCAGCCTGATTAATTCCTACTACATGACCAATGGCTTACCCATTGATAATTCAGCCTCGGGCTATGATAGTCAGGATCCGTTTACCAACAGAGACCCCCGTCTGGCTGCTTCCGTTATTCTTCCTGGTTCCCAAATGGGTTCAAGAGTGTTTATTCCGGCAAGTGATGATGTTATCACAGGAGCAAGACCCAGAAAGTATGCAGACTTAAATAACTCTGACCGGAATAATTGTGCGATCAACACAATCCTGATGCGCTATGCCGATATTCTGCTGATGCGTGCCGAAGCGATGGTTGAGAATGACGAAACTTCGCAGGAAATTTATGACTTAATTAACATGGTCCGCGCTCGGTCAAATATGCCAAAAGTTGAAGATGTTGAAGGCTCTGGACTGAGCAAAGAAGAGTTGCGCGAAGTGATCCGGCATGAACGGCGGGTTGAATTTCCAATTGAAGGCATCAGGTATGCTGACATGTATCGTTGGAAAGACGAAACGCTGGTGCATCATGTATTCGGATACAACCGACCAAAATTAGCTGATCCTTCAAGTGCGGCCACCTGGGTCTTTGAACAAGTGCAGGTTGCAACCCGGACTTTTGACCCGGCAAAAGGATGGCTGTGGCCTATTCCACAATCAGAAATGCAAAACAATGAAAATTTGACCCAAAATTCCGGGTATTGAGTGGGATATGGTCTCAAAAGAGGTGAAGTTTATTCACAAAATAAGCTTCATCTCTTCTTCTTCCACAAACTTATTAACTCTATTTAAAACTTAAATCGATGCTTGGCCTGCTTAAATTAAACTGGCTTTTGTGTTCTTTTTTTATTGTTGTTGGCTTGACGAGTGCCCAGCCGAAAAACCCGTTTGGTAATCCTCTTGTACCGGATATGATTGCCGATGCCAGCATACAGGTAATTGACAGTGTCTTTTATTGTTATGCCACCACTGACGGGTACGATAAAGGGTTGGAGACCTCCGGCCCGCCGGTTGTTTGGAAATCAAGGGATTTTGTAAACTGGAGCTTTTCAGGGTGTCATTTTCCATCAGCAGTGGGGCAAAAATACTGGGCACCAAGCACAGCCGTGGCCGCTAATGGCAAATACTACATTTATCCGACCATCAATGAATTTATGTACGCGGCGGTTGCCGATTCTCCAGACGGACCTTTCAAACTTCTCCACGAGCCAGATACTTTTTACCTGCCGTATACACCGGCAACATTCCTGAAACCGAAAGGCTCAGAGCCCCCACAGGGGATCGATGCAGAAATTTTTATTGATGACGACAAGCAAGCTTATGTTTTCTGGCAGCGCAGGCATGCCGCCAGACTAAATGCCGATATGGTTACTGTTGATACCTCCTACACCACCATCCCAACTCCACATCAGGAGTATTCTGAAGGGCCGATATTCTTTAAGCGGAATAGCGTATACTATTATCTGTACACGTTGGGAGGCGATGAAAAGTACCAGTATGCCTATATCATGAGCCGGATATCACCGCTGGGCCCGTTCGAGTTCCCTGGAAATGATATTATTGCCACAACGAATTATGAGCGTGGTATTTTTGGCCCCGGTCATGGTTGTGTGTTCAATTTGCCGGGTACAGATGAATACTATTTTGCATATCTGGAATTTGGGCGGGGCAGTACGAACAGGCAAACCTATGTCAATAAACTCGAATTCAATGACGACGGGACCATTCGTCCGGTGGACCTAACATTTGATGGAGTTGGCGCCCTTTACCAGATAACTGATGAGAAAAAAATAACTGTGGTTAATTCTCGGGCATCAAGCATTTGTCCTGATTTAATTATTAAATACATGAAGGATTCATTGTTTCGAAGGACTGAGTCCTTCGTTTCGCAGTTTGCTTTCGATGGCGCCAACGGATCGCGCTGGGTGGCTTCACCTGACGATAATGATTGCTGGATTATTGCCGACCTGAGCAAAATCCTGACGATAAAACGCAGCGAGGTTTATTTTGTACGCCCAACCGCCGGGCATGCTTATACACTTGAGCATTCTGCAGATGGTAAAACATGGACTATTTGTGGCGGACATCCCGATGTTAAAGTTCAGTCGCCGCATGTTGATAACCTGGACATAAAAGCCCGGTATTTTAGGGTGAAAATTCAGGAAGGTGTTAAAGGCATTTGGGAATGGAACATCTACTAAAAGAAGACTAATCAGGAGAAGTGATCACAACATGGAAAAATTCAGACTCATTTTATTCCTTGTTTTTTTGCAGATAACAACTTCCGTTTTACAAGCCCAACCGTCAGAAAAATGGGGTGACCAGGGAGACGGGACTTATGCAAACCCCATCATTCCGGCCGACTTTAGTGATCTCGATGCCATCCGTGTCGGTGACGACTATTATGCCATTTCATCTACCATGCAATATTCTCCGGGCATGGTGATATTACATTCAGACGACTTGGTTAATTGGGAGATCATCGGGCATGTGGTTCATGATCTTACCCGCATAAGTCCCGAACTAAACTGGGACAGGATGAATGGTTATGGCAGGGGTATTTGGGCGGGTTCAATCCGGTATTATAAAAAGAGGTTTTGGGTTTATTTCGGAACACCCGACGATGGCTTTTTCATGAGCTCGTCAGCGAATGCTGCTGGCCCATGGGAGCCACTTCATCAAGTATGGAACGTTTCCGGTTGGGACGATTGCTGTTCGTTCTGCGACGACGATGGCCAATTGTATTTCATTGCGACCAACTTTGCCCTTGATCCGAAAAACAATAAAAAATACAATATCCACTTGTTCAAAATGTCTCCTGACGGGAAGAACCTGATCATGGAATCCGATACGATTATTCACCAATCGCAAGGGAGCGAAGCCAACAAACTGTACAAAATAAATGGGTTGTACTATCACTATTTTAGCGAAGTGAAGGATGAAGGCAGGGTGATTATGATGGGGCGATCGAAAAGCCTTGATGGCCGATGGGAAATTAATCAGTTGAACCATGTTGATCGGGGAAAGGACAGAGAACCGAATCAAGGTGGATTGTTAGAGACTGCACCCGGTGAATGGTATTTTCTGACTCATCATGGCACTGGCAGCTGGGAAGGGCGGGTTGTCAGCCTGTTGCCGGTAAATTGGGTTGATGGGTGGCCCATTATTGGTGAGGTTGGCGAAGACACAATCGGGCGGATGGTTTGGTCAGCCCCAAAGCCGATAAAGAAAAGAAGCAAACTTGCGATTCAGACCACCGATGAATTTAATTCATCCGAATTGAATGTTCAATGGGAATGGAACTACCAACCCAGAACGGATAAATGGTCTTTAACCGACCGCAAAGGGTTTCTGCGTTTGTATGCTTTTACACCAATTAGACCTGATGACAGTATTGGGATCATTTTTGGGGCCGGAAATACTATTACGCAGCGCATTCTGCGCACGAAGGAAAGTGTGGTTACCGTAAAGATGGACGTCAGCAAACTCGAGGATGGTCAGTACGCCGGAATTACTCACCTTTCTACTGAAAATTACAGTACTTTGGGTATAAAGCAGAAAAACGGCGAACGCTACCTGGTTTATACATACAACGGAGATGCCAGCGGGGCGATTAGATTCGCCGGGAAATATGTCTGGTTTAAATCGACTTGGGACTACGACGGCATTAATCAATATTTTGTCAGTACTGACGGAAAATCGTATAAGCTTTTTGGTAGCAGCTCACAACTAACTTGGGGTAGCTACCGGGGCGACCGAATCGGCATCTTTAACTACAATGCCAAAGGGGAAGAAGGTTATGTGGATGTTGACTGGTTTAGGTATGATTATTTAAAATAGTGTATGCCTTTATATTTTGGCTAATGAGATTTTTTCATTACGAAAGTTATATGCCTTAGACAATTCATTATTTCGGAGGTTGCTCCAGTATGTCCGATTGCGATTAGAAATGTATTTTGTACTTTTAAAATCTCAAATATCAAAATAACTGAGTAAAATGAAAACGGTAAACTTTCTACTAGCCATGCTGACGCTGGCTGTTCTTTCTTCCTGCCAGTCCGAAAAAAAACCGGAGGCATTTGCTAAAGGCGAGTTTAAAACCTGGGCTCAAACCCCGCCGATGGGTTGGAACAGCTGGGATTGCTACGGACCTACCGTCGAAGAACACGAAGTGAAGGCCAATGCCGACTACATGGCTGATAACCTGAAGGAATTTGGCTGGGAATACATTGTGGTAGACATTCGCTGGTTTGTGGAAAACGACAAAGCCGGTGGCTACAACCAAACCGATCCCCGCTATGTGATCGACGAATATGGCCGCTACCAGCCTGCCGTCAACCGTTTTCCTTCGGCTGCCGGAGGTAAGGGGTTTAAGGAGTTGGCCGACTACATTCACAGCAAGGGCTTGAAATTCGGCATCCACATCATGCGTGGCATTCCGAAAGTGGCCGTGGAGCAAAAATTACCCATCAAGGGAACAGACGCAATTACCGCCGACCAAATTTATACCACGGAACTTCAATGCCAATGGTTGCGCGACAACTACACCATCCTGGCCGATCGACCCGGCGCACAGGAATATTACAATTCTCTTTTTGACCTCTATGCCGATTGGGAAATCGACTTCATCAAGATTGATGACCTGTCGCGGCCCTATCATCAAGCCGAAATTGAATTGATCCGCAAGGCCATCGACCAGTGCGGGCGCCCGATCGTGCTGAGTACTTCGCCGGGTGAAACACCCATCGAAGCTGCCGGGCATGTAGAAGAACATGCCAACATGTGGCGCATGGTGGACGATGTTTGGGACACCTGGAACCACATCACCCACTTAATGGATATCAGTCAGAAGTGGTACCCTTACATTGCGCCGGGCACCTGGCCCGATTGCGATATGATTCCACTGGGACGCATTTCCATCCGGGGCGAACGGGGTGAAGACCGCATGAGCCGCCTCACTACCGATGAGCAATACACGCTAATGACTTTGTTTACCGTCTTTAGATCACCCCTGATGTTTGGCGGTGATCTGCCAAGCAACGATGAATTCACCCTTTCGTTACTAACCAACGAGGACGTGCTGAAAATGCACCGCGAAAGCACCGGTGTACGTCAACTTTTTCGGGAAGACGGGAAGGTAGCCATCACCTCAAGAAATCCAAATACCGGAGATGTGTATCTGGCGCTTTTTAATATTTCTGACAGAGAAACGCCGGTTGATATATCGGTTGATCTTGCTGAACTAGGGCTTGATACGGAATGTACCGTCACTGATTTGTGGAGCGGTGAAGATTTGGGACAGGCTTCGGGCACGTTTAGCCAGCCGTTGGCTGCACACGCCAGTGGTCTATTCAAATTAAGCCGTTAATTTAGAGGAACTACTATTCAAGGACGATATGATGAAGAAAATCTATTTAATTCTTATCCTGATTGCGGCGACCATGCTGCAATCAAGCTTTGCCAACGAACCCGACTCGGCTTGGGTATTTTCGTATGCGACCACTAAAAACAGGGGCGGCAATGGCCTCCACTATGCCTGGAGTGTTGACCGGGAAAACTGGCAGGGCATTGGGCCGGAATTTCGCTTCCTGTTTTCCGATTTTGGAACCTGGGGTGCTCAAAAACGGATGTTGACTCCTTTCCTTTTTCAAGATCAGCAAGGTTTGTGGCACGCCATCTGGGGCCTGAATGAAGAGGTTGGCCAGTTTGCCCATGCCCAAACCCCCGACCTGTACACCTGGGACTCGCAGGATTATCCGTATGTGATGGACGACGGCAATGTGCTGCTGCCCGAAGTTTCGTTTCAACCCGAAACCAACAGCTACAAAATAAGCTGGCTGAGCGGCGATGAGCAGAAAATCTTTAAAACCACAACCACCGATTTTAAAAGCTACACGCCTACCGTTGAAGGAACAACGAAAGATCGGATGGATTTGCGCGAAGAGGTTTTGATTGATGGTGAAAAGCAATTGGGAATAGTTTCAAAAGTTTCGTGGCAGTTGATCGATGGCTTGATCAAGTTCTACGAACTCAGCCAATACAAAGAGATCCAGCGGAGCGAACGCCTCACTGATGATTCAGGGCGTTTTGCAGATTTGGCACCGCTGACTGCTGAAATTACAGCGATCCCAGAAAATAGTAAAGCCATCAGCGATATGTTCATCGGTATTTTCTTTGAAGACATTAACTATGCGGCCGATGGCGGTTTGTATGCCGAACTGGTGCAAAACCGGGGCTTCGAATATAAGCTTTCCGATACCAAGGGCCGCGACGAAAGCTGGGACAGCAAAAAGGCCTGGAACTTCACCGGAGAACAAGAAAATTTTACGATCGATACCGTCTTTCCGCTTCATCCCAATCAAAAGCACTTTGCGTTACTGACGATTTCGAAAGTCGGCGAAGCGGCGGAGAATGAAGGTTTTGACGGCATTCCGCTAAAAGCCGGCGATCATTATAATTTCTCGGTTTTTGCCCGCGGGCTGGATGGTGCCAGAGGCAAACTGCTTGTTCGATTAGTCGATGCCAGCGGAAAGGTTTATGCCGAAGGAAGCACCAGGTCTGTTGGCGCCGACTGGAAGAAGTTGGAACTGACACTCTCTTCCAAAAAGACAATTGATAATGCGAAACTACAGGTAATCCCGCAATTTGCCGGGAAAGTGGCGCTTGACCTGGTGTCGCTCTTTCCGCAGAAAACATTTAAAGGCCGGAAAAATGGCTTGCGGGCTGATCTGGCCGAGGCGATTGCAGAGCTACACCCGCGTTTTGTGCGTTTTCCGGGAGGCTGCGTAGCTCACGGTGATGGTTTGCACAACATCTATCGCTGGAAGAATACGGTGGGCCCGCTCGAAACCCGGTTGTCCGACCGCAATATCTGGAATTATCACCAGTCGATGGGGCTGGGTTATTTTGAGTACTTTCAGTTTTGTGAGGACATTGGCGCTGAACCACTGCCGGTAATTGCTGCCGGCGTGCCCTGCCAAAATTCATCATGCGGAGGCCATGGACAGCAGGGCGGCATTCCGATGTGCGACATGGATGCTTACGTGCAGGATGTGCTCGACCTGATTGAATGGGCCAACGGCGACAAAAATTCGGAATGGGGAAAGGTACGCGCGCAGGCCGGACATCCCGAACCCTTTAAGTTAAAATACATTGGCATTGGCAATGAAGATTTGATTACCGACATCTTTAAGGAACGCTTCGAAATGATTTACAGGGCAGTCCAGGAAAAGCATCCGGAGATTACCGTGATTGGTACGGTGGGGCCGTTTTCGGAAGGAACAGATTACCGCGTGGGCTGGGATTTTGCCACGGAGTTGAACGTGCCGATGGTGGATGAGCACTACTACCAACCGCCGGGTTGGTACCTGAATAACCAGGATTACTACGACCGCTACGACCGCTCGAAATCCCAAGTCTATTTGGGTGAATATGCCACGCACATTCCCGGGCGCAAGTTGAACATGGAAACCGCCTTGTGCGATGCTTTGCACCTGATTAATGTGGAGCGCAATGCTGACGTAGTGAGCATGACTTCGTACGCGCCATTGCTGGCGAAACACGGGCATACGCAGTGGAACCCCGACCTGATTTATTTCAACAACACCGACGTGTTCCCCACAACAGATTACTATGTGCAGGTACTGTTTGGACAAAACGCAGGCGACGAATATATCGCTTCGCAAATCAGTCTTTCCGATGGCAGGAAAGAAGTGGAAAAGCGTGTGGCTTGCTCACTGGTTCGCGACAACAAAACCGGCGATTACATTTTGAAACTGACCAACCTGCTGCCGGTTGCAGTGGACACCAAAATCAAGCTGGCGGACCTTCCGGAAGCGGAAGGCGAGGCTGTTTTGACTGTGCTTCAGGGTGAGCCGATGGATGAAAATGCCCGGCCTGAAAGCCGCGTCATCACGCTCGGTGAGCCGTTTGAATACAAATTGCCTGCTTATTCGCTTTCAGTCATCCGAATGAAATCGCGGCAGTAGAAACTAAAGTAAATTCAGAAGATCAACGACGACTACTTTTAATACTCAATACTATGAATACGATGAAACTAAGATTTATTTGCTGGCTATTGGTCAATTTTGTTGGCGTCAATTCGCTCGTTGCACAGGGTGGATTTGGACAGGCCGAAAAGATCAACTCCCACTGGAAATTTGTTCTGCAGGATATAGAAAATGGAGAGCAAGCCGAATTGAATGACCGGCGTTGGCAGACTGTTGATCTGCCCCACGACTGGAGTGTCAGGCAACAATTAAGCCCGACGTTGGCCAGTGCCACGGGCTATTTGCCGGGAGGGATCGGCTGGTACCGGAAGAAACTTTTTGTGCCGGGTGAGCACGAAGGGGAAAAAGTGTACCTCTATTTCGAAGGGGTGTACAACCGTAGCGAGGTGTTCGTGAATGGTGTATCGGTGGGGAATCGCCCCAATGGCTACATCTCCTTTCTATACGATGCCACGCCTCACATCAAATATGGCGAAGATAACCTTATTGCAGTTCGGGTCGATCACAGCCAGTCGGCTGATTCTCGCTGGTACACGGGCTCGGGCATCTACCGTGATGTTTGGGTGGTTTATGCCAATCCGGTACACCTGGCACAGTGGGGCGTTCATGCCTGGCCCGAAAAACAGAAAAAAGGCTATCAACTGAATATTGAAGTTGAGGTGGAAAATGGTACCAGCGAGTCATCAGTTCTGACCATTCAAAATGAATTATTTTCTCAGGACAATAAGCTGGTGACAAAATCCTCTGAAAAACTGACGGTCGAAGGAAATCAATCCGGGAAAGTTCAATCCGGATTAAAAGTGGCCAAACCCGAACTTTGGTCGCTGGATCATCCGGCCTTATACACATTGAGAACATCTGTTTACCGCGATGGACAGCTGGTGGATGAAACAAGCACCCAGACGGGCTTCCGCAGCTTCACCTTCGATGCAGACAAAGGATTTGCCTTGAACGGTGAGTGGATGAAGATCAAAGGCGTGTGTCTGCACCACGATGCCGGCGTATTGGGTTCGGCCGTGCCCCGCGACGTGTGGGAACGTCGCTTGCGTACTTTAAAAGAAATAGGCGTCAATGCCATTCGCACCAGCCACAATCCGCAAGCCACTGATTTGTACGAGCTGTGCGATGAGCTTGGATTGCTGGTGATGAATGAGGCCTTTGACGAATGGGAATTCCCAAAGCGAAAGTGGCTTCAGGGATGGAATGTCGGAACGCCGGGCTTTCAGGGATCATTCGATTTCTTTGAAGAATGGGGCGAAAAAGATTTAGCCGACATGGTGAGGCGCGATCGCAACCACTTATCTATTTTTGCCTGGAGCATTGGCAACGAAGTGGATTATCCGAACGATCCCTATTCGCACCCGGTTTTGGATGGCGGTGGCGAAACCGGATTTACCCAGCCTATTTTCGGTGGGTACAAAGAAGATGCGCCCGACGCCATGCGATTGGGCGACATTGCCAAACGCCTGGTGAAAGTGGTGAAACAATACGATCAGTCCAGGCCAACTACCGCCGGACTGGCCGGTGTCGCCATGTCGAACCAAACGGGCTACCCTTTTGCTTTGGATATCACCGGTTACAACTACACCGAAAGTTTGTATGATCGTGATCATGCGCAATACCCCGACCGCGTGATTTTTGGCAGCGAAAACCGGCACGATATGGGAGCCTGGAAAGCGGTCACCTCCCGCGATTATATCTTCGGCCAATTTCTGTGGACGGGTATCGATTACTTGGGAGAATCCGGTCGCTGGCCTTCGCGTGGCTTCTATTCGGGCTTGCTCGATTTTGGCGGCTTTATCAAACCCCGGGGGTACTTCCGGCAATCGTTGTGGTCGGAAAAGCCGATGGCCTATTTGGGAACTTATCCCACGCCGGGTCGCGGTAGTCAAAGCCAGATGAAAGACGTTTGGTCGCAACTGGAGGCCGAAAATGCCGGTGAAGCCCGCAAAGAAAAAGTGCCTTCGATGGATGCCTGGTCCATCTGGAATTATGAAGAAGGCCAGTTGGTCCGGGTGGTTTGTTACACGAACGCGGCATCGGCTAAGCTGCTTTTGGATGGCAAGCTGGTGGGCGAACCAAAGAATTACAACGAAGAGACAGGTATTATTTTTTGGGATATTCCTTATGCTCCGGGAAAACTCGAAGTGGTTGGAATGGACGACAGCGGGAAACAGGTCAGCCAATACGAGATTGAGTCCTCGGGACGGCCATACGCTATTGAGGTGATTGAGGGCGAAGAAGCGGTTGCGCCGGGCGGAGTCGCTCAAATTGCCATTCAGGTGGTGGATGAAGCCGGAATCCCGGTGATGCTGTCGGATGAAGAGGTGACTTGCCAAATCCATGGCGACGCGCGTTTGCTCGGCTTGGAAGCCAGCAACAATTCAGATATGTCTGATTACACCGATAATAAGCACCGTGTTTTTCATGGCCGGATGATCGCTTACATTCAGGTGGGTGATAAGCCGGGTGAAGTCATGCTGAGATTTTCGGCCAACTGGCTAAATCCGGGCGAAACAAAATTGATCGTTCAATAAAAACTTTAAAATTCAAATTCGATGACATTCAAGAATAAAATAAAAAATACCATTCGTATTGCCGGCTTGCTGTTTGCTGTATTTGCCCTGTTTGGCTCATGCAACCAATCTCAACCGGACGACGAACTTTCCGCCTACCTCTTTACCTATTTTACCGGGAATGGCCCGGGCGAGGAGGCCATTCGCTTTGCCGTGAGCCTCGACGGTTACAATTATCGAGCGTTGAATAACAACGAGCCCATTCTGGATTCGAAGGAAATCAGTACTTCGGGCGGTGTGCGCGACCCACATATTTTGCGTGGTGCCGATGGCTGGTTTTACATGGTGGTAACCGATTTGTATGTGCCGGATATGGGATGGAAAAACTATGCCATGGTGTTGCTGAAATCAAAAGACCTGATCACCTGGGAATCGTCGAAGGTGAATATTCCCGAATCGTTTCCTGAGGAATTTGGGGATGTTTGGCGGGTTTGGGCGCCGCAAACGTTTTACGATGAAACCACCGGGAAGTACATGATTTACTTTTCGATGAAGCAGGGAGACGATCCGGACATCATTTACTATGCCTTTGCCAACGAAGATTTCACGGGACTGGAAGCCGCGCCCAAACAACTGTTTTATAGCCCCACAAACAATGCGGCCATCGATGGAGACATCATTTTAAAGGATGGGAAATACCACCTGTTTATGAAGTCAGAAGATGGCGAACCAGGCATTAAACTGGCCCTTTCGGACCAACTAACCGAAGGTTACGAGCTGGTGAGCGACAAACGCGTGGATTGCGAAACCCATCCGGTTGAAGGCAGCGGCATTTTTAAGCGGATCAATTCGGATGAATACATTCTAATGTACGACGTGTACACCAGCGGCCGCTACCAGTTTACCAAAAGCACCGATTTGCAAAACTTCTCGGTGATTGACGAGGCAATCTCGATGAAATTTCACCCACGCCACGGAACGGTGATGCCAATTACCGGCAAGGAGTTGAAGCGGTTGATCAGCCAATGGGGCCGTTTTGATGATCTGCTGATTGATGCTCAATCCGCTTCCCTGAAAAAGCAGAATGTGGTCATTAATGGAAATGAAAAAACGATTTATCTACCCGTAAAACGAGGAACCGACCTCTCCGCATTCGATCCGGAATTCAGCGCTTGGCCGGGTATTGATTTTCAGCCCAAAGGAGCTCAGAACTTCTCCGGCGGGGCGGTTGAATACATCTTCAGTATTGAAGGTAAAGGCGAAGTGGTTTACCAGGTTTCAGCATCGGAAGACCACAACCCGGTGCTCGAAGGTTTTTATGCCGACCCGGATATTTTGTATTCCGAAAAGACCGGCAAATATTATATCTACCCAACCAGCGACGGTTTTATGAACTGGAGCGGAACTTACTTCAAGGTTTTTTCTTCAGATAATCTGGTCGACTGGACCGATGAAGGGGTGATCCTGGACCTGAAAACCGATGTGAGCTGGACCGACCGAAATGCCTGGGCGCCTTGTATTATCGAAAAGAAGATCGATGGCGAGTACAAGTATTTCTACTATTTCACGGCAGCCCAACGCATCGGGCTGGCTGTGGCCGATGACCCAACCGGGCCGTTTGTCGATAGCGGACAGCCGCTGATCGACTACAAACCCGAAGGGATTACCGGAGGACAGGAAATTGATGCCGACGTGTTCACTGATCCTGAAAGCGGAAAAAGCTATCTCTACTGGGGCAATGGCTACATGGCAGCTGCCGAACTGAGTGAGGATATGCTGTCGATTAAAAAGAATACGCTAAAACTGATGAACATCGACAACACCTACCGCGAAGGAACCTACGTTATTTATCGTAATGGCACCTATTATTTCATGTGGTCGGAAGACGATACCCGCAGCCCCAATTACAAAGTTCGCTATGCTACTTCGGACTCGCCGCTGGGAACGCTGACCATCCCCGAGAACAACATTGTCATCAGGCAGGACGCTGCGCAGGAAATATTTGCAACCGGCCACAACTCGGCCATTCAGGTTCCGGGAAAAGACGAATGGTACCTGGTTTATCATCGTTTTACCCGACCCAAAGGCGTTGAAATGGGCCGCGCCGGAGGTTTCCACCGCGAAGTGTGCATCGACAAGCTGGAGTTTGATGAAAATGGCGGAATCATCGAAGTGAAACCTACGCTGAAAGGAATTGATCCGGTTGAATAGCTTGCATGGTGCAAAGTGACTGAATCCATAAAACGATTTGCGATAAGAATGCTTGATGCTACTCAAATTGTAGCCTAAGGAGCAAAAATGATCACAGCAAAAAATACTTCATGCAAAAAGAACAGGTTTGTCAACTTATAGCTTCGGCACTGCTGGCACTTTTCATGCAGCTGGGCCCCGGTCAGTCAACTGGGCATGCGCAGGTCTTCATACCTACAGCTGGCAACAGTTGGGTCATAGACAATGGTCTGCAAACAACGGAAAATATCGGAGAGGCGGGCATTCGTTTTGACAGCAATTTCGCCAAGACATTTCGCACCTTCTTTTATGCCGAGAAAACCGGTGTGATACAGCTGGGGATTCGGGCCAAGACGATTGGCGGTAACGCCCGGGTTAAAATAGCGATGGGAGCGCGGGAAAAAATTGTGGAGCTGAGAAGCGAAGCATTGACTATCCTTTGGGCTGGCGATTTCACTATTGAAAGGCGCGGTTATCAGCAGGTTGATGTCACGGGCTTAGACCGGGAAGGAACTGTTGAGATCAGTGATGTGGTGGTGGCGGGGCAGCCTACCG
>NZ_CAXBDD010000063.1:0-22567 GCF_963974515.1 uncultured Sunxiuqinia sp. | reverse complement strand
GGTAAGTTTTTGCTCATGGACGTAGCAGCTTTCTCACAAAAAACTCGGCAATTGTATTTCTATCATACACTATTGAAATGACTAGAAACTTTGCACCATTTAATACATGGCCTTTTTTTATAAGATTCTTCGAAATGCCAAACGCATATAGGCCAATATTTTTTATCATAATGTCCTCGTATTTGCCATTAAAATCCTTTTTTAAGGTTTGGTAGTGTTTATATAAAGCAATCATATCTTTATTGCTTGCTGATCTTGAAATACCACCCGGATGTATCCGATAGGCAGACATATTATCGGCTAAACATCGTGCTTTCCCGAACTCAAGTAAGGTCAGGAACATTGGCGTATCCCCATACAAATATCCTGGTGTTTTTGAACGTTTCAGAATATGACTCAGATACTCAGCTCTAAACACAACCGAAGCAGTTGGTATCGACCATTTTTCCAACAATTCCCGTCCTACATAATCTTTCTCTTCCAAATGATTAAAGGTCTTCGAATCAAATTCCTGGTTGTCCTCATCAACGATTTTGCATTTATGAAAACACATGGAGTAATCTGGATTATTCTCCAGAAAATCAACTTGTTGCTGTAGTTTGCCGGGGTTTGTCCAAAAATCATCTCCTTCGCATAGGGCAATGTATTTGCCCTTTACTCTTGGGAACAACATTTGAGCAAATGGTTTAACTCCTTTTGAAAATTGATTTTCTGTTTGGAAGGTTATGTCAAAAAAATCAGGATAACGTTTTTTATAGTCGTTCAGTATGGAAACAGTATTATCTTGCGAACAATCATCATTGATAAGAATCTCAATTTTGAAATTGATCTTTTGCATTAAAAACCCATCCAGGGCTTTGGCAATAAATTTTTCGTGATTAAACGTCGAACAGCAAACACTAACAAGGATATCAGACATAGTAAACAAATTTGAAAATAATCGTCCGAGTAGACTTTTATTAAATTTTTTTTCCAATACAGCTATTTTTTGATTGCAGCTCCCATTTTTTTAGATTCAATGGCACCGGCGAAATCAGAAATACAGGTAATGACAAATTCAACTTCATGCAGTTTTAAATCCGGATAAATCGGTAAACAAATAACCTTTTGCGAAGCTTCATGTGCCTTCAATAATTTAGGCGAATTAGCCGATTTATAAACCTCATACATCGGGAATTCACTGATTAAAGGATAAAAATACCGCCGCCCGTAAATACCCTTTTCTTTCAGTTTTTCATAAAGCAGATCCCTGCTTAATCCGTATTCTTGTTCGTCAACAAATATCGGAAAATAAGCATAATTTGATTCTGTATTTTTCGGTTCTGCCAAAAAGGAGATTCCTTTAATGCCTTCTAAATTAGCCCTGTATAAATGGTCGATTACTTTTCGTTTTCCTTTGTTTTCATGGTGTTGTTTTAATTGAAGTAAACCCAGAGCTGCCTGCATTTCATTCATTTTCGAGTTAATTCCGCAAGCCATAATTGCAGTTTCACCCGCAAAACCAAAGTTTTTTAGAAAATCAATTTGCTTTTTTGTGTTTGCATCGTGGCAAATAATTGCGCCTCCCTCCATTGTGTTAAATACTTTTGTTGCATGAAAACTGAGGATCGAAATATCACCGTAATTACAAACACTTTGTCCATTGTAATCAACTCCAAATGAATGGGCCGCATCATAAATTACTTTTAATCCGTGTCGATTTGCAATCTCGCCGATACGTTCGACCTTACATGGATTTCCGTATACATGAACAGGGAGAATTGCTGTTGTTTTCGAAGTGATGGCAGCTTCAATTTTTCCAGGATCAAGATTGCAAAATTCGGGTTCAATGTCAATAAAAGCCGGTTTTATATTATTCCACAACAAACTATGTGATGTAGCCACAAAACTATAAGGTGTCGTTATTACTTCGCCGGAAATACCCAGTACCTGTAATGCTGTTACCAGTGCCAGCGTTCCATTTGCAAACAACGAAATATAGGGCACACCAAGAAATTCACCCAGTTCCTTTTCCAACTGTTTGTGAAAAGGCCCGTTGTTGGTGAGTATTTTTGTGTCCCAAATTTGTTCGAGGTATGGTAAAAATTCCTGTAAATCAGGTAGCGAGGGCTTTGTGACGTAAATGGGGCTTTTCAGTTTATTCATCATGTTGTTGTTTTACAATTTTTTGTTCTGTTTGAAAAGAAAATTTATCAGTTCATTTAACTCGCTAAATTTTAAAAGATAGGATGCACTGATGAAAAAAAGAGTTCCCAAAACACTGCCGAAACCCAGTTGAAAATAACTTTCAGTTAAAATCAGGGAAGGAAAATAAGCTAAAAATCCAGTTATAAATGATAATATTAAAACTGGAAAAATATCTTTTATCTGGGTGGAAAAACCAACGTTTATTAGCTTTCCTGTGTAATATGTATTAATAATTAGTGCTAATAATGATGTTAATATTATGCCATAACACATTACTAAAACGCCAAAAGGCGCAGTTGCAAACAACACAATTGTGATGAGTGCTTTTTTAATTATTTCCAATCGCAGAAAAAGATCAGACCGGCCTTTTACCTGCAAAAGATTTAGGTTTATCGCGTGAATTGGATAAAACATGTAACTAAAACATAACACCTGTAACATTGGGACAGCAGGAAGCCATTTGTCGGTTAAAAGGATTTTAATGAGCGGTTCAGCAAGTCCAAATAGAAGCATCATTAATGGGAAAATTATAAATGCCGACATTTTTAGCAATTTGCGATAATTAGTCGCTAGCTGAGTCAGATTATCCTGCATTTCGCTTAAAATCGGAAAAGTGACCCTTTGGATTATGTTGGTAATGTTCGACGATGGAAGTTGCGCCAGCCCTTTTGCCCGTGTAAAGAAACCTAATTCCGCTGAGGTGAATTTTTTACCGATTACGACCTGGTATATATTCTTATAAACTGTGTCCAGCAATCCTGACAACATTAATTTTGAACCGAATCCAAAAAGCTCTTTAAACGATTGCAACGAAAACACCAATTTAGGTTTCCAGCCGATAAAAATCCATAATAGACTTGTTGAAATGGCAGTAGATGCCAAACCCTGGAAAACCAAGGCCCATACTCCAAAGCCGCTGTATGCCATTGAGATCCCAATAGTTCCGGTAACAATCAGTGTTAAGACCGTTATTTTTGTTTGGGTTTTAAAATCGATAGCTATATTTAGAATTGTACTTTGAATTGCACCTAAGGCCCCAATTACCATATTTAAACTTACGACCCTGACGACCATTGTAAGAATAGGTGAATGATAAAAATTTGCTATGTATGGAGCTGATACAAAAAGGACTAAATAAAAGAACAAACTCACCACAATATTGTAATAAAAAACTGTGGAAAGATCAGATTCCGTTCGATTTTGTTTTCGAATTAAAGCAGCACTAAAACCTCCGTTTATGAATACGGCTGATACTTCAGTGAAAATTAAGATCATTCCTATGATTCCATAATCTGAGGGCGACAATATTCGGGCTATAATAATACCTATAACAAAACTAATTCCCTGCCTCGAAAAACTTTCTATTGAACTCCATTTTAAGCCGGTAGCTGTTTTTTGTTTAAGGCTTGTCATAAATAACTTAGAAATAATATCAATGATTTAGCGCATGGCAGAAAACATACCTCTATGACTATACGCAATTTAAGTGGTCAACCTATTTCTTCGGCGCTCCTTTTCTAATGGAGAAAACCAAGGCAGAAAGTAAATGTAGGAAATTCATAGCAATTTTGGATAATCAATCTTAGGGGAAAGCGATTAGATCAAGATTAACTTTGCTGTTTTTGTTTCAAAATTGCTGGTACTAAGTCTTTAGTTACTGTTAATCCGATTTCGAATTCTAATTTCGATTCATTATTTCCATCTCCATTGAGCCAACTTACCACTTGACCTGGATAATCTACACCTGCTAAATGGCTTATAGGGTAATGGCCGGAAATGCGACAATTCATTTCAATGACGTATGGAATGCTATTTTGAACAATGCAATCCACGGATAGTATTCCAAGTTGTTTAATTTCCTTGCTTAGTGTTATAGCGATCTCTTCAAACTGGGTATTCTCAACAGTCTTCCCAATATCTGTTTCTCCCGCTCTCATTGAGACCTTCCATTTTGCAAAGGTTTTTACGTAGTTTCCTTGAAGATCATTAATAACATCTAATCCAAATTCATCACCATGAATGCATTCCTGTATGATTATTGAATCATCTTTAGTTAAAGATGATTCATATTTTAAATATGAATCAAAGACTTCCTTTTTGCTTTTTTTGTAAAGTACATACAGTTCATTGATGTCATCTATTTTGTAAACGCTCAATGATCCCATCCCCCAGCGCGGTTTAATAATTAGTGGGTATTGAATTTCATTCCTATCAACAGCTTCAACTACCTTTTCTACACTTAAGAATGTTTTAGGTGTTTTAATTCCCAAATTGCTGAGGAGTTGATATGTTTCCCACTTGTCATTGCAAATCCGAACAGATTCTGCAGGAGCTAAAATAAGTTTGATGGAATTCTCTTCAAATGTTTTTTCGTTCTGAGCTAAAACGTACAAGTCAATATCAAATAAAGAAATAACGGCTTTTATATTATTGTCCTTACAATAGGTGATTATACTTTCAATATAATTGTCTTCATAAACAATTGGACTTATAAAAAAGCCATCAGAACTCATCATAGCAATTGAATATGAGCTGTTAGAAGTGTGAATTTCACCAATTCCATCAAGAGCGGTTTTAAAATATTCAACGATATATTTTCTTCTCCCTACAGATGTTAATAAAATATTCATGTGTCAGATTTTATCCATTTAACTAAGCTCTCCATGGAGTTGTTTAAAGTTTCGCTAATAAAACCACGGATCATTCGCGATCCATTACCAGTAATCTTCCCAAGCAGACTTGTCTCCAGAAAACATCCATCACTCGACAATGGGTTTTCTGACCAGGTTTGCTTTTAAATTCTGTCTTAATTCGGAATAATTAACTGCTTTCATGATTTCTTATGCGTACAAAATTAAGTGCTTTTTTAGTGTTTCAAAGTTATTCCGATCGCGGACTGATCATTCTCTTCATACTCTCTTGGTCAAACCCATCGTTCATAAGTGTTTCTTTTATTCGCTTAGGTGAATCATCCGCACATCGCCTATCAATCTCAACGGGATTTCATTGCGGACTGATTACGTTGTATTTTAGGAAGAATCAAAGCCCAAATGAATAAATGATTCACAAGAATTTGAATTGATCATTGGGTTTTCTCGAACAAGTACGGTACATTCATGTTCTTTATAAAATATTTTAAAACCTCAAATCATGGAATATTTAGAAAATGCTTCGAATTGGATCTCAGAAATGATTGTTCTTTATGGTATAAAATTAGTCTCAGCGCTTATCACGCTGGCAGTAGGTCTGTGGGTTGTTAGCATCCTGACAAAGGCACTTTCCCGGCTGATGGACCGTAAAAACATTGATCTCTCGCTTCGTGGTTTTCTGAAAAGCATGACTGGAATCGTACTAAAAGTACTGTTAGTGGTTTCAGTGATTGGTATGATGGGTATTGAAATGACTTCCTTCATTGCCATTTTGGGTGCCGCGGGTCTGGCTATTGGTTTGGCCCTATCAGGCACATTGCAGAATTTTGCCGGAGGGGTCATTATACTCATCATTAAGCCCTTCAAAGTTGGCGACTACATTGAAGCGCAAGGTTATGCCGGGAGTGTTCGCGAAATTCAAATCTTTAATACCATCCTAAAGACTCCGGATAATGTCACCATTATCATCCCCAATGGTAGCTTATCAACCGGATCAGTAAAAAATTACTCGACAGAAGCACAACGCCGTGTTGACTTTGTTTTTGGCGTTGCTTATGGCGATGACTACGATCAGGCCAAATCAGTGCTCACGGCGATAATTGAAGCTGATTCACGCATCCTTAAAGATCCGGCTCCTTTTATTGTTTTGAGCGAACTGGCCGACAGCTCGGTGAATATTACTGTCCGGGTATGGGCGCAGGCAGCCGACTATTGGGCAATCAAATTTGATTTTACGGAACAAGTGTACAAGGAATTCCCAAAAGCTGGATTAAATATTCCGTTCCCTCAAATGGACTTGCATATTCAAAAGTAATCGTAATTGACTCGAAACATTATGAAACGATTAGTAATCTTTTTATTGATAGTACCTGTTATGGGTTTCTCCCAAACATCAAGCGACACCACCAAGGTTTGGAATAAAGGAGGCACCATCTCAGTTAATTTCTCACAGGTTTCGCTCACTAATTGGGCGGCCGGAGGTAAAAGTTCAGCATCAGGAACGGCTTTATTCAATGTTTTTGCCAATTATGCCGAAGATAATAAAAGCTGGGAAAACACGCTGGATGTGGGTTATGGTCTACTGAAAGAAGAAGATGACAAAGCCGTCAAGACAGATGATAAAATTGATTTTAGCTCCAAATTTGGACTGAAACCAAAAGCGGAGAGCAAACTGTTTTACACCGCTTTGTTCAATTTCAGAACGCAGATGACCAATGGCTATAATTACCCAAATACCGACGATGCCATTTCAACCTTTATGGCTCCGGGTTATTTTACCTTGGCATTGGGTATGGATTACAAGCCGAGCGACAAGTTTTCGCTCTTCCTTTCGCCGCTTACTGGAAAGATGACGGTGGTTACCGATGATGAGCTATCGGATGCCGGTGCCTTTGGAGTAGATCCGGGAAAAAAAAGCCGGAGTGAGCTCGGTGCTTTTTTGAAAAGCCAGTTTAAAACCACCGTCGTTAAAAACGTGGACTTTGAAACCAAGCTGGATTTGTTTTCCAACTACCTGGATACCCCTCAGAATATTGATATTCACTGGGATGTTTTGGTGAATATGAAAATCAATGATTTTCTTTCAGCCAATTTAATTACCAACCTGATTTACGACGATGATGTTCATATTGATGATGGAGAAAAAAGTGGTCCGCGGATTCAGTTTAAGCAATTATTTGGGGTTGGACTGAGCTTAAAATTCTAACGAATGCTTAAAATGGACGGTTATTTCCATGGTGTAGTAAACAATATAAGTTCGTTCGTCTGAGAGATAGGGTATTTTTGTGACTAAAACGTGCAGTTCATACAATCCTTTGCAAAAAGTTTGATTTTGAGCGTAGGTTTCATGAAATTTGAGATGTACAATAAAGGGTCAGACGACAGCGTAAACCCGGTTCTTAAATTTCTTACCGTTCTCTCTTAACGCACAAGCACAATCCAAGCCGGCGAGTTCTTCGCCGGCTTCCTCATTTAATCACGATGGTTTGCCCTTCGAATTCGACCTGATCACCCTTTCTTAACTTGGCTCGTTTGCGGTATTCAATTTCGCCATTCAGGCTAACAAGGCCATCCTCAACCACGATTTTGGCCATTCCGCCCGATTCAACCAGCCGAAGCAGTTTCAACAGTTTTATCAGTTCAATATATTCGGTTTTTAATTCAAATTCAATCATGATCAGGTTCTAAAGTGTTGCTAACTCGTTTCGCTGTTTTTTTGTTAGTTTTTCAACAACCATCGCATACGAATGGTCAATCCATTGCCGGATCAATTGGTCGGGCACGGAACCATCAAGTAGAATGGTATTCCAGTGCCTTTTGTTCATGTGGTAACCGGGCATAACGGAGGGATATAATTCACGCAGTTCGACCGCCTTCTCAGGGTCACACTTTAAATTGATGCTTAAATCTCCTTCTAAATCAGTCAAAGCAAACATTTTCCCCATCACTTTAAACACCAGCGTAGTTTCATCAAATGGAAAATCTTCGCTGACTCCTTTTTTGGAGATGCACCAGGTTCGTAGTTCTTCAATATTCATAGGCTGTTGTTGTGGTTCAAAAATAAGGAATTAAATGGGGTTTTCGGGCGGTCGGATAAAAGGCATCTTTAAAATGCTCCAACTCGAGATTTTTCCCACAGAAAATAACGGTCATCACATCGAAACGGGTATCCAGGTAGCTGTCGGGTTCAAAAAAATAAGCTTCGGCAGCATTAATCAGAAAACGGATTTTTTTGTCGCTTACTGCTTCTGAAGGATGCCCATAAGTATCGCTGCCGCGCGCTTTTACTTCGACAATAACCAGCTCATCTTTATCTCTTGCAATGATATCAATCTCGTAATGGTTCGACCGTCAGTTTGTTTCGATAATTTCATATCCGAATGTTCGCAAATATTCCTGGGCGATTTCTTCTCCTTTATTTCCGGTTTCTTTTTGCCGACTCATAAGTAATGTTTTATAAGGCAAGTGAAAGCAATGATTGCTATGGTCAAAATTTGTAAATTTGGGATGCAATTTCATTCACCTTGCGTTAAGGCCAAAGGCGTCGGAAAAATCATTTCATTGTAATTTTCAAACGAAAGACAAGTTTATGAATAAAGAGCAAAACACACCCAGCAAAAAGCCAGGCCGACACACCATTTTGGGAGCTGGCGGAGCCATCGGAAACTGCCTCACACACGAGCTGCTCAGTCACGGGCACGAAGTCCGGCTCGCTTCACGAAGTGGATATGCGATGGAAGCAACCGAATCGGTAAAAGCAAACATTGACTCTTACAACGATACCCTCCGAGCCGTTGAAGGTTCGGATATTGTTTACCTCTGTGTTGGGCTCCCGTACGATGCCAAAGTCTGGAAAGACCTATGGCCCAAAATCATGCGAAATACCATTGACGCATGCAAAAAGGCAAATGCCAGACTCATCTTTTTCGATAACGTGTACATGTACGGAAAAACAGATGAGAAAATGACAGAAACGACACCGTACAATCCGTGCAGTAAGAAAGGGGAAATCAGAGCAGCTATTGCCAGGCAGCTTGAAGAGGAGATGGAGCAGGGGAACATTCGGGCAATTATTGCAAGGTCGGCTGATTTCTATGGCCCTTACGCAGCACAAACCAGTCTGCCGTACGTGATGGCGCTGGAGAAGCTGATGAAGGGGAAAAAGGCGCAATGGATGGTTGATGCCGGCCTGCTGCATTCGTACTCTTACACGATTGACTGCGCCAGAGGATTAAACTTATTGGCTGGCAGCGACGACGCTTTTAACCAGATTTGGCACTTACCCACTTGCAACCCGGGCATAAATGGCGAAACCTTTATTCGTCTGGCAGCTGACGAGCTGGGGCAGGAAGCCAGCTATACGGTACTGAAGAAATGGATGATCAAACTGGGGGGCCTTTTCAATAAAACCATCGAAGAACTTTATGAAATGCTTTATCAGAATGAAATGAACTACCACTTTGATTCAACAAAGTTCAACCATTATTTTCGATACGAACCAACATCGTACGAAGATGGTATTCGCGAAACCATTCATTTTTTCAGCAAACGGTAGGGTTTATTTTTCGAATTTAACCAAGTATTTTTGAAGCTCAAAAAATTAAAGCATAGTCAAGGTTGAACCAGTCGATTTATTGACCTCCAACCGGTACCCTGCCCCAAAAACGAGAGGAAGATTGCGATCGATGTGTCCGGCGGGAAAGTCGAAGCAAACTGGGAAATCGTAGGCTTTTACTGCCTCGCGGATAATTTCCTGGGGCGATTGCCCAAACGGGGCGTCGTTGTCCTTCATCTCTGTGAGACCACCCACCAGCAATCCTTTCAGGCTTTCGAGTTTTCCAGCCAGTTTCAGGCTCTGCATGATCCGGTCGAGGTGGTAGAGGTATTCTGCCAAATCTTCAATAAACAGGATGTTGCCATCAGTTGCCGGTTCGAGCGGTGTACCCATCAGGCTGTAAATCATCGAGAGGTTTCCTCCAGTCAGTCTTCCGGAGGATTCGCCTGGGCGGTTAAATGCCTGGGGTGGAACCCGAACCGGACTATTTTCACCTTTCAGCGTTTTGAGCAGCTCGTTGAAACTGTCGGATGGCTGATCATCTTTCAGGTAAAATCCCGGCATGGCGCCATGGATGCTGCAAAAACCTTCGTTTTGCAAAAGGGCGTGCAAAACCGTAATGTCGCTGAAGCCAACCAACCACTTTGGTTGCTGACGAAAATTCGAAAGATCCAGTTGATCCACCAGGCGGATGGCGCCATAACCACCCCGCGCGCAAACAATTGCCCTGCATTGCGGATCGTCCAATGCTTGCTGTAAATCCCGCAAACGCCGGGTATCAGTTGCCGCAAACTGAAAGTGATTGTCAAAAACATGGTCGCCCCAAACCACCTCGAAACCAGCCTGCTCAAACAAATTCATTCCGGAACGAATTTTCTCTTTCTCCACTTTTCCCGCTGGGGAAACAACGCGAATCCGGTCTCCTTTCTTTAAGTAGTTTGGTATCAGCATCACTTTTCTTTTTTATTTTGAAGGTACAAATCTTCTTTGAGGCCTGAAAACCAAATTCCAAAATAAATCGTATCACTCAGTAACTTGATCATTATTAATTTTTTACACGAATCACCATGAGAAAACAAGTGGGCATTTTAGGTTCAGGAAGTGTTGGCCGTGCATTGGCAAACGGCTTTCTAAAACAGGGTTACGAGGTTAAAATTGGGACCAGAGATAAATTGTGGGTGGCACATTGGCTCAGCGAGGCTGGAGAAAAGGCGTCGGTTGGCACTTTTGAAGAAGCCGCCCACTTTGGAGATTTGGTTGTATTGGCTGTGAAAGGCAGCGCTGCCGAATTTGTGTTAGACTTGGCCGGCGCAGCTAACCTGCATGAAAAAACAGTGATAGATACCTGCAACCCGATCAGCGATGAGGAACCGGTTAACGGGGTATTGCACTTTTTCACCAGGCCAAATTTTTCGCTCATGGAACATTTGCAGGAAAAATATTCGCGGATCAATTTTGTTAAAGCTTTTAGTTGCGTGGGGAATGCTTTGATGGTGAATCCACAGTTTGAAGGTGGCCAACCAACAATGTTCATTTGCGGGAATAATGATGACGCAAAAAAGCACGTGAAAGAAGTGTTGGGTTTGTTTGGCTGGGAAACCGAAGACATGGGAAAAGTTGAAGCCGCGCGAGCTATTGAGCCACTTTGCATGCTCTGGTGCATCCCAGGTTTCCGAAACAATGAGTGGAGCCACGCCTTTAAGCTGTTGAAAAAATAAGCCTGATCCAAGTGACCTTGAATCAGACCTATCGTCATTCGTTCAACAATTAGTTTCGCTGCAGCTTGACTGTGAAGTGGCGCATGATTGGCGCTTCTTCCAGAATCATTAATCCCCGGGTAATCGAATTTCTTCGGTCAAAAATATTCTTCAGGCCGGCGACCACCACATCCATGTGGTTGTTGGTGTAGGTGCGGCGTGGAATAGCCAGTCGCAAAAACTCCAGCTGCGGATACCTGTTCTCTTTTGATTGAGGATCGCGGTCGGCAAGTAGCGTACCCACTTCAACACCACGAACTCCTGCTTCCAGGTAAAGCTCAACGGCTAAAGTCTGGGCCACAAATTCTTCTTTTGGAACCCGGTTTAAAAAGCGTTTGGCATCCACGAAAACGGCGTGTCCTCCAAGTGGTTTTTGGACCGGAATGCCCAATTCAATCAGCTTGTTTCCCAAATAGTGCACCTGTCGGATCCGGTTCTCCAGGTACGCGCCGCTGGTCACTTCATCGAGGCCAATAGCCAGCGCATTCATGTCGCGTCCGGCCATTCCGCCATAAGTGACAAATCCTTCGAACAAGATGTTATAAACCGATGCCTGCTCGTACCAATCTTTGCTTCGCATGGCCAAAATGCCACCAATATTGACGATGCCATCTTTTTTGCTGCTCATGGTCATGCCATCGGCATACTGGTACATTTCGCTTACAATTTCCCGAATTGACCGATTCTGGTAGCCTGGTTCGCGGCTTTGGATAAACCAGGCGTTTTCGGCAAAGCGTGCTGAATCGAAGATCATCGGAATTTGATATTGGTCGGCTACCTGACGGATTTCGCGCAGATTCTCCATGGAAACGGGCTGTCCTCCTGAGCTGTTGCAGGTGAGCGTAACAATGATCATCGGCACCTGCTCTCTGGGATGCTTTTCCAAGACGGCTGTCAGCTTGCCAATGTCTATATTGCCTTTAAACGGGTGCATGCCATTGGTGTCAAACGCTTCATCAATGGTACAATCAACGGCGGTGGCTTTTCGAAACTCGATATGTCCCTTGGTCGTATCAAAATGGGAATTTCCCGGCACGAACTGACCGTCTTTCACCAAGACTGAAAACAGGACGTTTTCAGCAGCCCGCCCTTGATGAACAGGCAAAAAATAGTCGAAGCCAAAAATTTCCTTCACTTTATCCTTCAGGTGGTAGTAGGATGACGAACCGGCATAGCTTTCATCACCGGTCATTAGTGCGGCCCACTGCCGATCGCTCATGGCTCCGGTCCCGCTGTCAGTCAGTAAGTCAACAAAAACCTGCTCACTTTTTAAGTTGAATAAATTGTAGTGGGCCTGATCGATCCATTTTTCGCGCTCTTCACGGGTACTTCGGTAGATTGGCTCTACCATTTTAATTTTATAATTTTCTGCAAAAGGTAAATCCATTTCTCATGTCATTTTAAATATCAAAGTAGAACTACTCACTCCGTTTAAACTGCAGAGAAATGAAAGCATCGCGGTTTTTGATGTTTTTGAATTTGTATTTTGCGTCGTGTACCCTCATCGTTGACATACAACAAAAGTACGGGCTTTCAACCGGAAAAAGCCTAAAATATATCAGTTTTTGCTAGTTGCTGTTCAGGCCGATAAACCAGTTGATGGTCGCGATTCCAAAAGGCAAAATGGCACTTTGGTGGTCTTCACCAGGCAACACAACCATCTTCACGAGCTCGTTGCTGACACCCAGCTCACTGAAATCCTGTTTCATTTTTGTGGAAAGCTCCATGGAAACGAACGTGTCGTTTTCACCATGAAACAAACGGGTAGGCGTGTTTGTATTCCAGGCTTCAACACCGTTGTTGTTCAACGCGTCCTGCACGGGTTGGTAGGCCGCATTGGACTCGTAACCGACACGAAAATCCGGATGCAACAAGTCTGTGACGCTGGTTGTGAGTTGCGCATTGATGTCACCTCCGGTATTGATTCCATTAAATAAATCAGGGATTTTGGCTGCGTACTCATCGTCAAAAATCGTATTCAACGGATTTGAGAATTTTCCATGAACATGGTAGGCCTGCATCAGAAAAGCCAGAAAATAGGGCATGGGATAACTTCCCTGGCTAACGATTAACTCATTCAGCAAATTCAGGTTATAAGGGCCGGCACCACACGAACTGGCTTTTAATTGATAGTCTTCCAGACCATTGCTTTCAATTTCACGCTGAAGCTGCAAAGTTGCCCAGCCGCCCAGTGAATAACCCATCAGGTACAAATCTTCGTTGAGTGATGCCACAATGTGATCCTGGCTCACAAATTCACGTGTTGCTTTTAATAGATCGACCAGGCTTGGAACCATGTTGTCTTTTTCGAGATAAGGATGAAAAACCTGCTTCGACTCTCCAAACCCCGGATAGTCGGGAATCACCACGATAAATCCGAGCGAAGCAAAGCTTTCCAAAACAACGAAAAGGTTGTTTCCCGGGTTTGCCGTTGGCGCCTCGCTGTACTCCACGTTTGTTCCGTTCTGAAAGCTAATTACCGGGTAATCCCCTGGCTCATCAGGAACAGAAACCAGGCCGGATACCGTTAATGGTTCACCTTCGAACGTGGTTTTGTAAGTCACTTTATAAACTAAGGCTCCGGAAGTCACTTCATTGTCCATCGTGCCATCATCATCATATTGTGCCGCCAACGCTGAAAACAAAAATTGCGCGGTACCTTGAGGAATGGTACTGACCTGTTTTTCGGATTCGAGGTAGGTAAACAGCGATTCTTCAACAGGATCATCATTTTTACCACAGGAAACAACGAAAAAAGCGATGAGAAGAACGAATGCAAATTGACTGTAGGGATACTTCATGTTTGGCCTTATTTATTTTGAGATAATTACTCCTGAAAAATTTAATGATCTTATTTTGAGCGGATAATCTGTTGTGCTGGACAGATCCCCTCTTAGAACCAATTCGTTAGCCTGACTCCTTAAACCCAAGCTCAGCAGCCGACTGACGCAGAAAATCACGGGTGTAATAATCTTGGTCAACCACCTGCCCATTCCAAATCATGAGATCCAAATCAATCGTCCGCGGACCGAACTTTATTTGGGTGCGATCACGACCAAGCTGGTCTTCAATCTTTTTCAGGTACAAGTTTAACTCTCGCCGACTCCAATTTGTTTCAATTTTGACAGCACCATTGGTAAAATCAGCCTGATTGGTGTAGCCAATGGGCTTAGTCTTCATCATTTTAGAGATTTTAAGAATTTTGCAATCTCTGCCAATCAATTCGATGGCCCGGGGAATATGGGCCTCTGCTTCAATATTTGATCCGATGCCAATAATGCAGGTGTTCATCGCGTCGCTTCCATTTCGAATGAAACCGATTCGGCAAACCGCAGGGCATGTGGTTTATCCACCTCCACTTTCGCCCAACGCACCCGATCATCTTCCATAATCATCTCCAGCAGGTTTTTTGTCAAGACTTCCAATAGCTTGAAACGTCCGTCCTGCACATACGAAATCACCCGCTTGGTTATCTTTTTGTAGTCGTAAATGCCGTCAGGTTCATCCGATTCCAAAGCCTCATTCGGTATACTCACTTCAATTTCGAGGTTGATCACCACGTCTTGCTTATTCACCAGCTCTTCGGGATTGAATCCAATGAAGGTTCTCAGCAGGAGGTTCTTTACGCGTATTCGTGCCATGTCTCAATTATTTTTTCCAAGGTTTTCACCGCCATCTGCAAAAAGCAGCTGGCCGGTTAAATGATCGTTTGCCAGAATAAAATCGATGCTTTGGAGGATAGGCTCCAGCCCGCCTGGCTTTTGCATTGGGATATTGCTGGCCAAGCTCCACAGGTATTTTTCATCTTTATCTTCAGGCGGCAAACTTACGCCTGGGGCAATGGCATTGACCCGGATATTCGGGGCAAATTCGAGTGCTGCCATTTTTGTCAGCTCCCAAAGAGCTTTCTTCGAAATGGAATAAGCTGCAAAGTTCGAGCGGTTGTTGGTAATCCGAGTATCCACAAAGTTAATGATCATGCTTTTTTCGCAGGCTTTTGCCAAATCGCGGCAAAGCAAAAACGGCGCCTGAAAGTTGACGGTCATCTGCCGCTGAAGTAATTCCAACGAAGTTTCCTTCAAACTTGAGGGCTCAAAAACAGAAGCATTATTGATGAGTAGATCCAATGATTCGAATCGTTTCAACACTGCTGGAATCAGCTGTTGGATCTCCGATTCGTCCATCAGGTTAGCCTGAAAAATGTCAAAGTCGTTTTGAGGAAACTGCTGTCTCAACGCATCCCGAAGCTTCTTCGCCTCCGCTGACGACCTGTTGAAATGGATGGCCACGTTCCATCCCTGGGATGCCAGGAGTTGGGCAATTGCCTTCCCGATCCTTTTTGAAGCGCCTGTTATTAAAGCTGTTTTTTGCATGCCGAAATTTACCGTTTTATGTCAAAAGTGACAACAGCAAATGGATGAATTTGTTTGGATCATTCCATTGATTTGGATCCTTTGTCTGCGATATGTTAAAAAATAGCTTTCTAAAGATTCCCTTGGTATTTTGAAACTAAAACCCGCAGAAAATCGGAAAATAGACCGAGACGAATGTTCATTAAAACGTGTTGTCATGGAAGATAAAATCATCACTATTGCCTTACTGCCTTATCATAAAGCCGAGGTGCTGCGGTCGTTGCTTGACGCGAAAGGAATCGACTGCTCGCTTGAAAATGTTAATCTCATCCAGGGTGCCGTGGCATCCGGCGTTAAAGTGCGCATCAATGCAAAAGATGCCAAAAGAGCTTACCCGGTATTGGATAGGCTGTTGGGGAAGGCAGAGAAGAGCCATCAGAAATCAGAGAACTTTATCCTGATTCCAGTCGATTTTTCCGGCTATTCGTTGAAGGCTGCTTCCATGGGCTTTGAAATTGCACTGAAGCTAAATTCGAGCCTGGTTTTCTACCACGTCATTCCACAGCCTGATTATTTCACCATTCCTTATTCGGATGTCATGGCTTTTGATGCCGGGTTGTACGAGCACTTGAAAGAGCGGGAAGAGTTTGTTAGCGAGGAGTTTGGGCGCTTTCAAAAACAATTGCTGGAGCAGGTCGGACCAGAGGCTTGGAAAACCATCCGGATGGAGCAAATTGTGAAGATGGGCTACCCCGAAGAAGATATTTTGTCGTACACCGAGCTGCATCCGCCGCGTTTGATTGTGATGGGCATCAAAGGGCCGTCGAACGACCTTGACGCCGTTATGGGCAGCACCACGGCCGGCGTGATTTACAAAGCGAAAGTACCGGTTTTGGTTATTCCGGAAAAAGCACCATTACTGAATTTGTCGTCCATCAAGAAAGTGGTCTACGCCACCAATTTTGATGAAAAGGATTTTACCGCCATTGACAAGCTGCTGGGTTTGTTGAAGCCGTTTAACACAGAGGTAACTTGTTTGCACATTGGCGACCGCGACAATGAAGAACTGAACCGTGCCCGGCTAAAAAGCATGAGTAAGGTACTGAAGAAAAGTTACCCGGAAGATTCCGTGACGTGCCAAATGGTTGCCGGCGACGATGTGCTGAACGACCTGGAAAAATACATCCAGGAAAAGGGCATCGACATTTTATCGCTGACCACCCACAAACGCAACATGATTACCCGGATTTTTAACCCGAGCATTGCACGCAAAATGGTGTTTCACTTGAAAACACCTTTGCTGGTGTTTCACGCATAAAAAAATGAAGGGATCCCATCGAAGAAGGATCGGATCCTTTTGCTTACTTGAATGTAGCCAGTTTGCTCAGGTATTTCCCAATAATGTCGAACTCCAGGTTGACCACGGTACCCACCTCAAAGGTATGAAAGTTTGTTTCCTGATAGGTAAACGGGATGATTGCCACCTGAAATGAGTTGTCTTGCGAGTTGACCACTGTGAGGCTGACCCCGTTGACTGTTACCGACCCCTTTTCCACGGTCATGTATCCCTGCTGCGCCTTACGTTTATCAAATTCGTACGCGAAGGTAAAATACCAGCTTCCTTCAGCTTCTTCTACCTTAGTGCAGGTGGCTGTTTGGTCCACATGTCCCTGAACAATGTGACCGTCGAGGCGGCCGTTCATCATCATGCTGCGCTCCAGGTTTACTTTCGATCCCACTTTCCAGTGGCCCAGGTTAGTTTTTGACAGGGTCTCTTTAATGGCTGTCACCGTGTAGGTTTTGGCTTCATTGTCAATTTTTACAACCGTAAGGCACACCCCGTTGTGCGACAGGCTTTGATCAATTTTCAACTCATCAACAAACGAACAGGTCAGGGTAAAATGGTAATTTTCCTGGTCTTTTTCGATGGCTTTCACCACGCCGTATTCTTCAACAATTCCTGAAAACATAGTCTCTCGATTTTTTATGGGGCGAAGTTACCGAATTCGAAGGAAATGGAGAAATTGGCAGCTCGAAGGTTTGTCGGAGATTTTGAATCGTCTTCCCGGCAAGTCTGTATACTCACCCGAGCTCACTTTTGCTGCCTTTTCACACAGTACTTTAAGTTTTCATTTGTACTTGATGATATACCTGACCCGACGACTGTTTCCGCCGGATCGACTTTGGTTATGTTTGAATCAACTGCAGTCATGTTTTGGGGGGAGAGCGTAATTTCCGAAATGAGGAGGGGTACCTCGGGTTCTGTGACATTTCTATGACATCTTATGATATCATGTGATCATTGTTTGACAGTGAGCTTACATCTGTGCCTTTACTTTGTATCAGAAAACAATTTAGAAACAGTAACACTAAAAACTCAAAGCAATGAAAACAACAAGGACAATGACAATGATGGTCGTCGCTTTTTTGATGATGACCGGCCTGACATTCGCAGCAGAAACAACTGCCAGCATGGCCAAAAAAGAACTGGTTCAGGAAATCACCGAAGTCTTTAAAAAGGACATTAAGGAATGGAACAATTACTTTTACAAGAACGACATTAGCAAGATGGACGAGAAAGTACAAGTTTGTTTTATCGTGAATGGAGATCAATCGCTGAGCCTGATCAGACTTAGCTGCAAAGACGGCGCTGCAAAGGACTATGTGAAGCACGTCTTCAAAACTCATCAAATTGAAGCCGACAAGGTGCTTGTGGGGAACGCCTACGTGGTTAATCTCGCACTTCGCTACGAGGCGCGATAGGTCTGGAAGCAGCATTTCGAATTGATTTTGTTTTTAAATATCTTGTACCCAAAGTTCACGACATCATGACCAGCAAGTTTTTAATCGTTTATTTATTGATCCTGACGGCCTTTGGCTCTTCGGAGCTAAAGGCTGCGGATTGGAAATCCCTCATCAGTCTCAACGGAAGTTGGCACTTCACGGTAGGCGATGACCCTGTCTGGGCTGATCCATCAACTGATGTTCGAGACTGGGATCTGATTCAGGCACCGAGAGCCTGGGAGCATTACTACGAGGGATACAACGGCTATGGCTGGTACCGGAAGAATTTCAGCTTGAATTGGATTCCGGAAACTGGCATGGTTCATCTCTTTTTGGGTTACATCGACGATGCCGATGAAGTTTTCGTTAACGGTCAAAAAGTGGGGCAAAGCGGACATTTTTTTCCAAACTATGAAACAGCCTACAACCAGGAGCGCAATTACCTGGTGCCGGTTTCCCTGCTTAGTAAAACAAAAAATGTAATCGCCGTACGCGTGTATGACGAAGGCCGTGATGGCGGTATTATCAGGGCCGATAAGTTTGGTCTGTACTACGACCGCGATCAGGCGCAGATGGCTTTTGATTTGAGTGGAACCTGGAAGTTCACCACCGATGATTTTGGTGATATGCACAACCCGCAAACCAGCGATGAACAATGGGACGAAATATATGTGCCGATGAAATGGGAAAGCCAGGGGTATGCTGATTACGATGGAAGAGCCTGGTACCGCAAGCGATTCTCGTTGCCCGAAAGCCTGAAGGGTGAAGAATTGTACCTGGTTTTAGGAAAAATTGACGACTACGATGTGGTTTTCCTGAATGGGTACAGGATCGGTCAGGTGGAAGAGCTGGACACCTATTCTCGTTTTCAGCGCAGCAACGCCTACTCGCTTTACCGGATCTATAAAATTCCATCTAATTTGTTAAAGAGTAAAAACCTGCTTTCCGTTGAGGTGGAGGATATTTTTCAGGATGGTGGAATTTATGAGGGACCCATTGGAATCATGAAAGAACAAGATGTCCGCGCGTTTCGGGAAAAGATTAGGTGGCAGGAGCAAAACTGGGGTTGGAATTCATTTTTTCGTGATCTGATCCGCTTATTCGACTAGCTATGAAAACAGAAAATATAGTCAAGTGGTTGGGAAGCCTGATGGTGCTGCTGTTGATGGCGCATGCTGTGGTAGCGATTGAACCCGATGAAAAAGATTTACGCGGACTGTGGAAGTTCCGCATTGGCGACCGGAGCGAATGGGCTTCGCCACAATACGACGACGCAGACTGGCATGATATCCGGGTGCCTGCACGTTGGGAGAACGAAGGTTTCCGGGGCTACGACGGTTATGCCTGGTACCGGACTCGCTTTTCGGCTGGTACAGACCTCGAGAATAAAAAACTAACGCTGGAGTTGGGCTATATTGACGACGTGGATGAAGTGTTTATTAATGGCATCAAGATTGGTCAAACCGGCTCATTCCCGCCAAGCTATGCCACGGCGTACAACGCCTTGCGCAAGTACGAAATTCCGTCAAGCTTGATTCGGTTTGGCGAAGAAAATATTCTGGCGGTGCGCGTTTACGACAGCCAGCTTGAAGGTGGAATTATTTCCGGTAATGTCCGCATTTATTCAACGGGGGTGCTGCCCCCCTTTCATCAGGATCTGACTGGCACTTGGTTGTTTAACAAGGGAAAGGTTTTCAACGAGCATGATCACGAGCCCATTCAGGTGCCTGGCGCGTGGGAAAACCAAGGATACAACAATTACGACGGTTACGCGGTGTATACCCGGATCATTCGGGTTTCCAAAGCCATCGCTTCTCAGCGGCTGGTGCTGCTGGCCGGCAGAATTGATGATGCCGACCGGGTGTATATCAACGGCGAATTCATCGGCGAAACGGGAGGTTACAGCCGGCGAGGGGCCCTTGAATCACACCGCGAATTCCGGAATTACTTTATCCCACCCCATGTGTTTAAAGCAGGTGAAGACAATATTTTAGAGATCAGGGTCTACGACTGGGGTGGTTTTGGTGGAATTTACGAAGGCCCGGTTGGGTTGATGACCCAGGATCAGTTTCGTCAGTACTGGAAATCAAAACGGAGAAATTAGTTTTTTGCAAATAGTTTTTCAAGATTAGATTTAGCGTTTAGTTGGGATGGCAGGTCGGAAACGGTCTGCCATTCTTCATTAGCGGGCTACTCTCCGCCCATCTTCTGGATTTCACCAGCCGCCTGTCCGGATGGTTATTAAAAACAAGTTTTTTTCATCCGTTGTTATTGAGAATAGGATAAATTCTAAAAAAGGATAGCGTATGGATGCAAAATTCAAAGGAGGCGTGAATATCGCCATCAAAATACCCAAACGGAAGTACGAAAAAACTGTGGCGTTTTATCGCGATGTGTTAAAGCTCGATGTGGCAGAACAACCCATTGAAAATCCAACTGTGTCGCGAACGCACAAGGTGAAATTTGGAGACAATGTGGTCTGGCTCGATTGTGTTGACAATTACGCCCATTCAGAGGTCTGGCTGGAGCTGAAAACCAATGCGATTGACGCTGCGACTGCGTATCTGAAACGGCAAGGTACTGAAGCTTGCGATGAACTGGAAAAAATCCCCAAAGACATGCATTGGATCACCGATCCTGCGGGGACGGTATTTATTCTGAATGAACATGAAAAAGATGACGGATGATGGAATCAAAAAACAAATTAAAACCAGTAGTGAAGGAAGTCGTTCTGAATGCCCCGATTGTAAAAGTATGGAGAGCGATAACCAATAAGAATGACATGAAACAGTGGTATTTCGAACTGGAAACCTTTCGACCTGAAGTGGGTTTCGAATTTCAGTTTTACGGTGGAAAAGACGAAAAGCAGTACCTTCATCTTTGTCAAGTTACGGAGGTCATTCCCGGTCGAAAGCTGGCCTATTCCTGGCGGTACGATGGCAATCCCGGCAACAGCTCGGTTACGTTTGAGCTTTTTCCCGAAGGCAAAAACACAAAGCTTCGTCTGACTCACCAAGGACTGGAAAGCTTTGGAACCAATAACCCAGATCTTGCCAAAGAGAATTTTGTTGAGGGGTGGAACACCATTATTGGAAAATCAATCAAAGCGTTTGTTGAATAGCTCGACCTGTCAGCGATGTAAATGATTTGTCGTATATTTATCGTCTTGAAAAGAAAAATGCGTTAACCGCTATTCCAACAAATAATTAGAATCATGAGAAAATTTAACAACAGAAGAGATTTTTTAAAGGTTTCAGCAGCCGGAGCTCTGGGCCTGACGGTACTCGGCCCTTTGGCCTGCAGTCAACCAAAAGCCGCCGACCGCAAGAGTTTTGGGGTGGGGCTGCAATTGTACACCATTCGCGATGCCATGGCTGCCGATGCACTGGGCTCGCTGAAAAAAGTATCGGACCTCGGGTACAAAAACCTGGAGCTTGCCAGTTATTCCGATGGTAAGTTTTATGGTTATTCGCCAAAGGAATTCAAAAAAATTGTCAATGATCTTGACATGGAAATCATCAGTAGCCATACCCAGGTTGAGGCAGCCGGAATTACAGTTGACAACGCACAGAAAATGGCTGACGACCACGCTGAGCTGGGCGTAAAGTATTGTGTGCAGCCTTGGGTGAACGACGAAGACCGCAACATTGAAACCTACAAGAAGATGGTGGGCGACTGGAACCAAGTGGGTAAGATTATGAGTGGAGTGGGCATCCAGTTTGGTTACCACAACCACAATTTCGAATTTGAAAATATTGATGGCGTGGTGCCCTATTATGATATTTTTATGGCGGAGATGGATCCTGAATACATCACCATGGAGATTGATCTTTTCTGGGCCAACAAAGCTGGCGTTGATCCGGTGGAGCTGTTTAAAAAATATCCGGGACGTTTCCAGTTGTTTCACATGAAAGACATGCACAACCACGAAGCCCCGTTTTTCGATGTGAATAAAGACGATGTGGCATCGGTAGGAGCCGGAGTGATTGATTTTAAGGCGATTTTGGAAGCCAAAGAAGTTGCCGGCATGAAATATATGTTTGTTGAAGATGACAATCAGGGTAACGGAAAACCGTTTGAAGAGCTGGAAGTAAGCATCAAAAATCTGACGACGAAAATTCTAGTGTAAAACGCGGATGTATCATTTATGCAAGCCCGGTTCTGTCTCAGTTCCGGGTTTTTTTGTTGGGCTCAACCAGCATGAATGTTTCTCGGTCAATTCGTACCAAAATAACCTAATGACCACCGAAAGACAATTGAATGACTTTTTAATGCCATTAAGTA
>NZ_CAXBDD010000062.1:0-22748 GCF_963974515.1 uncultured Sunxiuqinia sp. | reverse complement strand
TTCCAAATTGCATCGGCTCAGTGCTGCCCCGCGCCCTCTGGCCATGCCCCATCATACTCTCTGCTACTCCCAAAACCTCACCCCTTTGTAAAATCCCAGTACTTTATCTTTAATTTCCCATTGCAATTGAGCCCGCAGCAATTGGCTTTGTGCTTCAGTCAAGCGGCTTTTCACGGCCAGCAGTTCGATCACGTCAATGAGTCCCTCATCATATTTCCGCTGCGCCACCTGGTAAGCCAACTGGTCAGCTTCGGCCTGTTTTTCGGTTTGAATAAACTCACGAAACAGAGCCTGCAATTCGCGGGTGTTGTTCACCAATTCGTAATAAACGGTCTGCCTGTAAGTTTCAAGCTGTGTCCGGGCCTGCTCCTCAGCCAGTTCTGCTTTGCGCACCTGGCTGCGCAGCTGATTCTTCTGAAATAGCGGAATGGACACCGACGCCCCAATATACTGACTCAGATTATTGTCCAACTGATCACTGAATGAAATGGTCTTCCCATCCGAATCGCGGTAGGTTTCGTAGTAACCCGTATTGACCGACGCATTGAGGTAGACTGACGGCAAATACTGTCCGCGGGTCATGGCCAGCTCTTTCGCGGCAGCCTGCAATTCGGCCTCAGCAATTTTCACGTAAGGAGAGAACTGCACAAAAGAAGTAAACAGAGAATCTGCTCCGGATACAGAGCCAGCATAAGCAACAGGTTTCGCAGGAGCAGTCCGGATACCAGCCAATTGCCCTGCAGGTAAATTCATTTGCCTGGCCAAACTCAGCTTCTGCCCTTCCGCTTTATTTTCAGCTTGAATCAGGCTCAGCATTTCCTTTTCATAAAGCGCCTGTATTTCAGCCAGGTCTGACTTTGCCTTTAAGCCCGTTTCGATCATCGCTTCTGCTTTTCTCAAATCATAAGCAGACAAACTAAGCTGTTCCCGGGCAATGTCGACCAACCCCTGGTAGTAAACAACGTCATAATAGGTCAGCAAAATCTGAAAAGCCAGATCGTCCTGATAATTCACCTTTTGCCACTGCGCAGCCTTCAACTTAAATTTTGACCACGAAATCTGGTTTTGTTGAATGAAGCCCCTAAACAAGATCAGGCTGGAATTCAAACTGTTTGAGTGATTAAAAAACTCGGTATTGACAATATCGTTTGTGTTGGGGTCAACCGACCGTCCGACGCTTAAGCCGGTCGATGAAGAGGCTGAAAGTGACGGCAACAAATTTAAGCGGGATTGGGTAGCATCAATTTTCGCCGTTTGCTCATCCAACGCATAAATGTGATGGGTCAGGTTGTTTTGCAAGGCATAGTCAATGCATTGATTCAGGCTCCAGTTTTCCTGTGCCACCAGAATACGCACCAACAAAAGCATGGCAGTGAGCAATCCTATTTTTCGTTTTATTCTCATTTCTTTTAGCATCATTGGTTCTATTCAAACCATTTTAATGCCAAAACTCGAAATGATTGATTTACTTCAAAATAGGAAAACACAAACACATAACTTGTAAAATAAATTGACAGAAATGTGTAAAATATATTGACAGACCATTGCGTGCCCATTTCCGATCCCCTAATTTTGACAGGAACAGATTCACAAACCCATGCCAAAAGGGAATATCCTTATCGTCGATGATAACAAGAGTGTGTTAAGCGCGCTCGAGATCATGCTTACGCCGGAATTCGACCGGGTACAGTGCTTGTCGAATCCCAACTTGATCGTTACGGAATTACGCCGCAAGCCCTACCACCTGGTATTGCTTGACATGAATTTCAAAGCCGGCGTAAACACAGGAAATGAGGGCATCTTCTGGCTCCAACAAATCCGGGAAAATCACCCGGAGCTTTCGGTAGTTTTGATTACGGCCTACGGCGACGTAGAACTGGCAGTGAAAGCCTTGAAATCGGGAGCTACCGATTTTATTTTGAAACCCTGGGACAACACCAAATTGCTTGCTACAGTTCGTTCGGCCATTCAATTGAGCCTTTCTCGGGAAGAGGTGAAACACCTTCGCCTCAAAGAAAAAGAAATGAAACGGGTGATTAACCGGGACGAAAAATACATTATCGGTTCGTCGCCCGAGTTGATGCATGTGCTGAAAATTGTGCGTAAAGTAGCCAAAACCGACACCAATATCTTGATCACCGGAGAAAACGGTACCGGCAAAGAGTTGATTGCACGGGAAATTCACCGACTTTCGAACCGAAAAGATGAAATGCTGGTCAGTGTCGATATGGGCGCTGTAAGCGAGTCGTTATTTGAAAGTGAACTGTTTGGCCATGTGAAAGGCGCTTTTACCGATGCCCGGGAAAACCGCGCCGGGAAGTTCGAAGTGGCCAACAAAGGCTCCCTGTTCCTGGACGAGATCGGTAACCTGTCGTTTCATTTGCAGGCCAAACTGCTGGCAGCCATTCAGAACCGGGAAATCACGCGCATCGGATCAAACCAGACCATTCCAGTCGACATCCGCCTGATTTGCGCCACCAACAAAAACCTGTCTGAATTGGTTGAAAAAGGCTTATTTCGGGAAGACCTGCTATACCGGATCAACACCATTCACATTGAAATTCCTCCCTTGCGAGACCGCGGAAATGACATTCTGGTGCTGGCCGATTTCTTTCTAAAAAGATACGCATACAAATACGACAAGCCCGCTTTAAAACTGAACAGCCAGGCCCGGGAAAAACTGCTGAAATACCATTGGCCAGGGAACATTCGCGAACTGGAACACAGCATTGAAAAGGCGGTTATTTTAAGCGAAAACAACATGCTGAAAGCAGATGATTTTTTTCTGCGGCCATTAACAGGCACTAAAGGCGAGGCTGACACCCTCAAACTGGACGAAATGGAAAAAAGGCTGATCGTGCTTGCCCTGGAGAAAAACCCCGGCAATGTGACCGCTGCTGCTGAACAGCTCGGAATTACACGGCAAACTTTATATAATAAGATGAAAAAATTCGGGATCGGATGAACCAGTCATTTTTAGTTCATGTTTTAATCCGGATTCTCCTGATCGCAGGGGTTTCTTTCGGGATCGGCTGGGCACTGTTTTCCATGCAGTCCATCGTCATCAGTGTTGGCTTGTTCGTCATCCTTTTCATTCAAATTATCAACCTGATCCATTATCAAAACAGCGTAAACGAACGCATCCGATATTTTTTCGAAGCCGTTAAAAATGAAGACTTCAGTCAGGCATTCTCCATCCAAAAAGGCGATAAAATTATTCAGGAACTGAACCAAAGCCTCCAGGAGATCAACCGAAAAATCCAGCAGATCAAAATTGAAAATCACCAACAGGAACAATACTTTCGTGCCTTGATCGAACATGTTGGAACCGGAATCCTGACCTATGATGACCGGGGATTTGTCATTCACGCCAACAGCACCTTGAAAAAGATGCTTGGCTTGGAGCAATTTACACACCTAAAACAGTTGGAGAGAATTGACGACAGCCTGTTGCATGCGCTAAAACAGATTCAGCAACAGGATCGGAAGTTGATCACCTTCAATGGAAAACAAGGCAAGGTAAATGTTTCGATCCGGGCCAGTTCATTCAAAAACAAGGATCAGACGTTGACTTTGCTATCGGTGCAGGATATTAACCGGGAGCTGGATGAAAAGGAACTGGACTCGTGGATGCGGTTGATTCGGGTACTGACCCATGAAATTATGAATTCGATTGCTCCCGTTACCTCACTGTCGGAAAGTTTGGCTAGTTATTTTCAGAAAGATGGGAAAGCCATTTCTCCTGAAGAGGTGAATGAAAAAATGATTGGCACAACGATTCGCGGACTGGAGGTGATCCGGGAGCAGGGCCGCGGATTGATCAAATTTGTGGAATCGTACCGCAAACTGACCCGACTGCCAAAGCCGGATAAAAAAGTCATTCGGGTAAATGATCTGCTTGAAAAAATGATTTTGCTGAATCAGGTTCAAAATCAGGATTCATCGATTCAACTGGAAAAGAAACTACAATCTGCGGATCTGGACATCCAGGCGGACGAGAAGCTGATTTCCCAAGTGCTGATTAACCTGATTAAAAACTCGCGGGAAGCACTTGCTGAAACTGAGAATGCCCGGATTGTCTTATTAGCCGGGCGGAATAAAAACGGGCAGGTGGAGATTTGTGTCAAAGACAATGGCCCTGGAATACCCACCGATATGCTGGACGAAATTTTTGTTCCTTTCTTCACAACCCGCGAAAACGGGAGTGGTATTGGGCTGAGCCTTTCGCGCCAAATATTAAGGCTGCACGGTGGCAGCCTTAATGCTCGATCGGTTCCCAATAAGGAAACCCTTTTTTGCTTGCTGTTTAATCAATAGAGTTACTTCACCGTTTCCGGCTCCGGCATCACAATGGCGAGGATGATATACACCACCAACATTAAAGGATTGAAAACGCCCAGCACCACAAATCCAATTCGCACTAAAATGGGGTCGAGCTCGGGATTGAAATATTCAGAGATTCCGCCGCAAACGCCGGCTAATTTTTTATCGTATGACTTTGTTAATCGTTTCATCATTGTCTGTTTTAATCAAATTAAATTTGGGTCGAAGGCTTTTACACGTTCCTCGTTACTTGTCTACGGATAAGCTTAATCCGATTTCACGCACTCCTTCAACGTCATCAATGTCGAAGTCGCCATAAAAAGAAATTAGGAACTGGTTGTCATCACTGGATTCACTGCGAATAAAAACATGAAATTCAGAAGCCTTCCGTTTGTTCCCCAACATCCAGACTTCAGCGTTGTTTTCGCTGTCTACCTCCACAATCCGGTCGTACGCACCGGGCAACAAACCAGCCGCCTTCGTTATAAAATCCGGGCCATTCAAGTTTCCTTTTTTTGGATTGTAAGACAGGAAGCGGATTTCACTTAAATCGCCCTTGATGGTTTTGGCCTCATCATCCAAATCAATATTGAAGGCATCGGTCATGCTTTTCGTAAAAGCGAAGTAGCTAACACCCGGTTTGTTCCGGAAGGCATCGAACAATTGATCCGATTTGCTTTGGGCTACAGCAACTGTACTTACCAGTACAATTAAACTAATAAATATCGTTTTCAAGCTCTTCATCTGCTCCTGTATTTTTGTGATTACTCAATATTTTTCTTTAGCGGGCGTCCTCTTCCAGCCCCAGCTCCGTCATTTTCCAGTATTTACCGACCATATCGCCATCCCAGGTGTTCGACACATTTTCAATGTCGTAGATAATCTTGATGAGTTTGTCACCCAGGTAAACGCTCTTACCCTCGGGCACTTTGATGGTGATATCCACTTCCTGTTGCAGCCAGCGCGAGCCGTCTTTCAGGCGGTAGTACGGATCAAAAAACACTGTCGAATCGTTGACATTGAAGTTGTACACAATTTCCTCCACGTACTCTTTGGCTACTTCCTGGCTGCTGCCACGCGATTTCTTGCGGGTCAAAATCACGAAGTCGTCGGTATTGCTGCTTTCCACGTCCAGCCGCGGGCTTCCCAAAAGCAAGGTTTTCCCATCTTCCGACACCACCTTCATCCGGTCAAGATCCATTGTGTAGTTGTAGCTGTTACTGTAGTTATCGTTGCCCAGTTCAAGATAAAGGGTCTGACAATCATCGCACTCAACAACCTGGCTTTGACTTACCGTGGTGCTTTTGCTGTAGTCGCCAATTTGCGACAGCGAAACGACAATCACCGTAACCAGCGCCACCAGCCAAACGCCCAGCGAACCTAAGAAGATCAGCTTGTTGTTTGTTTGAAAACGGAACACCATTTTGGTGCCCACAAATAAAATGGCCAGCAGCGGGATGCCCACTAAAAAGGCTGAGGCAATCATCAAAATGGTCAGCGAGCCGGCACTGATGAAGAAGTGGGCGATTTCGGGCATGTGAAACTCGGGACCCCAGTGTGAAAACCAGGGAGCGGCTTCCATGACCGAATGACCAACGATCATGGAGGTTAAAAAGGTGAGCAGACCTAAAAATCCAAACAGGATCAGGGCCACGCCAACCAGCACCACAACCACCTTTAATGATACGCGCAGCAGTCTGTAAACCACATCGCCAAAGCGCGATACCTGTTCCCTGCCTTTGTTGTACGAGTCGGAGCTGCGAAACTGGTTGTAGCTTTCCTTCACTTCCTTGACTTCTTCGCGGATCGATTTCTCAATATTCGACACGGTGGCTTCCTGCCCCCGCATTTCCAGCTTTTGGGCAGTTGTTTTGGCCTTTGGCACGGCAATCCACAGCAGCAGGTAAACCGGAATAATCACACCACCAGTTACCCAAATCAGGACAAAGCAAATAATGCGCAACACCAGCGGCTCGATGCCAAAATAAGCGCCCATACCGGAGCAAACCCCACCCAGCACCCGGTGATCGGGATCGCGGTACATCCGGCGTTTCGGTTTGCCGGTAGCTGTATAAGCCGACTGCCCGGCCTGGCTTGTTTCCCTTTCAGCTCCTGCAACTTCCTCCTCCTCTTCACCTTCCATAAAGTCTTCGGGCTTACCCATGCGAGCAATCACCTCGTCGACCCAGCTTTCCAGGATCACGTTCTTTTCGTCCTTGCTCATCTTTTCGCTGAACAACTCGGCAATCCTGGTTTCAATATCCTGCAAAATCTCCCGGCCTTCTTCCCCCGAACCAAAATGGGCATTCAGCATTTGAAGGTAGGTTTGAAGCTTCTGGTAAGCATCCTCGTCGATGTGAAAAACGCTTCCACTGATATTGATTGTAAATGTCTTTTTCATCTCTCTTTGTTTTTGTGCGTTTGTGCTAGTGTATTTCTGTTGACGCTTACGATTTGCTTGATTTGATGGTTCCTACCGCCTGAACCAGTTCATCCCAGGAATCTCCCAGTTCTATGACAAACTGCTTGCCGGTGTCGGTCAGTTCGTAGTACTTGCGCGGTGGCCCCTGAGTCGATTCTTCCCATTTGTAGGCTAGCAGGCCGGCATTTTTCAACCGGGTAAGCAGCGGATAGAGTGTTCCTTCCACAACAATCATCTTCGAGGTTTTCAGCTCATCGATGATGTCGCTGGCGTAAAGGGGTTTGCCATCCAGCACCAGTAAAATGCAGTATTCCAGAACCCCTTTGCGCATTTGTGCTTTTGTATTCTCAATCTTCATAATTTGTTCCCTCTCTCTTCTCTGTTTGTACTCTCAGCTTCCCTCTGCCTGCTCTTTTCAGGCTTACATCCGCCAGTAATGCCCGTCAGTCATCCAAGCTTCCAGCTCCAGTTCTTGTTCTTGTTCTTCAACTGTCAGTTTGTTGCTGAAGTAGTTTTCGTCTTTCATCCATTCTTCCAACTCCAGGCCGCCTTCTGCTTCGGGCACTGCGAGGTGCGTGTAGGCCCCGAAGTAGGCATCATCGGTCATCCAGCTTTCAATTTCCAGCGCCTTGTCGGCGGCTTGTTCAAAATAGAAAACCGATGCGGATGATTTGGCTGGCAACGCGCTTTCGGCAGTAGCTTCGGCAGTAGCCTGCTCTTCAACCATTAAAAGGGCGACTTTGCCAAAACTGTTGTTAGTCAGTATTTGCTTCCAGAATCCTTGGGCACTCACGGTAAAACTAATCAGCACAAAGCTAATAATTACTGCAGCACTTCTTAAAATCACTTTTTCAACTTGATTGTTGTTGTTTCCTGTTTTCGAGTTTTGTGTTTTCATGATTTGGCCTCCTGTGTTTTTGTTTCTGTTTTCTGTTTCTGTTTAATTGTTGTTTTCTGTTTGTTTGCTCGTTTGGCTTTGAGACTTCTTTGTTTTCTGTTTTCTGTTTTCTGTCTTTAAGACGACTGTTTTTCGATTTCGTTACACTCTGTATAGAACTTTTTTTAAACTATTTCTATTCTTTACCTTGAATTTGGTATTACAAATATATGAACATTAAATGGAACTATGCAATACAAAGTACTAAAAAGTTGAAACTATTTTTACCGATTGAGGCCAATATGCTGTCTTAGTGCATATTACAATCGCCAAAAAAATAAACCTTCCTGCGTTTATTTTTGATCCAAGTGGGGATTGAGGAAAATTGATGCTAAAACCGGAGTAGTGAACTCAGCTGAAATGATGTTTCGATGAGTCGGCAGAATGATTAAATCGGGAGTCCTTTGGCTTATAAAACGAAAAGAGGCTGCCCGAAAATATCGGACAGCCCTCTTCTTAAATTAAACGAATTCTGTATTCAGGTCGTTAAAAAATATAGCGCACCCCGACCTGAAGTTGCCAGCACTGATTGTAATTGTAATAGGTAGAATAGGATTTTGACAAATAATTTCCGTCCGAATCTTTTACCATCGAGAAAGTAGGAACATTATTGGCATCTGCCCCTTCGTATCTCAAAATCTGTCCATTGTTGGCCTCAAACATGTTTTTTTCAACTCCCCATTCGCTATTCAAAAGGTTTCCAAAGTTTAAAAAGTCGAGGCTGAACTGCAATGTATTCAAGGTATTTCCAATTTTCACGTAATATTCCCGTGCAATACGCAAATCGAATTGATGTACCCAAGGCGCCCTTGCTGCATATGCTTCCGCGTACTTCCCCTTGTGATTTTTCAAATAATCGTCTTGTTCTATAAACTGGAAGAAAGCATCTTCATCGGCAGCGCTAACAAAACTGATTTCACCTTTAGAGCTTGGGATATAAATCAGATCGGCAGCATATCCATCACCATTCATGTCGTTTGCATAGGTAAAACTATAGCCGCCGGCAGAATGTCCGGAATAGAACATATTGACGATCGTTGCGGATTTAAGCGTATTGTTCAGCCATGGAATTTTGTATGACACGGAGGCAATGGCTTTATTTGGCACCACATATTGCGAACGCTGAACCTCCGGTAAATGGGGCCCGTTCACGGTCACGAGTCCATTGTATGCCGAGGCGGCATTACTGCCGGGCATACCCGAAATCTCCTTTGACTCGGTATAGGTATAGGCAGCCATCAAGTTCAAATCTTCAACAGGCTCTGCCTTAACGGTAATATTTCCGATGGCGCCCCATCCTTCATCAGTGTTAGCCAACACATAAGCGTTTTTTGAAGTATAAGTGATATCTTCACTATCGGGATAAATGTACCGGTCATCCGGGCCATTAAAACGCTGCCAGGTATTATCGGGTTGTTCCAGGTTATAGTTCTTCAGCATGACTCCATTAATCGTGTTGGTGTATATCCCTTCCACCGTAACTGACATTGGAAAGGAAACCGGAAGATTTAAATCTAAAGCCAGCGATGATTTCCACACCTGCGGCATTTTAAAATCCGGGTCTATTGCGTTGACATCACGTGGCAAGGCCCCATCTTCAGGGCTTATGGTATTCTGAAGATTCAAGCTTGAGATCATCTCGTCCACATCGGTGATCATCGGCCCGGCCAACGATGCCAGAACCGGATCAACACTGGTTACTGTGCCGTCGGAACTGTATTTGGTAACTGCGGCATAGCTTCCTTGCACCATACCCGAATTGGTAGGCATATTGGTAAAGAAGACCAACGGCAACCTTCCGGCAAATACACCCGTACCTCCACGTAATTTCAAACTTTGATCTCCTTTTACATCCCAGGTGAAACCAACTCTTGGTGATAGCTGAACTTTTGCCTCCGGCCATTCGCCGGTATCAATGTTTCTGCCACCAAAATCCAATTCATAGATGGCGTTATTCCGAATAATATTGTCCTCGTATTTCAGGTAATCAGCCCGAATACCAAAAGTCAGTTTAAAATCCGAATTCATATTCCATTCATCCTGAGCATATACCCCCATTTGATTAAAGGCGACTTCTGCAGCAGGACTCTTTTCACCATCATAACCATAAGTCAGTGCAAAATCTCTTGGTGCGGCCTGGTTTAAAAAATCTTCAATGCTCGCATAACGATAATAGCCTGTTCCATTCCGCATGTAAGAATTGTTCGCCATTTGGTGCTCATAACTTACACCGGCCGTAATTTTGTGGCTGCCTAAATAGAACGTAGCGTTATCGACGATGCTGAAAATGTTGTTGTTCACACCATTATTCCAGGTAAACAATTCATAACCGGCCGACATATATGGCTCTAGAATCTGTTGTCCTTCTCCCGTAACGCCATTCATAATGTCAATGAACGGAAATGGAGAGGAATTTGATCCGCGAACATCTTGTATTTTTGTGTAAGTGGCCAGAAACTGGTTCGAAAATTTTTCCGAAATCCGGCTGTTCAAATCGAAAGAAAATGAATTGACGATGTTGTCCATCGAATAAATGGAGTTGGAGAAAGCCATGGAGTATTGGGAAATCCGATCCATACTCCGGTTCCGGAAACCTCCATCAGTTGAATTGCCATTGGTTGGATTCCACGCCTGATTTTTAGTATAATTATATCGCAAGCTCACCTTGTTGGCCTTATCAATATTCCAGTCTATACGGGCCAAAAGCTTTTTGTTGCTTTCATCAGCCGGATAGCTGTTGTACGAACCCGGATCATAACCATAATTTTCAATCAAATGATTCCGAACTCGTTCCATATCTGCAACACTGGTACGCGAAAGTGACAAATCGGTATTGGCAGTGCCATCTTCCGATGGCCTCCAGGTAACCACCTGCCCCGGACGGACTTCGTATTCACCATTGACAAAAAAGAACAGTTTATTTTTGATGATTGGCCCCCCGAAAGTAACACCATAGGTTTTGGTAGACTCTTCGCTACGCTCGGCAAAGTCAACATCTCCAATCCGGTTACCCCGCATTTCCTGATTGGTGAAGTAGTGATAAGCCGAACCTTTAAAAGTGTTCGTCCCAGATTTGGTAATGGCATTGACACCACCTCCAATGAAATTCGTCTGACGAACATCAAAAGGTGCGATTACGACCTGCACTTCCTCGATCGCGTCCAACGAAATGGGATTGCCACCACCAGGAAGCGTTGAACTCAATCCAAAATTGTTGTTAAAATTGGCGCCATCAATCGTGAAATTGGTCGAACGGCCATCTCCACCGGCAATGCTCATCCCATTAGCATAAGGAGAAATCCGGGCAATGTCAGAAATACTCCTGTTGATAGTCGGCATGGCATTCATCTGTTCGTTCGAAATATTGGTTGTTGCCCCGGTTTTGGTTGTCCGGAAGGGCGAAGCTTTTGCTCCCAGCACAACCACTTCACCAACATCAACCGAACTCTCCCTGAGTTTAGCATTTAGAATAAACGTTTCACCCAGAGACAACCGAATATCCGCAAAAGTCCCTTTGTGGTAACCGACAAAAGATACCTCAACCCTATACGGTCCTCCTGATCTCATCCCTTGTAAATCAAACCGACCTTCGTTGTTTGTAATGGTTCCATACTGAGTGCCCGACGGCTCATGCACCGCCAAAACAGTCGCTCCCGGAAGGCTTTCTCCAGATTCGGTGCTCACCGTTCCTGTCATTCCGGAGGTTGTGATTTGTGAAAAAACCGGAGAAGATGCCAGTAGCATGAAAAAAAATAGCAAAGTGTAATTTTTCAATTTTGTCTTCATAGAAACATAGATTAAGATTTAATGCAAATAACACAAAAACATACTTGTCAATAATTAACAACTTGTAACTTTTCTGTTAAGAAACCAGAATAAACCACCAACGACATAATGCGATGAGATTGAATAACTCTCGTAATTTACAATTTTATAGATTCTAAAAAACGTAACATAAGTCAGCTGTTCATATCTTTCATTCATTTTGTAGATAAGTTTTCTTTCGTAGCAGAAAAAACTAACATGCAATGCCTCCTATAAATTATCTTTCATGCTGTCCTCCTGGCCTCCAATGACTTAAACTAAAAGCTAAAAAACATACACCGCTCATCAGCAGGTACAACCCACAGAAAATCCTACTTTCCCAAAAATTTTCATTTCTACTTGGATTTGAATGTTATTTTTAAGATTTTTGCATACCTACCAGTACCAACCGGTTAGGCCAAAAAACTAAATTCTGAAAAATGAAAAGCTACTACTACTCAATCACACTCCTTTTCGTTCTTCTCGTGGGATTTTCATGCACCAGCAAATATGAAGATGTTCCTTTTGAAGAACCCAACCCAAAACCTTGGGAAGATCCTGAAATCGTTCAAGTGAATAAAGAAGCACCCAGAGCGCATTACATCCCCTATGCGACAGCCGAACAAGCCGTCGCTGATGAAAAATGGGCATCGCCAAACCTGTTTTCACTTAACGGAACCTGGCAGTTTCATTTGTCCCAAAATCCGGGCGAACGTCCATTTTGGTTTTTCAAAAACGATTACGACACACGCGACTGGGACGAAATCAAAGTCCCTGCGAATTGGGAAGTGGAAGGATTTGACTACCCCATTTACACCAACGTCAAATATCCACACGCCAAAACCCCTCCGCTGATTCAAGACCATTATAACCCGGTCGGATCCTACAAACGGACCTTTACGATCCCTTCGGATTGGAAGGAAAAAGACGTTATCCTACACTTTGGTGCCGTTAGTTCAGCCATGAATGTTTGGGTGAATGAAGAATTTGTGGGCTACAGCGAAGACAGCAAAACACCGGCCGAGTTCAACATCACCTCCAAGCTAAAAGGTGGAGAAAACACCCTTGCCGTTGAGATTTTCCGCTGGAGCGATGCCAGCTACCTCGAAGATCAGGATTTCTGGCGACTGAGCGGCATGACCCGGGACGTTTTCCTGATGGCACGAAACAAGCAAAACATTCACGATTTCAGGGTAACAGCCGGGCTGGACGAAAACTACCAGCATGGAACTTTTGCCCTGGATGTGGAACTAATCAATTCGTCCGATGCGGCACAAAAGGTGACGTTACAAGCCGAATTGTTTGACGGAACAACATCGGTTCAATCGTTTGAAAAAGAAATTGAACTGGCCAATCCCATCGAATCGGTTTCATTTGAAGAAACGTTTCCGGAGGTAAAAAAATGGTCCGCCGAGCATCCCAATTTATACTTGCTGCTGCTCACCCTAAAAGATGAAGCGGGTAACACCATCGAAGTACTTCGTCAGGATGTTGGGTTCCGCACGGTTGAAATTAAAAATGCGCAGTTGATGGTCAACGGAAAACCCATCTATGTGAAAGGGGTAAACCTGCACGAGCATCACGATGTGAACGGCCATGTAGTGGACAAGGAAACTATGTTGAAAGACATCGAGACCATGAAAAAGCACAACATCAACACGGTTCGAACCTCGCACTATCCCCAACCCGAATTATGGTACAAACTCTGCAACCAGTATGGGCTTTACCTAATTGACGAAGCCAACATCGAATCGCATGGCATGGGCTACGGTGAAGAATCGCTGGCCAAAGACCCGGTTTGGGGCACAGCACACCTGGATCGTACCAAAAACATGTTCGAACGCGACAAAAATCAGCCATCTGTCATTATTTGGTCGTTGGGTAACGAAGCCGGAAACGGTGTTAACTTCATGGCCACTTACAATTACCTGAAAGAACAGGATGCCACCCGCCCGGTTCAGTACGAACAAGCGCACGGCGGCGAAAATACCGATATTAATTGTCCGATGTACGCCCGGATAGAGACCATGGAAAATTACGCCAAATCCAATCCTTCCAAACCGATGATTCAGTGCGAATACGCACACGCCATGGGCAATAGTGTGGGCAACTTGCAGGATTACTGGAACGTGATCGAAAAATACGACGTGCTGCAAGGTGGATGCATTTGGGACTGGGTTGATCAGGGACTGCTGACTACCAACGAAGAAGGTGAAGAATTTTGGGCTTATGGTGGCGACTTTGGGCCGGATACGGTTCCATCCGACGGCAACTTCTGCAACAATGGTCTGGTCGACCCCGATCGTGACGTTAAGCCTCATTTGCTGGAGGTAAAGAAAGTTTATCAAAACATCGGTTTCACAGCAATAAACCTGAAAAAGGGCGTTGTAGAAATTGAAAACAAACATGCCTTTACCAACTTGTCCGAACTGGATATTAGCTGGAGGATTTCGGCAGATGGTCAGACAATTAAAGAAGGAAAACTTGTCAATTTTGAACTAACTCCTGGCGCAAAACTCCAAGTCGACCTGGATTATTCCATCTACCCGGCTCCTGGCACAGAGTATTTCCTTAACTTTTCGGCAAAAACAAAAGAAGCCAACGGGCTGGTACCTGCCAATTACGAACTGGCTGCGGAACAAATGAAATTACCTTTCGAAAGTGCGGCATTAAAAGCCAATGTTGCCCAGTTTTCGGCCCTTAAAGCCAACGAAACCGATTCTGAAATTACCATTCAGGGCGAAGGCTTTAGCTTGACTTTCAACAAGGAAGCTGGCGTATTAAGCAGTTTCCAGGCAGGAGAAACAGAGCTGCTGAAAGAAGGCCCGATTCCCAATTTCTGGCGTGCTCCAATCGATAATGACTTTGGAAACGGATTGCACAAGCGTAGCCGTGTATGGCGTAAAGCCGGAGAAAACCGGAACGTAAATTCCGTCAAGCTCACAAAGGAAGCAGCCAACCAACTGGTGGTCGATTTCAAATTTGATTTGACCAATGAGCAAGGTGAAAAAATTGCCGATTACAGCTCAAGCTACACCATTTATGGCAGTGGCGATGTGGTGGTTTCCAACCAATTTAAAATGACCAAGGACGAGCTGCCGGAAATTGTCCGCATGGGAATGAACCTGCAGATGCCTCGCCAATTTGACCAGATGATCTGGTTTGGACGCGGACCGCACGAATCCTACTGGGATCGTAAAACCTCGGCTTTCGTTGACAAGTATTCCGGATCAGTTGCCGACCAATACTGGCCTTACCTGCGTCCACAGGAAAACGGTAACAAAACCGATGTCCGCTGGATGACCATCACTAACGAAGCCGGCAATGGACTGCTTTTCGTGGGACAACCATTTTTGTCGGTGAGTGCACACCACAACATCATGGAGGATTTTGAATCACCCGAACGCACCGATGGCCGCCAGGAAGATGGAGTAAGGCCCGTACACCGGCATATCGACGATGTCAAGCCGCGCGACCTGACGTCTGTGAACATCGACTACAAACAAATGGGAGTTGGTGGAGACAATAGCTGGGGCGCCTGGACACACGACCAATACCGTCTAACCCAAAAAAGCTATAGCTATTCCTTCCGGATGCGTCCGGTTACCCCAGGTGTCAACCCGGTAGAAAATGCAAAAATGAAACTCAATTAGTATTAACTACCCCTCAAAATGAGGCAAATCCCTGACAGACATTTGTTCTGTGAGGGATTTTTTTTGGCCATCTTCGCGAACCTGAACTTAGCGTGGCTCGCCCAAGAATTTGCTCATGCTAAAACATTTAAAGATTGTTATATGTTTTTTTAGAGGAATTCTTAATTTTGCAGGCTGTTGACTACTGAGTATCGATTTCGGTGAGTCTGTGCTTTAGCAACCAGGGCAATTAAAATATATAGAACCAGGTCTGTGACCTTATTCGGAAAAAAGGAGTGTTGAAGATGGAAAAGTTAGTGGTTCAGGAAATGTTGGAGAAGAAAGGGTTTATTGATGAAAAAATAGATCCTAAACTAAATTTGGTAACCGAAATCAATCGGCTGAAAAAGGAAAAGAACGCCGTCATTCTGAGCCATTACTACGTGGACGGAGATTTGCAGGATATCGCTGATTTTGTTGGCGACAGCCTCCAGCTAGCCCAGGCAGCCGCAACAACCGAAGCGGATATGATTGTGTTTGTAGGCGTTCATTTTATGGCTGAGACGGCCAAGATTATTAATCCTTCAAAAAAGGTAATCCTGCCCGACCTGAAAGCGGGTTGTTCGCTGGCCGAATCGGCACCGGCAGAGAAATTTGCTGAGTGGAAAAAGCAATATCCGGATCACCAAGTCATCTCCTACATCAACTGTACCGCCGATTTGAAAACCATGACCCATGTGGTTTGTACCTCTTCCAACGCGGTGAAGATTGTGAACAGCTTCCCAAAAGATGCCAAGCTGATTTTTGCGCCTGATAGAAACCTGGGCAACTACATCAACAGCCTCACCGGGCGCGACATGGTGCTGTGGGACGGCGCCTGCATGGTGCACGAGCAATACTCCGTTGAAAAGATTATTACGCTGATGGATGAATATCCGGAGGCAGAATTCATCGCTCATCCGGAATGTGAAAAACCGGTGCTACTTCTGGCCAAGCATATTGGTTCAACAAGTTCATTGCTGAATTACGTACAGGAAAGCAAGGCAAAACAATTCATCGTCGCCACCGAAAGCGGGATCCTTCACCAGATGAAAAAAGCTTGCCCCGACAAAATATTTATTCCGGCACCATCAAACGATTCAACCTGTGCCTGCAACGACTGCTCATACATGAAACTCAACAGCTTGCAAAAGCTATACATCTGCATGAAACACGAGCAACCTGAGGTGCAGCTTTCAGCCGAAGTGATTGAGAAGGCAAAAGTTCCAATTATTCGCATGCTTGAAATTTCAAAGTGATGATCACCAATAATTGATGTTCATTAAGCTGTGCACAACCGCTTTCTTTGTCTTCATTTTCCTATCAACAACACGCGAACAGCCCGTAAATGCTGACTTGTAAACAAGTGCCTGTTGATTAGTTTTGCTGAGAAGGCATGGAATTGTGTCCTTGGATTTCATACCTTCGTAGTAATCAAAACAAATTTACATGCCCTACCGAAGGTTGCCAAACACCGACCAAGCAAGAATGACCGCCATTGAAATGGCCCTTGAAAAAGGAAAACGAACCGCTCTCAGCGAGTTGGCTTTTAGTCAGCAAACGTTGGATCGACTTCAGATGCTTTATCCACGCTTGTCGGGCTCGGTACGTCAACTACAGGCAGCTAAGCAAGTCCAGTTTGACCGGGCTAACGACTATGGAAACATTTTCAAAAAAGCCAAATTATACCTCTCACACTTTGTGCAGGTTTTGAATTTTGCTATCCAACGGGAGGAAATGAAACCAGTGGTACGCGAATTTTATGGGTTAAATCCCAATTCGTTCGATGTACCACCTCTCAACCTGGAAAAAGATGTACTGGCTTGGGGAGAGCGGATTATCCTTGGCGAACAAAAGCGCTGCATGCAAGGAGGAAGTGCCATTTACAGTCCGTCAATCGCTTTAGTCAAAGTTCATTTCGAAAACTTCAAAGATGCCTTTCACCATCAAAAAATTCTCCAAAACAACACTGACCGGGCATCACTAAAAATGCAGGAGGCACGGGAAGAAGCAGACACAATCATTCAACAGTTATGGAATGAAGTGGAACAACATTTTGGCCAGCTTCCCGATGACAGTCGCCGCGAGAAGGCCCAGAAATACGGAGTGGTGTATGTCTATCGTCAATCAGAGCTCAAGCGCATGGAGACTGAGAAACTGCAAATCAACCTCAACTTCAATTAAGTGCGCTTCTTTTTTTCAGAAAATACAACAACACAAGCGAAACAGTCAAACTAAGGATTGCCATCACAGCCGATGCACTCATCGAATCAGCGTATCGATTGACTGAATCCATGGTTTCACTACCCTTATTTTCGGCATGTAGAGCCAAAACCCCGAGGGCGTTATTCATAAAATGGGCCAGAATCGGGAGCCACATTGACCCCGAATAAATCAGTAAATAGCCAAACAAAGCACCCAAAAACATCCGCGGAAGAAAACCGAAAAACTGCATGTGCAGAGCGCTGAATAAAAAAGCAGAAATCCAAATTCCCCAATGGTAGTTACGGGTCATATCGGTAAAAATCTTTTGAATCACCCCACGAAATAGCAACTCCTCTCCCACGGCAGGAATTACGGCAATCATAAACAGGTTGAACAGTAAACCCCACAAAGTTTCCACACGAATAAAGCGTTCGATCAGCTCCGCAGCGCTGTCCTCCATTCCTCGCATCCAGCTTTCAAAGCCCGCCAGAAATTCGGGCAACTGCATGGATTCATTCCATTCACCCAAAAAACCCACCACGGGACCAGCAGCCAAAACGGCCAGTAAGCCAATGACAATGGAATGGCCGCCAACCTTTTTATCCAATACCAGGTATGCCAGTACGCCGCCTTCGAACAAGTATGCCAACACAAACGACGGAACGACAAACAATCCGATGGATTGAACAACCTGAAAATACTTAAGCAAAGCGATGGTCTGAGGGCTGGACGGATCGCCGCCCGACAGACTGCTCATCATTTCGGACAAGCCAACAATCGGGACCAACACGGCAACCGAAAGGGCAAACACAACCAGAAAGGAAAGCAGAATAATAAATGCCGCGAAAATGAATTGAGAACCAGGCTTCATGCCGTGGAAAGCAGTTATCGTCATGATCTTATTTTTTTCTGAAGCCTCAAAGATAGCGCGCAATCCGCAAAAAAAAAATGAAACGTCTGCTGTGCGGAAAATACGCATCAAGTTAAGACAAAAAAAGACGTTCAATAAGGTCAAGACGTGCACTCTGAAAACTCATCCAATTTCCTTTGCCATAAAGATTTCCCCATTCCCAAAATAATTTTCTACTTTTGCTGATGTTGTGGTGGCTTTCTTCCCGCTGTCGGGAAGTGCCTTAATAAGGGAATCCGGTGCAAATCCGGAGCAGTCCCCGCTGCTGTAAACCTGTATGTTTCTTCGGAAGTACATGCCACTGTCCTGATCCCGAATACTCGGGAGGGGTGGGAAGGCCCGGAGAAGGGTGAGCCAGAAGACCTGCCAGCAACATCAATTGTTTAACCGGATCTTCGGGAAAAAAGATCGTCGGGAACTCCGTTTCCTGCCAATTCGATTTCTCTGAGGCGCAAAGCCCATTTGAATGATGAAAAAGTTTACTGTCCATTTTCTGACCTTGGTTTTCCTAACCTTCGTCGTGTTGACAACCCATGCCCAAACGCCGCAGCGTATTATTTCGCTCGCCCCGTCGTTAACTAAAAACCTGTACCTGCTTGGGGCCGAAGACCTGCTGGTGGGCTGCACCAGTTACTGCACCCTGCAAAGCGAAACGGATGCCGAAGTGGTGGCCTCGGCCATCCAGGTGAATTACGAAAAGGCCGTGATGCTCAAACCTGATCTGGTGATTACCACGACCCTGACCAAGCCCAAAACCATCGATACCTTTAAAAAACTGGGGGTCGAGGTGCTGGTTTACGAAACGCCCCAATCGTTCGATGCCATTTGCACCCAGTTTATTGATCTGGGCGAACAGGTTGGCAAAAAGGCAGCGGCCGAAACCTTGATTGCTGGCGCCCGGAAACGCATGGAGGAGATTCGTCAGAAGATCCCCGCTAATGCTCCCCGTCAAAAAATATTTATGCAGATCGGTGCCAATCCCTTGTTTGGTGTCGTTCCAAATACCTTTATGAATGATTTTGTGCGCTTATCGGAAACCGACAACATCGCTGACGATCTCTCGGTTGGCAGCATCAACCGCGAAACCGTGCTGATCCGTAATCCGGACATCATTGTGGTAGTGCTGATGGGGCTGATTGGCGAGGAAGAAAAGAAGCAGTGGGAGAGTTATGCCAGTTTGAACGCAGTGAAAAAGGACCAAATATATATCATGAATGCCGATCAGGCGTGCAGCCCAACGCCCTTGTCGTTTATTGATGCGTTGGATGAGTTAATCACCAAAATTTACCTGCGATGAAGAAGGGACTGGTTCACATTTACACCGGAACAGGCAAAGGAAAGACCACCGCTTCCGTGGGTCTGGCTGCCCGTGCTTTGGGTCAGGGTTTGACCGTAATTTATGCGCATTTTATGAAACGGCCCGAATTGTATGGCTACCACGAAATTGACAGCCTGAAGGTGCTGGGTGCCACTGTTCTTGGCTTTACCGAAGGCCACCCGCATTTTGACAAGACGCTGAAGGCAGAAGATCTCAGGAAACAGGTGGCGGAGGCGCTCGTTTATTTGTCGGGCTATAGCGTGACTGCAGCACCTGACCTGCTGATTATGGACGAAATCCTGATCTGTGTCCGCGATGGTTTTCTGAATGAAGCCGATCTGATTACCTTTATCGAATCGAAACCCGAAACAACAGAGTTGATACTGACCGGACGCGGCGCTACGCCCGGCTTGATTGAAAAAGCCAACTATGTTTCGGAGATCAATAAAGTGAAGCACCCGTATGATGAAGGCATCGCAAGTCGTAAGGGAATTGAGTTCTAGAAGCAAGTACAGGAGTTCATGAATACATAAGCTAATATATTCAGAAAAGAATAAATCTTGATCGCACAGGGAAAATACATCAAATGGATAGTGGCCTTGTTGGCCATGCTGGCCTTGTTGCTGGCTGCAGTTGCCATTGCCTTGTCGGTAGGCGAACTAAACGTTAGCCCCGGCAGGGTAGTGCACATGCTGTTATATGGCGGCGACGAAGGTAATATGGAGTACCTGCTCATTTCGAGGGTTCGGCTGCCGCGAGTCGTGCTTGGGGTTGCGGTTGGTGGTGCGCTCAGTTTGGCGGGTGTTATCTTGCAAGGCATTTACCGCAACCCACTGGTCGAGCCCTTCACTTTGGGGATTTCGGGTGGTGCCTCGCTTGGTGTGGCTTTTACCATTGTACTCGGACTGCACCTGTCACTAGGCTCATTTATGCTGCCGCTGTCGGGCTTTATCGGTGCCTTTGTCATCATCTTTCTGGTCTATACTATCAGCTCCCGAAGGGGTAGCATCAACATCCAAAACATGCTGCTTACCGGGGTGATGATCAGCTTTATCGCTTCGTCGGCCATGATGTTTCTCATGGCAACTACCAGCTCTGATAACCTGCATGGCATTGTCTTTTGGATCATGGGATCGCTGGACGAGCCCAACACCGGGCTGATCAAGCTGACCTTGATCGCAAGCCTGGTGGTGTTGGTTATTTCCTACCTGTTCGTGCAACCTCTGAATGCGCTCCGTTTGGGTGAAGAAAAAGCCATGCACTTAGGCTTTAATACCAATGTGGTGATCCGGGTGCTGTTTATACTGGCTTCCTTACTGGCCGGAATTTGTGTTTCGGTTTCCGGAGTGATTGGTTTTGTCGGCTTGATTATCCCGCACGTGCTGCGTCTGCTGTTTGGGTCGGACTATCGCTTTCTGCTGGGTGGATCCTTTTTGTTGGGCGGCATTTTTCTGGTGCTGTCCGATGTGGTGGCGCGAACCATTATCTCACCCAACGAACTGCCCATTGGCGTAATAACCGGCATTATTGGCGGATTGGTTTTCCTGCTGCTGATGAGTCAAAAACGAAAGGGAAAGTAGCATGAAACAGTCTTTCTTTCATATCGAAAATTTTTCCTGCGGTTATCCCGGATTCAAGCTGAGCGGAATCAATCTAAGTCTTGAAAAAGGCTCTTTTAGTGGAATCATCGGCCCCAACGGCTCAGGAAAAACAACCCTGTTCCGGGGGATCACCAGCTCCATCGCTACGTTGGAAGGAAAGATCTTCCTGAAAGGAAAGGATCTGCAGGCGTTCTCCCTAAAAGATCGCGCCCGGCAAATGGCCATTGTTACCCAATTTACCGATACCGATCAAATTTCAGTGGAAGATTACGTATTGATGGGACGCATGCCCTACCATCATCGCTTTCAGTTTTTCGAATCGAAAAGCGATTTCGAGAAAGCTCACAAATACATGTTGCTAACCGATGTATTGAAACACAAGGATAAGCTAATGACTGAGCTGAGCGGTGGCGAACAACAGCGGGCAGCCATTGCCCGGGCATTAACGCAGGAGCCTGAATTGCTCCTGCTCGATGAGCCAACCTCCCATTTGGACATCACCCACCAAGTGCGCATCCTTGACTTGCTGCACCGCCTTAACCAGGAAATGGGACTGACCGTGCTGATGGTCATCCACGACCTGAACCTGGCCTCGGAATATTGCGACCAACTTATGCTATTTAATGAAGGGCAGTTGTTTACCCGGGGAACCCCCGAAGAGGTGCTTACATTCGACACCATCGAAAAAGTCTACCGAACACCGGTAATCACCCGTACCAACCCCTATTCCAACAAGCCCGTCATTTTTTTGGTAAGCGAAAAGATGATGAAGAGAGGCGGAGAAAACAGGTAATTCTTTACTCGCCCATGTGCATGAGTGCATAAGTTAATAGGTACATAAGTAAAATAGAGACGCCGTTATTTCTTTGCTCACGCACTTATGGATATCGTACTGATGTACTTTCACCTGGAATAACCCTTCTTCTTATTAAAGAAAATCCCTAAAAATTTAAAAAAGGGCGAATAAGAAAACCGGAAAGCCGTTACGAAGGACTTCCCGGTTTAAAAAAATCTCAAACTGCGATTTTTAGACTGATACTCTGGACTTTCGTTTAATGATCCGTTATTTTTTCTTTTTCAGTAGGAAATATGAAAACAAAATCTCTAAATTTGTCACGGATTTGGTTCCAAGGATCCGGCGACTGCCGGATCAGGATCAAAAGGGAATCCGGTTAGAATCCGGAGCTGTACCCGCAGCTGTAAACCTCGAATGATCTTTCTGAAACCCCAGCCACTGTCCGTCAACTGACGAGCGGGAAGGCATCAGAAAGAGAGGTGAGCCAGAAGACCTGCCAAAATCGTTATGAATATTTAACAAAGGCTTCGGGAATAAAGCTAGTGAAATGTAATCGCGTATTTTTCACAAATCTTATCCTAAGCTCATTCTACTAAATTAGAAATGAGAAGGTTTATCTTATTATCAGGACTATTGGGTCTTATGGCTCATGGGCTCTATGCACAGCAGCCCGGCGTGGCCGACACCATTTTGTTACACGAAGTAACTTCGTATGCACCGTACAAAAAATACCAGGCTGGGGCGAAAGTGGAAAGCATTTC
>NZ_CAXBDD010000061.1:0-23280 GCF_963974515.1 uncultured Sunxiuqinia sp. | reverse complement strand
GCCGTTAGGATTCGTTTACGCTGGGCAACGAAAGCCAACTTTTCCAGTTTTCCCAGCAACAGGTGCTTTTGCGGGGTAAACAGGGTTCGCTTGGACCGGACAAAAGCAAATGACAATGGTGACACAAGTTCAAGCTCATCCTGAAATTCCGGGGTATAAAACTGCTCGTCAACCGCCACCGACTCAACAAAAAATAACAGGATGCTTTTCTGCAGTAAGGCTTTAAAGTCCATCTCAGTCCGATCCAACAAGGCTTTCGAAGCACTCAAAACCTGCTCTCCAAAATGATAGGTTTTATAAACCATCCGGTCGAGTCTCTGCGTTTGCGCAACGTTTGAAAATGCCGTCATCACCCCATCAGCCAAATCCTCTTTCACATCCTGGATATCGTCCAGCAATTGCAGGTAGGCGCCGTAACCGAAAAGAAAAACCTTTTCTTCTTCACTCAGGTCGCCGGCAATTAAATACCCATCAGCCAAAACGGAGGCCCCTCCTTTGGCCACGCAAATCCGCAGGGCATCTTCTTCCGACACCGTATTTTGTTTAAATAGCTGCATGCTCTCGGTCTGCGCCCGGTGAATTCCCAGTAGCGAATCATAAACACCAGGATACAGCTGCCGGACGTACTGGCCTTCAATCTGCTCAACCATCTGATAGATTTTTTGCTCCTGATGATTCATCGGATCAACCGGTTTTCCGGCCAGCCGACTGGCAAAACGGTGGCTGAACGCCAGTTTTTCGGCTGTCGAAATGAGGGGATCGTCCACAAAATTATCGGTATAAGGATACAGCATGCTGTAGGCAAAAATGGCCGGGGTCATTTCTACGCGCCGCCCCAAAATGAGCTGCAAGCCATTCATGATCCACACATTCCGGCAAGCTTGAAAAACGCTGTCCACCGGCAACTGCGGATCAAAACTCCAAACCTGCTTCACAAAGGTTTTCGTGGACCGCATCATCTCCGGAGAAAACATTTGGTCAATCTCTTCAAGCCGGTACGAAAACGCGTTTAAAAACAAATCGCGCAGTTGTGCTAAAACCAGTTCATCCAGAAAATCGGGTTCAGTATAAACCGGAAGCACATCGGATTCCAGCTTTTTCATCGACTGGAAGAACTGCTCCACACTGGCTTCCCGAAACTTCTTTTCTGCCACGCCATGCGAACAGCCCCAATCGGGTTTCTCCTCCGTGGATTGATACCAGACCTTCATCAACTGATTGGTTAACCGGTGAATTTCCATTGTTTTCTTTTTACTGGATTATACCGACAAATAAAAATAAAGCTTCCCACAAACAAGCTATTTTTCCGATCAACCGATGGAATTCATCGATAAAACAAGGCTGATTGCGACGAAGCCATTATTCAAATTCATTTGGCTAACTTGCAGCAAAATTTATTGCCAGATGAATTCAAGTCGATCAGAATACGAACAGCTCTTTTACAACGATGGTTACCGACTGGGAAAAGAAGCCGCAAAAAATGACTACAAGGAAGCTGATTTGTTTCGGGCCATGGATCAACTGTACCTGGCGATTGACCAACTGATTGAGTCGTTGGCGGTCATGGCTCAAAAACAAAACCGGCCGGTTCACTGCAAAAAAGGGTGCAGCTATTGTTGCCATCAGGCTGTTTTTGCCAACTCCTATGAATTACACTACCTCGGAAATTTCATCCGAAATCACGTCGAATTACCCGGTATCGAGCAGATCCAAAAGGATGCGGCTGCCAAAAATAAAACGACATCGAAACTGGACGAAAAATCGTTGCTGAATCACAAAAGCCCTTGTCCGCTGCTGAAAGACGGCACCTGTTCGGTGTACGCCGCCCGACCAATGGCTTGCCGAATTTACCTTTCAACCAGTGTTAGCTCCTGCATCGAATTTTTTCAACATCCTGCGAACGAAGAAAACTATCCGGCCCTGCTCGAATTTCCACTGATGGCCGGCCGAATGATGAATGAAGGATTTATAGCCGCTTTAAAGGATGCAGGCATTGAAATCGCTGAATTCAGGCTGGAGGAAGGATTGCTGCACCTGTTTCAGTCAGCGTAATCGCCCGTTGGTGGAGTCGATCCTCCGAGACCACGATCGACCGGTTTTTGGTCCGTCTTTCCCGTCGGCGGCGTGGAACCACCAAGCCCTTTGTCTACAATCTCACCTTGCTTATCATCCTGAATCGATCGATTCAATTCGTCATTATTTGCCAGTTGATCTTCCATAGCTATAAATTTAACGTCATAAAAAGCACAATTAAAATAATCCCAAGAACCAAAGTCGCTACCGTAAACCCATTCATCAGATTAATCTGTCTTAACCCACGAAGCGCGTGATCGCGACTGTATTTTCCGGCATCAATCTCCCCGATGGTTTTGTTATGCTTATTTTTTGCCCAGATATGCGACAGCAAATTAATCAACAAAGTCACCACAAAAAATCCCCAGCCTGCAACAAGCAAAGCTTTAAAACTCGTGGTGGCTACGTTACCGGTAATATCTTTGACAAAAGCCATCGAAACAGCAATTGCGCCAGCGCTAATATAGGAAAGTTGTTTTTCGAAAATTTCATTGCTTCTGGTCACCAAACCAACGAGTTCAACACGGTATTTCTTCAATGATTTTGAGGGCTTCTTCATAAGGTAAACATCAGTTATTGTTCAACCGCATACGGATGTCAGCGATTTTTTGTTGCCGCTCCATCGAATAGTTTTGACTTTTTTGCTCAACATACTCCAGTAAAACCAAGGCCTTGTGATAATAAATCTGCTGGCGTAAAAATGTCTCATCCTCCAAGGCGACGTCTCCGAGTTGCTCCAACAAGGAAGCAAAATGCTCCATATTCCCATTCGACAGGAGCTTCTCTTCCAGCACCTCGTTGAAAGACGAATCTTCCAGAAAAAGTACCTCATTTAACTTCAGGTCTAATTCACGCTCCATTTCCGCCCTCACAGCTTTTATTTGTGCAGAGGGCTGATGCGCTTCTTTCAGGCGAAGAATCAATCGTGCCAAAAAAGCGCCCATTTCCTGTATTTGATGCATCAGATAATCGCGTCGTTCCATCATGAGCTTTAAAAATTAACAAAATAGGAAGCTGAGCACAATTTAATCAAAATGGAACAAGTTGATATCAATTAAAGTGTGTTATTTTTGTTTCCATGAAACGAGCAAGCATCGTCAATACACAAAAGGAGATGATTGAAATGCGAGTTCCATCCGCCGGCTGGCGGACCGCAGAAAGCAAACCATTGAATCCTATGAAACCTGAGAAATCCGTACTAATCCTGTTGACTTGCCTGTTTCTGTCCGCTCCATTATGTGCGCAGCGAAGCAGTGCAACGGTTTCCGGGAGCGTTTCCGGAGAAGATGGGCAACCAATCGAACTGGTGAGCGTGACGATAAAAAACCTTCCCATTGGCACGGTAACCGACCGTCAGGGTAAATACCTGCTTCGTATTCCGGCGAATCAGGAAATCATGCTGGTTTTTTCGCACACCGGCTATCACACGCAGGAAAAATCGATTCGGGTGAATCGCGAAGACCGAGTCGAACTGACGATTCAGATGACCATCAATACCGAAGAAATTGACGAAGTGCAGGTTTCGGGCCGACCTGGCAGAAACGGCAACCTGAACCGAATCGATCCGAACTTCACCAACAGCATTCCCGATGCTACAGGCAGTGGTGTGGAAGCACTGATCAAAACTCTTCCGGGAGTCTCGTCGAACAATGAATTGAGCTCACAGTATTCGGTCCGTGGCGGTAATTTCGACGAAAACCTGGTGTATGTGAACGACATTGAAATCTACCGCCCCTTTTTGGTTCGTTCGGGCCAGCAGGAAGGATTGAGCTTTATTAATCCGGACATGGTATCAACCATTGAGTTTTCAGCTGGTGGTTTCGACGCCAAATATGGCGACAAAATGGCTTCGGTGCTGGACATCAAATACCGCAAGCCAACGGCATTCAACGGAAGCGCCAGTCTCAGCCTGCTGGGCGCGACCATGCATGTGGAAGATTTGAGCAAGAACAAAAAGCTAAGCTACATCGGTGGTGTCCGCTACAAAACCAACCGCTATTTACTCGGCAGCCTGGATGAACAAGGGGACTATGATCCCAGCTTTATCGATGTTCAAACCTACATCACCTACCATTTTTCCAACCGGTTTGACTTATCCTTTCTGGGAAATGTAGCCCGAAACAATTACCATTTCGTGCCCGAAACACGGGAAACAACCTTTGGTACCTTTCAAACAGCTTACAACACCAAAATCTATTTTGAAGGACAGGAAAAAGACCATTTTGCCACCTCACTTGGTGCGCTGTCGGCCAATTATCATCCCAATAACCAGCTCAACCTGAAATGGATTGTGTCCGCTTTTCAGACCCGCGAAGAAGTGAACTACGACATCCTGGGTGACTACTATCTAAACGAGCTGGAGCGCGACCTCGCCTCCGAATCGCATGGCGACAGCGTTCTCAACCTGGGCGTGGGCAGCTTTCTGAATCATGCCCGAAACAAATTATCAGCCAAGGTTTACAGCTTTTCTCACAAAGGGGCGTTCAACAGCGCCAATCATTTGCTAAATTGGGAAATCAAGTTTCAGATGGAGGATATCCACGACCGGATGAATGAGTGGGAAATGCGCGATTCAACCGGCTACTCGCTCCCCTACTCTGATCAGGAGGTGACGCTTTTCCGGGTGATCAACACCAACAACCAAATGCGCACCAGCCGTTTTTCGGGCCATTTGCAGGATACCTATTCCGTTCCCATCAACAAGGGCGAGCTGTACTTTACGGGCGGACTTCGTTTTCACTACTGGGATTATACCGACGAGTTTTTGCTGAGCCCCCGCTTTGCCATCAACTACTACCCCGATTGGAAAAGCAATTTTGCGTTTCGCCTGTCCGGAGGAAGTTATCAGCAACCAGCTTTCTTTAAAGAGCTAAAAGACCGCGATGGCAACATCAATCCCGCCGTAAAAGCGCAAAAGTCAAGCCAGTTCGTGTTGGGCTCCGATTACCTTTTCCAGGCTTGGGACCGTCCGTTTAAAATCACTTCGGAATTGTATTACAAGTACTTTTCGCACTTGGTCCCTTACCAGATCGACAATGTGCAGATCCGCTATCTGGGCGATCAGCAAGCGACGGGCTATGCTGCCGGTCTGGATTTCAAGGTAAACGGTGAATTTGTGAGCGGCGTACAGTCGTGGGCCAGCCTTTCGCTGCTGCAAACCAAGGAAAACATCGCAGGCGACGGGCATGGCTGGATTCCGCGTCCAACGGATCAAACCGTCAACCTGAGCTTGTTCTTTCAGGATTATTTCCCCGGAAACCCGAGCTATAAAATGCACCTGGCAGCCTTTTACGGCTCACGCCTGCCAACCGGCCCACCTAATGGCGAGCGCTACCAGGACACGTTCCGGATGCCGCCCTACCGACGTTTGGACATCGGCTTCTCCAAAGTCCTGATTGGTCCCGAAACCCGCACAGGCAGCAAACTGCTCGCCCAGGTAAAAGACTGTTGGCTGAGCCTGGAAGTGCTCAACCTGCTGGGCATCAACAATACGGTTTCGTACTTTTGGGTTTCCAGCCACAGTGGCGACATGTTTGCCGTACCGAATTACCTGACGAGCCGAAAATTAAACCTCAAATTAACCGTAAAATTCTAGCTGATGAAACTTCCTATTTTTCAAGTTGATGCTTTTGCTGAAGCACTGTTCCAGGGAAATCCGGCCGCTGTTGTTCCATTAACCGAATGGCTGAGCGATGCCACCATGCAGTCCATCGCCCTGGAAAACAACCTGTCGGAAACCGCCTTTTTTGTGCCCACCCAGGCGGGCTTCGAAATTCGCTGGTTCACACCCAAATCCGAAGTAGACCTGTGCGGACACGCCACCTTAGCCACCGCCCATGTGATATTCAACGAAGCAGCTTATCCCAAAGATACGATCTCGTTTGGCAGCCGCAGCGGCGAATTGACCGTCACGAAAAAAGGCGATTTGCTGGAACTCAATTTTCCTGTGGACACCATTCGTCCCATTGCAGAACCCACAGCATTGACGAAGGCACTGGGAAACAAGCCAAAAGCTTGCTTTTTGGGAAAGACCGACTATTTGATGGTCTACGAAACGCAGGAGGACATTGAACAACTCAAGCCTGATTTTGGCGTGTTGGCTCAAACCGGCGCTCGTGGAATCATCGCGACAGCTCCGGGAAAAGAAGTGGATTTTGTCAGCCGTTTTTTTGCGCCCGGCGTAGGCATTGACGAAGATCCGGTGACCGGCTCGGCACATACCACGCTAATGCCTTACTGGACCGGGATGCTCGGAAAAACAGACTTGTCGGCCAGGCAAATCTCTGCACGGGGCGGCCAACTGCAGTGCCGCTTGCAAGGTGACCGGGTGCTGATTGCCGGAAGCGCCAAAACCTACCTGCGGGGCGAAATATTTTTGGGATAGCAATCCAAGCTGTTCTCGCTTTCCAGTGGAATAAAAACACAAAGCTTGTCGCGGAAAAACTTTCAGACCCCCCTCTTGTTTGAATCTATAGTCGAAACAAACACGAGAACCGGAAAGCTATGGAAGCACATCAATATACCAATGAACTCATTCACGAAACCTCGCCTTACCTGTTACAGCATGCGCACAACCCTGTCAACTGGATGCCTTGGGGCGATAAAGCATTGAAACAGGCCCGCGATGAAAACAAGTTGCTGCTCATCAGTATTGGTTATGCCGCCTGCCATTGGTGCCATGTCATGGAGCACGAATCGTTTGAAGATCCGGAAGTCGCCCGGGTCATGAACCAACATTTTGTGTGCATTAAAGTGGACCGGGAAGAACGGCCCGACGTGGACCAAATCTACATGAGCGCCGTGCAACTGATGACTCAACGCGGTGGCTGGCCGCTTAACGCCATCGCCCTGCCTGACGGACGTCCGATCTGGGGAGGAACCTATTTTCAAAAAGAAGTCTGGGTAAACGCGCTGGAACAAATCCATGCCTATCACCGTCAGCATCCGGAACGAGCGCTGGAATATGCAGAACGCCTGGGCGAAGGAATCCGCGAAAGCAACCTGGTCCCGATCAGCAAAAACAGTCAGCCGGTAGAGTTGGATCATCTGAAGGCTGCGGTTCAACGCTGGAAACCAAACTTCGACCGGCAGGAAGGCGGCAGCCAGGGCGCCCCCAAATTTATGATGCCCAACAACCTGCAGTTTCTATTGCGCTGGGCGCACCAAATGCAGGACGAGGAAACACAGCAGCATGTTGAAAATAGCCTCGACAAAATGGCGATGGGTGGTCTTTACGACCAGCTTGGAGGTGGCTTTGCGCGCTACTCAACCGACGCGCAGTGGAAAGTGCCGCACTTCGAAAAAATGCTGTACGACAATGGCCAACTGCTAAGCGTTTATGCACAAGCGTTTCAGCAAACACAAAAGCCCCTGTACCGCGAAGTGGTGGAACAAACCATCGAATTTCTGAATCGGGAATTGCTTTCGCCCGAAAACGGCTTTTACTCATCGCTGGATGCTGACAGCGAAGGCGAAGAAGGTAAATTCTACGTGTGGCAAAAACCAGAATTGCAAAAACTGTTAGGCGATGAGTTCCATCTGTTTGCCGATTACTACCAGGTGAATGAAACCGGATACTGGGAAGAGGGCAATTACATTTTGCTTCGCAGGCAAAGCGATGAAACAGTGGCAGCAAAACACCAGCTATCCGTGGACCAGTTGAAACAGAAAATTGACGAATGGAAGCAAATTTTGCTTCCAGTGCGGGAACAGCGGATTCGTCCGGGGCTGGACGACAAAATCCTGACTTCCTGGAATGCCCTGGCCATTTCAGGTTTGGTGAATGCCTACCGGGCCTTTGGAGACGCCGGATACCTGAAATTGGCGGAAGAAAATTTACAATTCCTGAAAGAAAAACAACTGGATCCGGACGGTTCCCTTCGGCATTCCTATAAAAATGGCATCAGCAAAATCGATGGTTTCCTGGAAGATTATGCCTTGCTCATTCAGGCGCTGATGGATTTGTTTGAAACAACGGGCAAGCTCAACTACCTGGAAGATGCCCAGCAATTGACCGATAAAACTTTTCGGGATTTCTTTGATCGGGACAAGGATTTCTTCTATTTCTCCCCGATCACACAAACCGACTTAATTGACCGAAGCATAGAAGTGCATGACAACGTGATTCCTGCCTCCAACTCGGTTATGGCTAACAACCTGTTCAGGCTGGGCCATTTGGCCGGGCAGACCAATTACCTCAAAATTGCGGAAACCATGCTGAGCAAACTGGTGGAAGACTTCCAAAACTACCCTTCGGGCTATTCCAACTGGCTGCAACTGGGGCTTAACTTTACGGGCAATCAATTTGAAGTGGCTGTCACCGGAGAAAAGGCCATCACCAAGTTGCGCGAAATCCAAAAGCACTACCTGCCCAATGCACTATTTTGCGCCGGAACAGGAGCCAGCGATTTGACGCTTTTAAAAGACCGGCTGGCCGTGGGAAAAACCCTGATTTACATTTGTCAAAATCAAACTTGCCATCTTCCGGTCGAAGCAGTTTCTGACGCACTGAAGTTAATGTAAAAGTCAGGCATCGCTTAATCGTCGGGTAAAATATTTTTGACACGCCCTACTTCTCCGGTTTCCAACTGCACCTTGATTCCGTGCGGGTGTTGGGGCGCTCTGGTTAAAATCCGCGCCACATAACCTTCGGTCAGTTCGCCTGTCCGCTGGTGGTGCTTTTGCACAATCTCCACATGACTCTCAATCTGAATATTTGCTCTTTTGGTTCCTTCCATTTTTTTGTTTCGAAGAAACAATTATTTCATCAGATTTTAAAATCAAATTGAAATTGTGAATAAATAGCTTAAATCTTAACAAGCATGGCATCTTGGATATTATGAGATATTTTTATCTTTAAACACAAATACAAGGGCTGTTCATCAGTAAAACATTGAAGCATGGAAGAAAATAAGCACTGGATTTTCTCAAAAGTTAACGCAGAAAACAAGTTTTCCAAAAACTCCATCGAGGCCATTCATTTGGAAAGTTGTCCTCAAAATGGCGATAATTGTAAGGCCCATCGTGCTGTCATTAACGAATGCCTGAAAAATTCGTTCGATTGCTTGCTGGATAGTCAGTATGAAAAGTCAATCAACGAATTAAAAACTGCCTTTGAAAAAACACTGGACATGGAGCACGAAACCTGCGCCAAATGTGCTGAACTTTTTCGTTTAAGAATTACAGCGTCTCTGGAGCAAATCCAGGGAGAGCTTCAGCAAATGACCACCGGGTTTTTCAAGAGTAGCCGGCATAAACCAAGCCTGGAGTACGCGACAACAGTCATTAACGAATTGAAAGGAAAAGTATAGGTAACCGAATGATCAGGGGCTTTTAATTTTCATTTTTCAAATGAGTAAACCGGTTCAACTCCCTGTATTACTCATGGAAACACCATCAAAACCACGGAAAAATGAAAACAATCCTTTTCCTGCTCATTTTTTGTACCGAAGCCTTTTCCCAACCGATTGACCCGGGCGATCCGCGCATGATTTTTCATGATTTCACGGAGGGCACGGTCTATTTAAACGACCGCTCACAAGTACTAGCCCATCTGAATTACGATGCCTACGATGAGCAAATGATTTTCAGAAAAAACAGCGAGGTGATGGCACTGGCCAATCCGGAACTAATTGACCAGGTGGTCATCGGGAACAGAACATTCTACTGGCTGGAAAAAGATATTTTCCTTGAAAAAATTGACACAGCTTCCATTGTCATTTACAAACGTCATCGGCGACAAATGCAGTCTGAAGGAAAGCAGACTTCCTATGGGGGTGTTTCGCAAACCCAAGCCGTAACAACGGTCGACCGGCTAAACCGCGGCTCGGACTACGCGTCGGCCAGCTTGCAGCAAAAAGAATCCTTCACCTTTAAGACCGATGATCTCTTTTACCTCTATCACGATGGGAAATTTGAGAGTTTGGCAACGCCAAAACATGTCTCCAGACTTTTTGGGACCGACAAGAAAGACCTGGCAACATACATGCAAACCCATGACATTGATTTGCAAAACGCCAACCATATCATTCGGTTAATTCAATACGGTCGCAAGAACGCCAAATAACTAACGAATCCGGGAATTCGCTGATCTTCATCTGTTCAGAAACAAAGCACCTCCACCTGACCCAAAGTTCGGTTGTTCAAAAAATAGGAATAAAAAAAATTGCTAACCCATTGTTTTTTAATTTTTAATATTACTTTTATCCGGCAAATCCAAATTTTGGATGTGAATTTTTCTATATTTTTTGAGAGGCGAGGTAGATTAATTTTTTGAGCAACTTAATATAGAGATGATGAAGGAAATGAAGGGATGGATATTTTCACGAACAAAAGCCAGTCGTGAAAGGAATGGGGAGAGTGAACCCATTCAATTTGTGAGTTGTCAGTTCAATGGCAGCAGGTGCGTGCATCAGCGCAATAAAATCAACCAGTGTTTATTTAAGTCTCACGATTCTTTTATCGATAAAGAATACGATGATTCGATCGAAGAATTGAAAGCAGCGTATACCGAGACGCTCGAGATATCGGGTTCTCCATGCGCCAATTGTGCTCAACTGTTTCGGCACCGGATTACGCAATCCATGGAACAAATTCACGGGGAATTGGAGCGAATGACAACCGGGTTTTTCCGGTGGGACTGTCACAAGCCCAGTTACGAGCTGGCCAGTACCACGATCAACGAGTTTCGGGAAAACACTTAAACTCGGTTTGTTGCATCGCCGGCTACTCACCGGTGTCAAGTATTTCGGCTCAAACATTCAGCTTTTTTACTCACAGGACTTCAAATGGTCGCTCAAAACGGCACACGGAAATTCCTATGTCTTATCCGAACTGTTCCGCTGACGGGCGATTGATCGAAATCACTATCTTTGGCATTCAACATGGAACACACATACAAGGATAATGATTCGTTTGTTCTTCTGGCTTTAAAAGAAGGGTAGGAAAAGGCCTACGACTATATTTTCAGGAAATACTACAAAGCCTTATGCGCCCAGGCCAATGCCTATGTCAGCGATTTGGACCTCTCGCAAAGCCTGGTTCAGGACTGCTTTGTCCGCTTTTGGGAAAAGCGCCAACAGGCGACAACCATCGAAAACCTGGCTTCCTATTTTTCGTTCATGGTGCGCAACAAGTGCATCGATCATTTGCGGAAAGAACACCGGCTCCAATCCATCGAAAATTCAAATCTGGATGAAACGGATAACCTGGAATCGGACGCTCTGCTAATTTCGCACGAATTTGAAGAAAAGCTGATCGTAGCCCTCTCTGCCCTACCCGACCGGTGTCGGACGGCCTTTGAATACAGCCGTTTCGAAAACTTAAGCTATCCCGAGATCGCCAACAAAATGGACATCTCCGTCAAAGCAGTCGAAGCGTTAATAAGCCGCTCATTGAAAATTCTGCGAAAGGAACTGAAAGATTATCTTCCGGTGCTTGCTTTCTTGTTTCGCATCATCCCCTAAGTCGATTCCGGAGGAAAAAAAGGCTTCTCACCATTGAAAAATCAGCTGGAAAGTGGTAATTTCAGAAACTTTAAAAGCTCAATCCATGAAAAACCTGGCCCTGCTCCTTTTGCTTGTATCCTTTCCCCTTGTCTTAATAGCACAAGACCGGATCACCGGTCTGAACTTTGCGACACGCAGTGAAGTCATCGCCCAAAACGGAATGGCCTGCACCAGCCAGCCATTAGCCACACAGGTGGCACTCGACATCTTAAAATCTGGCGGAAATGCGATCGACGCTGCGATTGCAGCGAATGCCGTTTTGGGCTTGGTTGAGCCCACCGGAAATGGCATCGGCGGCGATCTCTTTGCCATTGTATGGGATGCCAAAACGAAACAGCTCTATGGACTAAATGCCAGCGGTCGCTCGCCTTACAACCTGACGCTGGACTATTTCGAAGAAAATGGCTACGACAAGATTCCTGCCCTGGGACCACTTCCGGTATCGGTTCCCGGATGTGTAGACGGATGGTTTGAACTCAGCCAAAAATTTGGAAGCCTCCCCATGAGTGATATCCTGGCTCCCGCCATTCACTATGCGCGCGAAGGATTTCCGCTGACAGAACTCATTGCCTACTACTGGAAGCGAAACGCTGAAATACTGCAAGACTATCCTGGTTTTGCCGAGGTTTTTCTACCCAACGGCCAGGCCCCTGCAAAAGGTGAAATCTTCAAAAATCCCTACCTGGCCAATACCCTGGAGCGAATAGCCAAACAAGGGCGTGACGTTTTTTATCGGGGTGAAATCGCTCGCGAAATCGTGGAGTACCTGCAGGCACAAGGCGGCTTTTTGAGCATGCAGGATTTGGAAGATCACACATCGGAGTGGGTGGATCCAATTTCGACGAACTACCGCGGGTTTGATGTGTGGGAACTGCCACCCAACGGCCAGGGAACAGCCGTACTGCAAATGCTCAACGTGCTGGAACAATACGACATTTCGAACATGGGCTTTGGCTCGCCCGAATACATGCACCTGTTTATTGAAGCGAAAAAACTGGCCTTTGAAGACCGGGCAAAATATTATGCCGATCCCAAGTTCAACCAACTGCCGGTGGAACAATTGATATCGAAAAAATACGCCCGCGAACGGTCAAAACTGATCCAGCTGGACAAAGCCAGCCGCAGCTTTCCGGCAAGCGAACTGGAACAGGGCAATACCATTTACTTAACCACAGCCGACAAAGAGGGCAACATGGTCTCGCTGATTCAGAGCAATTACCGCGGCATGGGCTCGGGAATGACGCCCGGAAAACTGGGCTTTGTATTACAGGACCGGGGCGAATTATTTGCGCTCGAAAAGGAACATTTAAATGTGTATGAACCCCACAAACGGCCGTTTCACACCATTATCCCGGCATTCATAACCAAAGATGGAGAGCCGTTCATTAGCTTCGGACTCATGGGCGGCGCCATGCAACCGCAAGGTCATGTGCAGGTCGTCTGCAACCTCATTGACTTTGGCATGAACTTGCAGGAAGCCGGCGATGCTCCCCGGATACGACACGAAGGCTCGAGCCAGCCGACAGGCGAGCGAATGACGGATGGTGGCACAACCTACCTGGAAAGTGGATTTGACTATCCAACCATTCTCAACCTGTTGGGCAAAGGGCATCAGATTCAGTTCTCCAAAGGAGGCTATGGCGGCTATCAGGCGATTCAATGGGACAAGAAAAATCAGGTTTTCCTGGGAGCGTCCGAATCCAGAAAAGATGGTCAGGCTGCTGGCTACTAACAGACTAACGTGAGCCCTTCGCTTTTTCAAACAACGGCTGTAAAAATAGTTGCTTTTTGATGTAGGGTGCTCCGCCTCCGGCTTCGTCTAAATGAAAAGCGGAGGATAAGAACGGTGAATAAAAAACAAATCGAATCATTACTGATGAAGTCCCTGAGCCAACAAGCGGACGAGGGAGAAGAGCGAACGATCCAAGAGTGGATCAAGCAATCGTCAAAAAATAAGCGCTCATTTGAAGCTTACCAGAAACTCTGGAATGATTCGAATAAGCTCATGATCCCTGGAAAAATTGACGTGGAAGCCGCGCTTCAACAATCAAAAAAACACATTCCCCAGTTTCGCAAAAAAACCCGCTGGCTGTCGGTTTGGCCCCAGGTGGCAGCTGTTTTGGTACTATCCATTTTTATTTCTTCGGTCTTCACATTCCTTATCAAGCCGGACGTTAACAAGGATGAACAGGTCATCTACCAGGAAATAAAAGCCGCCTATGGTACCCAGACGAAATTGGAATTACCGGACGGAACCGCCGTTTGGCTCAATGCAGGAAGCCAGCTAAATTTTCCCATTTCGTTTAAGAACCTGGATGAGCGAAAAGTCACCCTGATTGGTGAAGGTTTCTTCGAGGTGACCAAAAATGCCCAACAACCGTTTGTCGTTTCTACATCGAAGCTGGATATCCAAGTGCTGGGTACGTCTTTTAATGTGAATGCCTACGAAAATGAAAACAATATCACTGTTGCACTGAAAGAAGGAAAAGTGAGCCTGCTGCAACAACTTCGGGGAAAGCAACAACAGGTGCTAAGCCTGAACCCTTCGGAGGTGGCGAGCTATGACATCAAAAACAACAAAATCATTCATTCAACCGAGAGCGACCTGGATCGCTATATCGCCTGGAAAGACGGCCTGATTGTGTTCTTCGACGACCCGATGGGAAAGGTGATCACCCGCCTGGAGAACTGGTACAATGTTGAGATTGAAGTAAACGACCAAAAGCTGCTCGAAGAAAACATTACGGGGACCTTCAACGATAATTCGCTGGATCAGGTGCTGTATCTGCTGAGCCTGATGTCTCCAATTGACTATCATTACACAACAGATAAAAATGGGATGAACAAGCAAAAAATTATTTTATCAAGAAAATAAGCAACATGCCTATGTGAAAAACCTGATTAAAAAAAACAGGAAAGTGTTGACGCACCTCCCTGTTCAAATTTTCAACCTGAACGGCAAATTCAGGCCAATTAAAATTGTATTAACTAATACGTTACAAATCTATGGAAAAAAATGTAAATGTGCTGACCATCTTGCAAAAGATCGTCCGCTTAAGAGTTTTTATTATTATGAAACTAACGGTATTTTTTCTCTGCTTATCGGTTTTAGGCAGCATCGCATCGGAAACCTACTCTCAAAGTTCAAAGATCTCGTTGAACCTGAATCAAACATCCATTAAAAATGCATTGAAGGAGATTGAAAACACCAGCAATTATTACTTTCTCTACAACAACGACTTAATTGATGTTGAAAAAAAGGTCAGTGTTAAAATTGACAATCAAAGCATTGACAAAGTGTTGGATGAATTATTTGAAGGCGAAAATGTCAAATACACGGTATTGGATCGCCAGATTGTCATTACACCAACGAATGAAAGCGCTTCATCAATCGTGTCGCAAGCCACAATTACCGGGAAAGTAACGGACAGCAGCGGACAACCGTTGCCAGGTGTAACGGTGCTGATTAAAGGAACAGTAAAAGGAACCATTACGGATTTTGATGGTGACTTTTCCATTGAAGCTTCAACGGGCGATGTGTTGGTCTTTTCTTTTATTGGTATGGCCAGCCAGGAAATTCCTGTAGGAACACAAAGAACCATCAATGTAGGCATGGCCGAAGCAACCATCGGTGTCGATGAAATCGTCGTGGTTGGTTATGGGGTTCAAAAACGTTCCGATATTACCGGTTCGGTAACATCGGTATCTCAGGAACGGCTGAGCAAGTTGCCGGTATCAAATGTTATGCAAGCAGTACAAGGCTCTGTTTCGGGGGTTAACATTCAACAGGTTTCTTCCATCCCCGGTGAAGCGCCTTCAATCCTTGTTCGCGGTGGCGGATCACTGACGGCATCGACCGATCCTTATGTGGTCGTGGACGGCATTCCGATCACAAAAATGGGAGGCTCAATCAGCGACATCAATCCCAACGACATTGAATCGATCGAAATCCTGAAAGATGCCTCAGCAACTGCGATCTATGGTATGAATGGAGCAAATGGCGTCATATTAATCACAACAAAAAGTGGTGGCACCGCTGAACCCCAAATCAGGTATTCGGGGTACTATGGCGTCGAAGAATTTGCTCATGTTCCCGAAATGGTATCCCCCGAAGGCTTGCTTGAACGTTATGCCGAAGGAAACCGGATCAATGGTTCTCCCTTGTATCAAGCTCCGGTGAAGTACCAGTATGAAGTGGAAAACTATGAAAACGGTCATACAATTGACTGGATTGACGCTGTCTCTCAGACAGGGATTCAGCAAAATCATAATATTAGTCTTTCAGGGAAGAACGAAAATATCAATTATTACATTTCTGGTGATATTTTGGACCAGAAAGGTGTTGTAAAAGGCTACAATTACAAACGTTATTCTTTCAGAACAAACATTGATGCACAGGTTACCAGTTATCTAAAAGTGGGAACAAACTCATCGATTGTGGCACACAACCGGGATGGTGGCCGGGCCAACCTGCTAAACGCAGAGGCCATGAGTCCTTACGGAAGAATGTATGAAGAAGACGGATCTTACACCATCTACCCGATGTTCGGTGAAACCTTATGGGCAAATCCTTTGCTTCCAACAGAGACAGACCCTGAACGTCGCGAATTCAATATTAATTTGAATGGTTTCGCCAATGTCACCTTTGGCGACATCTGGAAGCCACTGGCAGGACTAACATATAAGCTCAATGCCGGCTATTCTTACATTCCCAGACGCACAAATACCTATACTGGTGAAGCGCAAAACGACCTGCTGGGAACGGCAGAAATTCACAATTATGAGACTCAAGCGTACACGGTTGAAAACATCTTGCAATACAACCGTGACATAAACAGGCATCATTTTGACATTACCGCTGTTTACTCGTCACAAGAGCGTAACTATATCGACAACTGGGCACAAGCACGCGACTTTGTAAACGACGAACTGGAATGGAACAGAATGCAGGCTGGTGCAAGTTCCAGCGTAAGCTCCTATGCCGACCGGTATGCCGCACTATCACAAATGGGACGTTTGAATTACTCGTTCGACAGCCGTTATCTGTTTACGTTTACCGTTCGCAGAGATGGTTCATCTGTATTTTCAGAAGACCTCAAATATGGTGTTTTTCCATCCGTGGCATTGGGATGGAATATGCGTCGTGAGAATTTTCTCATGGGTGCGGACAACATTACGAACCTAAAGCTTCGGTTTTCATACGGAAAGTCAGGAAACGAGGCTGTTGGAGTATACCGGACATTTACGACCATGCGCGACGTGCAGATCCCCTTTGGCGGAGCAACCAACATTGCCATGGTTACTGACCGTTTGGGAAACAGCGACTTAAGCTGGGAGACCAAAGAAAGCTTAAACGTTGGGTTAGATTTCGGTTTCTTTAATAACCGGATCAACGGAACGCTTGATGTTTATTCTGCAACCAACACCGATCTGTTGCTGTCACGCAGATTGCCTGCTGCCTCTGGATTTTCGTCGGTAACCGCCAATATCGGTGAAACATCAACCGAAGGCCTGGAACTAACCTTAAATACGGTGAATGTTGATTCAAAAGATTTTCGTTGGAACAGTTCCATCGTCTTTTCTACCAACCGGTCCGAGATCGTCGAGTTATATGGAGATGGTGAAGACGACTTAGGCAGTGGATGGTTTATCGGTGAACCGATCGGCGTAATCCGCGATTATAAAAAAGCCGGAATATGGCAGGAAGACGAGATTGCCAACGGAGACCACTCAGATTGGGATCCGATTGCCAAACCAGGTGATGTAAAATTAGAAGACGTTAGTGGTCCTGACGGAGTACCTGACGGTGTTATCACAGACGACGACCGCGTAATTCTCGGACAAACTGCTCCAAAATGGACGGGCGGGTTAACCAATACCTTTACGTATAAAAACTTCACCTTAAATGTATTTATCCAGACCGTACAAGGCGCCATGCGTAACAATGCCCATATTGGTATGGCTTCAGACGAAATCGAGCGCAGGAACAGTTTTGCTGAAATCGGCTTCTGGACGCCGGAAAACCAAAGCAACGAATGGCGCTCACTGAATAAAAACTCCAATCCTCACGGTTATGGATTCCCGGTGAAGAATAACTTTACCCGGATAAAAGATATTACACTGAATTACGACGTTCCTAAAAGGATCCTGGACAAAGCAGGATTTAACGCTTTAAGTTTGTATGTCAGCGGACGTAACCTGTATACCTTCACCGACTGGATTGGATGGGATCCTGAAGAAAGAAGCATTGGTCGTGGTTCAAATAACTGGGAAATCAATTACCCAAGTGTAAGAACAGTAGTATTCGGTATTAATCTAACATTATAAAGCTTACAACGATGAAAACGAATAAGATTCACATCATATCATTATTGATGGCCTTTACGCTGATGGCCATCTCATGTAGCGAAGATTTTTTGGATGAAAAGCCAATGTCGTCGTATGCACCTGAAACACTATCGGATGAAGCAGGTATTGAAGCCGCTTTAAAAGGATTGCATTACAATTTTGGAACCATCTGGACCTGGGCTGGCCGCCAAGGCTGGACTGCCGTATGGCACGAAGGAACCGACGTAGCTTCGCCAGGAGGAATCGAAGGCGTTGAGATCCCTTTCTTTAAATACGAAGAATTAAACGCGGAAAATGCAGCCGTTAGTCGGATGTGGGAAAGATGCTATCTGATCATTAACAATGCCAATACCGCTTTGAAAGCAATCGGTGAAGATGGCGATCCCGAAAAAATTGCTGAAGCATTATTCTTCCGGGGCTATTGCTACAATATCCTGGCAACACTTTACGGGGATGTTCCACTTCTTATTGAGCCAACCTCATCGGCGCGAACGGATCTGGTACGTACACCGATTGAACAAGTAAACGGCCAGATTATTGAAGATTTAAAATACGCGGCAACTAATTTACCAACCATTGAGAATGCCGTCAACGAAAGCCGTGCCAATAAGCACATGGCCCAGCAATGTTTGGGAGAAGTCTATTTACGTGTTGGAGAGCCTGCTTTAGCTGAAGCTGCATTAACTGACGTGATCACCAGCGGACTTTTCTCGCTTGTCGAGCAGCGCTATGGTATTGCTTTGGGTGTCAATGGCGATTATTTCAGTGACATGTTCAAATTCGGTAACCAACGACGCTCTCAGGGAAATACGGAAGCGATCTGGACTTTTGAACTGGAATATAACAAAGGTGGTATTTCCGGCGGTTTTACCGAAGCTCCCCAGCAGCGCCGTAACTGGGTACCGGCCTATCACAATGTTCCGGGGATGACCTATGTCTACGAAGGTGTAGGCGATGATTTTGTGCATCCTTACGGAGGCCGGGGTAATGGTCGTATGCGGCCAAGTGATTGGGTTAAATACCAACTGTACGAAGATGGAGACATCCGAAACTCGGAAAATAACATCACCAGAACATTCTACTATAACCAACCGGGATACAGTGCAACGATTGGTGTCGATGCCAAGGGTTACCGGGTAGCTGCAGATTCGCCTCAGGCTGTTAAGGTGATCGAAGTTCAGGAAGGGGATACCGCGGTGCTTGCAGCGAGCGATACCTTGGAAGTAGCGTTCCCTTATACGCGCAAATGGGATTCGTTCGATCCGACTGACCAGTGGGGTTGGACCAATATTAAAGATTTCCCGATGATGCGATTAGGTGAAACTTACCTGCTTCGGGCTGAAGCTCGTTTCAAACAAGACAATCCTGGTGGCGCTGCCGACGACATTAATGTATTGCGCGACAGGGCATTTAAAATGGCCCGTCAGGAAAGTGGAAATGCTGATCTTGGGAAAGTAAGTTCCTCCGATATCACCATGGATTTCATTCTCGACGAACGCGCTCGTGAATTGTTTGCCGAAGAAAACCGCCGGATCACGCTGATGCGGACCGGAACCTTAATTGAACGCGCCAGGCTAAATACCGATAGTTCGATTAAAGGAACCATTAGCGGTTTAGATCCGCGCATTCTACTACTACCAATCCCGCTAAGCGAAATTCAGCGAAACAAAGACGCTGTTTTGGAACAAAATCCGGGCTACTAACCAAGCGAAACCTCGGTTTTCAATAGGGAAACCCAAATAAAAGTTTAAATTTGCCTCATGTCGTATTGTCGGCATGAGGCTTTTTTCAATGCTTCATAACCTAAACGGACTTCAACCATGGCTTACCAATTAAAATCACAGGCACTTAAAATTGTTTCCCTTCTTGTTTTCCTTGTTTGGGGATCCTGCATCCAGGCTGCAAACCATCCGGAAACCAGTCAACCCACCCAACTCTCGGTCAACTTGCTCACCAATGCCGATCAGGTTTTTCTGAATGGCTATCCGGTACAAACATCCTTGCATAAGGCCATTTCACAACGAGAAAATTTTCAATTCACAGCGATTGCTCAACGACAACCGTTTTTTGGCTGGGTGGTCAATTCCAATCAAAAGAACACCCTGCAGGTGGGCTACCAAATCCTGGTCGCTTCGTCGCTCAGTCAGATCCAAAATCACAAAGGAGACTACTGGGATTCGGGCAAAGTCGAAGGTAGTCAGTCCATCAATCGGAGCTATCAAGGGAAAGACCTCCTACCCGACTCCGTTTACTTCTGGAAAGTCAAAACCTGGGACAATCATGGTGTCGAATCCCCATGGTCCGCGGTCTCGCAATTCAAGATGGCTCCGGAGCTGACCGACTACGCCACCGCCCGCTACCCCTTGCAAAAGCAGGATGATTATCCCAAGGCGATTCAATCAATGTCAGAAAATCTGGCGTTCATCGATTTCGGCAAAGCAGCTTTTGGCCGTTTGCGGCTGACCTTGGACGGGAACGAAGGAGAAACAATCACCCTGCGACTTGGCGAAGTCATGAACAACAAGCGAATTGATCAGAATCCCGGAGGAAGCAGGCGTTACGCCGAATACCAGCTTGATTTAAAAAATGGCCGCAACACCTACATCATTGCCATCGCACCTGATCGGCGAAATACCGGACCCCGTGCGATCCCCATCCCGGAATATATTGGCGATGTGTTGCCTTTCCGCTATTGTGAAATAGAAGGGTATTCAGGTCCGCTCGAGAAACACCAGATCATTCGCGAAACGGTGTTCTATCCTTTTGATGAATCGGAATCCTTTTTTACCAGTTCCGACACGGTATTGAACCAGGTTTGGGAATTGTGTAAATACTCCATGAAGGCCACCTCCTTTGCCGGAGTTTATGTGGATGGCGACCGCGAACGCATTCCCTACGAAGCCGATGCACTGATCAACCAGTTAAGCCACTATGGTGTCGCCCGCGAATACAGCATCGGCCGTTACACCCACGAGTACCTGATTCATCACGCCACGTGGCCCACCGAGTGGATCCTGCAGTCCGTCCTGATGGCGTGGATCGACTACAACTACACTGGCAATAAAGAATCGCTGGAGGAATTTTATGCCGATTTGAAAGCCAAAACCTTGTTACCTCTGGCCGACGAAACGGGTCTGATCAGCACCCGAACCGGGAAAGTGACACCGGAAGTCCTGAAGTCGATCCATTTAAACGATAACCTGCGTGACATTGTAGACTGGCCGCACACGGGCATTCTTGGCCTGGGTAAAAATGAAGCCGGCGAAACCGATGGCTTTGTGTTTCAGGATATGAACACCGTGGTCAATGCCTATCATTATTACGCGTTGAAAGTGATGGGCACCATTGCCGCACAACTGGAAAAACCCGACGAAAGCGACTTCTACAACCGCCGTGCTGGTCAATTGAAAAGCACCTTCAATGCCAAATTAATCGATCCGAAACGGAAGATCTATACGGACGGCATCGGAACTGATCATGCTTCGTTGCATGCCAACATGTTTCCCCTCGCTTTCGGATTGGCCCCTGACAAGTATGTCGATGAAATCAACGCTTTCATTCGCTCCCGCGGAATGGCGTGCAGCGTCTATGGCTCGCAGTTTCTGATGGATGCCGTTTACGATGGACACAACGCCGACTATGGGTTGGAATTGCTGACCTCGACCGGTGAACGAAGCTGGTACAACATGATCCGGGCTGGTTCGACCATCACGATGGAAGCCTGGGACAATAAGTACAAACCCAACCAGGACTGGAACCACGCCTGGGGAGCGGTGCCTGCCAATACCATCCCGCGCAAGCTGATGGGCATTGAACCGCTGAAGCCAGGGTTCAGCAAAATACAAATCAAGCCCCAACCGGGTGATTTGAAACAGGCTGAAATTAAACATCCAACCATTCGAGGCGACGTTTTGGTCTCCTTTCAGAATGAGCCGGACAAAAGCTTTCGGCTGGCGGTACGCATCCCGGCAAACACCACAGCTGACGTTTTCCTGCCTTTCTGGTCAAAAAAACAGGCGGTTACCATGAACGGGCAAAAAGTGGACTTCCGGAATACAGGCCAATTTATCCGGATTGAAGGAGTCGGATCAGGTACGCACGAGTTCGAAGTAACGCTTTAGTCGAACGGTATTTGAAGTGATCGTTCCGTTGGATCAATTGATATTCCGGTGCTGGAAAACAAAAACAAGGCGATTATGAAAAAAACCCGGAGGGTTTAACAACAAAATGTTATATCCAGTTTTAACCCACCTTGTAAGCTTTACATCCAAAAATCAGAAAAATCGGATTATTATAACACACTGATTTATTGACTCTTACAAGCTCAACAACTCCTAAGGCGTACATTATCAATACAATGACGATGTGAGATTTTTCAGATTTCATTGTGCACCTACCTGACAAGTTGACAAACAGTGAGTTAAAGCCCGTTTTGAATCTCTTAAATTCTTTTATACGAGTTATTTATATCTCGCTGCCTTATTTTATGCCTTCGGTGCATCTGGTCAAAAAACTGTTCTTCAGTCATTTCTTTATAGGGCTTGAAGACGAACCATTTCTTGATGTCGTTGGCCGAAAGCAGCGGAAGTTCCTCGAAGTTTCGTAGTTTTTCCTTGAGTATAAACGAAGAAATCATAAAGTGCAAGGCAACCTGATGTTGCCACGCCAGCCACTTTCGGGTCTGAAACTGGTCGATTCCCAGTATTTGCTTGGATTCTTTGATGCAGTGTTCGACAAAGAACCGCTGAGCCTGCATGTACGCCAAGGCTTGGTGTGTGTATTGTTCCAGATTGGCATTGGTGAACGAATATTTTATTTCAATCGTGTTCTTTGCTGATTTTGTTTTTCGAATGACCAGCATCCGCGGCTCTATTTCGTTGATGTTTTTGTTCCAAATGAATACCCTGGCAAAGTGATACTCCCCGGTCAGTTTCCCTTTGGTTGTATTGCGGACCTTGATCTTTTCCCAATCACCGGGCTAAAGATTTTCCATGTACTTGGTTACAAGTCTAAGTGTTTTCCAACCGTGTTTTATTCTTTTAGCTTTTTAATTATCATTTTATCGTCTGGCAAATATTTTTGGTATTTCTTCGGTAAATCTTTTGTCAATTGATATTCTGCAACTCCAATAGGTTTGTTTGTTGTCCTCAAAGCATATTCAACTTCTAAGTTGTCTTTCTCAGCACAAAGCAATATTCCAATTGATGGATTTTCATTTTCTGTCTTTTCTGTATTATCTAAAATTTCGAGATAGAAATTCAATTTTCCAGCATACTCAGGTTTAAATTCTCCAACTTTTAGTTCTTATGTGGCGTAATCAATTATGTGTGATTAAATACTCCCCATCTTGGAA
>NZ_CAXBDD010000060.1:0-24259 GCF_963974515.1 uncultured Sunxiuqinia sp. | reverse complement strand
TTATGCTTTGACTGGTGCAACAGCCGGTTCTGGCGATACTTCGCTTGATGGCGTTGAATTTAACCTGGGATCAACCACGGTGACCTGGACTGCCATCAATGGAACAGGAAATGAAATCACATGCAGCTTTACCGTTGTGGTGAACGATGTGAGTGCACCTGTCTTCACCTGCAACGACCTCTCCATTACGCTGGATGAAAATAACCAGTACACGATTACTCCTGAAGATCTGGCATTAATTGCGACCAATATTCAAGGTGGTTGTACAGAAGAAGCAACTGATATTACAGTTACGGTCGATACCGAAGAATTTACCTGTGAAACAGTGGGTGAGCAAACCGTCACGGTTACGGTCACCGACGCGTCGGGTAATTCATCGACTTGCGAAACGACGATCACTGTTGTTGATCCGGTTGATCCAACCATTACATGTGCCGGTGATGTTGAAGCTTCGGTACAGTCGGATGAGAGCTGCTTCGGTTTTGTGACCGTTCCAGCTCCAACTGTGGCAGACAACTGCGGAATAGCCTCCGTAACCAACGACTTTAACGATTCTGATGATGCCAGCGGAGATTATCCGGTAGGTGAAACAGTCGTTACCTGGACGGTGACTGACAACGATGGTAACACAGCCACCTGTGAGCAACGTGTCCTGTTGATCAGCGCTCCACTTGCTTTGGATGATCAGGCTACTTTGGAGGAAAATGAAGATGTCCAAATCTATGTGTTGGACAACGACGAGGATTGTGATGAAAATCTGGATAACACCAGCTTGACGATCACCTCGCAGCCTGCCGAAGGTGCAGTTACAGTCAATGCTGATGGATCGATAACTTATAAGCCAAACATCGCCTATTACGGATCAGATGAGCTGACTTACCAGATTTGTGATGAAGACGGGCAGTGCGATGAGGCAACGGTTAGCATCACCATTACGCCAAACGAAGATCTTTTGATTCCGAATGGATTTTCACCCAATGGCGATGGAATTAATGATTATTTCCGCGTCCGTGGAATTAGCAGATATCCTAACGCGCAAATTGAAGTCTACAACCGTTGGGGAGCCAAAGTTTATAAGCGCGACCGCTACGGAGATATTGGGGTGTATGGAAATCCCGGAGCATGGTGGGACGGAAGACCGAATGTCAATGGAACTTCGAATTCTGAAATACTACCTGAAGGAACCTATTTTATTATCCTGATTCTGGATGGCTCAAACGTGCACAAAGGAACGCTATACATTAACCGGTAAAAATGAACTGAGATGAAGATGATTAAGAGAATATCAAATTACGGGCTAAGCTTACTGTTGTTACTGTCTTCAGTTACAGCTTCATTTGGACAGCAAGATCCAATGTATAGTCAATACATGTTCAACATACAAGCTTTCAATCCGGCGTATGCCGGTACCTGGCAGAGCATTGGAATTATGGCCCTTGGCCGTCACCAATGGGTGGGTTTTGAAGGAGCCCCAACAACCTATACGCTGACGGTTCAGGCGCCTTTACGTAACGAAAATGTAGGATTGGGTTTGTCGGTTATCAATGATGAAATTGGGATTGAGAAACGCCTGGCAATCTTTGCCGACTATTCCTATCGGCTGAAAGTGACGGACGACGTGTCGTTACGCTTTGGACTGAAGGCAGGTTTTACCAATTACGAGAATGACCTGAATGCTTACCGTTTGTATGTTCCGGAAGGAGGAACGGATCCGGCCTTTCAGGGAGTGATCGACAAGAAGTTCATGCCCAACTTTGGGGTGGGTGCCTTTATGTATTCCGATAAGTTTTATGCGGGGTTTTCCATTCCGAAGGTTCTGCAGAACGACTTTGAGAATGGGGTGGAGAACTATAACACCAGCTATGAGCTGCGACACATGACCTTAATTGGAGGCTACGTGTTCGAGCTAAGCGATGTGGTGAAGTTCAAGCCTTCGTTCAATGCCCGTTACATGAAAGGATCGCCCATTGTTACTGACATCAATGCCAGCTTCCTGTTTGCCGACCGCTTCTGGATTGGCGCCATGTATCGGACGGCTGAGACCTTTGGCTTCAATACCCAATTCATCATCAACGAAAAGCTGAGGTTGGGTTATGCCATTGATTTCAATACATCAAACATTAGCTCTTATAACGATGGAATTCATGAGGTGATGATTTCCTACGAGTTGAACTTTGTTAAATCCCGTTATACTTCACCCCGCTATTTCTAACGATAGAAAATCTTAAGGATATGAAAACTAAATTTTTACTTGTAGCAACTTTCATCCTGATCTCCCTCGGGGCCACGGCTCAGAAGCGTTTTTTCGATGCGGTGAACATGTCAATCGATACCTTGAATATCAATACAGCATACAGCGATTTTGGGCCCGCGATTATCGAGGATGAACTGGTTTTTTTATCGTTTAGCGAGAAGGATGGGAAAAAGTCGGATAACCCAAACAAGGTTTTCTATGATCTTTATACCGTTGGTTTAAATGCATTTGGAGAGGCGATGACAGACCGAAGTAGAATGAGTTCTCTGGTTTCGAAATACCACGAAGGGCCACTGACCTACTGCGCAAGCACCGGTGAGTTGTTTTTAACGCAATCGAACTGGCAAGATCCGCAGGAAGAGAATATCGTTTTCGTCAAGAAAAACATCCGGCTTGGCATAGTGATTTATGAGAAGGCGGGTGCCAGCTTTAGAATGAAAGATCGTCTTCCATTTAACAGCAGTGAATATTCGGTAGCTCATCCGACGATCAGTTCAACGGGCGATACCTTGATTTTTGCAAGCGATATGCCGGGAGGAAATGGGCAAACCGATTTGTATTACTCTGTTCGCTCCAATGGAGAATGGTCTGACCCCGTTAACCTGGGTCCGAAGGTCAACAGCGCCGGAGAAGAGATGTTTCCGTTTTTGAATGTCGAAGGAAGCCTGGTTTTTTCTTCCGATGGTTTTGGTGGAGCCGGAAACCTGGACTTGTTCTACATCGAGTTTCCGATCCTCGAATCGAGCGAACGGTCAACTTTCGATGGTGAGATTAACTCCCCAGGTGATGATTTCGGAATGGTCATTCATCCCAACCAGCAGGTGGGGTACCTCGCGTCGAACCGCAGTGGTGGGGAAGGAGATGACGACATTTATTTAATAAGAATAGATGACTTCGTGTTTGATGTGATTACCTATTCCAGCCTGACCAAGGAAATACTGCCGGGTGCCAGCGTCAACGTCATTGATGAAGAAGGGACAGTTGCTGCTTCGGGAAGCACCGACGACGACGGAAAGTTGGAAGTGAAGCTCGAAGGAAATAAGAAATATACCATCGTGGCGACAAGCGAAGAATATATGGAAAAAGCAGTAGATCTGGATTTGACCAACAAAGAAACGCTCGCCAATAGGGAAGTGGAGGTTTATCTGGATCCGGAGTTCGTCTTTAAAGGACAGGTGGTCGATATCATGGGTAATATACCAATTCCGGAGGCATTGCTGGCCATTTCGGACGGGATAACAGTGGATTCTGTTTACACTGATGAACAGGGCTCCTTTACTTACAACCTGGAAACCGACAAACGTTACCGGGTGGATGTTTCAGCGTATAACTTTTTCGGGACTGAAGTTGAATTTAATACCATGGGCATGGATCGGGGCGTATTTGATTATCTTATCCAGCTTTATTCACTTGATGCCGGATCGCGCATCCAGTTGAAAAATATATATTACGACTTTGGAGAATGGAGTCTCCGGCCTGAAGCGAAGCGTGAGCTTGATCGTTTGGCCAAAGTACTCGACGACTATCCCGATATTCAGATTATTCTCGAATCGCACACCGACTCAAGGGGAACTCATGAGTTCAATATGGAGCTTTCGCAAAAACGGTCGGAAGCGGCCGCAGATTATCTAATGTCTCAAGGAGTTGAATCCCATCGGATTGAAGGTGTCGGTTTTGGCGAAACCCAGTTGGTGAACGACTGCGACGGCAGCATTGAATGCACCGAAGAGCAACATTTCGAGAATCGCCGAACAGTGGTCGAAATCCGCAGGTCGAAAGTGACGCGGAGAGCCAAAGGAAATATTTTCTATTTCTAAAGGAGATAGATGTAGAGCTGAAAACGGGCTGGTAAGTTTTATCAGTCCGTTTTTTTTCATCGTTTTGTCTCGGTTCGCCGGGCTTAATCGATCAATTTAACCTCCTATGGGGGGTGATTCGACCAACAATTCAATTTGAATTGAGCCGGTTTCATCGAAAGCCCACTAGCCAAAATCAGCCACCAACTGTCATTGCCGTGAGGTTTAAGCAAAAGTTAGCCGCCATCTTTCATTTCTATGGATTTCTAAGCGAAAGTCAGCGGCCAGCTTTTACTGCTATGGAAATTGGAACCAACGTTAGCAGGTAAAAGGGCATGCTCAGGAAATGATGCCCATTTTTCGCATCAAAAAGTTGGCGTTCATGGTGGAGGTCACTCCGTCGGTGAGTTGGTAGTCAAACAGCAGCTCTTCGTCCGTCAGCTCAATTTCGAAGCACTTGTTGGTAATGTTTTGTGGATAGCGATTGGCCAGCTCGGTCAGCTTTAAATCGTGGGTAGCTACCAGTCCTACTGTTTTCAGTGCGATTAACTGCTCAATCACCTTGATGGAGCCCGACAATTTGTCTTCCGAGTTGGTTCCTTTCAGCATTTCGTCGATGATCACAAATACCGGTGTGCCCGCTTTAATTTCATCCAGAATGGCCTTCAGCCGTTGCAGCTCCGCAAAAAAGTACGACTCATCGTTTTGCAGGTTGTCGGTGGTACGCATGTTGGTAAACAACTGAATGGGCTTTAAACTCAGCCAACTGGCGTTAGCCCGGCAGCCGTTCATGGCCAGGATCATGTTCACGCCGATGGTTCTTAAAAAAGTACTTTTACCAGCCATGTTGGCTCCGGTAATAATGGCGATTTGTCCGTGTCCGTTCATTCGGAAATCGTTGCCAATATTTTTGGCTTCTTTAATCAGTGGATGTTTTAGGTTGTTGGCCGTTAAATGAAAATCGCCGTCTTCAAGCTTGGGAAGTGTCCACTCCGGATGGTTGTGATTGAGGTTAGCCAGGCTCGACAAAGCATCAAATTCAGCCAGAACTTCAAACCACTGATGAATGCTCTCTGCATGTTTTTTTTGCCAGCTAAAGAGCCTCAGGCTGCACCGCAGGTCCCATAGGAGCAAGGCATTTAACGCAAATCCAACCAACAGGTTCTGGCGATAATCGAATTCGGCCATTCGTTTCTGAAGTTGATGAACCGATTCGCTGGCGTTCTCATGCCCGGTTAACAAGTGGCTCTTTAACTCGGTCAGCAGCGGAGCCTGAAATTCTTTTTCTTCAACCAAAATTAACAGTTCGTAATAACCGGATAGTAGTTTGGTTTGGCTTCCAAACAAGGTATAAAAAGCACTAATTGTCTTTTTATTGGCGTAAAGCACCGAGCCGTTGACCAGCAATGATCCGACAAAAAGCGCCCACGGAAGATCGAGAAACTGGCAAAGCCCAAATGATATCAAACTGATCAGTGGCAGAACTAACAGGAGTTTAGCCAGGAACGCGGCGCTTTTTATTTCAACTTGTTCCGTAATTTTCTTCATAAACAAAAGATCCTGCTCGTCCTTGGTGTGCCCTTTGGCTGCAAAAAACTGGCACCATCGGGTATATTTTTCCAGTTCGAGTAAGGCCTCCTGCCGTTTTCTTATTGATGGAATGTCGGTTTCGGGCTGGCTCAGATAATTTGCCAGACGCTTTTTCCCCAATTGGGTCACGCTTCGGTTAATAAATTGGAAGATGGATCCGGGACCAAAGATATCGAGGTCGAAGGTGAAATGATGATGTGGATCCGTAAATTCCTGGCCGTTTTCAAACTGGCTGTATTGCTCATCCAAGGCGACCAGTTCTTTTTTATTGATTTCAATCAGGTTCGAAAAAAGGACTTTCTCTTTCTCTTTTTTTTGAAAACGCTTGATCCAGTAGAAAAACAGGAAGGTACTGATTCCGGCAACCGACCAGGCCAGCCAGAGCGAAACGCGGGGCAAATAGATGAGCGCCAGAATAACGGCAAGAAAGGCCGAAAGCCGCAAAAAGGCCAATTGCCTGGTTCTCTTTTTTAGCGAGTCGAGTCGTTTCTGATCGTAGTTCAAAAACTTGTTGTATTCTTGAAAAAGGGCTTGCTTCATGTTATAGAAATTGAGCTTGCATCAGCTGTCTGGTAACAAGGAACACGGTGGATGCAAAAAGCAGGAACACCAGAAGAATGACGCCACTTTCCTGGTTGCTTAGTCCGGATTCTGTCAGTTTGGGCATTTTCAGCATTAAAAAATGATTTTCAATCACCAGCAACAGCTTATAAATGAAATGCCCGATCAGGATTCCGACGACTGCGCCGGTCAGTATGTCGAAAGGATAGTGGACGCCAAGGTAAATGCGGGTATAACTGACCAGTGCTGCCCAAAAAAAGATGAACACCTGGTAGCGGCTGTTCTTGAAAAGTCTGGCGGTGAACATGGCCACTGCAAACGTGTTGGTGGCATGCGATGAGAAGTAACCGTAAAGCCCACCTTTTCGGTACACGTTATGCACCAGGTGCTGGATATCCGGGTCGTGGGTCGGTCGGAGCCGCTGAACTGTTTCTTTGATAAAAACCGAAAACTGATCGGCGATCAGGATCGCTAAGGCAAGCATAATAATGATGATCACTGCTTTCATCCGGTATTTGTGAACAATGAAATAAAGCAGGGTAAGGTAAAAAATCCCCCAGGTAATGGTTTGGGTAAATATGGTCATGACCACATCCCAAAAGGGACTGTGCATCCCATTGAAAAAGAAAAACAGGGACTGGTCAAGTTGTTTTATAGGTTCGATAAACGCAATCATGAAGGATTTAAAATTTGCCAGATTTTGTCTTTCAGTTGTAGAATTCCCTGGTTGGTCACCGACGAAATGAAGGCATGGGGAATGTCACTCAGCTCGGCACTGATTTCTTGCTGCAATTCCTCATCCAGAAAGTCGGCTTTGCTGATGACGAGGTACCGGTCCTTATCCAACAACTCGGGGTTGTATTTTTCCAGCTCATTGAGCAGGATGTTGTATTCTTTCCGGTGGTCTTTGCTGTCGGATGGAACCATAAACAGGAGCATCGAATTTCGCTCAATGTGTCTCAGGAAGCGAAGCCCCAGCCCTTTGCCCTCGTGTGCTCCCTCAATAATTCCCGGAATGTCGGCCATGACAAACGACTGCTGGTCGCGGTACGAAACAATGCCCAGGTTTGGAACCAGCGTAGTGAAGGGGTAATCAGCAATTTTGGGTTTGGCTGCCGAAACCACCGATAACAGCGTTGATTTTCCGGCGCTTGGAAAGCCCACCAAGCCAACGTCGGCCAGAATCTTTAACTCCAGAATTTTCCATCCTTCTTCGCCTTCTTCGCCCGGTTGCGCATAGCGGGGGGTCTGATTGGTAGCCGACTTAAAATGCGTGTTTCCTAAACCGCCACGACCGCCTTTCGCTAAATATTGTGTTTCACCATCCTTGGTAATTTCAAACAGGAACTCGCCGGTTTCGGCATCTTTGGCAACTGTTCCCAGTGGTACTTCAATGGTAATATCATCACCATCGGCTCCAAAACTACCATGCCCGCTGCCTGAACCACCATGCCCGGCATACACATGTCGCTTGTATCTCAGGTGAAGCAAGGTCCACATTTGTGCGTTTCCTCGCACGAACACATGGCCTCCGCGTCCCCCGTCGCCTCCGTCGGGCCCACCTTTAGGGACAAATTTTTCTCTCCGCAGGTGGGTTGAGCCGGGGCCTCCGTTTCCTGAACGGCAAAATATCTTAACGTAATCAACAAAGTTGTTTTCAGCCATGGTATATTCTTGTGAATGTGCAAAATAAACAAAAAAAGACGAATGCACTTCAATCATTCGTCTTAATATATTCTTAGGAGATGGGTTATAATGAGCGAACGGTATTTTTTAAGCGGGAAGCAATTTCGTCAACACTGCCCATTCCATCGATGGGGAAGTGTTTGTTTTGAGCTTCATAATAGTCTTTTATTGGGGCAGTTTTTCGATTATAAACCGAAATGCGTTTTTCAATAATCCAAACATCCTGATCGTCCGAACGGCCGGAAGTCTTTCCCCTGAATAGGATTCGATCAATAAGTTCCTGTTTTTCAACCTCCAGGCAAAGCATGGCTTTAATCGGTGTTTTATTCTCTTCCATTAACTTGTCCAACGCTTTAGCCTGGGCTACAGTGCGCGGAAATCCGTCAAAAACGAAGCCTTTGCCATCGGGGGTGACTGAGAATTTGTTTCTAATCATTTCGATGACGACATGATCCGGAACAAGCTCTCCTTTGTCCATCAATTGTTTGGCTTCTATTCCAAGCTTTGTTTCAGCGGCAATTTCCTGTCTCAATAAGTCTCCGGTAGACAGATGGATCAATCCAAAACTTTCGATGAGGAACTCGGCTTGGGTTCCTTTCCCCGCCCCGGGAGGACCAAATAAGATCAGATTTAGCATATTGATTATAGAGTTTTGGTTTTTGCACTCTTTTATTCCACCACCTTAAAGATGTCAATCAAATTACGGCCACGCCCATCATAATCCAGTCCATAGCCCACGATAAAATCATTGGGGATCTCAATGCCAACATAGTCCAGGTTGACTTCTTTAACCAATGCGTCAGGTTTAAGCAGAAGTGTTGCCACTTGAACTTCAGCCGGCTTATGCGCCATAATTTGTTTAATCGTATTATCAATGGTAATACCAGTATCCACGATATCTTCCAGAACTATAACCGTACGGCCTTTCAAACTTTCATTAAGTCCAATCAGTTCTTTTATTTCGCCCGACGATTGCGTGCCGGCATATGAAGCCAGTTTTACGAATGAAATCTCTGCGTCGAGCAGGGTGATTCGTTTAAATACTTCGGCAGCAAACATGAATGAACCATTTAAAATACAAAGGAATAAAGGGTTTTTACCGGCTAGGTCGTCATTCATTTTATCGGCCATCTTTTCGACGACGGATCTGATTTTTTCGTAGGGAATGAATAATTCGAACTCTTTATCAAAGATCTTTATGTTACTCATTGGTTGTTTTTTTGTTGTTGGAAAGATGAGTTTCAAATCTGTTTATTTTCAATTATTTTAGCTCAGAAATTAAAAAGTACAAAGAAACAAAAATTAATTGAAAAGATGGAAGCGAAAGTAAGTATCATCATGGGAAGTACCTCGGATCTGGCTGTCATGGAAAGCGCTGCTAAAATTATGGATGAGTTCGAGATTCCTTTCGAAATAAATGCCCTGTCGGCACACCGCACGCCGGAGGAAGTGGAGAAATTTGCTAAAGGAGCTAAAGATCGTGGAATTGAAGTGATTATTGCCGGGGCCGGGATGGCTGCCCACCTGCCTGGAGTAATTGCAGCCATGACTACCTTGCCGGTGATTGGCGTACCCATTAAAGCCAGTTTGGATGGATGGGACTCGCTGCTTGCTATTGTGCAAATGCCTCCCGGAATTCCGGTAGCCACCGTGGGAATTAATGGCGCGCAAAATGCCGGAATCCTTGCCGTTCAGATGATGGCTTTAGGAGACGACACCTTGAAGGCAAAGTTGGTGACTTTTAAAGAAGCGCTAAAGAATAAGATTGTCAAGGCCAACGAGGATTTGTCGAAAATTAAGTACAAATTCAAGACAAATTAGTTTTTGGGCACATGAGATTCTGTAACTTGACGTTTTTTGTTGCTTAAGGGTGTACGACTTGCATTCTTTTGTTATGATTAGAAGTTGCGCTTTTGCTATTCTTCTCATTGATCTTTGGAACGGTGGAGGGGCAGGAAGTTTTTTCGTGTCCCGGCCCATTTTCGATCAGTTGGCGATGCCAGTGTAAGTCTGCAATAGCCTCTTTCCGTGTTTTCCAATCCGGCTGGCTTTTGGTGTATTGTATGAAAACTGGTTTCTGTTGAGCGTTGAGTACAGCGTCGGCTTTACTTGTCCTTCCTGTGGGCAGTATCAATTTGGACTTTTCATTTTCACAATTCGGGCAGGCGCTTTTGGGTGAAGCGAGGCTGTCGTTTGGGATAGCCAAAAAGTTGTGGGGGCGGATGCTTGCAGCGCTACAATCTTCATATATTATCAATTGCCATGAAACGAATCCTGCTCCTTTTGCTGTGCGTTGCGCTCCCTCCCATGGTTATGGGGCAAACCACAGATTTCGGCTTTCAAGCTGAACTGGAGACTCGGTGGAAACACTGCTGGCCAAAGACGAGAATGCCGATGTCGAACCGGTGATGAATGAATTGCAGTTAGTGCGGGATCGTCCACTGAATACTAATCAGGCTTCGCGCGAAGATTTTGAACGGCTCTATTTGTTATCTGGTCTGCAGATTGATCATTTGCTGACATACCGGCAGCAGTGCGGACAGAATTATTTGCCCTTTGAGTTAAACAGCATCGAGGGATTTGATCCAAAGCTGATTCAACTTTTGCAGACTTCTGTGTGCTTCGGCGAAATGGATGCGAGACCACAGGCTTTTAGGCCACGGCAGGAAGTTTTGATGCGTTCCATCCGGCTGCTTGAAAACCCAAAAGGGTTTCAGGAGCCCGCAAAGCATGAAGGATCGCCGAAAAGACAGTATTTGCGTTGCCGCTATTCATCATCGCAGGTGAATGCAGGCATAATACCCGGAAAGGATGCCGGTGAATCGTTTTTCGCAGGTTCTAAACCCAGCGGATTTGATTGTTACAGGGCCTTTGTGAATCCTGGACTAAGTCAAGGTAAACACCGGCTCTCTTTTGGCGACTACCTGTTTCGCTTTGGTCAAGGATTAACGGGCTGGCAAGGTTTTGCGTTCTCCAAGCCGGCCGAGGTGGGCAACGTGGCTAAGGTCAGTCAAGGAATTCGGAGCTATCCGTCAACCGATGACAATAATTCTTTCCGAGGCGTTGCGGGAAGCCTGTCTTTTGGAAAGTTTGAGTGGAACTCCTTTTTTTGGCATAAGACATTTGATGCCAATGGCTACAGTATTGTTGGAGTCGCTGTTTTTTGGTTTCGTTCCAGTCATCGGGCTTGCACCGAACGGCAAGTGAGATTGAAGAAAAGAACTCGGCGGCCGCCATGACCGCCGGAACGAAGCTAAGCTATGCTGCCGGACGTGTTTCTCTATGGTTCTCAGGAGTTCATTCACACTATGATTTGCCCCTGAAACGTCAGGCGGGCAACTACAATTTGGTTTTATTTGATGGAAAGCAGATCGGCAATCTGGGACTGGACTGTCAGTGGGGGAATAATCACTACTATTTTTTAGGAGAGGCAGGCCTGGGCAAGTACAAATGGATTGGCAAGTTTGCAAGGGATTCAGGCCAGTCCGGCTGATCAGGTTGAGTTATCGGTTATTTATCGGAGCATCAGCAAAAAATACAACGCGCCTCTTGACGGTGCTTATACAGAAGGCAGCCAGGTGAATGACGAACAAGGTATATAGGTTGGCGCCACCATCCGGCCGGCTGCAAAGGTGGGTTTGCAAATGTATGCCGATTTCTTTGAGCATCGTTGGATGAAGTACACCACAGTTTCACTATAGAGAAGGGAGTGATATTTGATTCAGGCCTCTGACAAGCTTTCTGAACGCTGGGATGTTTTCAGTCGTTATTTCTACGAATGTAAGCCTGTCAGGGCGAATGGGGAGTTTACGAAGATCATCCGGGATCAAGCCCGGCAGAAGTTAAGGCTGCAAATGGACGGTGCATTGAGGGACCGGTTGCTTCTAAAAAGCAGGCTTGAGTTCACTTGGTACGGGTACGAGCAAGGCTCAGTCGGGTGGATGGTTTTTCAGGATATCGGCTATCAGTCATCATGAAACACCGCCAGTTGGTGGTTGCGACTGGCCTGTTTCCATACAGATGATCACGATGCCTGGGTGTATGCTGACGAAAACGATTTGCTTTATCAGTTTTCAGTCCCGGGTTTCTACGATAGAGGCCCGCGTTCCTACCTCAATGGAAAAGTTAAAATATGTGAAAAACTGGATGTGTGAATGAAGGTATCGCGAAGCTGGTTTATTGATGGAGAAAGCATTGGAAGTGGTTACAGCCAAATTGAAGGGAATCAGCGGACCGAAGTTAAATTTCAGTTAAGATTCAAGTTTTAAGTTGCATTTTATATCTTTGCCGCAAAACCTAAAGGATTGGAGTGAAAATGAGCTACGACGATATTCGGCCTTATGACGACCACGAAGTAAACCACTACATTAATTTGTTGTTGAAAGACGAAATTTTCCAACAAGTACTTCAGTTTATTTTCAAGGATGAAAAGGAGCTGGCCGGAGCCAAGCAAATGCTGTCCAAAGTTCAAAGCGTAGAGGAGCTGCAGCTAAACTTTATGTATCCCCTCGTTAAAAACTGGATTATTGATAAAACAACCAGTGGCGTCAGTTGGAGCGGACTGGATAAGCTGGATAAGTCCAAGAGTTACTTGTTTATTTCAAACCACCGCGATATCATTCTCGATTCGGGTATCCTGAACTATATTATTGTAACAGCAGGAATGAATACCACTGAAATTGCCATCGGTAACAACCTGTTGATTTACGATTGGATTCTTCATGCGGTAAAGCTTAACCGGGCTTTTGTTGTCCGGCGCAACCTGCCGGCACGCGAGCTGCTGATGGCTTCCAAAAAATTATCAAACTACATTCGAGATGCTGTGACCAAACGTAACCGGTCGGTTTGGTTGGCCCAGCGCGAAGGTCGTACCAAAGACGGTAACGACCAAACGCAGCAAGCGTTGCTCAAGATGTTGAATTTGAGTAATAAGAAAGATTTTGTGGAGGGATTTCGCGAATTGCAGATTGTTCCACTCTCGCTTTCATACGAGCGTGAGCCCTGTGGGATTTCCAAGGTGGAAGAAATTTACAAGCGCGAAAGTGAAGGTTTTGAAAAAACCCAGGCCGACGATTTAAAAAGCATGGCTTTTGGTCTGACACGTCCAAAGGGGCGGGTGCATTTCTCTTTTGGCAAGCCCATCGATGCTCCCCTTGAAGAATTCGCCAAGGCTGAAACGCTGAATGAAAGTATTCAGCAGTTGGCCAACTATATAGACAAGCGCATTTATTACAACTACAAACTGTGGCCAAACAACTATCTGGCCGCCGACTTGCTGCACGGGCGCGATGACCACGCCGATAAAATTGAGCCACCTACTCGTGAAAAGTTTAATGAACTGTTGGAGGATTTGGTGGGAACCATCGGCAATGGTGATGCAAAGCGTCAGCAGGAGTTATTCATTCAAATGTATGCGAATCCTCTTTTGAACGCCGAAAAATAGGCATTCGCTTCTTGTTGAAATGTTAAAGTACCTTTAGTTTTTGAGTCTGGCATCTATTTTGATGATTTATAGGCGGGTTCAAAAAGAAAGGTTTTTATTATGAAACAATTAGCGTTGATCTTCCTGATGTCATTCATGCCTTTCGTCCATGCTTTTGCACAAGAAAAGGAAAGCGACGAAAAGGAAATTCTGGAATTGATCGAAAGCAAACAATTTAAATTTACAGCACGGTCGGTTACGCCGTTAAGTGGTTCCACCATTAATTTAACGTCGACTTACGACCTGGTTGTCGATAGCGCGGAAGTTGAGGCATGGCTTCCGTTTTACGGACGAGCTTATCAAACAGACTACGGTAGCACCGAAGGCGGCATTAAATTTAAAGAGAAAGTCAAGGTTTTTGATGTCGAAGTGAATGAGAAAAAAGAAACGTATATTGTGCGTATAGAAGCGGATACCACGCGTGATTCATACAAAATAATCATTCATACCGGCAAAAGTGGATACGGCAGCATGAGCATCACTTCAAACAGGCGGCAGTCGGTGAGTTACTACGGAATTATTGAAGCACTGGAAGAGTAAGGAAGCGAATGGGGTTAACATTTGTAGCCCGGCGTTTCCATTTCAGAGAAAATTACATTGAATCGGGAAGGGTTTCACATTGGGGAGGCCCTTTTTTAGTTATTGGTCGCAGTTCCGGGGATCAGTCGCCGTCCCGGGGGGCACCAGTTATCCCGAACTTGTTTCGGGATAACTAAGCATACGGAGCAGGAGAGGTTCCTATTGATTCGATGACTTGAAGTCATCGGATCAATAGCCATTCGGGGCGAATTTCGTCTAACGATTCCTTTTTTTTATCGACAGGCTATGCCTCCGGTATCGGAGTATCCGGCAACTCGCTGGCAGATTCTGAATCAAGTTCAGGATGGACGGCTCTGCCTTCAGGGGTTTGGTTGGCCTGCGGAGTTCTTGAGTTGGAAGCACGGCGTCTGCAACTAAGTATTGGAGCAAAAAAAATGCGGTCTCTTTTGGATAACCGCATTGGAAAAAAGTTTAGGACTTTCTTATTTGACAGCGACTGCATAGTCGTAAACTTCATTTCCTGAAGCCAATACCACCTGGTATTCTCCCGAAGCTAACCTAGAAAGATTAAGTCCTTCGTTTACAGAGAAAGAATTTTCCAATGCTTTGCTGTAAACCAATTCCCCATCAGAATAAATGTATAAGCTTGTTTTTTCACCTGCATGGTTCAGGAACGCAATGCGCAGAATATCTTCGTCGTATGAGAAGAACGGCGCTGCCAGCATTTTTTCTTTGCCTACACTGATTGAGCCGTTGTTGATGGCAAACTCGCGCTGGCCTTTCACGCCGTCAAGACTTACAATCAACTTGTAATTACCGTTTTCCAGTTTCGAAAAATCATACACTTTCCGGTAATCAGCCATATTTCCTTCCATTTCCTTGAAGTAAACCACGCTGCCATAAACGTCTTCAATACTGATTTGAAATCTTGTCTCAGCATCGTTCGAAATAGCCACTACGGCACGCTCTGCAGTCAGAGGCAGGATGTTTACACGCAAGTTTCCCGTTGCAAGGGCGATGTTTGCAATAACTGTTAAAGCAACCATCATGGTAATTGTTCTAAATGTTTTCATAGTTTTGAATTTTTAAAAGTTCAATAATGAATGACAGTACAAATCTAACATGTTTTGCAGCATGTGTTGCAAAACATACGTTAATGATGGGTTAAGTTTATGTTTCGAGATCGATAGGTAAAATTGATGGATGAAAGATCGTCTCGAATGCCAGTAATTAAAGGGAGTTCCATAAAAGCAGGCGACATTTACAAAAATAATGCCAAATAATAATATTCATATTAAATCTACTTCAAATAAATGGACATAAAAATATTTCAATTGCTGGACGGAGCTAAACAGGCTGAAGGGCTCACGGTGATTATTGATGTCTTCCGCGCTTTCTCGGTCGCTTGCTATGCCTTCGATGGAGGTGTCTCCCGGATTTATCCCGTGGGACTGATTGATCTGGCTTACCAGATAAAGCTGCAGAATCCGGAATACCTGCTGGTAGGCGAGCGTCTGGAGCAAAAGCCTGAAGGTTTTGACTTCGGCAATTCTCCGTCGCAATTACTGACTGGGGCATTGAAGGGAAAAACAATGGTTCATACCACCAGCAGTGGTACCCAAGGAATTGTTAATGCCACAAGCGCCGATGAAATCATTACCGGGAGCTTCGTGAATGCCGGTGCCATTATCGACTATGTGAAGCTGCGGAACCCGGTGAAACTATCGCTGGTTTGTATGGGTTATGCCTGCCAATACCCAAGCGACGAGGATACTTTCTTGGCCGAATACCTGAAAGCGAAATTGGAAGATCAGCCAGTTGACTTTTCGGCAATGGTTGAAAAGCTGAGATATGGGGCCGGAGCCCGGTTTTTTGTTCCCGAAAGGCAGGCTTGGGCACCGTCAGTTGATTTCGACCTTTGTCTCGATCTCAATCGCTTCAACTTCGTATTGAAAGTTGAGCGTGAAAAGGATTTGTATTTTCTCAAAAAAATTGAACTTTAAGCCTGCTTTTATCTTACTACATACGAAGTATAATTCATGAAATATCATGAACTACTTCTTCAACTGGATAAGCGCTGGAAGCAGATAATCACGAATTGGAATTAACAGAACATGAAAAACTACAATTTTGATGAATTGGTTGATCGAACCAATACCAACAGTATTAAATACGATGCCCGCGAGCAATTTTTCGGTAACGGAGAGGTGTTACCCTTGTGGGTGGCCGATATGGATTTTAAAACACCTGATTTTATCGTACAGGCTTTGAAGCAACGCCTGGAGCATGAAGTGTTGGGGTACACCTTTCGTGGTGACTCGTACGCTGATGCCATCATCAACTGGCTGGATCTGCGACACGGATGGAAGGTTGAGAAAGAGTGGATTTCGTTTAGTCCGGGAGTGGTAGCCGGACTGACTTTAGCGATTGATACCTATTCGAAGCCGGGAGATGAAGTGATTGTACAACCCCCTGTTTACTTTCCGTTTTTTGATTCGGTGAAAGGCATGAGCCGCAAAATGATTGAAAATCCGTTGAAGCTTGAAAACGGTCGTTATACGTTTGACCTGGAAGATCTGAAAAGCAAAATCTCGGCCAAAACTAAAATGCTGCTGCTGTGTAATCCTCAAAATCCCGGAGGAATGGTTTGGACCAAGGCGGAACTGGAAGCTTTAGCGACTGTTTGCCTCGAAAATAAAGTACTGATTGTGTCCGATGAGATTCACGCGGATCTGGTTTTTGAGGGACATCGACACATTCCACTGCCCACTCTGTCTGATGAAATTGCCAACAACTGCGTGGTTTGCATGGCAGGAAGTAAAACTTTCAATATTGCCGGCTTAACCACTTCGTTTGTTGTCATTCCGAATAAGAAGTTGTTTGTGCGTTACGAGCGAACCTTGAAGGTTCCGCACTTGCACATGGGCAATATCTTTGGTTCGCTGGCATTGGAGACCGCTTATCGCGAAGGGGCAGACTGGGTTGATCAGATGGTGGATTATTTGCAGGAGAACTACCGGTTTTTGGAGTTTTTTCTGAAGGAAAACCTGCCGCAGGTGGTGCCAATGAAACCCGAAGCCACCTACTTGATCTGGCTCGATTTTTCGGCCTTTCAATTGAGTGATCAAGAGTTAAATGACAAGCTGATTCAGGCTGGCGTTGGGCTCAATCGCGGTGTGCAGTTTGGCAAGCAGGGAAGCAGCTATATGCGGATCAATATTGGCTGTCCGAAAGCCACGCTGGAGCAGGCGTTAATTCGAATGAAAGAAGCCTTCGCCTAAAAATTATTTTCAACCCATTTGGCCATTTCCGCCGTATCTTGTTCGAGCATGCAGCGGAAATGTTTTTTTGGACAATACTGTCGTCCGATCTTTGAGCAAGGCTGGCAGCTTAATCCGTCAACTTTTTGCACATGCGATGCTGCATGGGGTAAATAGGGCGTCATACCCAGATCGGGTGTTGTGCTTCCCCAAACCGACAGGATTTTCTTGTTGAAAGCCGCCGCCACGTGCATCAGTCCCGTGTCGTTTGAAACTACCAGCCGAGCATTTTTGACTACCGAGGCCGATTGGTTGATCGTGAGTTGATGACACAGACTCAGGATTTTTCCTTCAGCTTGTTGTTCAATTTGCCAGGCCAGCGCGACTTCACTTTTTCCACCAATTAAAATGCAGGGGACATGCACCTGGCTAAGAAATTCCACATGTTTTTCAGCTGGAAGTCTCTTGGTGTAGTAGGTGCCCGATAGCACCACCGCAACATAGCCTTTTCTGAATTCCTCCGGTAGGGTTTCCGGGTTGAAATTTTCTCCTTTCGGAATGAAATAGTCCAGCCCACATCCATCGTTTGTAATGCCCAGTGGAGCCACGGCATGCATCATGCGGTCAACAATGTGAATTTTGGGGAGGATGTTGATTTTGAAGGAGACCAACAGCCATTTTTTGATATTCAGTTTTTTCAGCGTGAACGATTTTTTGCGGAGATTTCGTTTGATGAACTGGCTTCTTAGATTGTGGTGCAAATCCACAATGTAGTCGAATTCTTCTTTTTGAAGTTGCTGTACGAGCTCGGTTAGGTTCGAATTCAGTACATGAATATGATCGATGTAAGGATTCGCGCGAAGCAGATCAGCGTGTTTTTCTTTGGTTAGAAAATGGATTTCAGGTCGGTTTAGTTGCTTTTTTAAGCAACGAATCACCGGGCTGGTTAATACTATATCGCCGATGGAGCTAAACCGTATGATTAATATCTTGGTGTTCAATGGTAAAATAATACCCTGAAAGATATTGATCTTTCAGGGTATTTCAATTGCTGATGATTATTTTTTTATGCGGATTCGGTCAGCACAATAATCTTGTTGTGCTTTACTTCAACTACTCCGCCATCAATGTCAAAAAAGCTTACCTGGTCACCTTTCTCAACCACTTTGATTTTGCCTGCTTCCAGCGTTGAAATGAGAGGTGCGTGGTTTTCAAGAACGGCAAATGAACCTTTGGTTCCTGGAAGTTGTACCAAAGTAACCTCACCGGCAAACACTTTTTTTGATGGAGTTATAATTTCAAGAAACATAGTCCTATTTTTTTAAGCTTCGGCTTCGGCCAGCATTTTCTCACCTTTTTTTATGGCTTCTTCAATTGTTCCAACCAAGTTGAAGGCCGATTCCGGATATTGATCCACTTCGCCATTCAGAATCATGTTGAAGCCTTTGATGGTATCTTCAATGGAGACCAGTTTTCCTTGCAGTCCGGTAAATTGCTCGGCCACAAAGAATGGTTGCGACAAGAAACGCTGAACCCGTCGGGCGCGGTGAACGATCAGTTTGTCTTCTTCCGATAGTTCATCCATCCCAAGAATAGCGATGATGTCCTGCAATTCCTTATAGCGTTGCAGAATTTCTTTTACTTGCTGTGCGCAGTTGTAATGTTCGTCACCCACAATGTCAGCAGTCAGAATTCGTGAAGATGAATCCAGCGGATCAACAGCCGGGTAAATTCCAAGTTCAGAGATTTTACGGCTCAAAACGGTGGTGGCATCCAGGTGGGCAAAGGTTGTTGCCGGCGCCGGGTCTGTCAAGTCGTCGGCAGGTACATAAACGGCTTGCACCGAAGTGATTGATCCGTTTTTCGTTGAGGTGATTCGTTCCTGCATTTCACCCATTTCGGTGGCCAACGTAGGCTGGTAGCCCACGGCTGATGGCATCCTTCCAAGCAAGGCCGAAACCTCTGAACCTGCCTGGGTAAAGCGAAATACGTTGTCGACAAAGAAAAGAATGTCACGACCGCCGGGGCTGTCGGAGCCATCCCCATCACGTAAGCTTTCGGCAATGGTCAATCCCGAAAGTGCCACGCGGGCACGGGCGCCGGGAGGTTCGTTCATCTGTCCGAATACCAGCGCCAGTTTTGATTTCTTCAGCGCAACCGGATCAACCTTCGAAAGGTCCCATCCGCCTTCTTCCATCGACTTGCGGAATTCATCGCCATAGTCAACGATTTTGGCTTCAATCATCTCGCGCAGCAAATCGTTTCCTTCACGGGTCCGTTCTCCAACACCGGCAAAAACCGAAAGTCCGCTGTGCGCCAGGGCTATGTTGTTAATCAATTCCTGAATCAAAACGGTTTTACCAACACCGGCACCCCCAAATAAGCCAATTTTACCTCCTTTTGCGTAAGGTTCAATCAGGTCGATGACTTTAATTCCGGTGAAAAGGATTTCGCTTTCAGTTGTCAGATCCTCATATTTCGGGGGTTGGTTATGGATGGTCAATCCATCTTTTGGTAAGCTTTCCATGCCATCTACGGCATCGCCTGTTACATTCAGCAGGCGTCCGAGGGCAATCTGCCCGTTTGGCATCTTGATTTGCGCACCTGTGGCAATGACATCCATACCACGTCTTAATCCGTCGGTGGAGTCCATCGAAATGGCCCGGACGGTGTTTTCACCAACATGCTGCTGGCACTCGACAACCAGGTTGGTTTTGCCTTCCCGAACAATCTCCAATGCATCGTAGATGTTGGGCAGTTCACTACCTTCCTGATCGAAGCTGATATCAACTACAGGCCCGATGACCTGTACGACTTTACCGATATTTTGACTCATGATAAAAAGTTTACTTCTGTGGAGCCGGAAATTACAAAAACCAGCTTAATTGCACAAATTTTATAGGTTTTATATTGACTGTTGTTTTAACACCAATAGCAAACGCTTTTGCCGGTTTAATGTTCACGTTTCATGATGGTTTTGGCCAATAAAATCAGGGGCTCCTTCCGATTTATTTCTGCCTCAACTGCTTGCAATTCTTTCAGCGCAGATTGGTAATATTCGTCCGATTTTTGACGGCTGATTTCCTGCAAGTTCAATTCAGTGTATATTTTTTTGACGGCTGCTATTTTTTCTTGTGGGTTGAAGTCTTTTCTGTTTAACCAATGGTTCAGTTGGACTTTTTGTTCGGGATTGGCCAATTCCAAGGCTTTCAGTAGTAAAAAGGTTTTTTTGTTGGCAAGGATATCGCCTCCGGTTTTCTTTCCAAATTTAACCTGTTCTGCAAAAACATCCAGCAAGTCGTCCTGTAGCTGAAAGGCTAGTCCGAGGCTGATTCCGAAGCCGTAAATCCGGTCAGCATCAGCATCCGGGGCCATAGCAAGTTGAGCACCCATTTTGAAGCTTCCGGCAATCAGAACAGCCGTTTTCAGCCGGATCATTTCCAGATAGTCGTTGATGCTTACGCTGGTTTGATTCTCAAAATCCATATCGTATTGTTGGCCTTCACATACCTCCATAGCCGTTTTTGAGAACAGCTGAGTGATTTTTTGAATGGCGGGGCTTTCTGTTTTGAGCAGGTACTGATAGGCCATAATCGACATGGCATCGCCCGACAGGATGGCAACGTTTTCATTGTACTTTTTATGAACCGCAGGCTGGTTTCTCCGGATATCGGCAAGATCCATAATGTCATCATGTAGCAGGGTGAAGTTATGGAAAACCTCAACAGCAACGGCCGCATTCAACGCCTGGTCAACGTCTCCGCCAAAAAGGTCGCAGGCCATTAGAAGCATCGCCGGACGCAGTCGTTTGCCCCCCATGTTGAGGGTGTATTCAATGGGCTGATACAAATTTACCGGTTGGGTTTGTCCAATTCTCCGGGCTTCCTGGATGAGCCGGTCAACCACCAGCTGCTGCAGGTCTTCAATGGTAAACATTGGTTTCATGCGTCTTTTTCTTCGTTGTGTGTTCCTTCAATTTCAAGGTCATCCAGCTCAATATCTTCCTCCTCGTCGTATATTTGAAGTAAGGGTTCGTGGAATGATTTGGTGGTGGTATATTTTTCAAGCCCGGCCAGAAGTGCGGGAAGCAGAATCAGGTTTGACGTGATGGCGACAAACAAAGTTAAAGAAACCAATACGCCTAAAGCAGCCGTTCCGCCAAACTGAGAAACGCTGTAGACACCAAATCCAAAGAAAAGCACAACGAAGGTGTACATCATACTGACACCGGTTTCGCGAAGGGCCAGTTTAACTGATTGCTGAATGTTCCAGCCTGTGGTCGTCAATTCCTGCCGGTACTTGGCCAGAAAATGAATGGTGTTGTCAACAGAAATCCCAAAGGCAATGCTGAATACCAAAATGGTGGACGCTTTGATTGGGATTCCGGTAAAACCCATAATGGCCGCGGTGAAAATTAGCGGAATGATGTTGGGAATGAGTGACATGAGTACCATGCGCCAGGAGTAAAACATGATAGCCATGAATGCGGCAATCAGCACAATGGCGAGCGTTAAGCTACTGAACAGGTTTTTGACCAGGTATTGCGTTCCTCTAAAAAAGGTGATACTGGAGCCTGTGACGGTCACGTCAAATTTGTCGGGTGGAAAAACCGAGTCAACCTCCTGTTTAAAATCGGTGTACAGTTCTTCCATCCGTTTGGTTCCCACGTCGTGCATGCGAATGCTGATTCGGGTAACCTGCTTGGAACTATCAAGAAACGAGTGCAAGGCGCTCACTCCGGTAGCTTCATCTTCTTCGCTCTTAGTTGCATAGGCGAGGATGAAGTTTTTTTCCTGGTTGTTTGGCAGGCTGTAATAACGCTCGTTACCATTGTAAAATGCTTGTTTCGAGAACTTCAGGATATTAAGCAGCGACATGGAAGACGACAGTTCATCGTAGTCCTCCAGTCGTTTCTCCAGTCGTTCAATTCGCTGAAAGTTACTCAGGCTCATGACACCATTCCGGCGTTTTGTATCGATAATGATTTCCAGTGGCATCAGCCCGTCAATCTGTTCTTCAAAATATTTCAGGTCTTTGTAAATGACATCACTTTCAGGAATATCATCCACCATATAACCAGAACTTTTGATGAGTGAAATGCCATAAAACCCCAACAGCAAAACCCCAATAGTGGATAGATAAACCAATTTGCGATGGTTTTGCGTAATGTTTTCCAAACGGCGCACGATGGATTTAAAAACGCGGCTTTCCAGATGTTTCATGTGTCGCCGACCGGGTGGTTTGGAAAAGCTGAACAAGATCGGAATCAACAAGAGGGAAAGGACGAAAAGTGTCAGAATATTTAAGGCGGCGACGACTCCAAATTGTCGGAGTACTTCGCTATTGGTAATCACAAAGGTGGCGAAACCCGATGCAGTGGTCAGGTTGGTCAGAAAAGTGGCATTTCCAATTTTGATGATCACCCGTTGCAGGGCTTTGATATTGTTGCCATGGCTGCGAAATTCATGATGATATTTATTCAGCATGTAGATGCTGTTGGGAATGCCAATTACAATCAGCAACGAAGGGATCATGCCCGTGAGTAAGGTGATTTTAAAACCAAACAGGGTCATGGTTCCCAAAGCCCAGGTTACGCCGGTAATGACAATCAGAATAGGAAAAAGAACCGCTTTGAACGAACGGAAGAAAAAGAACAAGGTCACAATGCAGAGCAACAAAGCCAGTCCACTGAACAAGTAAATTTCCTTTTTTATTTTGATTGAATTGATGACCCGGATGTAGGGAAGCCCCGAATAATGAAGATCTAAGCCGGTTTCTTCGGAAAAGGATTCGCAGGTTTTTTTGATGGCTAACACGAGATTTTCTCGCTCTTTCGATTTCATTTTGTCTTTGTTGACCGTAATGGCCAGCAAGTAGAAGTTCGACTCCTGGTTATACAACAATTCCCGGTAAAAAGGCAAGCTGTGAAAAACCGAGGCCAGGCTGTCGAGTTGTTGTTGTGAATCGATTTCATCCGGAAAAATCTCCTCAATTTCGAATTGTCGTTCTTCCTGGTTCTTTTTCAGATTATACGCATTCGATACCGAAAGCAGATTTTCAACGCCGTCAATCTGATCCAGGTTTTCAACCAAGCGATGCCAGTCTTCGAAGTGGTCCAGTTTGAAAAAATCCTCGTCCTGCACGCCCACCACAATCAGGTTTCCTTCTTCTCCAAAAAGCTCCCGGAATTGCAGGTAATCAACGTATGCACTGTCTTTTTTTGGCAGGAGCTGTGCCGATTCATACGACATTTCAACTTTGGTTGCCTGATAGGCCATAAAAATGGTTACCAGTCCCAAAATTGAAAGCAATAACCGCCTGTTTCTTAGTATAATTCCGGAGAGCCAAACCCACATAATAAAATCTCGTATAAAAATTATGGCGAAAATAGTTAATAAAACGGGATTACGAAAGTAACGTGAAAGGGTGATTTTGATTGTCCTGATATTTGTATTTTGCGTGGCTTTCTGGTGAGTGAATTGCCGAGTCAAATGCGATAGGTGTCCGGCTCCTTGTTCTTTTTAGCATTAAAAATTTAAAAAACTGATGAGATGAAAAAGTATTTTTATCTGGTTGCCACCCCCGAATCCATTATTGTTTCTCATTTGAAGCCGCTTGAGTTTGGGAATTACCTTTCGGTAGGCACCAGAAAGCAGATTCATGGGCAGGCTGTATTCTTTGAGTTTGATCCAGATCAAACTCAGTTGCATCAGGACTACATCAATCTGAAAATGAAACCTTATGACGACGGAGAACCCAAGCGATCTGTGTATCTTTCCATTTACCGGTGTTTTGAAAGCATCCCGTTGAAGGCGCTGCGAAACCTCTACGTGGTTACCGACGATGGGAAAGTGCTGGAAATAATGGCTCACGATTATATTCCCAAAACCGTCGACGAAATTCATCTGTACCAGCAATTGATTCCGATTACGACAAGAGTGGCCAGTAAGCTTGCGGTGGTCGATTTTATCCGCCGATTAACGGATTTGAATCAGCCAGTTTCAGCACCCAAAGTATTTCTGGCCGATTTGAAGTTGAATGAACTCGAAAGTAATCCCGATGCTCCGCTACGCGATCTGCCTTATCCTAA
>NZ_CAXBDD010000059.1:0-24637 GCF_963974515.1 uncultured Sunxiuqinia sp. | reverse complement strand
CGTACATCGCTGACGCTAAAAAGCTTAAAAGAATGTGCGAAACTTGAGTATTTTACAATTTAACGTGAATGGAAATGAACAGTTCGCTGTTTAATCCAAATAAAAGCGATAATAACACCAACATGTTGATTAATATTAAATTTTATAAACCTTTCCTTCTTTTTATTTTATAAAAAAACATATTTTTGCGTCACAAATTTGGACTAACTTATTTTAAGAGATGGCAAAGAATAAAGATAAAAGAGAAGACGGCTTTTCGGAAGTTGAGAGCACATTGACCAGAACAGAACAGTTAATTGAAGATAATCAGAAAATGCTGACGACCGTCATCGGGGTTATCGTTCTGATTGTAGTTGCTTATCTTGGTTTTACAAGGATGTACATCCAGCCCCGCGAATTGGATGCGCAAGAACAAATGTTTATGGCTGAGCAGTATTTTGAAAAAGACTCTTTCAATCTGGCCATCAATGGTGACGGAAACTACCTCGGATTTTTGGATATTATTGACGACTACGGAATGACCAATGCAGCCAACCTGGCGAGCTACTACACCGGAATCTCTTTCCTCAAGTTGGGTGAATACGAAGCTGCCATTGAGTATCTGAATGATTTTACAACTGATGACTTGCTTTTGGTTCCGGTTGCCGAAGGAGCCAAGGGAGACGCTTACCAGGAGCTGGGTGAAACAGATAAAGCACTTGCAGCATATAAAAAAGCCTACACCAGCTCAGCAAATGAATTCACCACCCCCATCTATATGATGAAAGCAGCTAACCTGATGGAGGCAGAGGGAAGATTGCAGGAAGCACTGGCTTTGTACGAAAGTATCAAGGAAAAGTATCCTGCAACCAACGAAGGACGGAATGTTGAAAAATACATCGCCCGCGTTGAATTAAAACAGAACAAATAAGGATCAAAAAGAAAATATTCCGGATAAGAATCCCCTCATCGCAGGGGATTTTTTATTTTTACAGAAGATTAAGGTCATTGACATACTGAACACATTTCTTGCTCGCTATGACCTATAAAAATTTACAGGCTCGAAACGCATTCAATAACGAACAGAAATAAAGCTTATGGCAACTAAAAATTTATCAGCCTACGATCTGGCATCAGTGCCCTCAGCCAAAGGATACAAATTTGGAATTGTAGTGGCCGAATGGAATTATGAAATTACTGGCGCTTTGGCTCAGGGAGCGGTTGATACCCTGAAAAAACATGATGTACAGGACGTGGACATCCAAATAAAGCATGTTCCCGGAACCTTCGAATTACCTTTGGGTGGGCAGTTTTTTGCCGAATACAGCGATGTGGACGCCATCATTTTGATTGGTTGTGTTATACAGGGCGACACCCGCCACTTCGATTTCATTTGCAATGGCGTAACACAAGGAACGACCGACTTAAACCTGAAATACAACAAACCGTTTATTTTCGGAGTGTTAACCACCAACAATGAGCAACAGGCTTTGGATCGCGCGGGGGGTAACCTCGGGAATAAAGGAGATGAGGCAGCCGTCACCGCCATCAAGATGGTGGCACTAAAGAAAGAGATGAAAGCATAAACCTTTTTGAGAACAGCAAGCACGCGTTCGAAAAAAAAAAAAAAATGGAATTGATATACGGGCTGCCTATGTCAGACTCTATCATTTTGACATCTCGAAACACAAAACGATAAAAACAAACAAAGGGGATTACCAGATCCCCTTTGTTGCTAACTAACTAATTAAACTAAAAACCACCAGTCCTTAAATCTATCTTCCTGGCCTGCTATCTCCTCCACGCTCACCCGGAGCGCGCCTGTTGTTCATCCGTTCCTGACGTTGTTTTTGCATTTCATCAAACTTTTCAGCTTGTTCTTTGGTCAGCATCGCGCGAATCTCTTTATTTCTGGCCTCCATTTGTTCGCGCATCTTTGGAAAAAGCTCGCGTCGCTTTTCGTCGGTAGCGTTTTGCATTTGCTCACGAAGTTCACCAAAAGACTTTTGAAATTTTTCATTGATCGTGGTCAGCTTTTTTTGCTGAGCTTCATCCAGGCCCAGCGTCTCAATCAACTGCTTATCTCGTTCTTCCTGGCTCATACGTTGGCCCTGCCCTCCCGGCTGAGCGTTACTCATGCTAATTGCCGCAATTAGTACAACAAATAATACATACAACTTTTTCATTTTATTTCACTTTAGTGTTGTTTGAATTTGATGGAACAAGCTGGTTTCAATTGGTTCTTTTTCAAGAAGAATTTACCGAGCTTGTTTCATCGGTTATTTTTTGATGATCAACCTATTGACTACGGAATAAGCGTTTCGTTTAATGCGGAGTGATTTTCTTTCCTGAAAGATTGCAGTATTTTTACAAAAAAAAGTAAATTCATGCAAGCAATGCTATTTGCCGCCGGGCTTGGTACGCGGCTTCAACCACTCACAAACAGCAAGCCCAAGGCACTGGTCGAAATCAACGGAAAAAGTTTATTAGAACGAAGTCTCGAAAATCTAAAATCGCAGGGCATTTCCGATGTCGTGATCAATGTGCATCACTATTCTGATCAGCTGATTGACTTTCTGAAGCAACACAACCACTTCGAGATGAATATCCAAATTTCGGATGAAAGCGATGAATTGCTGGACACGGGAGGCGGTATTTTGAATGCCGGACCATTATTCAATCCCGAAGACCCTATTTTAATCCTCAATGTGGACGTGCTCACCAACCTATCGTTTCGCGAGCTACTCTACTTTCATCAGCACGAAAAGGCGCTGGCCACCCTGGTCGTGAGGAGCCGGGAAACGTCGCGCTACCTCCTATTTGATGGCAAACGGCAGCTGACCGGTTGGAAAAATAAACAAACTGGTGCCACGAAGATTTCCAGGCCAGAACAGTTTCCGCAGTCCACTCCCTATGCTTTTAGCGGCATTCAAATCATTCAACCCGACTTACTGAAACAGATCAGAGAGCAAGGAAAATTTTCGGTTATTGACTTGTATCTGCGCCTGGCCAAAACCGAAGTCATCAAGGCCTTTGTGGATGAAGAATCGGTTTGGATGGACTTGGGGAAATACGAACAAATGGGCGAGGCAGAACGCCTGGTAAAGCAATTAGAGCAGGACTCGAAATAACTCAAGGAACAAATACCTACCGATGAAGGGCATAAAAAGAAAACGAAGCATTTCAAAGAGATGCTTCGTTTTCTTTTTAAAGTTCGAGCTATAAGCTTGATGGAACAAAGACCACGTCAATTAAATCAGCGTCATCAAAAAAATCGGCAGCGAATTTTTGAATATCCTGTCGGCTCATCTTTTCCAGGATTTCTTCATAGTTTGCAGGGTCAGCCGAGTTGATACCATTGAAATAATAGTTGTACAATGAACTCAACCAAAAGCTATTGTGCTCGCGCGCCTGTTCGCGGTCTTTCAGCAAGTTTTTAATCGTCTTATCAAAATCAATTGCGCTTGGCCCTTCGGCAACAACCCTGTCGATCTCCCGATAAATAATCGACTTTAGCTCATCGGCCCGAACAGGATCGCAATCGAACAAAATACGCATGCTGCCCTTACTGACAGGATACTGACTCACACCACTTCCAATCCCCACACCGTATGTACCACCTTCATCTTCGCGAACGGTTTCGGTAAAACGCAAGTCAAGAATTCCTTCCAGAACTTTGATGGCCAAAATACTCTCCTGCGTATAATCCATATCATTTTCATAACGCACGTTAACGTTGGCTTTTGGAGTCGTTAGCGGCACGGAAATGACTTTCTTCGTTAATCCCTCTGGAGAGCGAATACCATGGTCTTTCCAGTTTTCTTCCCTTTCGGAATCAGCCAGCGAACCCAGATACTTTTGCGCCATTGTTTTGGCGGTCTCCTCGTCAATATTCCCAACTATAAAGAAGGTAAAGTCTCCGGCATCCTGGATTCGGTCGTGGTATATTTGTTGAATCTCTTCAAACTTGACATCCTGAAGGTATTCTGTATTCATGGGTCTCACACGAGGATGGTAATCGGCCATAATGAAGGACATCGAATCCTGCATAATTTTGGCCGGATCTTTTTCCATATTGGCCACAAAAGCCATGTAGCGTGACATCAGCGCATTGTGTGCTTCTTCATCGAAACGGGGTTGTTCAAAATAGAGATAAGTCAGCTGCATCATGGTTTCAAAATCCTTCGGCGTTGTCGATCCGTTGAAACCTTCCGTCAAGGAGCCAATAGTTGGCGACAGAGAAACCTTTTTCCCGGTCAGCATTTTCTGCAAGGCAATAGCGTCAAAATCACCCACCCCATAGGCATTCATAAAAGTAGGGGTCATATCAGCCGAAGGAACATACTCATCACACCAAAGCGATGCTCCTCCTTTGCTAAAGGCTAACAATGACACATTGTCCTTTTCGTAATCCGCGTGGCGGTAGATCACTTTCACATTGTTTGCCAAAGTCCATTCAACCGCATCAAAGTCTTCCAGCTTCTTAGTGTCAACGATTTCTGCGCCCTCCAACTCCTCACTGATTAAAGACTCTCCCGAAACAGTATCTTCATAGGGATCAATTTCCATGGCCTCAACTTTGGCGATGATGCTTTTCGCTTCTTCTTCTGAAAGGTGCTCAGCATCCGTCGGGCCAGTAATCACGATGGCACGGTTTTCTGTTTTGATCCATTCTTTGGCTTTCGCCGAAATTTCGTCAACCGTAATCGTTGGAATCACTTCTCTGGCAAATTGGTATTCTGTTTCGATGCCCGGCACTGGCTCTTTTACCAGGTAATTTTGTGCATATTCGCGAGCATAGCGGTCGTTCGATATTTTATCCCGCTCCTTGAAGCGATTCTCCATATTCGTGAGCAAATTGGTTTTGGCCCGCTCCAACTCTCCTTCGCCAAAACCATGTGTTTTAATCCTCTCAGTTTCAATCATAATAGCTTCGAGCGCCTTCGCTTCTTCATTCGTATTCGCGGTTACACTGATGCTGTAGGCATCGTAACCCCGCACCAATCCTCCGCGCCCTGTACGGCCCGAAACAAAAGGAGGTGTTCCTTTTTGCAACAACTCCTGGATACGCATGCTGGCCATGGCGTTGTACAACGAGGTAATATAGGAATCTCTCAGGTCAGCATAGGTTTTCTTCTGTCCATCTTTATTTTCATCGAGAATATAAATATTGATCTGCGACTGGGTTGCTTCGTCGTCCGTAGCCAACACATAATAAGTTTCTTCGTGATCAGGCACCTTAAATGTTGGTCGTTCCTTCGGATTTTGAATGGGCTCAATGGTTGAAAACAGCGTTTTCACTTTTTGTTCTATCTCATCTACATCGATATCGCCCACAACGGCGATCGCTTGCAAATCAGTGCGGTACCAGTCGTGATAAAACTGACGCAGCGTTGCCGGATCGTGGTACTTAATAACGGTAGTGTCTCCAATGATATCGCGCTCAGCCCATTTTGAATCTTTCAGCACCACCGGAAGCCACTGCCTCAACATCCTAAAATTGGCGTTACGACGCGTCCTCCACTCTTCACTGATGACGCCACGCTCCAGGTCAATTTCGTCTTCCTGCAACAGCAGGAAATCCGACCAGTCGTGTAAAATTAGCAAGCAGGTATCAACCAGCCCCTCATGTGTTGTAGGAACTTCGCTCAGGTTATAAACAGTTTCATTAAAAGCGGTATATGCATTGATGTTGCGCCCAAACGCGACACCATGCTTTTCAAGGGTGTTTAAAATGCCTTTACCTTCAAAATGCTCAGTTCCGTTAAAAGCCATATGCTCCAGAAAATGAGCCAGTCCATCTTGGTTGTCCTCTTCGAGCAATGCTCCAACATTTTGAATGATGTAAAAACTTGCCCGGTTTTTGGGCTCTTCATTGTGTCTGATATAATAAGTTAAACCATTATCCAGCACACCTTTTCGTATAGCTGGCTCTTCAGGAACCAGACTATTCAGATCAAAACCGGTTTGCGCCGAAGCAACCAGCGTAAACAGGAAGAAAAGCATTGTTATTTGTTGTTTCATCCGACTAAAATTTAATTTTTAAATAGGTTGATTTTATTTGAAGTTTGTTACAAGTATTCAGCTCTTTTTTTATTTAAGTAAAATTTTTAATATCAAAAATAGGTCTTCTGATTAAAAATTACACAATCATTTAACAGAAAAGATAAATTTATGCGGAATCCCAGAAAAATCATCCATCTAAATTCCGTTCTTCCTTTGAATAGCGGCTCAAATCCTTATTTTTGTCTTTGATTTCTTGAAATATTATCCGCCGTGAATAATCGGTAAAATTCACTACTACTCACTATGAAAAGAAGAAATTTTCTACAAACCGTACCTTTAATCGGTGCCGGAGCACTCCTGAGCAATGGGCTGTCAGCGACCGAAAAAGAAAAAGCCATCACCAATCACCGCGAATACTGGCTCGAGCTTATGGATCAGCTGGCCGGACCATTGCTAAAAGCGGGAAGCCAGCGCAAGTTAAAAGCAAGCATGCCGGTTGAAACAACAACCGGAGCAAAAGAAAAACCGTCGACCTACCTCGAAGGCGTTGGCCGGCTGCTAGCTGGCATGGCGCCCTGGCTGGAACTGGAGCCCGGCAATTCAAACGAAATAAAACTGCGGAAAGGCTATCGCAAGCAAGCTCTTGAAACGATTTCGGGCATTGTCGATCCAAAATCGCCAGATTACCTGTTCGACCACATGGAGCCCCAGATGCTGGTTGATGCTGCCTTTTTGGCTCATGCTTTCTTACGTGCACCAAAACAGCTTTGGCTGGCCCTCGACAGCAAAACAAAACAACAGGTTGTCAGCGCCTTTACAGCAACCCGCGAGGTAAAGCCATACTACTCCAACTGGCTTCTGTTTAGTGCTATGATCGAAGCTTTCTTCCTTGATAATGACTTGCCCTTTGATATTATGCGACTGGACCTGCCAGTGAAAAAACACCAGGAATGGTACCTTGGCGACGGCCTATATGGCGACGGACCTGATTTTCATTGGGACTACTACAACAGCTATGTGATACAACCAATGTTGATGGACATTGTAACTGTGATGGCTGACAAGAAAAAAATCAGGTCAAGAGAGGTGGAAACCATTGCCAGACGTTTCACCCGCTATGCAGCGATTCAGGAGCGGTTAATTTCACCTGAAGGAACCTTCCCGGCCATCGGGCGCTCCATTGCCTACCGGATGGGCGCTTTTCAGCATTTGGCGCAAGCCTCTTTACAGGAACGACTACCGGAAGATGTTCACCCCGCACAGGTGCGCTGTGCCTTGTCTTCCCTGATGAAACGACTGATGGACGCACCGGGAACCTACGATAAGGATGGCTGGCTGAAAATCGGACTGGTGGGTCATCAAAATGCGTTAGGTGAACACTATATTTCGACCGGCAGTTTATATCTCTGTTCAACAGCTTTATTGCCGCTGGGCTTGCCACCTGAAAACCTGTTTTGGGCCGCCAACGATTCTCCGTGGACTTCATCGAAAATTTGGAATGGCGAACAAATGAAAGCCGACAAAGCATTATAATATGAAGCATCTGAGAACAACAATTAGCATCCTCATCCTTGCATTTGTCATCGGGTGCACTCCACAAGAAAAACCGGAGAAACCTCTTTCGAAAGTCGTCAACGAATCGCTGGCCTTTGCCGAAAAACAAAGCTTACTGATGGCGCAATCGCTCAAAGATCAACCAACCCGCTTACCCAAAACAATTGACCAGCAAGGCGAGCTGGAAACCTGCGGTTCTGAATGGTGGGTTAGTGGATTTTTTCCCGGAGTACTTTGGTATTTGTATGAAAACTCCAACGATAAACAACTAAAAGACTGGGCCACCAACTACACCTTGCGTGTAGAAGATCAACAATACACCACTGACAACCACGACGTAGGGTTCATGATCTTTTGCAGCTTTGGAAATGCCTACCGGCTCACCAATAACGAAGCTTACAAGAAAGTGATCGAAACTGCTTCAGAATCGCTGATCACCCGCTTCAATCCAATGGTGGGCTGTATCCGATCCTGGGACGAAGCGCCCTGGAGTAAACAGTGGGAATTCCCGGTGATTATTGATAACATGATGAACCTGGAAATGCTGTTATGGGCTGGCAAAACCTTCGACAATCCGGAGTTTATCAAAGTGGCTGAAACGCATGCCAACACCACTATGAAGCATCATTTTCGGGATGATTTCAGCAGTTATCATGTGATTTCGTACGACACGCTGACGGGTGAACCCGAAGCCAAACACACCGCTCAGGGCTATTCGCACGAATCGGCTTGGGCTCGCGGACAAGCCTGGGGCTTGTATGGTTATGTGATGATGTACCGCGAATGGGGAAACCAGGCTTATCTGAAGCAAGCAGTCAATATTGCCGACTTCATCCTGAATCATCCCAATCTGCCGGAAGATAAAATCCCGTACTGGGATTTTAACGCGCCTGATATTCCGGAGGCGCTGCGCGATGCTTCGGCCGGAGCCATCATCTGTTCGGCTCTAATCGAGTTAAGTGGCTATGTTTCCGGTAAAAAATCGGCAGACTACCTGGCCGTTGCCGAAAAGCAGCTCCGCACCTTAAGCTCACGGGAATACTTAGCCGATCTTGGAAAAAGCGGCAACTTTATTCTCAAACACAGTGTCGGGCACATGCCCAACGGAACTGAAATTGACGTCCCGCTGACCTATGCCGATTACTACTATGTGGAAGCTTTAATGCGAATGAAAAAACTTCAATAACAGATTTGCAAATCGTTCCATCAGGAGCCAAATATGGGTAAAAAATCTAAGTGAGACCTGTCGCCCCGTATGGGACAAAATTGTGATCACCAATCCGATTTCTACCCATATTAAATCGCTGACGGGACTTTCCCTTGTCATCCATACATGGTACTACATAAAAGATGGGGTATCCGAACTCAGCCAATAGTCAGCCACGAATGAATAACGCATGACATGGATGACTAAATAAAGATTGATACCTATTGTCGGAAGCTCCAAGCTAGCTCCTAAAGGATATTGGCTTCCGGCTCCAGCTCAACGCCAAACTTTTCGACAACGGAAGCTTTAATCTTTTGTGAAAGCAGAAACAGCTCCTGTCCGGTTGCTTGCCCATAATTAACCAGAACCAAAGCTTGAAGTTTATGTACTCCGGCATCGCCTTCACGAAACCCTTTCCATCCGCATTGTTCGATCAGCCAAGCGGCAACCAGCTTAGTCTTCCCGTCTTCAGCCGGATAGCTTGGCATTTCAGGAAACTCAGCCTTCAACTGCCCTGCCAACTCATGGTCAACTACCGGGTTCTTGAAGAAACTTCCAGCGTTGCCCAATTCGGCCGGGTCCGGCAATTTTGATTGGCGAATAGCCATCACCGCTTCGCGAACATGGATCGGGTGCAGCTCGCCTCGTGCCTCTACCTCGGCTTTTAACGTGCCATAATCAAGCTTGAATTCAGGAAACTTTTCCAAACGAAAAACAACGGAAGTCACAACAAAGCGATTTTTCAGTTCCTGCTTAAAAATGCTGTTCCGGTAGGCAAAGCGACATTGTTCGGCTGGAATGGAATACGTGCTCATGCTTTCCAAGTCAAAACCATTGACGGTATCCACAAAATCTTTCACTTCCACACCATAGGCGCCAATGTTTTGTACCGGAGCTGCACCGACGGTACCGGGAATCAACGACAGGTTTTCCAATCCGTAGTACTCCGACTTCACACAGTAGTCTACAAAACGGTCCCAATCTTCGCCTGCGCCAACTTCGAGCCAAACCTGGTTACGGGTCTCGTGCACCACCTGTACCCCCGGCACATTCGGGTGAATGATCAAACCATCAAAGTTGTTCACAAAAAGCAGGTTGCTTCCTCCGCCGAGTAAAAAAAAGGACTCATCTTTCCACGAAGTGTTTGCCTGAAGAAATTCTGTCAGATCTTCCAATTCGGTAAACTCGAAAAAGTAGCGGGATTTGGCTTCAACACCAAACGTATTGTAATTTTTGAGGGAGTAATCTTCAAAAAAACGGATCATAGAATTTTTTGCGCAAAGATAATAGAACCTCTTTCAATTTCGTTTATTTTGTACAAAAGTAAAAAACCGCCTTGAAAAAAGTTATTCTATCCGTGACGAATGATTTGGTAACCGACAGCCGGGTACACAAAGTGGCCCTGACCTTACAAAAGATGTCTTTCCAAGTGTTGGTTGTTGGTCGTAAACTTCCGAAAAGCAAAAAATTGGATCCACGTCCTTACAAAACACGCCGGATGAAGCTTTTTTTCAGAAAGGGCCCGCTATTTTACGCTGAATATAATCTTCGCCTGTTTTTATTCCTGCGGGTTCGGAAAGCCGACATTTTTTTGGCAAACGACCTGGACAGTTTGCTGGCCAACTATTTGTCTTCGGTACTGAAAGGCAAGCCATTGGTTTACGACAGTCACGAATTTTTCACCGAGGTTCCGGAATTGCTTGACCGACCCGTAAAACGGGCTATTTGGCAGCGCATTGAGCGGGCCATATTGCCTAAATTAAAAAATGCTTACACTGTTTCTGAATCGATTGCTGCCAGCTACCGGGAAAAATACGGCACACCATTCAAGGTGGTACGTAACCTGCCTCACCGCGAAGAGCTTATTATTGTGCCACACGAGAAAAGCCTGGCCACCGACAATCGCAAGATCATTCTTTATCAAGGTGCCCTGAACATTGGGCGGGGGCTGGAATACGCCATCAAAGCCATGCAATACCTCGATGATGCCCGCCTGCTGATTGCCGGAGATGGAGACATTACCCTGCCGCTGAAACGATTGGCCGCCGACCTGGACTTGGCCGACCGCGTTAGTTTTCTGGGGAAAATTCCGCTGGAAGAGATGAAGTTTATCACCGCTCAGGCCGATCTAGGCCTGTCAATTGAAGAAGACTTGGGCTTGAGCTACCGCTTTGCTCTGCCCAACAAATTGTTTGATTACATCCAGCAACAAGTACCGGTTTTGGTGAGCAACTTACCTGAAATGAAAAAGATTGTAGACGATTACCAGATCGGAATGATCCTGGAAAGCCACGACCCACAACAAATGGCTGCGCAATTCCATGTAGCCTTGTTTAACTGGAAACTCCGAGAGAAATGGTATAACAATCTGCCCTTAGCCGCACACGACCTGTGCTGGGAACATGAAGAACAAGTGCTGTTTGAAATTTTTGAGAAGTTGCAGTAGGGATTGGTAATTAGTGGTTAGAAATTACTACTTGAATCTGGCAGCTTTGGGTAAAAGAAACCCCAAACTTCAATCATCTAAGCACCAACCACGAGTAACCAACAATGACCAGCATTTATTCTTCCAACAGCTCCGAAAAGTCAACTTCCTGCTGTGTTTTTGACGAATCGCTAACTTTATGGGAAGCGCAAACCAAGGTGCGTGCAGGGTAACGATTTAAAATGTGGTAATCGTGTGTGACCACTAGAATGGTCTTGCCCTGCGCATTGATTTCCTTGAAGATACCCATCAAATCGTCCGAAGTTTCCGGATCCAAATTGCCCGTGGGTTCGTCAGCCAAAATAATGTCAGGATCATTCAAAATGGCGCGGGCAATCACCACACGTTGCTGCTCTCCGCCGGAAAGCTCATGTGGCATACTTTTCAATTTCGACTTCATCCCTACCCGCTCCATCACTTCGTTGATCCTGTTTTCGATAGCTTTCTCAATCTTCCATCCTGTTGCCTTCAACACAAACGACAAATTATCGTGCACATTGCGGTCGGTCAGTAAGCGAAAATCCTGGAATATCACGCCCAATTTTCGACGCAGAAAAGGAACCTCGGAACTTTTTAGCTTCCTTAAGTTAAAACCAGCAACCATGGCTTCACCCGAATAAAGTTCCAGTTCGGCATTCAAAACCTTAATCAAACTAGACTTTCCGCTCCCCACCTTTCCAATTAAATACACAAACTCGCCCGTCTTAATCTCCAGATTAACATGGGTTAAGATCAATTGGTCCTGCTGAAACACATCAACGTTTTGAAGTGAAATAATTGAATCGGCACTCATAAAGCTAACATTTGTTTACGGACTACAAATCTAAGTTTTTTTGAACAACCAGATAATAAAGCGGAGAAACAAACAGTTTTTTGTTAAGAAATCAGTGCATTAATCCGCTTAAAAAGAAAACAGAATCGTTATTTTTAGCCAAAAATAAAACAAAGTCTATGAGAACAAGAATATTGCTGTTCATCATGTTGTGGGGCTGCATCTATATAACCGGATACGGGCAGGAAACGGCCTATTATCCCTCGCTCGAAGCCCAGATTCACCAAGCCAAGGAGCTTTTCACCAAAAATAAATTCATTGTTGCCCAACAACAATTCGAAGCCATCTCAAAAAAAGCCGATAACGGCTCTGAAATTCAGTCGGAAGCCATGTTTTATAAAGCATTGTGCGCCTTACGCCTGGAAACCAAAAACGGTGAAGAATTAATTGAAAAGTTCATTGAAGAACATCCAGTCAGTCCATACGCGAACAAAGCCTGGTTTGAATTGGGAAGCAACCAGTTCAACGATGGCAAATATGCTCAAATGCTTCGATCGTATCAAAAATTGAGACCCGCAACATTGGACAAGCAGGATCAAATAAAAGTTCAATATCAGAAGGGCTACGCGTATTTTCAGACCGAGAAATACCAGTTGGCCGAAAATGAATTTGAGAAAATTAAAGACACCAACAACCTATATGCCGGACCGGCCAAATACTACTGGGCACATATTCAGTATTTAAACGAAGACTACGATGCTGCCTTATCCGAATTCAACAAACTGAAAAACAACCCTGCCTTTGCCGAGGTTATTCCGTTTTACATGAGTCAGATTTATTACAAACGGGGTCAATATGGTCAGGTGATTGAATTCACCATTCCTTTGCTGGATGAAGTCTCGGAAGACAAAAAACCCGAATTGGCGAAAATAATTGGCATCAGCTATTTTCATTTGAATGATTTCCCTAACTCAATTCCTTACATCGAAGCCTATGTTGAGTTCACCAACAGCAAGGTTCGCGAAGAAAACTACATGCTGGGCTACTGTTACCATGCAACCGGCCAATACAGCAAAGCTGTGGCTCCGTTGGAAGTCGCCTCGCGCGGAAACGACGAGCTGGCGCAAAATGCTTACTATCATCTAGCCGACAGCTATATTGAAACCGAACAAAAAGATAAAGCCCGTGTGGCTTTTGAATCAGCATCGGAACTGGATTTCAACCCGGAAATAAAGGAGGACGCGCTGTTCAATTATGCCAAAATCACCTACGAACTTTCCTATTCGCCTTTCAACGAAACCATCAAAGCATTCGACAAATACATCGCCCTTTACCCAAACTCGGAACGAAATGATGCTGCTTACGACTACCTGGTCAATGTTTATATGGGAACCAACAATTACAAGGAAGCCATTGAGTCGATTGAAAAAATCAAGGTAAAAAGCAATTCGATAAAAAGGGCGTACCAACGGGTCACTTTTTATCGCGGACTGGAACTGTTCAACAACCTCTATTACGAATCGGCCATTGGCCTGTTCGACCAGTCGCTTGCCAATGGCGAACAAAGTAGCGAGTATAAAGCCGGCGCCCTGTTCTGGAAAGCGGAGGCCAATTACCGACTTGAAGAGTATCAGCCAGCTGTTAGTGGATTTAACCAGTTTTTACGAACTCCCGGAGCCAATGCCCGCCCTGAATTCCAGACCGTGCATTACAACTTGGGTTACGCTTATTTTAAACTGAAGGACTACACAGCTTCAAGCCAGGCATTCCAAGCTTATCTGGATAAAAACAGCAGCAGGCAGGATCAAAAAGTAGCCGATGCGTTCAACCGCTTGGGTGATTCTTATTTTGTGACCCGTGATTATCGCAATGCCATCAAAAACTACGAAAGAGCTTTTGGACTCAAACAATACGATGCCGATTATGCTCTTTTTCAGAAAGCGATCTGCCTGGGCCTTCAACGCGACCAGGATCAAAAAATAAGCAACCTGCGTACATTGGTACAAACATTCCCCAACTCAGGTCTGCTTGATGATGCCCTATACGAACTGGGGCGTTCCTATGAACGGACTGGACAGGCCAAAACAGCCGAAGGCTACTACCGCGACATCATCAGCGACTATCCACAGAGTAGCTACCGCCCGAAAGCCATTCTACAACTGGGGTTGGTGCTCTATAACCAGTCGCAGTTTAATCAATCACTCGACGCGTACAAACAAGTCGTAGCAGAATACCCCAACAGCCAGGAAGCACAGTCAGCCCTGCTTGGAATCAAAAATAATTACATCGAGCTCAATAATATTGACGCCTACTTTGCCTATGCAGAACGACTTGGGTCTGGCATTCAGGTGTCGGTTTCGGAACAGGATTCATTGACTTACCTCTCCGCCGAAAAATCCTATATGGCCCGCGATGATCAAGCAAAATCACAATTGCAGCGTTACCTGCGCCAGTATCCTAACGGAAGTTTTAGTTTGAATGCCCACTTCTACCTGGCCGAACAACGCTATGCAGATAAAGAATATGCACTGGCCCTGAAGGACTATGAATTTGTACTTGGAAAGGGTGACAATATTTTCACCGAACCTGCCCTGGAAAAAGCCTCGGAATTACAATTTAATGCGGCCAACTACCAACAGGCTCTGAGTTACTATGAACAACTTGAAAGCCTTTCGAATACCCAGTGGAACCTGCTAAGAGCGAGGGCCGGAAAAATGCGATGCCACTACCAACTGGCCAACTACTCTGCCTGTATTGAAGCTGCAAAAATGCTGTTGGGTTCTGATAAGCTAACAGATATACTGAAACGTGAAGCCAACTACAAACTGGCAAAATCCTACTATCAACGCAAGCAATTTGACGAAGCGTTACCAATCTTAGGCAACCTGGCCGAAGACACCCGGTCGGAAGAAGGCGCTGAAGCGAAATATCTACTCACCGAAATCCTGTTCAACCAGAACAAGCTTACGGCAGCTGAAGAGCAAGTAATGGATTTTATTTCGAAAAATACCCCCCACCAATACTGGCTGGCCAAAAGTTTTATTCTTTTATCTGATGTTTACCTTAGCCAGGGGGACCGCTTTCAGGCCAGACACACCCTCAAGAGTATTGTTGAAAATTATCCGGAAACCGATGACGGTATCATTGAGACCGGCCTGGCCAAACTACAACACCTGGAAAAGTTGGATGAGCAAGAAGAGCAAGAAGGAAAAAGTCCAATGCAAATCAACATTAATGAACAGTAAAATCGAGCAACATGAGCAAGCTATTTCTTCAATATATTTCCGCAATTCTTTTAATCATTCTGGTTTCCTTTACTGCCTCAGCACAGCAGGACAGCACGAGTCTCAAACAGGAGGTTGAAGTGGTAAAAGCCTACGAACCTAGTGTTTCGGATGTCTTTAAAATCAACGATATCCCTAAGATTCAGGATGAAAAAAGAGATAAGCCCGTGTTTGAATATCAAATCAATACTCAACCCGTGTTCAGTACATTTGAAATTGAGCCCGTACAAGCCGCTCAAATGGTTGGCGAACGTAAAGCCGAATTGGGTAAAGGGCTATTAAAAGCGGGTGTTGGCAATTACCAAACTCCTTATGGCGAACTTTTTTTTAACACCGAGGCGGGTAAAAACTCAATTCTGGGATTGCATTTTAAACACCTGTCATCACACGGGACAGTCAAGCTGATCAATGACGATAAAGTGGATGCCCCCCGCAGTGAAAATGTAGCGGAGCTCTTCACCAAACATTTTTTCAGAAGATCGGCTCTCAGCACGAAACTCTTTTTCGACCGGCAGGCGCACCGTTATTATGGCTATGCTGGCGAGGAGCTCTCCAACGAAGAAAAAGAAGTCCTGTTTCCATATTGGAACGAGCAGCAAGCATTTTCAAAAGGAGGACTTCAGTTGAACCTAAATAACGATGAAGATACCAGGGCTGATTTGAACTACGATTTGAATTTGTACTTCCATCACTTTGGAACCAAGACCGACCAGACCGAAAATCTTATCAAAGTGGGAACAGGCTTCAAGAAAGATTACGATACTTTCAAAGGCCTTTTAGATGCATCAGTGGGTTATCTGAAAACCGACGGCATTGTCAAGGAAATTAATGGTACTGTTGGAGACAAACAACAAATTTTGATCAACCTGAGCCCGGCAATTTTGCTGCAGGGCGACGTAGCCAAATTGCAGGCTGGCATCCATACCTTTACTCTGCTTGACGACGACGATGATGCCCGGATTTTGATTACGCCAAACATAAAAGCAGAATGGTCACCGGTTGAAAATATGATGACTTTGTTTGCAGGTGCTGACGGCCGGTTACAGCAAAACCACTATTCGGCCATTGCCGCAGAAAACCGCTTTGTGACCCCTACGCATGATATCCGGAACACAGAATACCAATACATCCTAACCGGCGGAATTAAAGGTAAATTCACGCCACGTTTCAATTACCGGGCACAGGTGGATTACGCCAGCATCAAAGATGAACACTTCTATCGATTCAATACTATAAATTTTCTGGCAACGGAACCACCTATACCAGATCCACTTCTAATACCCCGCTCGAATACCTTCGATGTTCTTTACGATGACCTCAAGCAATTGACGTTAGGCTTTGAATTTTACTACACAGCCTCCGATCTGGTCAATTTTCACGTACAGGGAAAACATTTCAGCTACGAGCTAGACTCGTTGGACCAGGCCTGGCATAAACCCGATTTTGAATGGCGAATTTCGACCATCCTGAATCCCGAAGGACCAGTGAGGTTCAATGCTGACATCTTCTTCGTCAGCAAACGACAGGCGCCTGTGCACAATGAATTTTACTACATGGACGCGAATGCTGCTGCACCGCATGACCTGCAAGAAACAACCTATACGCTCTCTTCATACGTTGATTTTAACTTTGGCGTAGAATACCAATACAGTCCTCAGTTAAGTTTTTTCGGGCGTGCCAACAATTTCGCTTTTCAAAAATATGAGAACTGGTTAGGCTATGCTCAACAGGGATTCAATGTGCTTATCGGAGCAAGCCTTTCATTTTAGAAGCGAGAGACTTGCCAAAAGCAGAGCCCAAAAATTGCCTGCAAAAAATACAAACACAACAAACTAATTAACAGCTTTTTAAAACTTGAAAATTTGTTGAAAACTTTCATTTTTTCCATCATGAAATCTGATCGTTTTTAAGCATATTTTTTCTATATTTGTTCGTTATGAACTTGATGCGCAGAATGATATTTAATCAACTGAAAATTAGACTCTTTTCTCATATCAGCCCTATATAAAAAAATGGCATTTTAGCGTTGGCATACGAAATCTGACGCAATTGAAGTGTTTATCATTTACTGCGATAAATAGGATAAGTTTTGAATAAACCAAACATACAATAGATGAGTGAAATTGAAAACAAGCAGAATAGCGGCAAAGGAAACGGCAATTATTCAGCAGACAGTATTCAGGTACTGGAAGGTTTGGAAGCTGTACGCAAGCGTCCGGCAATGTACATTGGCGATGTAAATGAGAAAGGACTTCACCACCTGGTTTACGAAGTCATCGACAACTCGATCGACGAAGCGTTGGCTGGGTATTGCAACAACATTGAAGTCATCATCAACGAAGATAATTCGATCACGGTAACCGATGATGGTCGCGGTATCCCTACTGAAAAAATGACCAAGGAAAATAAGTCGGCTCTGGAAGTGGTCATGACAGTGTTGCACGCTGGCGGTAAATTCGACAAAGAGAGCTACAAGGTTTCCGGCGGTCTGCACGGCGTTGGCGTATCTTGCGTGAATGCGCTATCAAAAGTGTTAACGGCTGAAATTCACCGCGATGGAAAAATCTGGAAGCAAGAATACCACAAAGGAGTTCCACAGGATGAAGTGAAACAGATTGGTGAAACCGAAAAATCCGGGACTATCATCACCTTCAAGCCCGATGACAGCATCTTCCTTACCACTGTATACAAATATGAGATTCTTTCGGCACGTCTGCGCGAGCTGGCATTTTTGAACGCCGGAATCCGGTTGGTACTAATCGACAAACGTGAAACGGATGAAAATGGAAATTTCAAAAGAGATGATTATTTCTCAGAAGAAGGATTGAAGGAGTTTGTAGAATTTTTGGATAGTGCGCGGGAAAAGCTGATTGATGAAACCATCCATATTTCGTCCGAAAAAGCTGGCATTCCTGTTGAGATTGCCCTGCATTACAATACCTCGTTTTCAGAAAACATTCATTCGTATGTCAACAACATCAACACCATTGAAGGTGGTAGCCACCTGACAGGTTTCCGGCGCGGACTAACAAGAACCCTGAAGGGATATGCCGAAACATCAGGCATGCTTTCGAAACTGAAATTTGACATCAGTGGTGATGACTTCCGGGAAGGACTGACAGCGGTTGTTTCGGTGAAAGTGCAGGAACCACAGTTCGAAGGACAGACGAAAACCAAATTGGGAAACTCCGAAGTTAGTCTTCCGGTTGACCAGGCCGTGAGTGAAATGCTTTCCAACTACCTGGAAGAAAATCCTAAAGCCGCAAAAGCCATTGTCAACAAAGTAATTTTGGCAGCTACGGCGCGCCATGCAGCACGAAAAGCACGCGAACTGGTGCAACGTAAGAATGTGATGTCAGGAGGCGGACTGCCCGGCAAACTGGCCGACTGTTCGGACAAAGACCCTTCGGAATGCGAAATCTACCTGGTTGAGGGTGACTCGGCAGGAGGAACCGCCAAGCAAGGCCGGAACCGGCGCTTTCAGGCCATTCTGCCATTAAGAGGTAAAATTCTGAATGTGGAGAAAGCCATGCAGCATAAAGTTTTTGACAACGAGGAAATCCGGAATATTTTCACCGCTCTTGGTGTGTCGATCGGGACTGAAGAAGATTCCAAAGCCTTGAACATGTCGAAAATTCGCTATCATAAAATTATCATCATGACCGATGCTGACGTGGACGGAAGCCACATCGCCACATTGATCATGACTTTCTTCTTCCGGTTCATGAATGACCTGATTAAGGCTGGTTATCTATACATCGCTACTCCACCTTTATACTTAATCAAAAAAGGGAAACGGGAAGCCTATGCCTGGAACGACCAGCAACGCTTACACCTGATTAGTGAGTGGGCCGACGGAAAGGAATCGGCAGTACATACCCAGCGCTACAAAGGTTTGGGTGAAATGAATGCTGAGCAGCTGTGGTCAACCACAATGAATCCCGAAAGCCGCACCCTTCGCCAGGTAACCATTGAAAATGCAGCCGATGCCGACCATATTTTCAGCATGCTCATGGGCGATGAAGTTCCGCCGCGCAGACAATTTATCGAGGATCATGCGGTATATGCTAATATTGATGTTTAATACTGATAAAAAGAAGAATGCCGTCCTCAAAGATGGCATTCTTCTTTTCTCCACATTCCAACAAAATGAAAATTTGTGTTTTCTCATCCTCAAGCAATGCCATCGATCCGGTTTATATCGACGAAGCCATTCAATTATCACACCTCATCGGCCAACATAAAATGACCTTGGTAAATGGTGGCGCCAACGTGGGACTGATGGAAACCGTATTAAAAGAAGTCGTTACGTCCGGAGGACAAACCATTGGCATTTTACCCGAAAAACTGAACGGCCACAAACTGGCTTCAGAATATGCGCAGAAACTCATTATTTCGAAAGATATGATGGAGCGCAAATCCATCATGCGCGAATTATCAGACGCATTCGTTGCGTTACCCGGAGGTTTTGGCACCCTGGAAGAAATTCTGGAGGTGATCACCCTCAAACAACTCGACTATCACAACAAGGCCATTGTATTTGTCAATACCAATGGCTTTTATAACCATTTGTTTCAACAATTTGAACGCTCTTTTGAAGAAAACTTCGCCAAACCCTCGTACCGTGAGCTCTACTTTGTGGCCAAAGACAGCCAGGAGGCGATCAACTATTTACAAAACTACACGCCGCCAACTCCGATCAACAAATGGTACAAAGTTCCGCAAAAGTAGAGGTTTGTTGTAAACCGAAACTTGTAGAAAGCTTACCCAGCTATTTCTATGAATTGATGATTTTTTTCCTCAATGCTAAAATCGAAGATTAGTCATCGTAGTCGCGAAGTGAACTGCCCTTACGATTTTATATCAAATCAGTATTGAAAGATAGAACAATCATGATAGGCAAAAAGGCTTTCGCAGTGCGATTAACACAAGTTTCGCTTAAGAAATAAAGGTCACCAACCTGTGCAACCGGACCTCTTCACAAAATATTCCAGCCAATCCAAAAATCAAGTCACCATTACCATTTCATGGAAAATTGGTATGATATTTTCTGTTGATAGCCAAAATAATCGTACGTTTTAACTAAAACAAAAATGCTATGAATGATTATAAAAAAGCTTCAGAAAAAACATACCAGCAAACGCAACCATTTCCCGGAGATGAGTATAAAATGGATCCAAAACCCGTTTACATTCGTGACAACTACAAAGGAACAGACAAATTAAAGGATAAAGTAGCCCTGATCTCGGGTGGTGACTCGGGCATCGGACGGGCTGTAGCCGTTCATTTTGCCCGCGAAGGAGCCAGCATAGCCATTATTTATCTGAGCGAGGATAAAGATGCGATGGACACCAAAAACCTGGTCGAGAACGAAGGCCTCGAATGCCTCTTATTTAAAGGAGATATTCGCGACAAATCCTTCTGCAGAAACGCTGTAAGCGAAACATTTCAACATTACCGGCAACTGAATGTATTGGTCAATCATGCCGGCGAACAACACCCTGCCGAGAACCTTGACGAGATGGATCTGGAGATGATGGAAAAAACCTATCATACCAACATTTTTGCGATGTATTACCTGGCAAAAGAAGCATTGAAGCACATGGGCGAGGGCGACTGTATTATTAACACCAGCAGCGTTACCGGATATTACGGCAGCAGTCATTTTCTCGACTACTCCGGAACAAACGGCGCGATTACCGCTTTTACAAGAGCACTGGCACGCAATCTTGCCGACCGGAAAATACGGGTAAATGGCGTAGCTCCCGGACCTGTGTGGACGCCTCTTATCGTATCGACCTTTGATGACAACGAAGATTTCGGGAAGCAAGCCTTGATGAAACGGCCAGGCCAGCCCTGTGAAATAGCCCCGGCCTATGTATACTTGGCTTCGGAAGACGGTTCATACACCACCGGACAAATGATGCACCCCAATGGAGGCATGCGCATGTACAGTTAATATCCCACCTTCTTTTTCAAAAAGAAAAAATGAGTCAATTTAAAAAACTTAAGTCGTGCTGTTTTGTTTGCTAAGTATAAATTTGTCGGAGAATAAGGAAGGCAGGAGACAAAACATGATTGTGAAACATGTCAACTAATTGATTAATATCAACAGAATCATGCCTGATTTTCGACAGACATTGTTAATTTTGTTGCTGCAAATTTAAACGATCGCTATGTTTTTTCTTGGATTAGCCGGTTCATTCATGCCCTACCTGTTGTTGATGGGGGCTTTGTTTGTCCTCACATTGGGGGTGAACATGAAGTCTGATAAGGAAACCGAAGTGATCGTAGACAAAACAATCGAATACCAAAACCCCAACAAGCAAGAAATAAAAACGGATAACTGTTGTCATTTTCACCAAACGGATGAACCCAGCTATAACGACCAGACCGGATCGCAGGCTGAAATACAACAACCTTCCGACTTTCTGGCATACTACCCCAGGGGCAAAACGACCTTTAGTTTAGTACATCATAACTATTCATTTGAAACTTACCACACCTACTGTGGCCTGTCTCCACCGGCGTTGATTTCTTAGTACATTCATTCAAGAAATCAATAACCAAACGTTCATTTATTTTCAACACGCATGATTGGAGTAGTAGGCTTAAGTCATAAATCGGCACCTGTACATATTCGCGAAAAATTCGCATTAGATAAGGAAGAGTACACCGATTTATCACAAACCATTTTGAAAAATAAGAATATTGGTGAACTCGTCATCATTTCTACCTGCAACCGCACCGAATTGTATTTCACCGCCGAAGAATGCTGTTCTCCCGGAGCTTTTCATATCCTTTTTCACTACCTGAAAAAACACATTGACGAAGAAGACGGATTCGAATCACATTTTTATCAATACGAAACCAAGATGGCCGTTAATCATCTGTTTCGGGTGGTTTCGGGTCTGGAGTCGATGATGCTGGGCGAATATCAAATTGTTTCGCAAATCAAGGAAGCCATCAGCCACGCCGAAGAAATTGGATCGGCCGGAAAAATACTCACCCGCTTGTTTCATAAAGCGCTCGAAACAGGAAAGCAAGTCCGCACGAAAACCGCCATGAGCACAGGCGCCTTCTCCGTCAGCTATGCCGCCGTAGAAAAGTGCAGCAGCATTTTCGAGCAACTTCCCGATAAAAAAATACTACTGATTGGCGCTGGCGAAACCGGCGAATTAGTTATCAAAAACCTTTATAAGAAAGGCTGTCAAAACATTGTGGTTACCAACCGAACCACCTCAAAAGCCGAAGAGCTCGCCCAACGTTTTTGCGGCAGTGCGCATAATTTCAAGGACCTGGAATCCGCCGTTGGTGATGCTGACATTGTGGTGAGTTCGATCGCCTGCAAAACCCCTTTAATCACCCCTCAAGTATTAAGTAGCTCGAACACCGAGAAGCAGACTGTTTTTATCGATTTAGGCGTACCCCGCAACATCGATCCCAGGATTGCAGAACAAAAAAACATTACCCTATATAATGTCGATGATCTGGAAGAAGTGGTTGCTCAAAATATGGAAAAGAAGAAGACTTACGTGGCTACTGCCGAAAAGATCATTACAAGAAAGACCAATGAATTTTCGGATTGGCTTAGCGTTCAAAACCTATCACCGGCTATTCAAAACATTATTCTAGGTGTGAATGAAATTAACCAGTCGGAGCTGGCCGTCTTCAAAAAATTTCACAACGAAGAAGAATACCAAAACATGGAAAAATACGGCAAACACATCGCTGAAAAGCTCGTTAAGTCCATGATTCGCAACCTGAAAAACATCAGCGATAACGGCCGTAAGACAGAATACATCAAAGTAATCAATGACCTTTTCTCCCCTTCCCATGACTAAAAAGACCATCAAAATAGGAACACGAGGCAGTAAATTGGCCCTTTGGCAAGCCGAAACCGTGAAAAGTGAATTGGAGAAAGCACATCCGAAGCTTCAATTCGAATTGAAAATCATCAAAACAAAAGGAGATAAAATACTGGATGTGGCGCTGTCGAAAATTGGTGACAAAGGACTTTTTACCAAAGAAATAGAACAGGCCTTATACGACAACAACATTGACTTGGCGGTACATAGTCTAAAAGATCTGCCAACGGAGCTACCCGAAAACCTGATTGTTGGCGGCATGCTGAAACGGGCTGAAGTCCGCGATGTTTTTATTTCAAAAGACGGGCGTAAACTTGCGAACTTTACAGCCAACGATAAAATTGCGACTTCCAGCCTGCGGCGACAAGCGCAGTTGCTTCATTACAATTCGGAATTGCAAATTGTAGATATCCGTGGGAACGTGGAAACCCGCCTGAAGAAAATGAATGACGGCCATTGTGATGCCTTAATTATGGCCGGAGCAGGAATCTTGCGGCTGGGTTACGATGAAGTGATCACTGAATTTTTAGATACTGACGTGATGCTTCCAGCAGTGAGCCAGGGAGCTGTTGCAATCGAAATCAGGGAAGACGACGAGCGCATCCAGCTACTGGTTGACGCCATTACCGACGAAATGACCCGATCAACGACGCTGGCCGAACGATCGCTCTTGCGCGAACTGGAAGGTGGCTGTCAGGTCCCGGTGGGTTGTTATTCTGAAGTGAATGGCGACATAATAAAATTGACAGGAATGGTTGCCAGCCTGGACGGAAAAGTCCGTATCTGCAAATCGGTAGAATCATCACTGGAAGAGGCGTCAGAAAATGCCATCGAGCTGGCCCAACTGATTTTAGGTGCGGGGGGTAAAGAAATCCTCGACAGTATCCGGCCAAGCCCGATTGACTGAAAGGCATTGAATATCTAGTATCCAGCATCTGATATCCAGTACCTGGCATCTAGCATCCATATATTTCGCATCTAGTATCAATAGAATAGTGACACATAGTAATGACATATTAAAAGGCAGGGTCGTTATTTGCACCTATCCCGAAAAAAAACAGGACGAGCTGGTCGCCATGCTCACTCAAGAAGGTGCGACCGTATTTTCCATGCCTGTCATTGAAATCTTGCCACTGCCCTTTCTGTTGGAAAAAAATATCAACCAATACCACTGGTTGGTTTTCACCAGCAAAAATGCCGTGCATCCCTTTACCGATCGTTATCCTGAAGTACCTTGCAAAATTGCTGCGCTGGGTAAGCAAACCGCCCAGAAACTGGAGCAGTTTCATTTACCGCCAGCTTTTGTCGGTTCCGGCAGATCGGCTCATGAATTCGTGCGTGAGTTCTTGCCCGAACTTCAATACGATGAAAAAGTGTTGGTCGTTCTGGGCGATCTCGCGCCCGACACGCTTCAACAGGAATTGGGGAAAAAAGCAGAAGTTGACCGGATCAATGTATACCAAACGAATCCTGCTGCGGCTG
>NZ_CAXBDD010000058.1:0-24676 GCF_963974515.1 uncultured Sunxiuqinia sp. | reverse complement strand
GAATATTAAAATCTCAGCGAGTTGAGTCTATTCTTAAAAATGATAACGCTTGTTGATGATCGCTTGAAGCGTTCTACGCTCGTCTCTTATTAAGTATGCGTTGGCACCAAACTTCGAGACATCTATCTCAACAATAAATCTAAAAAGAAAATAGTTGAATTTTCAGAGTGTTTACTTATGAGAATCACAAGCGTAAATGGATGTTTATATGTCAAGAAATAAGCAACTTATGGTGTTTACATTTGTGCATTCACACTCTGTAGATTATTCTATAAATTTACATCCCGCATGATGTAGCTGGAATAATCCTTTATAATTGGTGTGTATTGCTCGTGAAATAACTTGGAGGAAACGATAAAGTCAGCAGTTGACCGATTGGTTGCCACCGGAATATTGTACAAAGTTGAAATTCGCAACAATGCTTTCACATCAACGTCGTGTGGTTGTGGTTGCATCGGATCCCAGAAGAAGATCAACATGTCAACCTTTCCCTCTGCAATATTAGCTCCCAGCTGTTGATCACCTCCTAATGGGCCTGATTTTAAGCGGATAACTTCCGGAGGAATTACATCATTCTCCTGACATTTTTGCAAAAGTGTCTCTTGAACCAATTTTCCAGTGGTTCCGGTGCACATGAGATTGTGATAAACTAATTCTTTCCAGTTATAGGCTGCCCATTCGATCATATCTACTTTGCGATTGTCATGTGCTACAAGAGCAATCGTTTTCTTTTGTTTGAATGTTTTCATGAATATTCTTTTTACAAAGATACTGTTTCCACTAGCAGAAATCCCGATGTCTCTAAACGAAAGTGTAAACGTCACATTTTATTCATAAAAAAAAGCATGGGCAAAATGCCCACGCTTACTAACTTTCTAATAGCTGCTAGTCTACTTGAAGATGTTTTTAAGGTCTTCAAGCCAATTTTCAATTCGTTTTTTGGAAAGGCGAGCCTGGTTTTCCTGATCCAAAACCAATCCTAAAAACTGACCGTTTTCAATGGCGTGTGAAGACTCAAATGTATAATTATCAATGTCGGTCTGACCAACAATCTCAGCTCCCCGATCACGTAAAAGACGCGCCAGAATACCCACTCCATCAGCAAAGTTTTCTGGGTATCCCACTTGATCAGCCAAGCCATAAATGGCCACTTTCTTTCCTTTCATATCCATCTCCTCCATTGCCGGAACAAATTCGTCCCAGTAATGTGGTAATTCACCATCGAACCAAGTAGGAACACCTAGGATTAGCTGATCGTAAGCCAGAAACTTATCTTCGGTCAAATTATCGGCATCAACAACGTCAAGCTTCAAGCTTTCTCCAAAGCTATCAACAATTTTCTGTCCTGCTTTAGCGGTTTTGTTTGAAGTAAAACTATAGATAATTGCGGTACTCATATTTTCTGTTTTTTAATACGCAAGAATTTTCTTGGCAGCTTCGTAAATTTTGGTTGTATTGGGTAAAATGGCTCGTTCCAGTATCGGATGAAAGCCAACCGGGGTGAACGGCGAACCAACGCGGTGTACCGGCCCGTCCAGATATTCAAAGGCCTCTTCCATGATGGTTGCTGCAATTTCAGCCCCAAACCCGGAATGAACCTTATCTTCATGTACAACCAATACTTTTCCAATCCTTTTCACGCCATTCAAGATGGCCTCTTTATCCATTGGAACCAATGATCTTAAGTCAAGAACTTCGCATTCAAATCCTTCTTCTGCAAGTTTGTTGGCCGCTTCAAGACAATGGTGCGTTGTATTGCCATAGGTAATAATGAACAAGTCACTTCCCGCCCTTCTAGTGCGAGCTTTTCCAAAAGGAACTTCAAAATCATCAGGGATGACTGCCGCAGCCTTGGGATCGTTATACAGTGCCTTTGGCTCCATAAACATGGTCATTCCCCTTGAACGGATGGAGGTCCTCAAAAGTCCCGCAGCATCATCTGCAAAAGATGGATAAACGATTCGGACACCTGGAATGGATGTTAGAGCTCCTTCGATGTTTTGTGAATGGTACAATCCGCCACCGATGTAACCACCAGAAGCCAGACGGATCGTCACATTGGGAGTGAATTTTCCGTTTGAACGCCAGTAGTCGTGACTAGAATCAACATATTGCTCCATGGCCGGCCAAAAATAATCTGCAAATTCAGCCCCTTCAACTACAATTCGTATTTTCTCACTGAAACGTGACATACCATTGGCTGTCCCCATGATAAAGTCCTCTGCAATTGGAGCATTAAAAATACGTTTCGGGCCAAATTCTTGCTGAAGACCTTTGGAAACGTTAAAAATACCTCCTTTATCTTTGTTGGCCATGTCCTGCCCCCACATGAAGGTATCCGGGTTGTGTTTAAATTCTGCTTTGAGCGTTTCATTTAAACCAGTAATCAATTTCTTCTTCTCGCCTTCTTCGTCATGCACTCCATCAGGGTATTTTTCAGAAATATATGGCTCGGGAATTACAAAATCAGGATAAGTTTCGGGGTCAGGATCGGGAGCTGCCAGGGCGGCTTTGTGTGCAGCCTTTAAGGTAACTTTGGCCTCTGCTTCAAGCGCCACAATTTCTTCTTCGGTAAATCGTTTATAACGAATCAACAGTCTCCTGAATTTAGCCAGGGGGTCGTAATCCAACACGTATTGACGTTCTGCTTCAGAGCGATACAGGTCATGCCGGTCAGAGTTTGAATGCGAACGCATACGTACGCAGTTTGCCTGGACAATAACAGGTTCACCAACTTCCAATACATGTTTTTTGGCTTCGGTCATGGCATTCATAGAGTCAAAAACATCTTTTCCATTGCAATGAATGATGCGCAGGTTTTTGAAGCTTTTAAAGTTATTAGCCACTTTGCGGGTGGCAGTCTGGTCTTTTTTGGGAACTGAAATTCCGTAACCATTATCCTGCACTGCAAAAATTACTGGAAGCTTTTCCTTTGAAGCACCGTTAATCGCCTCATAAACATATCCTTCTGATAAAGAAGATTCGCCCTGTGAACTTATGGAGACTGCTTTTTCGCCATAATATTTTATTGCTCGGGCAACCCCTACAGCATGCAGGGTGTGGTTTCCGGTTAAAGACGAAACATTGTGAATGTTCCATTCTGGCTTGGCAAAATGGTTCGACATGTGCCGTCCACCACTTGAAGGATCAGTTGCCTTTGAAATACCATTTAAAATCAGCTCTTCAGTAGTCATTCCCGCTGAAAAAGCGGTCAGCATGTCGCGATAATAAGGAAACAGGTGATCTTTCTGTTTTTCAAAAATCTGTCCTATTGCAAGCTGTATACCATCATGCCCTGCGTAAGGCGCATGATATGACCACCCAATCGCTTGTTTCAGGTAGTTGGGTGCTTTATCATCAATTGCACGTCCAAGGGTCATTAGCCTAAACCAGGATTCAAGTGTTTCTTTTGGTGTGTTTTTTATTGAATATACTTTTGGTATCGTTGTCATCTCTAAATTCTATCTAAATTAATTCTAAACTTTAAAATGATCCATCTTAGATTTCACGATCGATGTCGAAAGCTTCCAGAATGTCTGCGATGCGTCGCACAAAAGCGCCTCCCATCGCACCATCAATGATCCGGTGATCGTATGACAACGAAAGGAACATCTTGTGGCGAACAACAATCACATCTCCTGTTGGTGTTTCCATAACCGCTGGTTTCTTTTCGATCGTACCCGTGGCTAAAATCGCTACTTGAGGCTGATTGATAATTGGGGTGCCAATCACATTTCTAAAAGAACCAAAATTGGTAATGGTAAAGGTTCCTCCTTGGTAAGCCTCGGGTTTAAGTTTGTTAAATCTCGCTCCCTCTGCCAATTCATTCAGGCTTTTGGTAATGCCAAGCAAATTCTTCTGTTCTGCCTCCTTAATAACCGGAACAACCAGATTACCATCTGGTTTAGCGACAGCAATGGCTACATTTGCTGACTTGTGTAAATAAATTTTATCGCCTTCAACTGAAGAATTCACAATTGGAAATTCCATCAGTGCTTTCGCTACCGCTTCTGTAAATACGGGCATGAAAGTTATTTTCTCACCATACTTTTCCTGAAACTGATTTTTTACTTTGTTTCTCCAAAGAACCAGGTTGGTAACGTCGGCTTCAACCACCGAAGTTACGTGAGCCGAAGTTTGCTTTGATTTTACCATGTGATCGGCAATCAACTTGCGAACACGGTCCATTTCAATAATTTGCTGGTCGGCACCAATTGATGAGCTGATTCTGGGTGCTGAGGATTTTGAACCATCAGCTGTTTCGATATTTTTAGCTTTACCTGCTTGTCGATCATCCAGATATTTAATCAGGTCATTTTTCTGTACTCGTCCATTTTGGCCCGAACCTTCGATTCTTTCAAGTTCCTCCAGTGAAACATTTTCTTTTTCAGCTATGCTTTTAACCAATGGAGAATAAAATCGTTTTGACTCTGATTTAGGCTGCGAACTTTTTACGGAAGTTATGTCAGCCGAAGAATGACTTGTGTTTTCTTTTGATTCCTTTATCGGTGAAGGCTCTTGTGTGATCGCTTCAACCGTTGGGGCCGGAACTTCTTCTCTCTCTTTATCCGTCGTTTTCGCTGTCTTATCAGCCTCGCTGTCATCATCTCCTCCCAGGTTGACAATGGCAACAACTTCTCCAACAGGAACCAAAGCATCTTCCTGAAAGAATATTTTTGTAATCATGCCATCAACTGGCGATGGGATTTCAGAATCTACTTTATCGGTTGCCACTTCGAATACAGGATCGTCCTCTTCAATTGTATCTCCCTCTTTGACAAACCATTTGGTAATTGTAGCTTCCTGAACACTTTCGCCTAGTTTAGGCATTAGGATCTTGAACTCTGACATACTCCAAAAATTATTTATTTAACATTTGATTATCCTTGAAAATTCAACTTATTCAACAAGCTAAGAATTGAAAAGTTCAAGCCTAAAAAATGTTGGTAAATGTTTGTGATCAATAAGGATGTTCAGGAAAGAGGGTCTCCTGCTGATGAATGATTTGGCTTAAGAAAATTCAGAAGTAAAAATACACTATTCAATGATAATTCTCTCGAAAACGCCAATGATATCTTTCGAATTGTTAGCCTGCCTCAGCTCTTGTTCAACAGAGTCAGTTTCCTGGCTAAATATAAGAATCGATTTATTTATAATTTCAACCATTTCTTTTTCAATTTTTTCCTGGGACAGAATATCCTTCTTTTTACACTTTCGGTAGTGTTTCGTTAATTTCTGAACCGAATAGTAAAGATCGGGCTTCTTAATTTCAATAGAAGCGATATAGCTTGGCGGCCCAAGATTCACTTTTTTTGTGTATACCCGATTGAACTGCTCCAACTTAACGGATAAGGTTTCACCTAACAATTCATCGAAAGCACATTCTTGAATTTCCGGAAATTCGCATGGGGTTTGTTTGAACTGAAATATTTCCTGCGCCTTTGAAGATATGGCAATAAAAAAACAACAAATACAAAAAGATAACTTCATAGATCATTCCTCCTCATTTCAGATTTCGCCTAAAATTAGAAAAAAAAGAGACCGAAAATAAACTTTCTGAAGAATGATGCTGAAAAACACGTCCACTAATTAGTGGCTAGCGAAAGGTTTTCAATCGGGTAATAATTGAAAAGATCCTGTTGTGGCCAGTCTTTCACCTTGCTTGTAAGTCCATTCATAAAGCTGTTTATCCCGGATGAAAATCTTGATCCTTGCCAACTGCTGGAATTTGAAAGGAAAATCCAGCTTAATCCATCAGGCTGACGTTTAAGCATGGCAACAGATCCTGCCATACTTCCGGTCCGGATCCAGGCACCATGTCCGGATGTTGAACGCCAACCCAGCGGGCCCTTCGCATAGGTATTATCAGTCATTTCAAGAATGGAGCTATCATCCAGGATATCTCGGACATTGGGATAACCATCAATTAAAACCAGCAAGCGGGCCAGTTCGACCGAGGAACAGATCCAGCCGCCGGCAGCACCAAGCAACTCAATAGGATTGCCTCCGTATGATTTAGGAACTTGAACTCCGCTACCTTCATAACTAAAGATGAGTTGACTGCCCGACTGCTCAAAATAATCAACTTCATTTGGAAATTTGTGAGCAAAATTACTTCGCCCAATGTGCATATCAATGATGCCATTGGGAATTAAAATATCCTCCCGGATATAATCTTCATAGCTTTTCCCGGTAACAGCTGAAATCACTTCGCCCAAAAACATGTATCCAACATTAGAATAGGAAACTTGCGTTCCCGGGGGGAAGGACAGTTGTCGGCTGGCAATGTATTTTGAATAGGTGTCCATTGTTGCCGGCGGTGTATCTCCTACTTTATCGGCGATACTTAAAGAGTGAAAGGCCGGATCTCCGTAGCGCTGGGACCATCCTCCTGAATGTGCCAACAAATTACGGACATTAATATTGTAAAGCTTTTTATCACGAACGTCTTTAAAGTACTGATTGTCGATAATGGCTCCGGGGCCAAAAACCTGATCAGAAAGTGTCAGCCTCTTTTCTTCCACTAGCTTCATAATTGCTATAGCTGTTAGCAATTTAGAGACACTTGCCACACGAAAAAGGTTGCCTGGATGAACCTCATTACCTTGCCTGTCTGCTTCCCCAAATCCTTGAGCATAAACCAATTTTTCATCTTTCAAAACAGCGATAGACACTCCTTTGAGCTCCCACCTCTGAATGAAGCGCTTAACTTGTTTCTCGATATATTTAGAATGCTCAAAGTCGGAAAGCCCATTCTTTATCCGGTAATTGAGCCCTTTCAGCTCAAGTTCATAGTAGGCAGGAATCTGCTTTTGCCTGTTGACTCGTTTGGACCCATAGGATAGGACAAACAAAATAATTAACACTGTGTATCGTAAATATCTCATATTCACAAAAGTGAATCCTATTAAGTTATATTTGTAAACTCCCAATTAACTCACTAGCTGTCTGCATGTTATTAATTTTCAGATAATCCTCAATTCCGTCTACAATCTGAACTGGAATGGTTGGATTAATGAAAATGGCTGTTCCAACCTGCACTGCGGAAGCGCCGGCAATCATGAATTCAATCGCATCGGTTGCATTCATGATTCCCCCCATCCCGATAATCGGGATTTTCACAGAATTGTATACCTGCCAAACCATTCTCAATGCAATGGGTTTAATGGCCGGTCCGGAAAGTCCACCTGTGATGGTCGACAAAACCGGCTTCCGGCTATTGGCATCAACAGCCATTCCGAGAAACGTATTGACAAGCGAAACACTATCAGCACCTTGCCCTTCAACAGCCCTGGCAATTTCCGAGATATCGGTCACATTGGGAGACAGCTTAACAATCAATGGCTTATCATATACTCGGCGGACAGCACGAACTACGGCTTCGGCTGAAGGACAGCTAACGCCAAAAGCCATTCCGCCTTCTTTTACATTCGGACAACTGATATTGAGCTCAATGGCCGGAATTTTGTCCAACTCGTTGATCCGTTCTGTCAATTCGACGTACTCTTCAATGGTTGAACCATTGACATTGACAATGAAATTACTGTCGATATCCTTGATATTGGGATAGATATTCTCAATGAAATTATCCACTCCTTTGTTCTGTAGGCCAACCGCATTAAGCATTCCCGAAGGTGTTTCAGCCATCCTTGGATAGTCGTTCCCCTGGCGTGGCTTCAGGGTGGTGCCTTTCATGACCACACCGCCAAGTTTCGATAAATCAATAAAATCACCTATTTCCTCCCCAAAACCACAGGTTCCGGAGGCTGTTAAAACCGGATTCTTAAAGACCAGATCTTTTATACGAACGCTTAAATCTACCATGTCAGCTTATTAATATTAAATACCGGCCCATCAGTACAAACACATTGATTTCCCTCAATTGTTTTTTCAACGCAGCAGAGACAAACACCAAATCCGCAAGCCATCATGTTTTCAAGCGATGCTTCACAGAAGATGTTATTTTCAGCCGCTGCTTTCGCTACAGCTTTCATCATTAGATCCGGTCCACAAGTGTAGACTTTATCAAATGAACTCAATTGCCTGCTAAAAACAGGATGATGAGTGACAAACCCTTTCTCACCCAAACTGCCATCCTCTGTGGTGAAATAATAATTTCCATGCTCCTTGTATGATGTAACATCAATATGATCTTTTATGCTTCGGGCTCCAATAATCACATGAACCTTTTCTGGTTTTAATCCACAGATTTTGGCTAAAAAAAGCATTGGTGCCACTCCGCTACCACCTCCAACCAGCAGCACTTTATCGTTTTCCTCCGGAAAAGTAAAACGACTACCCAGTGGAAAAATTACACTAATCTTTTCTCCGGGCTGATAAGTCGTTAATACTTTCGAACCTCGCCCCAGTATTTTCACCAACAACGAAAAGGTATTGTTTTCGTAGTCCACATCCAGGATCGAAAATGGACGCCTTAAAAAGATTTCTGTAGCTTTCTTTATTTCCACATTCACAAATTGTCCGGGAAACATTTGGGGCAATTCTGCAGGAGCCTGAAGAACAAGCTTGAAATTATCGTGATTTAATTGGATGTTCTCAATCAGAAGTAGTTCTTCAACCTTCTTTTTCATATGTTTATCGTTTCAAATTAACTGTGTATAACTCTCATACCAGGCTTCATTACTTTTTTGGAGAACATCGACGTATGGAACTCGCCAATAAACATTCCCTTGGGCGTAAACAGCGGTTTCGATGGCTCGTTTCATATGATTAAATTGTTTGCTTCCTATGGTATCACCTGGAACTCGCACTTTAATCATCTGCTATTGAGCGTTGATGATACCTGCTCGGTTTCATTCAAAAGACACTTAATCAATATACTCAATATACATCATATTACAAATACGACATATGCCGGCAAAGATAACCAGAAAAATTTATTTTGACGGACCGTATTCTTTAAAAGTTTGGTCGGTATAAAAGACTACTATTCTTTCAATTTCCTTGGTTTTTGGCGCTTTAGTATTCTCTTTTTCAGTGTTTTGAATAGACATTTGGGGCGTAGTCACTTCAGTAGTCTCGAGTGTAGTTTTCAACTCAGGCCGGTTAGGGGTATCCTGCTTTGCATCCTCTGGAAATAGTTGTTGCTGATCAATCTGTCCATGTTCCAGCATGTTCCCATCGCCCATAATCAACCATTTGGCATTGATTTCAGGATAAGTTTCCAATAGCTTAGCGATAAACTGAAAACTTGGTTTATTACGTCCGTGAAGCACATGTGTAACATTAGACCGTTGCACTCCAATGGTATCAGCAAGTTCCGATGAGCTGATGCTTTTGTAATCCATAAAACGCTTTATTCTGCTATTCATTTATGAGAATTGTGTTTTCACAAAACTAATCCATTCGATCTAGATAATAAAGTAAAAACTAAAAATTCTTTGATTATCATTTGTAAATCATTTTTTACTGCATGATTGAAAAATCCTCAAAGCATCTTAATATATTAGTTTAGGTTATCTTTGTAAACGTCTCACAGGAAATCATTTAAATGCTCTCATGTTATTTCTTTTTTAAGCGATTGACCGCTTGTTTACCACACTCCTAAGAACTCACTTTAAGTCACATCAATTAACCAACTGACTTTCAATTAAATATATAAATAAATATCCAGTTAGACTATTTAGTCGACTCCCCCACCCTTTGATTGACAAATGTACAACAAGACGTAAACATCTCTTATCAGGTAGTTTTGTTTTGTAACTTAATCATTCAAATCAGTAATTTACATTTGTCATATCATCAGATTTCAAAAGTTACAACTGAGAATTTCAGATGAGAACTCTGTTTTTTTCATTCTTATGGATGCAAATTTCATTTGCCGTCATTATTTACCGGTAACTGGTCGACAAAAATCAAATATTCAATTCTCAGGCGTTTAAACGCATAGGCCCATATTCTCAATTAACTGTTAATGAACGAATCAATTGCGATGAAACCTTTGCTCGCTACCCACTCAACTAAGCCCAAATAACTTGTTTTTATCAAATTTTGGTAATCATACACTTGTTCGCTATTTTTTGGGCCGGCGATTTCTTTTTTGAGAAAATTCTATACTGATCCTATCTTTTTTCACTGAGCTTGTTTAATTTCGCTCCCGTCAGTTTTCAAATGAATTTATTGATCTTACAAAATTTAAGAACATCAGATGAGAGGAATTCCCGGATCGGGCGTGTTTATTTTTTTTGCCCTGGTTTTTGTCGTTGAGCTGTTTGCTTTTCTTGCCATCCGCCTTTTGCTGGATCAGTCAGGATTAAAGCGACGGGCAGGTATCGCTTATTGGATTTTGAGTGCTGTTTTGTTTGGCATCCTGATTTTTGCCTTTCTTAATCCTGAAAAGATTCGGGAAACGACAAACTACCAGTTTTTCTATTTTGTCATTTCTGTTTCGTTTCTAAACCTGATTCCTAAACTACTATTATCGGTTTCCTTTATCATTTCCTTATTACTTCGATTATTCCGGGCCAAGTACTACGCAAAAGTATTACTTATGAGTGCTTCCATTCTTAGTCTTGGCTTGATGATCAACATTGGTTACGGCATTGCCTTTGGACGAAAATCGTTACGCGTTGTTGAGCAGGATGTTTATCTGAACGATTTACCCAAGTCTCTGGACAAAATGGTTCTGGTGCAGATTTCCGATTTTCATTTGGGAAGTTTCGAAGACGCTTCATTTTTACGACGTGCCACTGAAAAAATAAACGGTTTTAATCCGCAGCTGATCCTGTTTACAGGCGACATGGTTAACAATTACTACCAGGAAATGATCGGTTTTGAAAAGGCTTTAGCGGATATGAAAGCAAGCCTTGGAAAGTTTGCCATATTAGGCAACCACGACTACGGCGACTATACCAACTGGCAGGATACGGAACTGAAAGCGCTCAATCATCAAACATTGGTTAATAAGATTGAAACAGCTGGTTTTCTGTTGTTACTGAATGAGTCGGCTGAAATCGCCATGGACAATCAGGTGATTGAAGTGATTGGTGTGGAAAACTGGGGGCATCGGCCATTTCCGCAATATGCTGATCTGGATCAGGCACTGGAGAATACCCAAACAGAATCGTTTAAAATCTTGTTAACACATGATCCGGCGCACTGGGAAGATCAAGTGATTGGGAAAACCGATATTTCATTGGCACTTTCCGGACATACGCATGCAGCTCAGTCGGGTGTTCAATTTGCAGGCATTGAATTTAGCCCGATGTATTTTGTGCAGAAATATTGGGGCGGACTTTACCAGGAACAAGACCAATATTTATACGTCAACCGTGGTTTGGGCTGTGTTGGCCTGTTGGGCCGTATTGAAATGAATCCAGAAATCACTGTTTTGACTTTGCGCTCAAAGTGAATCAAAACTCACCGAGAACAGCACTTGTAGGTGAAAATTTTGTGTGTCCGGAATATAGGCTCCGCGAAGGCCAAGCGATACCGGCGTCACCAAGCGCAAGAAATGCCCGTCGGCCATTAGTTCAACCCCAAGCGACTGCATCTTTGCCGTAAATTTTCCGGCAATTTCACCATCGCTGGAATAGACATTTCCGTTGGCCTGCCCATAATCATAGAAAAAAGAGGATCGGATCCGCTTCAGATAAATCAATCGACCAAGACTAAAATCAGGATAAAGCAGCGGCATCACATAATCAGCACCCAACGTGTAGAGTTCGTTGTTCTGAAAACTGTGATAACCTCTTGGAACCCGCACGGCATTTCCAAAGGATGACCCTGATTTTTTATTCTGATAGCCGTTAAAAATTTTGATGCCGTGGTTATTAAAGAGACCCGGAAAGAATAAATAACCTTGAGCTGCTGCAATACGACCAATATCGCTTCCTCCAGTTAATCCATCGCGATAAATCAATTCAATGGCTTGTGCCCAGCGCGATTGAAGATCCAGCTCGGACCGGCCCAGCGAATTTTGTAAAAACAACCTATAGGTAAGCGCGTGATAATAACCTTGATAAAATTCCTGTGGGGTTGAGCTGGTGTGCGACACGTTTTGGTACGAATACTCCAGCTCAGGACGCACGAGCTGGGTGTATTTTCCTTGGCTAAACACCAAAGGCAAAGAAATTCCGCCTTCAAAACTGAATTCGTTCCATTCAATATTTTGTCGGACCGTATCATTAACAGTCGCAAAGCCAGTCTGAGTTGGCACGGAAACTTGCCTGATGACATTATAATCACTGTTTCGTGTGCCATAGTTAAATTCGGCATCGAATACCGGAAACAATCCGGAATAGTTGAAAGCGAGAATATACTTTCCGGATTCTTCTTCCCAATTGTATTCGTATCCAACACGGGTTTCGGCTGTGCCCAGTTTATTTTGCGAAAAAAGCGATACACCCGGTTGAATGTCAGAATCATCTACGTCAACATAAACCGGAGCCCAACTGTGAAAGTTGAAAATATGCGCCAGCTTACGGTAAGGTTTCGACTCGATTTCCGGCTTCGGGTCTTCGAAGGCTACGACCTGTCCTTCCTGCCGGGCCAATACCTCTGCCAGTTCGTATTGTTTATGAGAAATTTCCTCCAACGATGTTCGAATGGTCTCACTTCGGTTCAGGCTAGCCAACTGGTAGCCATCGCTTGTGTAGTTGCTCAATAAAATTTTCCCGTTGAAAATGGCCGGATAGTCGGCTCCAAATGACACGGAACTTAGCTGTTCGGTATTTCCGCCAGCTAAATGATAAGCATAAATATTGTCGATTCCGGTGAATGAACCTGTAAAATAGACTACCCCGTCGGCAAACTCAGGATTCCTGATTTCGTGGAAGCCGGGCTCGATCAAGGTATTCAGCTTTTCATCGGAAAGATTGACCGATGCCAACGCTTTTCCTTTAGATGACAAAGCGACAAAGTAAAGCGTTTCTTCCTTGTCGTCCCAGCTGGGTGTGAGCAGGAACGGATTGCCCGGGAATGCCAGTTGTTGCAATCGTTGGCCACTGGTCAGGTCGAAAACCGAGAGGAAATAGCGGTTTGTTTTGTCCACTTCAACCGCAGCGAAACGTAGCTGCTTCGGGGAAATTGTCGGGCTAAACAATTTGTTTTCATACCGGAATTCCTGCTTTGCCCGGTTTGCCAAATTATAAACAACAATCACCGAGCGGTCGGCGTGCGTCCAACGTAGATCGGGTCTTCGCTCCGACCAGATCAGCATATTTTTTTCACCGGAAAACGACTCCTGAAAAATATTCCCAGGTGTGAAAACGGTTTCCTCTCCGGTTGGCGTAATTTTCACAATCCGGCTCAGGTCCGAACGGCTTTGTTTTAAAACAACAACTGTCGAATCGTTTAATGCATGGCTTTGCGTATAGTTGGTCTGAAATTTAGGCCGCTGTGTGAGCGTTGAAATCGGAGTCAAATCAAGCTGGCTCACCTCGTCCGTCCATTGCTGCCGGTATTCTGCAAAGAGCTTTTCATACAATTCCTTCTGCCGGAGGCCGGTTTCACGCTTTAAAACGCGGTTTACCGGACTGATGGACAGGGGATTCTGAGCAATTTCGTCCAACACTTTTGACCAGATGTTCGATCCGTAATTCCGGCGAGCGCCACCCACCATCCAATAGCCAAACTTATAGCGGTTGGGCACAAAATCCCTGTACGATCCCAGCGAAGCTTTATTGAATGAATACAGACCCTTTTCAACGGCTTGGGCTTTGTTTTCCATTAAAAACGAAGGCAATCGGCCCCGGCCCGCATGGGACAACGCCGTTTCTGTCACCACCGCATCCCCTTCAATAAACCAAAAGGGCAAATACGCACCAACCGTAACCGCAGCAGCCTGCTCGCCAAAAAGGATGGGCAAAATGCGCGGCAATTCCTGTTGGATTTTATCCATTTGAACCACATGTCGAAATTCGTGAATGGCTAGTTGCTCGATCCAATCTTGCGCATAAATTTCCTGGTGCGGTGTGGTAAACAGCTCAACCCGCTTGGGCGACCAGGCAACCAGCCCGTTTGATTTGACGGTATGGGTATGCAGGATGACCGATATTTTTCGGGGCGCGTGCCCGAGTGTTTGATGGCCCAGGGCATAAACCTTCTCGAAAATGGACGCGACCTGCCTGGCTTTTTCTTCGTAATCCTGCGGATAAATCAATTGAAAATTTTCGGTATTGATTTGGCGCCACTTGATTTTTGCCGGCTCCTGCCCTGTCGAAAAATATTGCGAATAGCCCGCCAATGGGGCAATTGATGCCAATACAAAAAGAAGAATACAGGTGTACTTCATCCTACGATTTTGCTTCATAATTTGAAAAATATTGAATCAGAAAGATGCTTGACTAGCCAATAGCAACGCAATGAACAGCAAAAGATCATCAAGTTTATTCCGCAGGCCAAGCTCCCACGTTTTTGAACGAATAAAGATAGAAAAAGCCCTGAACTTCTCCCCGGCTCAGCGACTTTAAGCACATGCTTTCGCAAACCGCTGAGCGGATAGCAGTTCACCGTTTGTCAGCAACCGGCAGGCTTTCGTTCATTTTCGGCCTATGACTGAACTGGTGATGCTTACTCTCACTCATTTTTGGCTGACAGCCACTCATTCCTCCCCAATAGCTAAACATTTCCCTTTGTTAGCTAATCATTTCCGCTCAATAGCCATACATTTCTGGTTGATAGCTGCCAATTCTCCGTCAATAGCTGGCTGTTTTGGCTCGCCCCACGCTAATCAGCACTCGTTGGCTGCCTTCAACCTGGTGCTATAGGTCATTCTGGCGCTGTTCGACGCCTTTTTTTTAGTATTCAACCAAGCCTTCCTGTCGATTCAAAGCCGCCTGGTAAATGGAGGCAAAGGACGAATTGATCCAGACTAAAGCAGGGAACACGCCAATAATCAACAACATCAAACCAAAAATGAAAATAAAAACCGAAAGAATCGTCATTCCAAAGATCGTCCAGCCTATGCCACGCGTCAGTTTCCAACTTTGTTCAATGGCCTGGAGTGGATCCAAATTCTTATCCATCACCAAGTAGGATACAAAAGCCAGCCGGCAGAAGATGATAATTCCGGGAATAATGAAAAATAGAAAACCCATGACGACCAAAGCACTCTTCAATAGATTCGCCAGAATGACATTCAGGTAATTATTGAAACCTGCAATTAATTGCTGAAGCTCAATTTCTTTTTCTCTCACGGCATCCAGGTAGACTAATTTCGCACTGTAATTAAAAACCGGAACCAAAAGGAAGTAATACGCGAATCCGAATAGGACGAGAAAGACGACGCCAATCGTGACAAACAGATTGTCGGGTTTGAGCGGGATTCCGTGAATGAATCCAAAGTCTCCGGAGTCGGCGTTAATTTTAAAGCCAGCCGGTCCATTAACCATACCAATAACAATAACGACCAAAAGCAAGTACAAAAAATAGCTTTTCATGACTTGCCAACCATTGCTGAAGCTTCCTCCAAGCGTGGGCGTTAACCGGGTGTAATTGATGAGTTCCATAGTTTGTACTGATTTAATTGATGAGCTACTGTTTTAATTCATTAGCAAACTTAAAACATTCAGCTTGTGATTCCTTCCTACTAAAGTTGTGTTTATCCAAAATCCAACTTTAGTCTTGCCTAATTGCTTCCTTCGTGTCCACATTCCTACTTTGGTATTGTGACGATGTAGGTGCTTTTTCTTAATTTCGCTAAGCATATGGAGCACGGTATTTTTATATTCAGTTTTATTGTTTCGATTGGACTGACTGCTTTTGGTCTGATGACTGCTTACCGGATGAAGCAGCGAGGAAACACATCCTTTGCTTCATCCCTCTTCTATTACGACGCATTTTTAGCCGCCTTCGGATTTTATAGCATCTGGAGTTTTCTGGGCGTGAAGTTTTTGTTAAATCATGTCATCAGCTCACCCGAGACTTTGCTGAATGTAGTGGCCATTTTTCCTTTTTTGGGCTTTCCTTTATTGTTGGTTGCCTGGTATTTGTTTATCCAGCTTTGTTTCGAAGTGGCGGGCATAAAATTAAAAGGGTATGCAAGTATGGTGTATTTTTCGGCTTGCATGCTGATCTTTTTTGCATTGGGAAATTATTTCAAAAACCAGGTGGTTCAGGATGAAGCAGTTCATTTGCCCCTTTTGTTTAGAAGTTTCGCCGTAGTCAATCTGCTTGTGGTTTCATTGGGTAGTTTACTTATCCTTCTTCAAAAACAAAACAAACATCAAGCGTTGCAAAAACAAGTCTTGGTTTTGTTGTTTTTTGTTCCGGTTTTGCTCGCTACAATCTCTTTATTTATGGCCTCTTCGCACTGGTTCGTCGTCATTCTTTTTGTGCTATTTTACTTCAGTCACCTGGCCATGCCGTCCGCTTGGCTCTACTTTAAAGCGGACAGTTCTCCAGCAGCCGATGGAGATTGTTTCATGCATTTTTGTGAGCAGTTTGAGATTTCGAAACGGGAAGCTGAAATTATCCGGGAGATTTGCCTTGGCAAATCGAACCAGGCGATTGCTGATTCCTTATTCATCACCGTGCAAACCGTGAAAGATCATGCCCATCGGATTTACACCAAAACGGGCGTTAAGAACAGGATTCAACTATCCAATTTGGTGAATAAAAAACTAAAACCGATCAATGGTCAAATCAACGCTTGATGAAAGTGCTGTCAGTTTCAATAAAAAAGTATAAACAGCGGTCGTTTCGCGGGTATTATTTCGCAAGTTTCAGCAAGAGTGTTAAATTTGGTAGCGATTATCGCTGGAGTTAAATTCCTTTTCCCAGAATTTAACTTGTCATGATGAACCGGGAAATAAAACCAGGTCGCTGGCCTTAAATCTCATACATTGGAATTCTATTTTAACGCATCATATCCTTTCTGGCTTTTTCTGCTAAGTGTCATCATCGCCACTGTTTCTAGCTTTGTTTTGTATCGAAAAACAAAGCAAGACTCCCCGCTTACATCGGCACAGGTAAAAGCGCTCAGCGTTTTGCGATTTTTGTCGGTCTTCCTGATTGCCGCTTTATTTTTACAATTGGCCGTGCAGCACATTAAACACGACAGACAAAAGCCTGAGTTGCTTATTGGAATCGACAATTCAGAATCTTTAAATCGGTATCAAGCTGAATTGCTTGCTGTTATCGATCGATTAAAAAATGAACTAAAGGATTACGAGCCTGAAATTTTACTGTTCGATAGTGAAACCAACAGCAGTAGCCAACCTGATTTCGAAGGGAAACGATCGGACTACAGTAATTTGCTGGCTGAAGTCAATCAGAATTATATTCCATCGAATATTGGAGCGATGATATTAATGGGCGATGGTATTTTCAATGCCGGAACCGATCCGGCGTTCGCAGTCGAGTCGGTGACTTATCCTATTTATTCCATTGGTTTTGGCGATACCACCTTGCACGCCGATGCAGCAATTCGAAACGTGTTGACAAATTCTACAGCCTTCCTGGATCAAAATTTTCCGGTGAAGCTGGATCTTAGCTTTACCAAAGCTGCCGGTCAAATGGTAAACCTCACCATTGATGAATCTTCTAAGACTATTTATTCAAGGGCTATTCGCATCCCTTCGGATAATTATTTCTTCACCGAGAATTTAAATCTAAAATCAATGAGCGAAGGTATTGTCAATTACACCGTTCACCTTGAAGCCATCAGTGGTGAGCAGAATTTGGCCAACAATACCCGCGAATTTTCGGTCAATGTTATTTCTGAAAAGCAGCGGATTTTGTTTCTGGCTCGTGGGCCACATCCCGATTTAGGAGCAATCAACAAGGCATTGGAAGGAATTACCAAATATGAAACGGAACTCCTCACAAGTTTCAATAGCGAATTGGATTTTGCTGATTACGATCTGGTGATTGTCCATCAGCTGCCCGATGCGAATCCACAATCTACACGTATCCTAGAACAGCTCCTGCAAAGCCATCGTCCTGTCTTATTTATCGTCGGAAGAGAAACAGCCATTTCCAATTTTAACAGTTTGCAGACCGGTTTTCAGTTTGGGCTTGCCAAACAGTTCGAGCAGGTTACGGCGCTAATTCAAGAGCAGTTCAGCCTTTTCCGATTCGATCTCACTCAGATAAGTCACTTTCAAGATTTGCCTCCATTGCTGGCTCCTTTTGCCGATATTGATCTGGATCCGGCACTGGAGTCGTTTGCCAACCAAGCCATTCAATCGGTTAAAACAGACCGGCCTCTCATTGCTTTTGGGCGGATCGATGGACAGAAGAGAGGATTTATCGCCGGCGAAGGCCTTTGGCGCTGGCGCATTCACAATTACCTAAACGACCGTTCGCACGCAGCTTTTGATGAGCTTGTTCAAAAATTCGTTAATTATTTGATTTTGAAACCCAATGAAGACAACTTCAATCTCTTTTGGAAAACAAACTATGCCGAGGATGAACCAATTATAATTCAGGCTGAATTGTTTAACGAGAGTTTTGAGTTGGATAATTCTCCCGATGTTGACATCGAAATTACGCATGAAAATGGGCAAAAATACCAGGCCGTCTTTGATAAAACCAACGAAAAGTACCAGTTGAACATGGGGAGGCTCCCGGTTGGTATCTATTCGTTTTCGGCACAGAGCAAGCTGGGAGAAATTAGCTACAGTGAATCAGGTAGTTTCAGCGTCAGCAAAATTCAAATTGAAGGAATTGAAACCGAAGCCAATTTTCAGGTTCTCAGTCAAATGAGTTACAAAACCGGGGGTAAGTTCTTTTTATCCGTTCAGGTCGATGAGTTGATTCACCTCGTTGAGCAAAATGCCAATCTGCAACTGCGACAAATTGAACAACAAGTATATCAGGAATTTTTATCGATGAAATGGCTCTTCTACATCATCCTATTTTTATTAGCTTTGGAATGGTTTTTGAGAAAATTCTGGGGCATTTATTAATGATGGAGTAACACTATGAAAATCAACAAATACTATAAAATCGCAGCTTTATCTTTCGGTGTTTTATTCATGGCTTCATGCGCTTCAAGTTATAAAACAGTTTATGTTGAAGTTGCCAAACCATCAGCGTACTTGTTATCGAATGATATTGTGAGCCTAACGCTGATGAACCGGAGCATGACAGATGAATTTAACAACTTTCCGGCGGACAGCTTGCAAAACTATTTTTACCGGCGTGGATTTGAAGTGAGTGCCGCAGTCCTGGATAGCTCCGCTGCTGACACAACGTTGAAAGTACTGGCCGAACTGCTGTTTGAATCCGGACGATACGATGTTGTTATTCCCGAAGATCGTAATATTCCAAGAAGCGAGAATTACTTTAAAGTTTTGCCACCCTTGGAGTGGAATTATGTTTCTGAAATATGCGAAACTTACGAGACCGATGCCTTGCTGGTTTTGGAGCGGTACATGAATAAGGTTATGACAGACTACATGAAAGTTCCTTATTCAGAAATGCACGAAGCATCCATCGACTCAAAATATGATGCGATTGTTCGAATATACGATCCTGCTAAAAAGGAAATTGTGCAACAATTAATCGTTGCTGACACAATTTACTGGTCGGAAGCCGATTATTCGCAAAAGAACTTATTCACAAATAGGCTTGTGCCAATTAAGCAGGCACTTCTTGAAACAGGAATCCAGATCGCCCTTGAACTGGATGCGAGACTATCGCCACAATGGCAAACGCAAACAAGAGGCTATTTTGTTTTAAAACAAGCCAATTCACCCCTTCTCGAGTCGGCTATCCGCAACAATAATTGGGCTGCTGCCTATGAGCATTGGCAAGATCTACTATCTAAAACCAACAGCAAATCAGCAAAAAGCAAACTGGAGTATAATCTGGCCATTGCCAGCGAAATGATCGGCAATCTGGATGAAGCTGCTCAATGGGCAACACAATCATACCAAACACAATACCGAAGGCAGACAGAGAGTTACCTGTATCAGCTAAAAAGTAGAAAACAAACCGTTGAAGCTTTTAAAAAATATAGCGAGGACTAATTTTTATAAATAACAGGAGGTCGTTTCAATGCCCGAATCATCAGGTACAAACCGCCAACCACAAATGGAATGCTTAGCCATTGTCCCATATTCAAGGCCATGCCAGCTTCGAAAGCCTCCTGATCTTCTTTGATAAATTCGATAACAAAGCGTGCGAGGAAAATCATCACAAAAAAGAGCCCAACGATAAACCCCTGACGATTGCGTAATTTGGTCTTCCAATATACATAAAGCATAACGCCGAATGTAAGCAGATAAGCCAGAGCTTCGTAAAGCTGCGTTGGATGTTTGGCTATTGTTTCACCATTCCGTTCAAAAATAAATCCCCACGGCAAGCTGGTTTGAATTCCGTAAATCTCTGAGTTCATAAGGTTTCCGGTGCGAATCAAGGCGGCCACCAAGGCCGTAGGTACCACTACCCGATCTAAAACCCATAATACGGATCGTTTAGACACTTTTTTGCTCCACCAGATCAACGCTATTAAAATACCTGCCGCGCCACCATGACTGGCCAATCCACCCTGCCAAACCTTCAGGATTTCAGCCGGATGTTGCGAGTAATAATCCCATCCGTAGAAAATTACATGTCCAAGTCTTGCTCCAACAATGGTAGCTACGATCAGGTAAATAAAAAGGCTTTCAAGCCATTCCAACTTGATGTTTTCAAACTTAAACATCCTTTCTCCTTGGTAGTACCCGGATAAAAATCCGATGGCAAACAACAAGCCATACCAACGAACAGACAGGGGGCCAAGGTTGAAAATTTCAGGATCTACATTCCAGTGAATAACTGCTAAAAATTCCATGTGGTTTTATTTTAAGGTCATAGACCTGTCTGTTGTTTTCCTCATCCCCGACTGTGCTGGTTGTTATCGGCTCGAACGATGATAATCAATGAATTCACTTATTCAGCATTTTTTCCGTGGCAACTCTTGTATTTCTTTCCGCTACCACATGGGCATGGATCATTTCGGCCAACTTTCTTTTCAACACGTACCGGCTGCGCTTTCTGTGGTTCTCGCTGCTCTCGTTGACCGCTGCGAGAAGTTATTTCCGAAACGTCGGATTTTTGCGTTGAATATTTGCTCATATCCGTCCGTTTATTGGCTTCAGCCTCCCGCACCTGATTTGGATCTGAAATTGGAATATGGCCTTTCATCAAGGTTGACACCACATCCTTATTTACCTTTTGAACCATGATCTTAAACAAGTTGAATGACTCGAACTTGTAGATTAATAGCGGATCTTTTTGCTCGTAAGTGGCATTCTGAACCGATTGTTTCAAATCATCCATCTCGCGCAGCTGTTCTTTCCAGGCTTCGTCGATGGTTGAAAGCACAACTTGCTTTTGATACGATTTCACCAATTCTTTTCCTTGGTTATTATAGGCTTTCTCAAGATTGGTGATGATCTGAAAAATACGTTTGCCATCGGATATCGGAACGACAATGTTTTGATAGACGTGCGATTTACGCTCGTAAACGTCTTTAATAACCGGATAAGCTTGTTTCGAGATCGTTTCAACTTTTCGGGTGAAGGTCTTGATCATCACCTGATAGATTTGCTCAATGATCTCTTCAGGTTTTAGCTTCATGAAATCTTCGGCCGAAACTGGCGATTCAATTGACATCAACCGCACCAACTCCATGTTAAAGTCTTCAAACTGGTCGCTTCCATGATACTCATTCACCAGGTTTTCCAGCGAATCGTACATCATGTTCAGTAAGTCCACTTCCAGGCGTTCGCCAAACAAGGCATGGTAACGTTTTTTGTAGATCACTTCGCGCTGCGAGTTCATCACATCGTCATATTCGAGCAAACGCTTACGGATACCAAAGTTGTTTTCCTCCACTTTTCGTTGTGCCCGCTCAATCGATTTGGTGATCATGGAATGTTGAATCACTTCGCCTTCTTCGAGTCCCAAACGATCCATAATGCCTGTAATTCGGTCTGAATTAAAGAGACGCATCAAATCGTCTTCCAGTGACACGAAGAACTGTGAACTACCTGGGTCCCCCTGGCGTCCGGCACGTCCGCGCAGCTGGCGGTCAACACGGCGTGAGTCATGTCGTTCAGTACCAATAATGGCCAAACCACCAAGGTCTTTCACCTGTTTTGTCAGCTTGATGTCGGTACCACGACCAGCCATGTTGGTGGCAATGGTTACCATGCCGCTGGCTCCAGCGTCAGCAACAATATCCGCTTCGCGGGCGTGCAGTTTCGCATTCAGTACGTTATGCTTGACCCCACGTATTTTCAACATGCGGCTCAGTAATTCCGAAATTTCCACTGAAGTCGTACCTACCAAGGCAGGCCGTCCGAGTTTGTTTAGTTCGACAATCTCCTGAATAACAGCATTGTATTTTTCGCGTTTCGTTTTATAAACCAAGTCTTCCCTGTCATCACGAATGATTACCCGGTTTGTTGGAATGACTACGACTTCCAGTTTATAGATGTCCCAGAATTCTCCTGCTTCCGTTTCCGCCGTACCAGTCATACCACTTAGCTTGTGGTACATCCTGAAATAGTTTTGCAGGGTGATGGTTGCGAAGGTTTGCGTGGCAGCCTCCACTTTTACGCGTTCCTTTGCTTCAATGGCCTGGTGCAGTCCATCGGAATAGCGTCGGCCTTCCATAATCCGTCCGGTTTGCTCATCCACAATCTTCACCTTGTTGTCAATCACCACATACTCCACGTCTTTTTCAAACATGGCGTAGGCTTTCAGCAATTGGTTGATCGTGTGTACCCGTTCCGACTTTACAGCGTAATTCTGAAGTAACTGATCTTTTTTCTCCAGCTGTTCTTCCTTAGTCAAGGCTGCATCATTCTGAATTTCAGCAATCATACTTCCCATATCGGGTAAGATGAAAAATTCAGGATCATCCACGTCGGCTGAAATCAAGTCAATTCCCTTATCGGTTAACTCAACTGAATTTTGTTTTTCTTCGATGATAAAATAAAGCGGGTCAGTAACAATATGCATGTTTTTGCTATTGTCCTGCATGTAAAAGTTCTCAATCTTTTGCATCGCCGCCTTGTTGCCTTCTTCGCTTAAAAATTTGATAATGGCTTTGGTTTTGGGTAAGCCTTTATGTGCCCTTAGCAAATTAATAGCCCCTTCCTCCTTTTCTTCCTTGGTCGGGTTTTCCTTGTTTAATAGGCGTTTGGCATCCGTCAGACACTGATTTACGTAGTTTTTTTGAGCTGCAACCAGTTTTTCAACTTTCGGTTTCAACTCATCAAACTTCTGAATATCGCCTTTTGGAATCGGCCCTGAAATAATCAACGGTGTACGCGCATCATCAATTAATACGGAGTCAACCTCATCGACAATGGTATAATGGTGCTTGCGCTGAACCAAATCCTGCGGATTGATGGCCATGTTATCTCTCAGATAATCGAAGCCGAATTCGTTGTTGGTTCCGTAGGTTATATCGGCATTGTAGGCTTTTCTGCGCCCGTCGGAGTTTGGTCGGTGTTTGTCAATACAATCAACGCTTAGTCCGTGGAACTCGAAAATTGGGCCCATCCATTCGGCATCACGTTTGGCCAGGTAATCGTTCACGGTTACCAAATGAACCCCTTTGCCTGCCAAGGCATTCAAGAAAACAGGCAAGGTTGCCACCAAGGTTTTTCCTTCGCCGGTTCCCATCTCTGCAATTTTCCCTTGGTGGAGCACAATACCACCGATGAGCTGTACATCGTAATGCACCATATCCCAGGTTATTTCCGACCCGCCTGCTACCCATTTGTTGTACCAAATTGCATTGTCGCCTTCAATTTGAATGCTGTCGCGTCCGGCGGCCAGTTCCCTGTCAAAATCGGTCGCTTTAACAATCAGTTTTTCATTGTCTTTGAATTGACGGGCCGTTTCTTTCACCACAGCAAACGCAGCTGGCAAAATCTCATTCAGAACAAGTTCAATCTTTTCATTGATTTGTTCTTCAATTTTATCAATTTGCTGATATATCTTTTCACTCTCCTGAATCTCAACCTCATCAACCTTTGCTTTCAACGAAGCAATCTCGTCCATATCGGGCTGAATCCGATCCTGTATGATTTGCTTTAACCGGGCTGATTCAGCTCTTAGTTCCTCGATGGAGAGCTTTGAAATTCTTTCGTATTCAATTTTTACCTGTTCAACTATTGGAGAGATTTCACGAATATCCCGATCCGATTTGTTGCCCAAAAATTTTCCTAGAAGTTTATTTACAAATGTCATTATCTTGTATTTCTAATGTATTATCCACGAACGGACACAAAAGTAGTCAATCTGTGTAAGTTTATTAATTTGTGTCTTGTTTTTTTTCAATAATAATCATGCCACCTCCTGTTTTGCCGAAAAATGCGCCATAATAACATGGTGTGTTGATTCTGCTGTCAATCCAGCATGCGAATAGTAAAAATTTAATGTAGACTGCCTCCCGCTCCATTTGATTCATTAGTTTTACACTACAAAGTTGAAGAAACATGAATGATTTTACCTCCATGTGTTTTGTCTGTCAGAAGAAATTGGATCCTACGAGAGCAGCAAAAAATCAAGCGCTGAACTTGCCGGTGTGTGAACAATGCAAGGGAACAGAAGCGGAAAAGGAAGTGGTCCGAAAATTAACGGATGAGCTGGCCGATGGGTTTGTTTGTGGCTGTATTTAACCCGGGCAGTATCGATTAGAACAGTCATTTCTGAGCTCATCAATATTTCTGTCAACTGTTTTCTCTCCGGATAACCGGCACAGTTT
>NZ_CAXBDD010000057.1:0-25180 GCF_963974515.1 uncultured Sunxiuqinia sp. | reverse complement strand
AAATGGCAGCATTGCTTAACTCAATGTCCACTTTTATGTTTCAAGTTCAGCATCCAGCTCCTTCAGTTTCCAAACCGGTAAATCAGAGACAATTGTTGCGATTGGTCCAGATCATTACCTTCAATCAAGTGAAAGGAAAGGTTAAATCGGCCTTCAACATGTTTACTGCTGATGAATCGCCAAATTACATCGGTGCGCCAATAGCTGTCAACATCGTAAAAACGGTCACCATTCATCATATTGTGCCCGTCGCCAAAGTGTAAGCCCGACCGCAAGGCAAATTGCTTGACTTCACCGTAAAACTCAGCCAACAGACTGGTCGAATTCAAGTAGCCATCCATCACGTGGCGTTCGCGGTATTTCGAGTGGAGCAAGCCCAGTTTGAAGTAGGCATTGTGCATCGGCAGCACCTGGTCCAGGTCGGAGCCCAGAAAGAAAGCTGCTCCCAGGTTATCGTGGATGTTTTCGCCCTCGGGGCGAAGGGCTGTGCCGGCATAGTGAAACAGGGTGATGTAGTTTTGAAAGAAGATCATTTGATGGCGCATTTCGCCTGAAAAGCCAGCCATGAAGGTTTCGCGCTTGGTTTCGGTCTGGAGACTCGTCCAGTCAACAAAGCCGCTTTGATGTCCCCAGTCCCAATTGTATTTCCCGTACAATCCTTCGATGTTGGGACGGTAATATAGAAACGTGTCGGTGATTAAAGCCAGCGGAAAATCAATCAAGCCCATACGCGGAAAAGCGCCAAAGTAAAATTCTGCTTGGGCGTCCGAGTAATGGTAGTACGCCGTTAGCTTGGGTTGCTGATCATCGATTTCGCTTCCAAATTCAAACAAATGGCTCAGCCCAATTCGAAATTTGTGTTTTTCTTCGAGGGTAGTTCCCACCACAACGCTGGTTCGTTCTCCCAAAATGGTTTGCGAGTTGGCTACTCCGCTAAAATACTCCCGGTTATCACCAATACCGTGAAATAAAATATCGTATTCAAGTTTTTGAGAAAAGCCTTGGCCGGCAATTAAAAGAAGAATAACTACAAGGATCGAACGCATGATTTCTTCGTGTTGAATGGTTTATCCGAACTATCTTTTTGGTCGTTTTACAAAGGAATAATAAAATTTTGAATTATAGGAATTCAACGGGTGGTCAATCACACAGAATATACATGTCGCGTTTTGGGTTGATGCAAAGCACCGGCAAGTGATTGGCTTTTTTGATGATTTTCGCTTCGGGCAAGCCGATGATCAGGTCAATGAGACTGATGTTTTTACTGGAAGGAATGATCAGTAAATCGTGCTTCTCGTTCTGGCAGCGTTGTAAGGCATCAAAAGGCAAGCCGAAACTACCCTTACCGCTGTTTGAGATCTGAAAATCAAGCTTAAGGTTGGTTAGTAAATGCTTGATGAATTTCACATTTTTACGAATCATGACCGCGTGGTCCTTGTTTTTTTCCATGGCAGGAAAAACCGTTACATCAGCTTTGTTAAAGCGGGCAAAATAACTGGCCCATAGTGAGGTGTCTTTCATGACTTTTCTGAAGTCGACCGGGAGCAGCACGTTTTTGTAGCGGAGCGATTCGGGCTGGTATCCGTTGACAAACAAGAATGGGATTTGGCTGACTTGCAGTGCGGGCAACTTGGCTTTCACATTCTCCGAGGTCAGTACCAGCATAATTCCATCGTATTGTTCCGCAATCCGGTCAATGCAGTCGGGCAGCGCGCCTTTCAGTGTCAAGCTGGAAATTGGAATGTCGGGCAAGTCCTTTTTCAGCTGGTGAATGATTTTAGACAGGGCCTTTTGAACGGCCAGCTTTTCCGCTTTCCCATTTTTTTGCAACGGATGAAACAGGCACATTTCCTTTCGAAAAATAGTAGCCATTTGCATACCATGAGCAATCGCGTTGTTCATCGACTCCGAAAAATCGCAGAGAACCATAATCCGTTGTTCTGTCAGATTTGCCATTTCGTTGCCAAAACTATTCAAAAAATATCAAAACAGAAATCGATGCCGGTTGGTGAATCCTAATTTATCTGTCACCCATGAGTCCGCTTTCTTGATTGCCTTTTCTTTTGCCTCCGCCCTCCTCCCTGTCTTCGCCTTTTCTACAATAGATCCTGTTTCACCTGAATAATATCAGTGGCTATGAGCAGGGAATTCGTATTTTTGATGAAAATAAACCGGATTTATGCTGACACGAGAACTCATCTGGCCCAAAAGTATTGTCGTCGTGGGTGCTTCAAACGACGTTTCCAAGCCCGGAGGCAAATTGCTCAAAAATTTGATGGATAATCATTTTGAAGGCGATTTGTATGTGGTTAATCCCAAAACCGAAGTGGTTCAGGGAATCAAAACGTACCCGTCGATTGACGAATTGCCGGAGGTGGAGACTGCGGTGCTGGCTGTTCCGGCGCGGCTTTGTCCCGAAATGACCTTGCAGCTGTGCCGCGACAAAAAAGCTAAAGGCATCATCATTATTTCAGCGGGTTTTAGCGAAGAAAGCGAAGAAGGACGGCAGTTGGAGCAACAAATTGTTGAAACGGTGAATCGTTACGAAGCTTCGCTGATTGGTCCCAACTGTATTGGAATTATCACGCCGGCACATGCCAGTGTTTTCACCACGCCGGTTCCCAAACTCGACCAGATGGGCTGCGATTTCATTTCCAGCTCGGGGGCCACAGCTGTATTTATCATGGAGTCGGGCATTCCGAAAGGTTTGCATTTTGCCAGTGTTTTTTCGGTCGGCAATTCGGCCCAGGTTGGCGTTGAAGATGTGCTGGAATTTATGGATGAGGTGTTCGATCCCAAAACCAGCACGCGGGTTAAATTACTCTACATCGAAAGTATTCAGAATCCGGATAAATTACTGAAGCATGCTTCTTCACTCATTCGGAAAGGCTGTAAAATTGCCGCCATCAAAGCCGGAAGCAGCGATGCAGGCAGTCGGGCGGCTTCGTCGCACACCGGGGCGATGTCCAGCTCTGACCTGGCGGTTGAAGCGCTATTTCGGAAAGCAGGCATTGTGCGTTGTTACGGACGCGAGGAACTGACAACGGTTGGCTGTGTGTTTATGTGCAAGGAAATGAAGGGCAAGCGTATGGCCATTATTACCCATGCCGGCGGGCCCGCGGTTATGCTGACCGATGCACTTGAGGCTGGTGGATTGAAGATTCTCCAAATCAAAGATTCTCCGCAAAAGGAAGCCTTAAAAGAAAAGCTGTTTGCCGGGTCATCGGTTGAAAACCCCATCGATTTTCTGGCTACCGGCAATGCCGAACAGTTGGGTGCGATTATCGACGCCTGTGATAACGACTTTGAAGAGGTGGACGGCATGGCGGTCATTTACGGAAGCCCGGGCCTTTTCCCGGTAGGTGACGTGTATGAAGTGCTGAACGGCAAGATGCACACCTGCAAAAAGCCAATTTATCCCATTCTCCCATCGGTGATTAACGTAAGGGACGATGTGGCTTATTTTCTGTCCGAAGGGAATGTGAACTTCCCCGACGAAGTCTTGCTTGGGCGGGCTTTGTCGAAAGTGGCCAGTACCCCCAAGCCGCATACCGATGAAGTTTTTCTTGATGGGGTCGACATCCCCGAAATCCGCCGGATTGTGGATCAGGCCAGCGATGGATACCAGCCGCCCGAAATTATTCACCGTCTGTTTGATGCGGCTGGCATTCCCCGTGTACAAGAGCTGGTGGTCAAAACTCCCGATGGAGCTTTGCAGGCTGCCGGACAACTGGGCTGGCCCCTGGTGATGAAAGTCATAGGGCCGGTTCATAAAAGTGACGTGCGGGGTGTTGTCCTAAACGTACACGATAAGGAAACCGTGCTGCATGAGTTTAACCGGCTCATCAATATCCCGGAAACCGAAGCTGTACTGATGGCCGAGATGGCCTCCGGAATTGAGCTGTTCCTGGGGGCGAAGTACGAAGACCGTTTTGGGCACGTTGTACTTTGTGGTATGGGCGGAACCATGGTGGAGGTTTTGAAGGATGTCACTTCCGGATTGGCTCCGCTGGGCATTTGTGAGGCGTCGTCCATGATCAAAAACCTGAAATCGTACCAGATCATTAAAGGCTACCGGGGGCAGGAAGGCGCTAACCAGCGCAAGTTCGCCGAGATCATTGTTCGCTTGTCAAGCATGTTGCGCTTTGCTGTCGAAATTAAAGAGATGGACATCAATCCCTTGCTAGGAAAAGGCGATCGGATTCTGGCCGTCGATGCCCGGATCCGCATTGAGAAGCGTCCTCGCCTTGATTGATGTTCGCTGCCGGCGATAATAGAGAATATTTTATCGGCAACAGGGAATGTTTAATATTCGCAGGAAAACTTGACCTTTGATTTTCGCCATGACTTCCCTAACTTGCATGAAAAAATAACTTATGGACAGAATCATTGATGATCGAGACGAACGCATGTGGGGCATGCTTTGTCACCTGGCAGCTTTCGCGGGCTTGGTTATTCCGGTTGCCGGAAATATTGTCGGCCCCTTAATTGTATATCTGCTGAAAAAAGAGGAATACGGCTTTGTCGAAGACCAGGGCAAAGAATCGCTGAACTTTCAGATTACCGTGACAATTTTGATTTTTATTTCCGGAATTCTGGTTTTTATTGGAATCGGACTGCTCCTCATGGCGGTTGTTGGTATCGCGGCTTTGGTTTTTACCATCATTGCGGCCATTAAAGCCAACGAGGGTGAATTCTATCGCTATCCATGGTCCATTCGTTTTTTGAATTAAGAAATGTTGAAAAAAAATGAAAACAGCCGGATCCATTCCGGCTTTTCTTGTTTTTAGTTACTTTTGCAGCTCGAATAAAAAAACAGACTATGGCTCAGAAACCTTCGATTCCAAAAGGAACACGTGACTTTTCGCCGGTAGAGATGGCTCGCCGGAATTATATTTTCGATACGGTGAAGGAAATTTTCCGGCGTTACGGCTTTCAACCCATTGAAACCCCGGCGATGGAAAACCTTTCGACCCTGATGGGAAAGTATGGCGAAGAAGGCGATAAGCTGCTGTTTAAGATTCTGAATTCCGGAGATTTTATTTCCAAAGTAGAAGAGGAGGAGCTGCAGGAGCGAAACAGTATCCGGCTCACGAATAAGATTTCGGAGAAGGGCTTGCGCTACGACTTGACGGTGCCTTTTGCCCGTTTTGTGGTGCAGCATCGCAACGAGATCTCGTTTCCGTTCAAGCGTTTCCAAATCCAGCCTGTTTGGCGGGCCGACCGTCCGCAAAAAGGCCGCTATCGTGAGTTTTACCAGTGCGATGTGGACATCGTTGGGAGTAATTCGCTGCTGAATGAATTGGAGCTGGTGCAAATTATCAACGATGTTTTCAACCAGCTGAAAATCAATACGGTGGTAAAGATTAACAACCGGAAGATTTTAGCAGGTATTGCCGAAACGATTGGTGAAGCCGACCGGATTATTGATATTACGGTGGCCATTGATAAGCTTGACAAAATTGGTTTGGAAAAAGTAAACCTCGAACTGTTGGAAAAAGGGGTGTCGCAGGAAGCTGTTAACAAATTGCAACCCATTTTGAAATTGAGTGGATCAAATGCCGAAAAGCTGGATCAGATTGAATCGGTGATTGGTACTTCTGTGCCCGGAAAAAAAGGCGTTGATGAAATGCGGACGCTATTTGCTTATCTGGCCCAATTTGAGCTGAACACCGAAGTGGAACTGGACCTGACCCTGGCCCGTGGCCTGAATTATTATACGGGTGCCATTTTCGAGGTAAAAGCCAAAGATGTGCAAATTGGGAGTATTTGCGGCGGTGGCCGCTACGACGACCTGACCGGTATTTTTGGTATGCCAGACGTATCGGGTGTCGGCATTTCGTTTGGAGCCGACCGCATTTACGATGTGATGACCCAATTGGAGCTGTTTCCAGAAGAAGCTGTCGCTTCAACCAAAGTGTTGTTTGTCAATTTTGGTGAAAAGGAAGAAGCCTACTGCTTGCCCATTTTAGCTAAGCTTCGCGCCAGCAAGGTCAATGCGGAGATCTATCCTGAATCGGCCAAAATGAAAAAACAGATGACTTGGGCGGATCGCAAGCAAGTGGCTTTTGTGGTCATGGTGGGCGAGGAAGAAATGAACCAGGGAAAGCTGACGCTGAAAGAAATGAAGTCAGGCGAGCAGCAATTGGTCACTCCCGAAGAGCTGATAAAAATCCTTTCTGAATAAGCTGAATTTAACGTTCTTGTGGACATGTGGTCTGGAAGAACAAAATTGATTGGACGTGATGACCGGCCTTTAAAGGCATTTGGGTGCGACGCCCGCTGCCCGTGAATTGGACGCTTTTTTTTGGTGTGTAATTGTTGAACGATTAAAAACAAAAAAAGATGGAGTCTCAAATTCATACGATCAGTCCTGCACCCCTTAGCTTCAAAATCATTGAAGCAATTCTGGAAGAAAATAAAAAGCTGGTTCTTTCCGAGGAGTCGGTCGCGTTGATTCAAAAATCAAAAGCTTTTCTCGATAGAAAACTAGCCGAAAGTGAAGATCCGATTTACGGGATCAATACGGGCTTTGGCGCCTTGTGCGATATCAAAGTGTCCAAAGCCGAGTTGAGCAAGTTGCAGGAAAACCTGGTGGTTTCGCACGCCTGCAATATTGGCGATGAAATTCCACAGGATATTGTCCGGCTGATGTTGTTGCTGAAAGCCCATGCCTTGGCGAAAGGAAATTCGGCCGTGCAATTGAAAACCGTTCAGCGGATCCTGGATTTGTTTAATGAAGACGTTTTGCCCGAAGTGTTTGAGCAGGGTTCGCTCGGTGCCAGTGGCGATTTAGCGCCTTTGGCCATGTTGTTTCTACCGCTGTTGGGGCTGGGAACTGTAAATTACCGCGGACAAAAAGTGAAGTCGGCTGATGTGCTGATCGAAAAAGGCTGGGAGCCTGTCCGGCTGGAAGCGAAAGAAGGGCTGGCCCTTTTAAATGGCACTCAGTTTATGAGCGCGCACGGTGTTTATACTTTGCTGAAAGCCTTTAAAGTCGTGAAATATGCGGATGTTATTGGTGCCCTGTCGCTCGATAGTTTTGATGGGCTGATCGAACCCTTTATGGCGCAGGTGCAGCAGATTCGTCCGCACGCAGGTCAGATTGACACGGCTGAAAATTTCCGTAAGTTGCTTGAAGGAAGCGAGCTCATCAGCCGGAAGAAGGAACATGTGCAGGATCCGTATTCATTTCGCTGTATTCCGCAGGTGCATGGAGCAGTGAAAGATACGGTCGACTATGTGTCGCGCGTGGTGGAAACCGAAATCAACTCGGTAACCGATAACCCAACGGTTTTTCCGGATGACGATCTAATCATCAGCGGAGGAAACTTTCATGGCGAACCTTTAGCGCTTTCGCTTGATTTTCTAGCTATCGCGCTTTCCGAATTGGCCAGCATTTCGGAACGGCGAACCTACCGGCTGATTGCCGGAGAACGGGGCTTGCCCGAGTTTTTGGTTGCTAACCCAGGTTTAAACTCTGGCTTTATGATTCCGCAGTATGCCGCTGCTTCGATTGTGAGTCAGAACAAGCAGCTGTGTACGCCCGCTTCGGTCGACTCTATACCATCATCGAACGAGCAGGAGGACCATGTGAGTATGGGCGGTAATTCAGCCACAAAAGCGCTGAAAGTGACTGATAATGTGCTGAAGGTTTTAGCTATTGAGTTGTACAACGGAGCACAGGCGATGGAATTTCGGAAACCGCTAAGCACATCCCCTTATCTGGAAGATTTCCTTCGGGAATATCGCAGGCACGTGCCCTTCGTTCGCGAGGATTGCCTGATGTATGAGGGCATTAATGAAACCATTGCTTTTTTGGACGAGGGAAAGTTTGTATAAAAAAGAGGCCGAACTTTCGGCCCCTAATATTTTGAACTATGATACTCCCGGCATTTGATTTTCTCGCAAAGACTCTCAATCGCGTCGAAGGCTGATTTTTGCCCCTAACGGTGATCTTCTTTTTGTTTATCTCTGTATTCCTTTAACATTTGCGAACGGAAGTCATTCTCCATATCGTAAAGCATAACCACCTTTTTGGCAGGTAAAACCTGAAAGAACTTCTCGTTGTAGGTTTTCATCAGATCAGCTTCTTTTTGAAAAAGGCCGATAAAATCCAAGGTGATTTCTTTGAGTTGTTCCTGGGTTAAGCCATCAAGGTTGTCCATGGTTCCTCGCTCCATTTCCCTTCGTTTCATGTGGATCTCGAAACGTTTTTCTTCAAACTCATTGTAAACAGGCCAGAATTTTTGAGCCTCGCCCGGTGTCAATTCCAGTTTCTGAGTCAGGAAAGCAACTTTTTCAGCCTTAATTTTTTGGATCCAGTCATCGCTGTGTTTTTTTTCTGGCTGAGCCGTTAATGCACCTGAAAGGGTGACTATTGTTAGAAGAAGTAAAATAAGTTTTTTCATCGCTTTAATTGATTTTTTGACGGTCAATTTATTAATTCAGCATAGATTTCAGCTTCATTCATCTCAAAAGCTAAATAATCAAGGAGTTCCTGCTCATTCACTTCAACTTCCGGTGTCACCTCTTCGATATTGAAAAGATCGTAATAAGAGTTTGTCAAGCCAGTGAAGTATGAAATCGCTAAATCGTCTTCGGTCACTGTTGTTGTGTCCATTGGCATGTCGGCATTTTTTGCCATATAATAGGGCAGAAAAACGCTTAATGGATAGTAAACCAGCATGAAAATAAGCGCGAAACTGGCAGCCATCGCCAGCATGGGCTTCATCATTCGGATCAGTTTTCCTTTGGGTGAAACAGAGGTTCTTTCATCGGCGATTTTAGCCTCGATCTGATCTTCCAAAGTGTCAAAATAACCATCCGGAACCTTGAATGGAGGTTTCGAACGTAGATTTTGCCATTCATTCCCTATGTTTTTCCTTTTGTTCATCATACGCTTTGACTCTTAGAACTTAAAAAAGTTTAATGCTCATCGTTTCCTGTTACTCTTCTGATTTTAAATACTCCTCAATCTTTTTTACTGCATGATGATAAGATGCCTTTAATGCGCCGGCCGATGTTTCCAGTATCTTTTCCATATCCTGGTATTTAATGTTGTCGTAGTAACGCATGTTGAAAACCAGGCGTTGCTTGTCGGGCAAGCGGGCAATAGCTTTTTGCAAGCGGTATTGGATGTCATCGCCATCAAAATAAGGATCGGTCTGCAAATTTTCAATGATATAGTCATTGGTGTCATCGTTGCTTAGGAATGCCCGCCTCTTTTTCTGACTTAAAAAGGTTAGTGATTCGTTTGTTGCAATTCGAAAAAGCCAGGTAAACAGGCCCGATTCTTCGCGAAAGCCATCAATGTTACGCCATACTTTGACAAAGGTGTTCTGTAAAACATCATCGGTGTCATCGTGGCTGAGCACAATTTTACGAATATGCCAGTAGAGGCGTTCCTTGTATAAGGACACCAAAGCGCGAAAAGCAGCTTGTCTTGTACTTTCGTTTTTGAGTTCAGCTAAAATTTGCTGGTCGCTTTTCATGGATTAACCGGATGATTCAACTCGATAGATCGATTTATGCAGCCATTGTTTAACCGGATGTATGAATTTTAACAAAACTTTAGCTTTTCGTCTCCTCCAAAAACATACTGGAATTAAAGCCATCTGTTTCGCTCGGTGGTGCAGCTTTGTTAAATCATGATCCTTCCAGATTAATGGATGTCCAAAAATAGTCAAAAAGGATTAACTTTGCCGCTCAATTTTTAAGAAGAAAACGACATGGCTTTAAAGTGTGGGATTGTAGGACTTCCGAATGTGGGAAAGTCAACCTTATTCAATTGTTTGTCGAATGCCAAAGCGCAGTCGGCAAATTTTCCGTTTTGTACCATCGAACCCAATATTGGTGTCATTACGGTACCCGATGACCGGTTGATTATGCTGGAGGAGTTGGTTAAGCCGCAGCGGGTGGTGCCTACAACCGTTGAAATTGTTGATATTGCAGGCTTGGTTCGCGGAGCTAGTAAAGGGGAAGGATTGGGCAATAAGTTCCTTGGAAATATCAGGGAAACCGATGCCATTATTCATGTGCTGCGTTGTTTCGAGAATGAAAATATCACGCACGTTGATACGACCATCAACCCGGTTCGGGATAAGGAAACCATTGATATTGAGTTGCAGCTGAAAGATTTGGAAACGGTGGAAAGCCGAATTGCAAAGGTTGAAAAGCAGGCAAAAACAGGAAATGACCCGGAGGCCAAACGCATGTTTAAAGTCTTGTCAATGTATAAAGAGGTGTTGATTCAAGGGAAATCGGCCCGTACCCTGGAGTTGGATGAAGCTGATGCCAAGCTTGCCCGGGAACTGCAGCTGCTGACCAACAAGCCAATTCTATACATCTGCAACGTGGATGAAGCGGCTGTGGTAAAAGGCAACGACCATGTGGAAGCTTTGAAAGAAGCCATTAAAGATGAAAATGCCGAGATGCTGATGATTGCTGCGGCAACCGAAGCCGATATTGCCGAGTTGGACGACTTTGAAGAACGTCAACTGTTTTTGGAAGACTTGGGCTTGAAAGAATCGGGTGTAAACAAGCTGATCAAATTAGCGTACAAGCTACTGCAGCTGGAAACCTATTTTACTGCAGGAGTGAAAGAGGTTCGGGCGTGGACTTACAAGCGGGGATTTAAAGCACCACAAGCTGCGGGCGTTATTCATTCCGACTTCGAGAAAGGCTTTATTCGTGCCGAAGTGATTAAGTACAATGACTTTGTTGCTCTGGGATCGGAACAAGCGTGCAAGGAAGCTGGCAAAATGGCCATCGAAGGAAAAGATTACGTGGTTCAAGATGGCGATATTATGCATTTTCGTTTCAACGTGTAAGGGTAATGTTCGCGGAAAAATATTTAGAGGGACTTTGGTCCCTTTTTTTTTGTGTTGCTGGTTTGGATGGGCTATTCACTGTTTGCACCTGAGTTTAGAAGCTGACTAAATAAGCTTGTTAAAAGCAGCTTATCGAGATGTTTTGATATATAATAGGATATAGTTGGAGAATATTTTTTATTTTCGGCCTCAAATAAAAAATTAATAGAATCTGACTTATGAACCATGGAACTGTAGAAAGTATGCCCTTGTGGCTATCCTTGCCGTTTGTGGCTATGTTGCTGTTTATTGCAATAGGTCCTTTATTTTTCCATCACTGGTGGGAGGAAAATATAAATAAGTTGAAAATTTCATTGATATTGGGTGTGCCGCTGGCAATCTTATTGGTTGTGCGGGGCCTGCATCATGAATTAATCCACCAAATGCTTTTCGATTACATCCCCTTCATTATCTTGCTGGGAGCGCTGTTTGTAATTACAGGAGGTATTCACCTCAAAGGTGATATTGAAGCGAAGCCTGCTATCAACACCCTGTTTTTGGGTATTGGTGCTGTACTTGCTTCATTTATGGGAACAACCGGGGCAGCCATGCTTTTAATCCGTCCGGTTATTAAAACCAACTCTGAGCGAAAGTTTAAAGTGCACACCATTCTGTTTTTCATAGCCATTGTAGCCAATGCCGGTGGTATGCTGACCCCATTAGGTGATCCACCACTGTTCTTGCTGTACCTAAGAGGCGCGCCGTTCTCCTGGTTCTTCGGACTCGTAGGGCCTTGGTTGTTTGCCAACGCCATGCTGCTGATTATTTATTATATTATTGATAGTTACTACATCAAGAAAGAATCGGTGAAAGCTATTGTTGAAGATCGTACCCATATTGAGCCCATCAAGCTGAAAGGAAATCTCAATTTTGTTTTTCTTATTGGTGTGGTGCTCTCCGTTGCTTTTCTGAATCAGCAATACATTCATGCCATTCATGATAATCACTACCTGGGCTTTATCCGCGAAGGAGTAATTCTTTTAATGGCAATTTTATCGCTGGTATTTACCAACAACAACATGCGTTACAAGGAAAATAAGTTTACCTGGGGCCCGATTGTCGAAGTGGCTTATTTATTCCTCGGGATTTTCATCACCATGGTTCCGGCTTTGCTGTACCTGAGAGAAAACGCGCATTCATTTGGGCTGTCAACACCGCAGCATTTTTATTATGCGACCGGGTTTTTAAGTGCGTTTCTTGACAATGCACCCACTGCTGTGTCGTTCCACAACCTGGCCTTGGGCATGGTTGACCAGTTCGGTGCAAGTACCTTGGTTGCCAGTATTCCCGAAGTGCTGCTGAAAGCCATTAGTTTAGGCGCCGTGTTTTTTGGTGCCATGACCTACATTGGTAACGGGCCTAACTTTATGGTGAAGGCTATTGCCGAAGAAAATAAAATTGACATGCCGAGCTTCTTTGGGTATATGGTCAAGTTTTCACTGGTTATTCTGTTGCCTGTCTATATCGTTACACAATTGATTTTCATTTAAAAGGAAAAAAACTCCAATAACATGACAAAAAGCGGTTCAGAAATGAGCTGCTTTTTTTTGCTTATTTCTTTTGGTCGTTTGTTTTAAAGAAGCCTGATTAGGGGTGGTCGATAAATTTTGTGTTCAATGCCCGGGTCTCCCTTGGTTTTGCATAGGGGGTTTGGTTTCTTTTTGATATTTCTACTTACAAGGGGTGCTTGAAAAGGGGGGGTAATAGTCAAATGAACTATTCCAAAATGTTAGAATATCAATGTGTATGTGAAATATTTGATAATAAAATTTTGACAAATGTAGAAAAATGTCAATATATATTTTGAAATAGAAACAAAACGATTATTTTTGAAGTCTGAAAATATCGAATTGAAAACTCATTTTTTAATTTATTGGCATTATGTGTGGAATTGTAGGAGTATTTGATTTAAAAACCGATGCGCAGGAGTTAAGGCCTCAGGTCTTGGAGCAATCTAAAAAAGTAAGGCATCGCGGACCAGACTGGTCGGGAATTTATTGTGGGCAGAAAGCGATTATTGCTCATGAACGTTTATCAATTGTTGATCCCGAGTCAGGTGGTCAGCCTTTGTACAGTAAAGATAAAAAGCTGATTTTGGGCGTGAATGGCGAGATCTATAATCATAGAGCCATCCGCGAGCAAACCAAAGATAAGTACGAATACCAAACCGGCAGTGACTGCGAAGTGATCTTGGCTTTGTACCAGGAAAAGGGAGTCGACTTTCTGGATGATTTGAATGGCATTTTCGCCTTTGCTTTGTATGACGAGGAAAAAGATGTTTATCTGATTGGCCGCGATCACATTGGCATTATTCCGCTCTATATGGGCTGGGATAAGTTTGGAAACTTTTATGTCGGCTCCGAATTGAAAACGCTGGAAGGTGTTTGTTCGAAAATTGAAGAATTTCCTCCGGGCAGTTACCTGTACAGTAAGGACGGAGAGATTAAACGTTGGTGGACGCGGGACTGGATGGATTATGAGAATGTGAAAGACAATGAAGCTAGTATACCCGAGCTGAAACAGGCGATGGAAGATGCCGTGCACCGCCAGCTTATGTCGGATGTGCCTTATGGCGTGTTACTTTCGGGGGGACTGGATTCGTCGGTGACTTCGGCCTTGGCCAAAAAGTTCTCCGCCAAACGGGTTGAAGAAGGTGATCAGAAAGATGCCTGGTGGCCGCAGTTACACTCGTTTGTTATCGGCTTGGATGGCTCGCCGGATCTTGCAGCGGCACGTAAGGTGGCTGACCATATCGGAACTATTCACCACGAAATTCATTACACCATACAGGAAGGCTTGGATGCCATCCGAGATGTCATATACCATATCGAAACCTACGATGTGACTACCATTCGGGCATCAACTCCGATGTACATGCTTGCGCGGGTGATCAAATCAATGGGGATTAAAATGGTGCTGACCGGTGAAGGAGCCGACGAAATTTTTGGCGGATACCTTTATTTTCACAAAGCACCGAACCCGGAAGAATTTCATAAGGAAACCCTGCGTAAACTGAGCAAGCTGAACTTATACGACTGTTTGCGTGCAAACAAATCGCTGGCTGCCTGGGGTGTTGAGGGCAGAGTGCCTTTCCTCGACAAGGAATTTATTGATGTGGCCATGCGAATGAACCCCAGAGAGAAAATGGCTGGTAATGGCCGGATGGAAAAGTGGGTGGTTCGCAAAGCATTTGAGGACATGCTTCCGGCGAGTGTGGCATGGCGGCAGAAGGAACAATTTTCGGATGGCGTGGGATACGGTTGGATTGATACCCTGAAGCAAATTGCCAAAGAAAAGGTTTCGGACGAGATGATGGCTAATGGCGGATTCCGGTTTCCAATCAACACGCCCCGTTCCAAAGAAGAATATTTGTACCGAACCATTTTTGAAGAGCATTTTCCATCCGATGCGGCAGCGTCCTGTGTTCCTTCGGTTCCGTCCATCGCGTGCAGTACTGCCGAAGCTTTAGCCTGGGATGCGTCATTTCAGAACAATGCCGACCCGTCGGGACGTTCGGTGAGTGGGGTGCACGAGCAAAGCACCATTTTTGAGAAATAAGTTGAATCAAAACCTTGTATGATAAAGCATTGCTGTTGAAGCAATGTACATTTTGCCAAAAATGAGTGGAAAGCTGGTGTCTTCGGATGCCGGCTTTTTTCGTGGGGATCGTCTTTGCTGGATTTGAAAACCGTCGGTCATCTAAAACATTTTCTCGCGAAATATCGTTAGGCTATTTATAAATTGATGAATAGTAAAGCTGTTTTGTTTTATTTAAACTAAAAAGATATGGCGATTAAAAAAGTTTGGATCGAAGAGGGATGTACTTCCTGTGGATTGTGTGAAAGTGCGTGTCCCGAGGTGTTTGAAATGCCCGATGAGGCGATTGTAATTGAAGGAGCCGACCTGGCATCAAACGAAGACGGCATCATCGAAGCTGCCGAAGGATGCCCGGTGGAGGTAATTAAATACGAAGAGGAATAAGCTCAACTTCAACGGCAAAAAAGGTTGCTTTTTGCCTTCATTTGAGCGATGTAGGGTGGAGGGATGAATGATTCCTTCAGTGAAATATGCAGAAAGGCCGCTGGTTAGACGGCCTTTCATTCATGAGTAACAAAAATGAAGATTGCTCTCCAATTTTAATTCTGCTAATTAAAGCAATGTTTTTATGAATTGGTGCATTCTGCTTCAAAAATTACAAGAAAGTAACATGTAGTTTTAATTGTTCGAAGTGCTTGTTCTTCTCTATCCGGTAAATTACGTCTTATGCTGAACACAAATCCGAATAAAATTTTGAATCAGCTCCGGATTCAGGTATTCAGGATGAAACTGAACTGTGTACAAAGGTTTGTCCGGATGTTTCATGGCCTGATTGAAACAGGTTGCCGACTTAGCCAGATGAATAAAATTGTTGGGTAGTGTTACCGAATCATTATGCATCTGGCGCGTAGTGAAGGTTTTTCCAATTCCTGCAAAAATGGGGTCATCCTGGATGACTTCAACTTCGCAATGGCCTGATTCGGGCTCCTTGCTTCGGAGGTAGTCAGATCCGTGCATGAATCCGGTGATATGGTGGCCGGCACAGATTCCCAATACCGGTTTTTGGTAGGTTTTAATCCATTGAAAAAAAGGTTGGTGGTGCTCCACGATGTCGTCGCCCTGGGGAGAACCGGATATGAGAATGCCTTCGTATTTCGACACATCCTGTTTTTGGCAATCCCGGTAGTTGATCAGGTCGTAGTTGACCTGTTCGCATTGGACGATTTTCGCGATGTTTTCTGCAAATTCCGTCACATCAGGTTCGGCGCTGTTCACAATCAAGAGTTGCATGGGCTTTTTTGTTTTCGAAGATAGCCGATTCTGATTCATTTCAAAAAAGTCCTTTTTAAAACGTAAGAATATGGTGGTGCTGACTGCTTGTGGTTGTGTCTCAAGGTTGCGACCAGCGTGGCCAGGAAAATAATAGCAGCTCTGTGTGTTTGTCTGCTTTTGCCTGTGATTATTTAACTATTTTTGGCGCAAACTTAATCCAGAATCCAATGGTAACTGCACGCAAACAACTGCAACAAGCGCTGTCCGGTAAGCAAATCCGGCCTGTTAAAACGGGGGGTATGAATTTATGATGGCGTATTGGGGGGAAATTGCAGCTTTGTTAACCGCTCTGTTTTGGACAGTAACCAGCATGGCTTTTGAGTCGGCCGGGAAAAAAGTAGGTTCGCTGGCGGTCAACCTGATTCGGTTAGTCATCGCTTTTTTTATTTACGCCATTTACACCCAAATTTCGCGAGGCATGTGGTTTCCGTTTGATGCCACAGCTTACCAATGGGGCTGGTTGGCCTTGTCGGGCTTGGTGGGTTTCGTTATTGGCGATTTACTCTTGTTCCAAGCGTTTGTGGTGGTTGGCGCCCGAATTTCGATGCTGATCATGGCGATGACACCGCCTTTTACGGCATTCATTTCCTATTTTATGTTGGGCGAAGTTTTGTCAGCCATGAACTGGGTAGGGATGATCATTACGCTTTGGGGGATCAGCATGGTGATTCTGAAACGCGAAAACAGTGCGCTCAATGGCGGAGAGAAAATTCGCAAGCGATTGACTTCGGCTTATTCGGTTCCCGGAATCTTGCTTGCTTTGGGTGGTGCGCTTGGACAGGCCACTGGCTTGGTTTTGAGCAAAAAAGGCATGGGCGAATACGATGCTTTTGCCGCGTCTCAAATTCGGGTGATGACCGGAATTGTTGGCTTCGCGATTTTGCTTGTTTTTATGAAGCGTTATCACCGCGTGTGGGCAGCCTTGAAGAATGTCTCTGCCATGAAACGCATTAGCCTGGGGGCGTTTTTTGGTCCTTTCCTTGGGGTTTCCTTTTCGCTGATTGCCGTTCAAAACACCAAAGCCGGGATTGCTGCCACCATCATGTCGATTGTTCCGGTACTGATTATTCCGCCAGCCATTCTTATTTTCAAGGAGAAAGTCAATTGGAAGGAAGTGGTTGGTGCTGTGATTACCGTTTTGGGAGTTGCCATCTTCTTTGTTTAGATCGCTTGCCCAAAAGGTTAAAAAGTACGTCGATCGATTTTTCGTTTCGTGCTTCTTACGAGTCTTTTTTCGAATGGGGTTTCAAATGATGAGTTGGTTTGCTATTTTTGAGCAAGCTAAATAAACCATGCCTATGAAACCAATCGTTTTAAAATCGCTCGTTCTTTTGACAACCAGTGCCGGAGTTGTAAGCTGTGCACCCGATGAGCAAGAGGCGAAGCATCCGAATATCGTCTTTATCATGTCCGATGATCATGCCTACCAGGCCATCAGCGCTTATGGACATGGCTTGAATCAAACCCCCAACATCGACCGGATTGCCAACGAAGGGGCTATTTTCACCCGTGCCACGGTAACCAATTCCATCTGCGCCCCCAGCCGGGCCGTTCTTTTAACAGGAAAACACAGCTTTGTAAATGGCAAGGTGGACAACGTTCAGCCTTTTGACTGGGAACAGGATAATTTCCCCAAACTGCTTCAGGCGAACGGCTACCAAACTGCAATGATTGGTAAAATTCACCTCGACGGACTGCCAGCCGGATTCGATTACTCGGCCGTACTGCCGGGACAGGGAGCTTATTACAATCCAGATTTTATCATTAATGGCGAACGGAAACGCCTCTCCGGCTATGTGACCGACCTGACTACGGAGATGACCCTGGACTGGCTTAAGAACCGGGATCCGGAGAAGCCGTTTTGCGTCCTTTATCATCAGAAAGCACCGCACCGCGAATGGCTGCCTGCCAGCCGGCATTATAAATCGTACACCAACATGACTTTTCAGGAGCCGGAAACCCTTTTCGATGATTACGAGGGCAGGGGAACAGCGGCTAGAGAGTCGGAAATGAATATCTTGGAACACATGAACTGGGCCGGCGACTCCAAAGTTTATCCCGACGTGATGGATCGGTTGGGAATTGAGGAAACCGCCGGCTGGGACAAAGCGGCTTTCCACCGCGAGGTTGGCCGGATGGACTTTGAACAACGAGCTGCCTGGGATTCGGTTTATGGCCCGGTCAACGAGGAGTTTCAGCGCGATTATGCCACAATGAGTGAAAAAGAGCTTATGCAGTGGCGTTACCAGCGATACATGCAGGATTACCTGGGCTGCATTGCTTCGGTTGATGATGGGGTTGGTGACCTGTTGGATTTTTTGGAGGAAAACGGGTTGGATGAAAACACCATCGTGGTTTATACTTCGGACCAAGGTTTTTATTTGGGTGAACATGGCTGGTTCGATAAGCGATTTATGTATGAGGAGTCGTTTCGCACGCCGCTACTCATTCGTTATCCAAAAGAGATTAAGGCAGGATCAAGCTTTGATCAGCTTGTTCAGAACCTTGATTTTGCGCCGACTTTTCTCGACTATGCAGGCATTGAAGTCCCCGAAGCCATGCAGGGCGAGTCTTTTCGCCAGTTGCTAAATGGAGAAAGCGGCGAGTGGCGCGATGCGGTGTACTACACTTACTATGAGTATCCATCGATACACATGGTAAAACGGCACTATGGCGTGGCAACCGATCGCTACAAGCTGATGCATTTTTACTACGACATTGATGAATGGGAGCTCTACGACCTGGAAAAAGACCCGAATGAAATGACAAATGTTTATGGCCATCCGGATTACGCCGATGTACAGGAAATGATGCACGGTCGATTGGTTGAAGTGCGCGAAAAATATGGCGACTCCGACGAAAATGATCAGCGTTTCTTAAAAGAATACCTGGACGTGGTCAAAAACTGAATTTCAGCATCAAATTATTTGGAGTCACGGTTCGTTCGTCACTGAAATTGTAAATCATGAGGGTTTACATGTTTATAGAAAAAACCTAGCAGAAAGTATGCGAATCCAACCGGAAAATGTCGAACTTTTTGGTGGAAGATTATGAAGCTGTTTTGAAGTTTCTGAACGCAGAAAAACAAAGAACCACAAGCGGTAGCAATTCGATCACTTACTTATGATATTTCTTGGTATATGCAATAAGTTTATTGATATTGCCTAAAAACCAATGTTTTATACCATGCGTTTTTTCCTTTGACTAGTAATACATCCTGGTCATTGATTTTTTTGTTCCATGATACATTTCTTTTAATGATTTAAAAGTTAATGTATCAGTATTTTTCCTTAACGCGGGACAGGTGGCAGCATTTGGCGTTGAAGGGATGAGTGTGGCATTTGGCAGCAATTTTTAATTCGTTTTTTCCTTTTAGGGAAACAACAACCCATACTATGATGTGATTTTCAACAATTATATTGAAAATGCCTCATGAATCTACCATAAAATCACATTATAATATGAGTTTACTTGTTTTTATCTGTTGGAACAATTAATTTTACCTCAAAATCACATTATAATGACAACTCAAGAAATAGGAAAACAAATAAAGGAAAGAAGAAAGGTACTTCGGATTATCCAGCCTGATCTGGCTGAAATGGCAGGAATCAGCATAAATACACTATATAAGGTTGAACGTGGACAGGCAAACCCAACGGTTGAGATACTGAATAAAATTGCTGGTATTTTGGGGATGGAATTAAAACTGGAAGTTAAACAACCAAAGCTGTAAGCGATGCGAAAAGCGAATGTCTATAGAAATGGTGAACTTGTTGGAGTACTCACCCAAATCTCAACTAACGATTATGAATTTAGGTACGATAACAATTGGTTTGCCAATGGAGAGCTTCCAGCGATTAGCCTCACTATGCCGAAAAACCAGCAGGTTTATAAATCGGAATATCTGTTCCCGTTTTTCTTTAATATGTTGTCAGAGGGTGTGAACAGGCAGTTGCAAAACCGTTATTTAAAGATTGACGAAAAAGACTATTTTGGTTTGTTACTGGCCACAGCTAAAACGGATACCATCGGAGCAATAACCATTTCAGAAATAACAGGATGAGTTTGCCTGAAATAAAATACTGTCCGGGAACATTGGCAGAAGGATTCGAGGCCTACAGTACAGCCTGTTTAAGACGAGTTTTTGAAGGACGAAAAGTGAGCCATATATTGCCATATGCACCTGCGCAAGACAATGAGGAGGATGCTGAAAAATTTATCGAAAACCGGAAACGGATTTCCATTTCCGGCGTTCAGGAAAAGCTATCGCTTCTGCTGGAAAAAAATAAATTGCGCCTGACCGAAAAAGGAGAACAGGGAACTTACATATTGAAACCTATTCCCAGGGATGTGAGAAATGTTGATCAGGTTCCGGCAAACGAACATTTAACCATGCAAATTGCCCGGCAAATATATGGTTTACAAACTGCTGAAAATGCACTGATTTTTTTCAGCAACGGAGAACCTGCATATATCACAAAGCGGTTCGATGTAAAAGATGATGGCACGAGATGGGGAAAGGAAGACTTTGCAACGCTTGCGGGGAAAACAGAAGAAAATGTAGGGCACAACTTCAAATACGATTACAGCTATGAGGCTTTGGGGGAATTACTGAAAAAATATGTTCTTGCCTGGCGGGTGGAAATCGAAAAGCTGTATTCGTTAATTGTTTTCAACTTCCTGTTTTCAAACGGGGATGCACACCTGAAAAACTTTTCACTTATTGAGACACCAAGCGGAGATTATGTTCTAAGTCCGGCCTATGATTTACTGAATACAAGAATCCATGTGGATGATTCGGATTTTGCATTGGATGAAGGATTATTCAGTGATGGCTTCAAATCGGAGGAGATGAAAAAAAGTAACCATCCCGGATTGTACGATTTTCAGGAGTTAGCAAGAAGATTTGAGATAAATGAAAAACGAAGGGACAAAATCCTTGCTCCTTACCTGCAAAGGCAAACGATGGTAGAGGAATTAATTCATCGTTCTTTTCTAAACGATAAGACAAAACGTGCTTATTTATTGAACTATCAGACTAAAAGAAATTACCTGAATAAAATATAAAGCCGGATGAGCAAGTATACGGGGGAAGCCACTTAAAAATTTGCGTGATTAATTTTTTTTGAATTTCCGGGTGATATTTTGGCAGCAAAATGCACTTCTCTTATAAAGGAAACATTCTATGGAAACATTAGACGAAATAGCCGATATTGAAATAACGACATCCGAGAATTATGAGATGGAAGAAGTGTATGAGCAGGTTTTTCCTGCTGTGGCAAAACTTGTTCGTTCGGCAGGAGGTTCTTTTGATGATGCAAAAGACATCTTTCATGATGCACTGGTGATTTTTCTGGAAAGAAATTCTCAAAATCCTGTAAGCGTCATCAAATCTGACAAAGCGTATATCATAGGTATTTCAAAACACCTATGGATTAGAAAAAGCCAAAAGGATAGTCATCGGATTTCATTAAACAGCATGGAAAACGAAATCGTAATGCCAGACGATTACTTTCCGACAACAAACAATAAGCGATTACTCAATTTTTTGAAGATCGCGGGTAAAAGGTGTTTGGATTTGCTCCGTGCTTTCTATTTCCAACAATTGCCAATAAAAGCGATTGTAAGTAACCTGGGCTATTCAAACGAACATTCAGTCAGTGTACAAAAATATAAGTGTCTTGAAAAAGTTAGAAATACAGTAAAAGAAAAATCCCTGATTTATGACGACTTCACAGAATAACACAAGACTAATTGAGAAATATCTTAACGGAAGGCTTTCTCCGGCAGACCGGTTTCTATTTGAATCGAGGCTAATTATAGACCCGGTTTTAAAGAGAGACCTTTTCTTTCAGGAAAAAACACTCCGATTGATCAAAATGTATCACCGGGAGAAGTTAAAAGAAGAGCTGGAAACTTTACACCAGCAAATGTTCAACAACCCGGATAAAATAAACTTCCGGCAAAGTATATATCAACTATTTAAACGATAAGTATGATACAAGCAAATGTGATACCAATGGTAATCGATAATTCAGGCAGTGGTGAGCGGGCTTATGACATTTATAGTCTTTTGCTTAAAGAACGGATTATCTTTCTTGGCGGACCAATAAATGAACCTGTGGCAAGAATAGTAGTTGCCCAATTATTATACTTGAACAGCGTAGACCAAAAACGTCCGATCAGTTTATATATACAAAGTCCGGGAGGGGAAGTTTATGCCGGTTTAGCCATTTACGATACAATGAAAATGCTTTCATCTCCTGTATCGACTTATTCGATTGGATTTACAGGTAGTATGGGAACATTTTTATTAAGCGCAGGAGAGAAAGGCAGCCGGTTTGCACTCCCTCATGCAACTATTCACATGCACCCTGCCGGAGGAGGGGCTAAAGGTTATACCGAAGATGTACGGATTGCAACTCAGGAACAAGAACGGCTTCAAGCACAACTATTTCATTTAATGGGGAACAACACTGGACATACATGGCAAGAAATTGAAGGTTTTTTCATAAGAGATAAATACCTAAATGCACAGGAAGCCAAAAACTTTGGAATTGTAGATGAAGTACTTGGCGATGCAAACGACATTGTTATTTTGAACAAGCTAAAACCTGAAGTTAACCTTATGGCTAAAGAAAAAGCATAAAAGATATTAAACCAGTAATCCAGCATAGCAGGGAAAGGTGCGAAAGAGTGCCAATATTCAGCTGTCAATTTTTAAATAGGTCAAGGGGTACCCACCTCTTTTTTTATCTGCCATTATTCCCATCTGAGTATATTGAGATATTGAATTTGCAAGACTTTTTTGGGTCTTTACGCGTGTGTGCGCATAGGAGAGAAACCCACATGCTAAAATTGAAGTTGTTTGATTTTTCGCTTATTGCTATGCGCGGGAAGGAAACAGAAAAAACGATGATTTTTAACTTAAATTGCCGCCGTTCCGTCCTTTTTGACTGTCTTTTGATTTACAAACAACCTAACCGCCGCCATTTTTTTGAATGTATTTTCAATGTTTCCCCCGTGAATGAATGTTTTTTGAATGGATTTTTCAGAAAAGCGACTTTTTGCAAACATCCTACAAGACCCGCCACTAAAGAAAAACCCGCCCACGTTTTGTATTCGTGGCCGGGTTTTGTGGTGCCACCTGGAATTGAACCAGGGACACACGGATTTTCAGTCCGTTGCTCTACCAACTGAGCTATGGCACCATTGCCTTTTTGCGCTGGCAAATATAAGTCAAAATATTTAACTACAAAACAAATTTTTGCCCGCAAACAGTAAAAAAATCAAGGCTTCGGCAGAACGTTTTCTTTTTCATGGATTTATCAATTGAATTTCCGCTTACGTTTTCTACTTTTGCACTCCAATTTAAGAGAACGTGAAAATAAATACCCATACATTAAGCAATGGGATCCGGCTTATTCATCAACAAGTGGAGTCGCCGGCTGCCCATTTTGGCATGATTCTAAATACTGGCTCAAGGGATGAAGCCGCCCATCAACAAGGGATTGCCCATTTCATCGAGCATGTCATTTTTAAAGGAACAAAAAAACGTAAGGCCTATCACATTCTGAGCCGGATTGAAGATGTGGGCGGTGAAATTAATGCCTTTACTTCGAAAGAAGAAACCGCCATTTATGCATCGTTTTTGAATGAACATTATGACCGGAGTATGGAGCTGATCAGTGACATCCTGATCAACAGCACCTTTCCGGCCAAAGAAGTGGAACGCGAGAAGGAAGTGGTGCTCGAAGAAATTAATTCGTATAAAGACAGCCCTTCGGAATTGATTTTTGATGATTTCGACGAGCTGCTTTTTGATGGTCACCCCATTGCGCGTAATATTTTGGGAACCCCGGATCATGTGAAGTCATTTAACCGCGAGGCCATTTTTCAGTTCCTTCAGGATAATTACCATACCGATGAAATGGTGTTAAGCTCGGTTGGCAATGTTTCGTTTGAGAAATTCTTACTTCTTTCCGAAAAATATTTTGCCCCGATACCGGCCCGTCTCCGGACGGAAAAACGCTTGCCTTTTGATCATTACACACCGGGAACACGCCGGGTAAAACGCGATACGTTTCAAACGCACTGTGTGATTGGCAACATTGCCTACAATGCGCAGGACAAAAAGCGTATGGGAATGGTGTTGCTCAACAACATTCTGGGTGGACAGTCGATGAATTCGCGCCTAAACCTGGCTTTGCGCGAACGAAATGGCATGGCTTATAATGTGGAGTCAGGCTATACGGCTTATTCAGATACAGGCCAGTTTAGCGTGTACTTTGGAACCGAGCATGAGAACCTGGACCGGGCACTGCGCCTGGTCAATAAGGAATTCAGGCTACTGAAGAACAAACAGATGGGGATTCTTCAGTTGAGCAAAGCAAAAAAACAACTGATCGGACAAATTGCCCTTTCGAGCGAAAACCGGGATGACCTGATGCTGACCCTGGGGAAAAGCTTTTTGCTTTATAATAAAGTCGACAGCCTGCCGCGAATCTACCAGAAAATTGAATCTATCACCGGACAACAACTTATGGAGATTGCCAATGAGATTTTTGACGAGCGGCAGTTAAGCACTTTAACCTACGAATAATGGAGTTATCGACAAAACTGGAAAACTATATTCTGGCACACCTTGACGACGAAGATCCGGTGCTGCAAGAGCTGGAACGGGATACCTTTCTGAATGTGCTTCGTCCGCGCATGCTGTCGGGCCATATTCAGGGTAGTATGCTGACCATGTTGAGCCAGATGATTCACCCCAAACGAATTTTGGAGATTGGAACCTACACCGGCTATTCGGCCATTTGCCTGGCAAAAGGTCTTCAGGACCAAGGGTACTTGCATACGATTGAGATTAACGACGAGCTGGAAGAGATGGCCCAAAAGTATTTTGAGAAAGCCGGATTACAGCACAAAATTCTGCAGCACATTGGCGATGCCAAGGTGATCATTCCCAACTTACAGGAGTACTTTGATCTGGTTTTCATTGATGGTGACAAGCGTGACTACGCAACCTACTTCGACTTAGTGATTGACAAAGTGCCATCAGGCGGGATTCTGATTGCAGACAATATTTTGTGGAGCGGTAAAGTGGTGGAAGAAGTGGATCCGACCGACGAACAAACCCGGGGTATTTTAGCGTTCAACCAGAAGGTTAAGGAAGATCCGCGCGTCAGTCAAACCATCCTGCCTTTACGTGACGGATTAATGCTCATCCGGAAGAAGTAGCGCAACTGGATGTCGGGATACTGAGTTGCCGGATCCTAAATAACGCTAAAGATGACTTATCACTAAAAACTTCTTTTTACGGTCACGAGTTGTCATTTGATAGTCATTCAATTGGCATTAATCGCAAGTGGTTGTATTGTAAATAACAGTTGAAAAGTGTACAGTTTTTTGACTGAAAAGTGTACAGGCGGTCCGGATTA
>NZ_CAXBDD010000056.1:0-26073 GCF_963974515.1 uncultured Sunxiuqinia sp. | reverse complement strand
TCACGCATTTATCCTAACCGGAGCTCACAGGTTGCCATGTATTCAAAAACCGATAATCAATGGGCTAATGCCAACATGAAGTTGCCTGCCGGCTACCGGTTTGATTTGAGGTCCATTTCAACCTTCAAAATCATGGTTTACGGAAAAGCTGGTGATGTAGTCCTGTTGAAATTGGAGAATACGGATATGGGCGGGAATGCCTGGCAAACAGGAGTGGAGCTCACCTATACCATCCAGAATGATAATACCTGGGAAGTTGCCGAGTATGAATTTGCGGGAGCAGGAACTGCTGATCTTTCGTGGGATGCGGGATTAGCTCCATTGATGGCCGCTGACGTTACGACTGACGACCGTTACAACCACGATTATTATGATATCATCCGAATCATGCTGAATGCAGGAAACGGAGAAGGTACACATGAATTCTATTTTGATGAATTGTCGGGTCCTCACGTTGAGGGTATCAAGTCGGCAAAAATCAACTAATGACAATTTGAATGACAACTGAAAACCTGCCTGCCCGAATTTGGGCAGGCCAGGTTTTCTTATCCATTATCAGAATGAAAACAACCATCCTATTTTTACTTGGATTGCTCCTGATCAACGGAGCCCAGGCAAGCGTTTCTTCAGAGAAGAATGAACCGAACGAGCGAAAGATTGAAGAACTGATTTCCAAAATGACCCTTCAGGAAAAATTGGGACAAATGTCGCAGTTTGATCCCGGGCAGTTAGGCGGGCCGGAAGATACCAGGCAAGCCATTAAAGATGGGAAAGTGGGTTCGATTTTGAACCTGGTTGGCGCTCGCGAAGTGAACGAATTACAAAAAGTTGCGGTCGAAGAAAGCCGGCTGGGTATTCCGCTGGTTATTGCACGCGACGTGATTCATGGCTACCGGACCATCATGCCGATTCCGCTAGGATTAACCGCCGGATGGAATGCTGAACTGGCCGAAAAAGCAATGGCTGTGGCTGCTGAAGAAGCCGCTTCGGAAGGGATACACTGGACCTTTGCGCCAATGATTGATGTTTCGCGCGACCCGCGCTGGGGGCGCATTGCCGAAAGTAGCGGCGAAGATACTTACCTGACCTCGATCATGGCCAAAGCGATGATTAAAGGTTTTCAGGGCGACGACCTGAGTGCGCCCAACACGATTGCTGCCTGTGCCAAACATTACGTGGGCTACGGCGCTGCCGAAGGCGGACGTGATTACAACACCACCCTGATTCCGGAAGTGCAATTACGGAACGATTACCTGCCTCCATTTCAAGTGGCTGCCGATGCCGGTGTGGCGACTTTTATGTCGGCTTTTAATGATTTGAATGGCGTGCCGGCCAGTGGAAACGAATTCACCCTGAAGCAAATTCTGCGTAACGAGTGGAACTACAAGGGAATGGTGGTAAGCGACTGGGCTTCGATTGCCGAAATGATTCCTCATGGCTTTGCGGCCAACAGCAAGGAAGCCGCTGAAAAAGCGCTGAAAGCCGGAATTGATATGGAAATGGCCAGCAATACCTACGTTGAGAACGTCCAGGCTTTACTGGATGAAGGCAAAATTGAGATGACGACCATTGATGAGTATGTCGCCAATATTTTACGTCTTAAATTTGATTTGGGCTTGTTCGATAATCCTTATACCGATGAGTCGGCAGCTGCCAAATCTATTCTTTCAGATAAAAACTTACAAGTAGCGAAAGAAGCAGCCAGCGAAAGTTTTGTGCTGCTGCAAAATAACAATAATGTGCTGCCCCTCTCAAAAGATCTTTCGTCGGTTGCAGTCATTGGCCCTTTGGCCGATGCCCCGCACGACCAAATGGGAACTTGGGTTTTTGATGGAAAAAAAGAAAATACCATTACGCCATTAACGGCCCTGAATGAAATGCTGGGAGCCGATAACGTAAACTTTGCCCGCGGTTTGCAAATCAGTCGGACCGAGACCACCGAAGGTTTTGCTGAAGCAGTTGAAGCCGCCAACAAGTCGGATGTGGTGCTGTTGTTTTTGGGTGAAGAATCCATTCTTTCGGGCGAAGCACATAGCCTTGCCGATCTCGACCTGCAGGGTGCGCAGTCGGAACTGCTCGATGCCGTAGCCGAAACCGGTAAGCCTGTTGTGTTGGTCATTATGGCTGGGCGCCAGTTGACGATTCAAAATGAACTGGCAAAAGCCGATGCGGTGCTCTATGCCTGGCATCCCGGAACCATGGGCGGGCCAGCCCTGGCCGACATGTTGTTTGGTAAAACCACTCCCTCCGGAAAGTTGCCGGTTACCTTTCCAAAAACAGTTGGGCAAGTACCAATTTACTACAACCATAAGAATACCGGTCGGCCGGCTGATTATCAGCAATGGACCGATATCAATAAAATACCGGCCGAAGCAACCCAACATTCGCTGGGCAATACCTCGCATTATTTGGATGCCGGTTTTGAGCCGCTGTTTCCGTTTGGTTTTGGTTTGAGCTATACCACCTTTGACTATTCCGATCTGAAGTTATCATCCAAAAACATGGGAGTGGATGGTTCAATTGAGGTTTCTGTCCAGTTGAAAAACACGGGGGAGTATGAAGGAGCTGAAGTGGTTCAATTGTACATTCGGGACCGTTTTGGAAGCGTGACCCGTCCGGTAAAACAACTGAAAGGCCATAAAAAAGTAAGTCTTAAGCCGGGTGAAACGACCACGGTGAGCCTGACCTTGGCTGCCAAAGATTTGGAGTTCTTCAATGGAACGGGCTATGTGATTGAACCTGGTGATTTTGATGTTTGGGTAGGTACCAACTCCAGCGAAGGACTGCACAGCGAATTTTCGATTTTCGAAGACTAGTTTGGCTGATTTTAAAATCCAGAAATGATGCACCTCATTCGTCGATTAAGCTTGATAATTGGTTTGCTGGCAGGAATAGTCGTGTCGGTTGATGCCCAGACCTACTTACATGCCGATGGCAAAAATATTGTTACCGGTGATGGGGAAAACATTATTCTGAGAGGAATTGGCACCGGAAATTGGATGTTGATGGAAGGCTACATGATGAAAACCGAAGGTATTGCCGGAACGCAGCACGAATTCGAAGCCAAATTAATTGAAACGATTGGGGCCGAAAAAACAGAGACTTTTTTCAACACTTGGCTGGCCAATCATTTTACCCGGACTGATGTTGATTCGATGAAAGCCTGGGGCTTTAACAGTGTACGGGTAGCTATGCATTACAAGTGGTTTACGCCGCCCATCGAAGAAGAGCTCATTCCCGGAGAGAATACCTGGCGATTCAAAGGTTTTCAGATGATCGACAATTTGTTGGACTGGTGCGAGGCCAATGAGATGTATTTGATTCTTGACCTGCATGGAGCACCCGGCGGACAAGGTGCGAATGCCGATATTTCGGATTATGACCCTTCTAAGCCGTCGCTGTGGGAAAGTCAGGCCAATAAGGATAAAACGGTTGCCTTGTGGCGTAAACTGGCTGAGCGCTATGCCAATGAACCCTGGATTGGCGGCTATGATCTGATTAATGAAACCAACTGGACATTTCCGGAAGGAAATAACTCCCAAATGCGCGAGCTGTTTGGTCGAATTACCGATGCCATTCGAGAAGTTGATCCCAATCACATCATCTTTATTGAAGGAAACAGTTGGGCCAATGATTTTTCAGGCTTAACACCGCCATGGGATGATAACATGGTATACAGCTTTCACAAATACTGGAGCGGAACAGGAGCAAGCGACCTGGATTGGATTCTGGCAATCAGAGATGAGTACAACGTTCCCATCTGGATGGGTGAATCAGGCGAAAATTCCAATACATGGTTTACGGATTTCATTGCGCTTTGCGAATCGAACAACGTAGGTTGGTCGTGGTGGCCGGTGAAGAAAAACGGCATTAACAATGTGCTGAACGTCCCGATTAACAAAGGGTATGAGGATTTGGTAAAATACTGGAAAGGCGAGATTTCAACTGCTCCAACCGAAACACAAGCCTATCAGGCCGTTATGCAGTGGGCCGAGAACCATAAAATTGAAAACTGTGGCGTTCAGTACGATGTAATTGATGCGATGATCCGTCAGCCGCACACCGATGCGGTTATTCCCTTCAAAGAGCATCAAATGTCAGCGCCCATATTCTATAGCGATTTTGATTTAGGGAAAAATGGAATTGCTTATTTCGATAACGATGTGGCCCATAACGGTGGTGAATGGACTGCCTGGAATACCGGTTGGGGACTGCGAAATGATGGGGTTGACATCGAAGTTACCAAGGATGCCGGAGGAATCATCAATGGATATCATGTTGGCTGGACAGAGAAAAACGAATGGATGCAATATTCTCTATCGGCAGATTCGACCGCCAGATACACGCTCAACGTTCGTTATGCTTCAGGAGGTTTAGGGTCAAAAATACACCTGGAAGTGAACGGAGCTGATGTTACCGGCGAGCTGTCATTGCCGTCAACAGGGGGTTGGCAAAGTTGGCAAACGGCGACATTTGAAAATATCGTGATTCCCGGTGGGGCAATCAAGATGAAGTGGGTCATTGACAGCGGAAGTTCCAATCTCAACTATTTCGAATTCACTAATTCCAAGTCAGCTCAGTCGGTTGATTTTCAGGCTTTATCCGCCAGCACGTCTGCTGATGGTTACGAAATCAGCATAGGTTTCAACAAAGAGATTACAAGCATAGATGCTGAATTGGAGCTAAGCGATTTTCAATTAAGCCTCGACGGAGAGCCGTTTAGTAGTTTGTCGATCCGAAAAGATCCATCCTTATCATCGGTGCTTATCATTGAGCACGATACCAAAATTTATTCAGATCAAGTGGTTACTGTGTCGTACAATGGAACATCTGTAAAATCGGGAACGCAAAACCTTATCGAATTTGGCAATCTGGTTGCTAAGAATAACTTACATACATCGTATGCCATACCTGGGAAAATTCAGTCTGAAGAATTTTATGCGAATAATGGTTTCGCTCTCGAGAATTGTCAGGACATTGGGGCAGGGAAGAATACTGCCTATGCTGCTGCAGGGAAATACCTTGACTACCAGGTGCATGTTGCCACTGCCGGCAACTATCGTCTGGAATATCGCGTGGCAACAGAAAGGGCGGACGCTGAGCTGATTTTTCAGGTGGGTGATGGTGAGAACTTCAGCTCGCTGGATACCTTGCGGATCGCTCCTACTGGCGGATGGCAAAAGTGGGAGACCCAATCATCCACTGTCCATCTGGAGGAGGGGTATTATTTTGTGCGTTTATTGGTTAAACAGGGCGAGCATAACCTTAACTGGTTTAATCTGGATTTTAGCACCTCTGTCAGCAGTCAACGAACACAGCCAGAATATTGTATTTATCCAAATCCTGCAAGTGACAAACTCTATGTGACTTTTTCGTCGACTAAAAAGTCAGATTATTTTTTGAAGGTTATCAGCTTTCAAGGAAATGTGGTGTTGAGTAAGGAAGTGGTACAGGCAGATCAGACCATGATTGATTTGAGAGGACTTTCAAATGGAATTTATTTTGTTCAGATCGCAGGGAATGGAGCAGTAACCAGTGAAAAGTTTATCATTATGAATTAGCGCAAACCAAAAAAAAAGATGAAAATAAAGTATCTACCAATCGTCATTTTGCTTTTTAGTATCGTTTATTCTTGTCAGAGCAGCAGATCTGACAGAACTGAAAGCGGGTATGAGGAATATCAACTGGTCTGGTCCGATGAATTTGACTACGAAGGACTGCCTGATTCGGCCAAGTGGAGCTACGACACCGAAGGGAATGCCTGGCAGTGGGGAAACGAGGAAGAGCAGTATTATACCAGCCGGCGGCTGGCCAATGCCGAAGTGAAAGATGGGAAGCTGTTTATTACGGCGATTCTGGAAAACTATAAAGACCGGAACTACACTTCGGCCCGGCTGATTACAAAAGAAAAAGGCGACTGGCTGTACGGAAAGGTTGAAGTTTGCGCTAAATTGCCGAAAGGACGAGGTTTATGGCCGGCCATTTGGATGTTGCCAACCGATTGGGAATATGGCGGCTGGCCCGCCAGTGGAGAAATAGACATCATGGAAAACGTGGGTTATATGCCCGACACCATACTGGCATCGTCGCACACCAAAACCTACAACCACAAGATAGGCACCCAGCGTTCGGACACGATCGTTATTCCAAGCTGTTACGATGAATTTCATTTGTACCAATTGGAATGGGAACCTGAACAGTACAAGGTATTTGTGGATGGCGAGCACTTTTTCACATTTAAAAACGAAGGCACCGGGCCTGACGAATGGCCTTACGACAAACGTTTCCACCTGTTGCTGAACCTGGCTGTTGGGGGAACCTGGGGTGGCTTAGAGGGAATTGATACCGAGATTTTCCCGCGATCAATGGAGGTGGATTACGTAAGGGTTTATCAAAAAAAATAAAACCGGATGTCTATGAAAATACGTAGAATATTGATCTTATCCTCATTGACATTCTTTTCGTTGAGCCTAAGCTTGCAATCGCCAGGGCAGGGCGATTGTGAAAGTTTAGTTTGGGTTGATGAATTTGAGACCGATGGTGCTCCCAATGCTGAAAAGTGGGGGTACGACACGGGTGGTGGAGGCTGGGGGAATAATGAGCTGCAAACCTATACTAACACCCGCACGAACTCCTGGATAGAAAATGGGAAGCTATATATCAAAGCAAAAAAAACAGACAATAGTTGGACTTCGGCCCGGCTGGTAACCAAAGGCAAAGGCGATTGGTTGTATGGCCGGATTGAGGTGAAGGCCAAGCTCCCTTCAGGAAAAGGAACCTGGCCCGCAATATGGATGTTACCTACCGACTGGGCGTATGGCGGTTGGCCGGCCAGCGGTGAAATCGACATCATGGAGCATGTGGGGTACGATCCCGGTGTAGTGCATGGAACGGTGCACACCGAGGCTTATAACCACAGCATTGGCACCCAGGTGGGGCAAAGCATTCAGGTGCCTGATGCCATGAGCAATTTTCATGTTTATGCCATTGAGTGGGCCCCTGAATCGATTAAGTGGTACCTGGATGATCAATTGTATTTCACCTTCAACAATCAAAATAAAACTTTTGCTGAATGGCCGTTCGATAAGCGGTTTCACCTCTTGCTCAATATCGCTATTGGTGGTAATTGGGGTGGTGCGCAAGGTGTTGATCCCAATTTGACTGAAGCCGTTATGGAAGTGGATTACGTGCGGGTGTACAGCAACAAGCTGCCACAGCCGGTGATCCAGGGATCAAACTTAAATTCGCTGAATGATCAAGTCACCTATTCTGTCAATGAAGTTTCGGGAGCACAATATACCTGGCATTTGCCTGATGGTGTGAACCTTCTGAGCGGCGAAGAAACCTCCAGCATCACGGTACAATGGAATGATGCGCCAGGGGATATTCAGGTTGAGGTTTCGACCCCCTGTGATGCGGTTATCTCCAATGTGTTTCATGTTGATTATCTTATTCAGCCAGGTGCCGATCGCTGGGATGTGTTACCGGCCAACGAGGAGCAGCAACTGCTTTGGCAGGCGAATCCAGGAGACGGTAATAGCTTGAATTTGAGTGAAACCAATGATGCCTTGGTGGTTGATTTTGAGGTTGCCAGTCCATCGCGGAATCCCAATTTTTTCTATGACTTTGATGGACTGATTGATGTGACTTCAATCAATGAATTAGCTTTCGATCTCAAAGTTGATCCGGAAAACCCGCCTTCAAACTTGCGTTTCGATTTGGTTGATGTTAATGGGAATGTGGAACTGGTTAATTTGTTTCAGATGAATTCTTTTGATCCCGACGATAGTTTTCATTTTCACTACCATCATTTTTCGTCAAAGGCCGATGGTTCTTTTATGTTGGACAAGATCGCCCAGATTCGGGTGTATGTTAACTTCGGAATTTTTGGGAAGGCCGGTAGTGGCCGTTTTGTCATCCAGAACATGCGTTTTCAAAAAGCTACCAGCACCGCTGTTGGATATTTGGCGGATCTGTCACATTTCAAAGTGTACCCTAACCCTGCCCACCGACTGATCAACATCGAATTAGACGAAGGGGTACGTACCGTAGAGCTTTTTTCCATGAGCGGCCAGCTGCTGATTTCAAAAGCTGGGATTAAGGAAAGAAATTATCAGCTCAGCTTGGACGGACTGCAAAGTGGGCTGTACCTTTTGCAGGTCAATCAATCGAAAACCGAGCTGGTTTCGGTTCGCTAGCGGCTTATACCGGCCGACCCAACTATTTTCTGTTCAGGCAAACATTCCTTAGTTTTGCGGGTATGGAACAGATCCTTCAGGAAGTGAAAAATATTGTTTTTGATTTGGGCGGCGTGCTGCTCGATATTGACCCGCAACGTACCGTTAAATCCTTTGAGACTCTTGGACTAACCAATGTGATCAAACCGGGTGGGTGGGGCTATAGGCAGGAGGTTTTCCTTCATATGGAAGAAGGAAAGTTGACCGATGGCGAGTTTCGCGACGGGATTCGGGAATTGCTTCCGGGGCCAGTTTTGGATGCTGAGATTGATGCGGCCTGGTGCGCTATGCTGATTGATTTTCCGGCTGAACGGGTGACCCTATTGAAGCAGCTGGAATCAAAATACAACTTGTACCTGTTTTCAAATACGAACAACATCCACGTCAATTACTTCCACAAACTGTTTCATCAGAAGTTTGGCTTTTCCATGTCTGATTTGTTTGTGAAAGACTATTATTCGCATGAAATTAATCGCCGGAAACCGAGCCTGGAATCCTTTCAGTTTGTGTTGAACGATGCCGCTTTAAATCCGCGCGAGACGTTGTTTATCGATGATTCAAAAGAGAATGTTATGGGTGCAGAGCGAGCAGGGATGCATGCCTTTCATCTGAACGGTGAGACCAGCTTGCACCAGCTCTTTAAGCTGGTTTAGTGGTCTTCTGGTTCCTTCCAGTCGCCACTTTCCCGAATCAGTGTTTCGAGTTCGTAAACCGCATTTTCAAACGGAATGTGCCTTTTCTTTAGGCTCTGTCCTTTGTAGAGATTGACCTTGCCTGGGCCTGCACCAACAAATCCGTAATCCACATCACCCATTTCGCCAGGGCCATTCACCACGCAGCCCATCACCCCAATTTTCAGGTGGCTCAGGTGTTTAAAATGTGCTTTGATGTTTTTGGTGGTTTCGTGCAGATCAAAAAGTGTTCTTCCGCAACCGGGGCACGAAATGAATTCGGTTTTGGTGACCCGCATGCGGCTGGCTTGTAGCACTGAAAAACTGAGGTTTTTCAGGTCGGTAAAAGTGATGTTGTCGCCGCTGTTGGTAATGCAAAGCCCGTCGCCATAGCCATCCAGCAGCAAGCCGCCTAAATCAACCGATGCTTTAATCTGCAAGTCATCAAGGTGTCGCTCGTTGTATTTCCGGTAAATAATGACCGGGACTTTCCAGATGTGCGTTTCCAGGTTCATAAAAAAGGCTCGTAATTCGGCCAGCGGGTTCTTATTGAAGCTTTCCAGTATCAGCACCGTTTTACGGGTTTGTTTCAGTTTGGTAATGATTTCCGGGTTTTCAGACATAAACCGGTCAAACTCGGGTTTGTTGGTCCGGATAAATTTCATCTGTCCCCAGTGCGAGCCACCAAAGAGGTATTCGTCAATCGACAAGATGGGGTAGGAGTTGCCTTCCAAGTCGAACACTTCATCGTTTTTCAGGAAATATTCCGGAATCTGTTTTCCCCTTAGCGGAAGGATTTCCGACATGCTTCTGTCTCTTAAGTCGGCCAAAACAACCGGGACCTGCTTGTCTCCCATGTTCATCACCGGGCGAACCGAGCGACGTTCGTACTCAAACGGGTTAGTTTGCGCAAAAAGTGGTGCTTTGATCGGCGCGTGTCCCTGGTAGGTCAATACCTGATTGATAATCTTTTGCGCCACCGGAATCTCAGCCTCCGGTGACTCCGTTAGCGAAACACGAATGGTATCGCCAATACCATCAACCAACAGCGCTCCAATTCCAACAGCCGACTTGATGCGGGCATCTTCGCCTTCGCCGGCTTCTGTTACGCCGAGGTGTAGCGGGAAGTTCATGTCTTCGAGCCGCATCTTTTTGTTGAGCAATCGGACGGTGTAAACCATCATCCGCGTGTTGCTCGACTTGATCGAGATCACCACGTTGGTGTAATCCACTTTTTTACAGATCCGTAGAAACTCCATCACCGACTCGGAAATTCCGGCCGGGGTATCACCAAAACGACTCATAATGCGGTCGGAAAGTGAGCCTTGGTTGGCTCCGATTCGCAATGCCGTGTTGGTCTTTTTCAGGATTTCAAGGAAGGGTATAAATTGCTCCTCAATCTTATTTAGTTCCGCTTTGTATTCGGCATCAGTGTAGAGGTGATGCTCAAAACGGGCACGTTTATCATAGAAATTTCCGGGATTGATCCGGATTTTGGAAATGTATTTGGCCGCCACTTCAGCCAAACGGGGGTTGAAATGAATGTCAGCAATCAAGGGTGTTTCATAGCCTCGCGCCACCAATTCTTTCTTAATATTCTTCAGGTTCTCCGCATCATTAATGCCCTTTACAGTAACCCGCACATAGTCGGCCCCGGCTTTAATGATCCGGATAATTTGCTCAACAGTCGCTTCCGTATCGCGCGAGTCGGTGTCGGTCATTGACTGAATCCGAATCGGGTAATCACTCCCCATCGGCACTTTCCCAATCTGAACCGTTGAGGTGGATTGGCGTTGGTATTTCGTTAAATCTTCGATGTAATTAAAATTCTGATCTTTCATCTTCCGCCGTGCTTTTTTGAGCGCCACAAAGTTAATTTAAAGTTAAGAAATAAAAAATCTCCAAGCCTAAATTCCTGTGCCGCCTGAGAAGAATCTGAGGCAACTGGTTTCTTTTTGGTTGAGAAAAAGCCTATTGGCTTAAAAATTAGGTTGATTACAGTTTGATTAAATTCAAATTGAAAGCAAAATGGGTCGACTCAGGCTTAAATTCCGAAGCGATATCTTGTTTGGTTTACCCTTGTTTCCTGTGTTTTCAGGTTTGATTTAAATCGCTTACTTTTGAGCAACACGAAGTGAAAAGTATGTCGGTACAAGTTGAAAATATTTCGAAAACCTACGGAACGCAGATGGCGCTTGATCAGCTTAGTTTCCGCTTTGATGATGGTGAGTTGGTTGGTTTCTTGGGGCCAAACGGAGCGGGAAAGTCAACTCTGATGAAAATTATTACCGGCTACCTGGCGCCCGATCAAGGTGAAGTGGTTCTAAATGGCGAGAAGATGACACCAGAAAATTACCGTCTACGTCGCAATATTGGCTATTTGCCTGAGAACAATCCCTTGTACACCGATTTATATGTCAAAGAGTTTCTGAATTTTACCGCTGGCTTTTATCAGCTTCAGCACAAGAAACAAAAAGTAACCGAGGCCATTGAGATGACTGGCCTGGGATTGGAGCAGCACAAAAAGATTGGTGCGCTTTCGAAAGGTTATCGTCAGCGGGTGGGGCTGGCCCAGGCGTTGATTCACAATCCATCGGTCTTGATTTTGGATGAGCCAACGACTGGCTTGGACCCTAATCAACTGGAGGAGATTCGTGCTTTGATCAGGGAAATTAGCCGGGAGAAGACGGTGCTTTTTTCATCACATATCATGCAGGAAGTGGAGGCCATTTGCAACCGGGTGATTATTATCAACCGAGGGCGGATCGTGACTGATGGGCCGGTCGAGCTGGTGCGGTCGGGGCAGCTGGTTTCGAAGCAGCAAGTATTGGTTGAGCTGTCATCGGCGGTCAACCGGGAGCAGTGGCAAAAACTGCCCGGACTTGAAGCGATCGAAATCCTTTCAGAAAGCTCTTTTCTGGCCATTGCTCGCAATGAAGGAGATTTACGGCCGGCTATTTTTCAGTTTGCTGTTGAGCAGGGCTTGGTTTTATTGACCATGACTGAAAAGCGGCCTGGACTCGAACAGGTGTTTCGCCAGCTGACCACGACCCAAATTTAATTTTCATGAGTCAGCAGATTCCCATTTCTGTCGTCCTTCCCTTTTTTCAGGCTGAGCTTAAACTGGAACGAGCCGTCCAGTCGATTTTAAAGCAAACATTTACGGCGTTTGAGTTGCTGCTCGTTGACAACAATTCAACCGATCGGAGCGCTGAAATAGCGTGGAAATTGGCACAATCGGATTCACGAATCAAGTTGCTGTATGAACAGCAGCAGGGGGTGGTGTTTGCCATGAACCGGGGTATGGCTGCTGCTAGGGGAAGCTACCTGGCGCGCATGGATGCCGATGATATTTCGCTGCCAGAGCGCCTGGAAAAGCAGCACCAGTTTTTGCAGAATCATCCAAGAATTGGCTTGGTGGGCTCTAATGTACGGCATGTTTCAAGCTTGCCTTCCGACGGTTTGCAACGCTTCGTCGATTGGGTCAATGGCTTTCATTCCGAAGAGGAGATCTGGCTGAACCGTTTTGTCGAAATCCCGCTCATTCAGCCCGGCGTACTTTTTCGGGCTGAGCTGGTCAAGCAATATGGAGCTTACCGTCATGGCAACTTTCCCGAAGACTACGAACTATTTTTGCGCTGGCTGGCTGGTGGTGTTCGCTTTGCGCAGTTGCCCGAAGTTCTGCACGAATGGCACGACTCCGAAACCCGCCTCACCCGGACGGACGAACGCTACAGTACCGAAGCCTTTTACAAAACCAAGGCACACTATTTTGCCCAATGGTTTATGCAAAAACAGGCTGAAAAGGAACTTTGGATCTGGGGTGCCGGACGAAAATCACGGCAGCGGGTTCGGTTTCTTGAAGACGAAGGTTTGCATGTGGCGGGTTACTATGACCTGAAATCCCATAAAACAAGCGAAAAGCCGAGTCTGGCTTATCATGCTGTTCCGGAGCCGGGGACGCAGTTCATACTTTCGATGGTGGGTCGCTATGGCGCCCGCGAAAAGATCTCTTCCTTCTTGGAAAACAAACAGTACCGGGCAGGGGGCGATTATCTGATGATGGCCTGAAATGCTGATCAGTTGGAGCCAAAAGTAAGCTTATTGTCCCTGTGACAAATCCTTCTACTTACTATCTACCCTTTATTTATTCAGAATAGTTACAGGTTGATTTGTTAGGGCGCATGCCGGCTCTTGGGCATTCCAATACCAAGTGGGTGTGAGCCTGGTGTATTGCCGGCTGCATGCTGCGCCGTCTTTTATTGGGGCCTAGCCTCATTCTCTGATGCGGTTAAAGCCTTTCTCTGTGTTGCTTCCATGATCCGTTGGCTAAAGGCCGACGGCAAAACCATCATATTTGTGTAACAAAAGGTAGTCCTAAAATAAGGAGAAGTACTACCGGGCGGCTTCCGGAAGGGAGGTGGCTGGATGCTATTTTGTCTTGACTTGAGGCGGCATTACTGCTTTGCCCGTTTGGTTTCGGCAGAGGGTAGGCTAAAGGTAAATTTACTGCCTTTTCCGACTTCACTTTCCACCCAAATATGTCCCTTGTTTTTTTCAATAAACTCTTTGCAAAGAATGAGTCCGATACCGGTTCCATTTTCATTTTCAGTTCCTTGCTGTGAAGTTTTCTCCGTAATGTCGAATAATTTTTCGCTTATTTCAGCCTCCATCCCGATGCCATTGTCCAAAACAGAAATTTCAATCGAAGTGTCCTTTTTTAGAGCCTCAATCACCACGTAACCTCCAGTCTTGGTGTATTTTATGGCATTGGAGATTAAGTTTCGGAGGATGGTTGCCACCGATTTCTCATCGGCATACACCAAGGTATTGGGCTGAATTTTTTGAGTCAGGGTAATTTCTTTCTGCTTGGCGTTTGGTGCAAGCAGCTTCGTCACACTTGTTGCAATATCGTGAACATCGCGGTCGCCAAACTGGTATTGCATGCTTCCGGTTTGAACTTGGGCCCATTGCAGCAGGCTTTCAAGCAGGGCGTACAAGTTGGACGACGAGTCTTTCAGGGCTTCAAGTAGCTGTTTGATGCTGCTGGGTGGCAGTTGGTCGAAATCGTTGACTAACAGTTTGGTAACTCCCAAAAAACCGCTAAACGGACTCTTCAGGTCGTGGGCAATGATGGTGAAAAACTTGTCTTTATCGGCGTTGGCTTTGCGCAATTCCGCTTCCGACTTCTCAAGGCGCGTACTTAATCGTTTGAGGGAAATCCGGCTCCGGGCAACAACCACCAAAACCAATAGGATAAGTACTCCGCCGGCAATTAAAATGTGGCTGACCATCTTTTGTTGTCGGATGGTTATTCGCTGAATTTCATTATTGGTTCTTAGCAACTGATTTTCCTGTTCCTGTTGTTCGGTGAAAAACTTGATTTGCAAATCGTTGAGTTTTTCGATGTTTTCGCTGCTAAACAAGCTGTCTTTTAGCTCCGATCCCTGTTTGTAATAGTTCATGGCGGCTGGTATCCGGCCTTCATGTTCTTCAATTTCCGATAAAGCGAACAGGTTGTCGCGAATCAATGGAGGATAGTTTTTGAGCCTCGAGAGCTGCATACTGCTGTTGATGTAATGTTTGGCAGAATCAAGATGGTTCAATTTCAAATGGATTCGGCCCAGGTGGTGTTCGGCGATGGCAATTCGGTTGCTGTTGTTCAGCCGGAGGCCATAGTCTACCGCCTTGTGGTAATGAAAAAGTGCTGAGTCGGGAAGGTTCATCTTTTCATAAACACTTCCCAGGCTTGATGAGAAAAAGGAGTCGGAACGGTTCGGTACTTTCGCTTCAGGAAGGGCTTTGAACCCTTTGATATAGGTTTTCAGCGCGTCGTCCAGTTTGTTGTGGTGTTCGTAATATTTTCCGATATTGGAGTAGGAATAGGCAATTGCGTTCAAATCGCTTATTTCAAGAGCGATGCTCAAGGCTTTTTGGTGCCACGTCAAGGCGTCTTCATGCATTCCCAGATCCTGGTATACCAGTCCGATGTTATTCATCACTTTACAAACGCCTGGGTGGTCGTTGATCGCCTGGCGAATGCTGAGTGCTGTTTGGTAGTTGCTGAGCGCCTCAATGCTGTTGCCGAGACCCCAGTTGACAACGGCAATATTGTTATGAATTTTACCGATCCACAAGCTGTCCTGCAATTCGTAAAAAAGCAGTTTGGCCTGGTTGAAGTAAGCCAGCGCTTCCTTGTAATTTCCCAAATGCAAGTTGAAAAGTCCCAGTGTATCAATTATTTCAGCTGTTCGGAGGCTGTCGTGCTCATAGTTGAGCGCTTCGGCATAGTAGTTTAGTGATTTTTCTTTGTCATTAGACGATCGGGCGAGTTGCAGTAAGGTGTTTGTTTTGGCGGAATCTTGCGATGTATTCGCCAGTAATTGTATAATCCTATCATCGTCACTGGACGAACAAACTCCGTTCAGGGCCGAAGCCAACACAATGAACAGAAGAAAAAAAAGCTTATTTACACTTGTCGTCATCCAATCTCTCTCTCAAATTTGCCCCGAAGAACAACTTTATTTTCAATGGGCTAATATAACTAATTATTGCAGATTATATTATGCACCGACGATACTGAAGATGACAACTGCAAAAGCTTTTTTTATTGGGCGACTGGCAGTCTGGGCATCAACAAGCCCAGCGTGCCCCTGTAAATTACCACACGCCAACCTCAAAGAAGAAAGATTAAACCTATCTTTGCAGGAGTTGGATTTTCAACAAATCCAGCCTTTTAATCCATTTGCAAACATGAAGAAGAAACATACCGGCGGCGAATCCGCCAGATCGAAAAAGCCCCAAACCACTACTTTGGAGGTGAATGAGCGGGAAGAGCTGATGAAATTTTTGATCGCCCAACTGCCGCATAAAAACCGCAACAACATTAAGACTCTGCTAAAAAAGCGGCAAGTTCTGGTTGACGGGAAAGCAATCAGCCAGTTTAACTACTTGTTGAAACCCGGGCAAAAAATAGTGCTCGACCAGGCTCCGACTTCCATGACCACTCAAATGCGCGGTATTACCGTGGTATACGAGGACAAGGATCTGATTGTGGTGAATAAAAATGCCGGCTTACTCACCATGGCAACCGACAAAGAAAAACGGGCAACTGTGTACAGTATCCTGAGCAACTATGTGAAAGACAATAATAAAGACAGCAAGATTTTCATTGTGCACCGGCTCGACCGCGAAACCTCGGGACTGATGTTGTTCGCCAAAAATGAAGAGATGCAGGAATTGCTTCAGGAGTCGTGGAAAGAAACGGTTGAGGAGCGCAGCTACCTGGCCGTGATCGATGGAAAGCTCGACCCGGCGGAAGGCAGCTATCGCTCGTACCTGTTCGAAAGCAAGGTGTTTAAGGTGCACTCCACCAACGATCCGGAGAAAGGCCGCGAAGCCATTACCCACTACTCGACTCTGAAAAGTAACGACAGTTATTCGCTGCTGAAGGTGAACCTCGAAACGGGCCGGAAAAACCAGATTCGTGTGCATTTGCAGGAGCTAAAACACCCCGTTGTTGGCGATAAAAAGTATGGCTCCACCTCGAATCCCATCGGAAGGCTTGGCTTACACGCTTGGGTGCTGGCTTTCACACACCCTGTAACGGGAAAAAAAGTGCGTTTCGAAACCTCCATTCCCGGTAGCTTTTTGAAGTTGTTTTAGTTTCCACAGTATTTCTATATTCTTTCAGAAAGCTTTACTTTTGGTTTCGTAAAATTTAAATGATGAAGAAAACCATACTCGTTACCGGCGGCGCCGGATTCATTGGATCGCATGTGGTCCGTTTGTTTGTTGAAAAATATCCGGATTATCACATTGTCAACCTCGATAAGCTGACGTACGCCGGTAACCTTAACAACCTGAAGGATGTGGAGGACAAATCCAACTACGAATTTGTCAAGGCCGACATTGTAGACAGCGAGGCGATGTTGAAACTGTTTCAGGAACGCCGGTTTGATGGCGTCATTCACCTGGCCGCCGAGTCGCATGTTGACCGATCGATTTCGAACCCAACCGAGTTTGTGTTTACCAATGTGATTGGCACGGTCAACCTGCTGAATGCTGCCCGGGAAATCTGGAAAGACAATTTCGAAGGCAAATTATTCTACCACATTTCAACCGACGAAGTGTATGGCTCGTTGGGAGAAGAAGGCCTGTTTACCGAAACGACCGGCTACGATCCACACAGTCCGTACTCAGCGTCCAAAGCCAGCTCCGACCACTTTGTGCGGGCTTACAATGATACCTTTGGACTCCCTGCCCTGGTATCGAACTGCTCTAACAACTACGGTTCGTTCCAGTTTCCGGAGAAGTTGATTCCGCTGTTCATCAACAATATCCGCAACAACAAAGCCCTGCCGGTTTACGGAAAAGGCGAAAACATCCGCGACTGGTTGTGGGTGGAAGATCATGCCCGGGCCATCGATGTGATTTTTCACCGGGGAAAAGTGGGTGAAACCTACAACATTGGCGGACACAACGAGTGGACCAACATTGACCTGATCAAATTGATGTGTGCCATTATGGATCGCAAACTGGGCCGCAAGGAAGGTACTTCAGCGACACTGATTACCTACGTGAAAGACCGCGCCGGGCACGACCTGCGCTACGCCATCGACAGCACCAAATTGCAAAAGGAATTGGGATGGGTGCCCAGCCTTCAGTTTGAAGAAGGATTGGAAAAAACCATCGATTGGTACCTCGAAAATGAAGCCTGGCTGCAAAACGTCACCAGCGGCGATTACCAGAAATATTACGAAGAACAATATCAGAAGCGATAGTGATCATTATTGAGGGCCTCACTTGAAGGGAGACCCTCGATAAGCACAACGCCAGTTTTCTTTTTGTCCTGATCAAAAGCTTTCCTTAACTTGGGTAGAAATTTGAACAGGATATCCATGAGACGACGTTACTTTATGAAATCGGCATTGGCAGGCGGTTCCGCCATGTCGGTCATTGGTTTTACGGCTTGCCAAACGTCTGAAACCAGCTCTGAGCAGACTACAGATCCAGCCAATTTCGACCTGAATGAAATCACCATCGAACAGTTGCAACAAAAGATGGCCGATGGAGAACTGACTGCTGTTTCGCTTTGTCAGCAATACCTCGACCGGATCGATCTTATTGATTCGATGCTGAATGCAGTGATTGAGCTGAATCCCGACGCTTTGGAAATCGCCGCTCAGCTCGACCACGAACGACAGGAAGGCCAGATTCGTGGCCCTTTGCACGGTATTCCGATCCTCATTAAAGACAATATTGACACCGGTGACCAGATGATGACTACTGCCGGATCACTCGCGCTGATGGGCGCAAGCGCATCCGACGATGCTTTCATTGCCAAAAAGCTTCGTGATGCAGGAGCCGTATTACTCGGAAAAACCAACCTCAGTGAATGGGCCAACATCCGTTCCACGCGTTCATCCAGTGGTTGGAGCGCTCGTGGCGGACAAGTACACAACCCTTTTTGTTTAGATCGCAGTCCCTGCGGCTCAAGCTCTGGGACGGGTGCTGCTGTTTCCGCCAACCTTTGCACACTGGGCATTGGCACCGAAACGGATGGTTCCATTGTTTGCCCGGCGGGCATTAACGGGTTGGTTGGCATCAAACCAACCCTGGGCTTGTGGAGCCGCGATGGTATCATCCCCATTGCACACAGCCAGGACACTGCTGGCCCCATGGCGCGAACAGTGACTGATGCCGCTATTCTGCTGGGTGCTCTGGCTGAATTCCATGGCAAAGATGCTCCAACCAACTTACCCATCGGAACCATCCACAGTGACTACACCCAATTTTTGGATCAGTTTGGGTTGAAAGGCGCGCGTATTGGCGTTGCCAGCAATTTCTTTGGGTTTCATTCCGAAGTGGATCAATTGATGCAGCAAGCGATTCAGGACATGAAAGGTGCCGGAGCAGAGATTATTTACGATTTGAAGCTCGAAGGCCGCGACGAATGGGGCAAAGCCGAATGGACCGTTTTGACGACGGAGTTGAAAGCGGACCTGAATAATTACTTGGCCACGCGCAACGATCTCAAGGCAAAAGCACTGGCTGAAATCATCCAATTCAATAAGGCCAATGCCGATACCGAAATGCAGTGGTTTGGACAGGAGATTTTTGAAGAAGCCGAAAAAACCACCGGTCTGGATGATCCGGGATACCTGGAAGCTTTGAAAATATCGAAAACAAAAAGTCGCGAAGGAATCGATAAACTGATGGATGAACACCGTTTGGATGCCTTAATTGCTCCAACCAACAGCCCCAGCTGGCCGATCGACCTGGTGAATGGCGACCATTTTATCGGTGGAAGTAGTGATGCCGCAGCTGTTTCGGGCTATCCCAATATTACGGTTCCGGCAGGTTATGTGCATGGGTTACCCGTTGGTGTCTCTTTTTTTGGTCGGGCCTGGAGCGAACCCTCTTTGCTGAAGATAGCCTACGGTTACGAGCAGATCACCCTACACCGTAAGGCCCCCGGGTTTATGAAATCCATCTAAAATTCGGTCATGGACGGAACTTGCAATAATTTTTCGGCGGCACGTTCCAGCTTCTCATTGTCTTTTGCGAAGCACACCCGGATTAGCGGTAACCGGCTCTTTTCGTGATAAAATGCCGAAGCCGGAACAGTGGCAATCCCAAAGTCACGAGCCAGGCGTTCTGCAAATTCAACATCCGGTTCATCCGAAATCTTGGAATAATCGAGCAACTGAAAATAGCCTCCCTGCGCTGGAATCACATCGTACAGGCTTCCTTCGAGCAAGCGGTTAAAGTAGTTGCGTTTGCCCTGGTAAAGCTCCGAAACCTCTTCAAAGTTGTGGTTATTGGGCAGGTATTCTGCCAAGGCATGCTGCAACGGCGCATTGACATTATAGACCTGAATCTGGTGTATTTTTCGGAACTCACGCATCAGTTTTTCAGGAGCCAGGCAGTAGGAAATTCCCCAGCCATTGATGTTGTACGGCGGGCCAAACGATGAAATGACAAAGCTTCTTTCCAGCAATTTTTCGTAACGCGACACACTCTGGTGGGTCTGGTTGTCAAAAATCATTGATTCAAAAATCTCATCGCTCAAGATGGTGATATTCGTTCCGTTGGTCAATCGTTGCAACTGGAACAAATCATTTTCAGACAGGACCGAACCAGTAGGGTTGTGGGGTGAATTGAGGATGATCATTCGTGTTTTCGAGGTCACCATTTTCCGCAGCTCTTCCCAGTCAATTTTAAAGCCGGGCGGTTTCAGCTTGACATACACCGGGCGTCCGCCATTCAACACAATGGATGGGGCAAATGATTCGAATGCCGGCTCGAAAACAATGACTTCATCGTCATCTCTAATAACTGTACTAATTGCGGTATGAATGGCCTGAATGGTCCCGGCTGTGATGGTTATCTCGGTTTTCGGGTTGTAAGTTTGTCCGTAGTTTGCTTTGACAATTTCGCTGATTTCGTTTCTCAAAGGCAGTATGCCTTCCAATGGGGCGTAGTTGTTGTAACTATCGTTTAGATACTTGGAAGCCAGATCGATCAACTTCTGCGGACATTTAAAATCAGTACCCCCAATGCCCATGTCGATTGCATCGGATTCCTCAATCCATCGGCTAATGGAGGAGAACATACTGGTTGTTGTATTGGGTAATTTCGATTGCACCATAACTAAAAGATAAGATCGCAAAATTAACAAAAGAGCTGATAGTCCACCCGGCGTGCCATCAAAATTAAGGAATTATTCGTCACGGGGCGCTATGCCAGCACTTCTTTTAAAACAGCTAATGATTTAAATTCTCCTGTAAGATCCATATGAATTTGATAGTACTTCAACAGTTGCGCCAGCAGATTGGCCCGTTGGCGGTTGTTGAAGCTCAGTAGCTCAATCTTTCCGAGATCGAATTGAAACAACTGCTTAAAGTTAGCCGTTGTTTCGGTATCCATAAATGGATGATTCAGTGGCTCGGATACAGAAAATGAACCTGTATCCAAATCGAAAAAGAGCGTTTGATGATGATTTGAAGCCTGCGGCGAGAAACCTAGAAAGCGACAGAGATGAAACAAAAAGGCCAAATGAAAATTGGCAATCCCATCCTTCTTCAGATCCAGCAAAGCGATGGCATGAAAAAGAAAATCGAATAACTCCTCGTTTGCTTCCTCCTCTTTCAGGCATTTCAACAACACTTCGGATAGAAAAATAGCCAGCGAACTTTTTACAATGTCGAATGGAAGATGCTCAAAAGGTACGCTTAGACGGGCTTCTTTCAGCCGTTGCAAGTCGTGTCCCGGTCGGTAATAAACCTCCAGATCGAGCAAAAACAAGGGTTGAAAAAGATTCTTTTTGAAGGTGGACTTTCTTTTTCGCACGCCATTGATCAAATACGACTGAATGCCAAACCGTTCAGTATAAATGCGTGCAATGATACTGGTTTCAGAATAATTGATGTGATGCAAATAGATGCCACGTGTTTTTTCAAGCACAATTCGTTGTCTCCTTTAATGAATAAAAAGAATTTTGGTTGTGAATGTTTTTTCACCCGATTGATCGTTCCCAAAGACCAGATATACCCCGGTGCTTACCCGCTTCCCGTTCAGGTTTCTCCCATTCCAAATGGCTTGTCCTCCAAGCGATGTGGTTTGGTGAACCAGGTTTCCGCTGATGTCAGTGATCTTCACATCGGTATCAGAAATCAAACCGGTAATGACAATGTCGCCATCGTAGTCGTGGCGAACCGGGTTTGGAAACGCATACACGTCAGCGTATTCATTCGCTCCGGCAATGGCTTCGCCCCGGTAGGAAATGATGCCTTCGGGCGTGCCGATAAAAACTTCGCCGGACTTTTCATGGATCGCTATCGACTGGATGGTGTTCGACAGCAGGGGACTGTTGGCCTCATTGAAACTTTTCAGTTCTTTTTGTCCATCTTCGGAAACCAGAAAAACACCTGAGTTTTTTGTCCCCAGCCACTTCCGGTTCGCACCATCCACCACAATCGTAGTCACCGTTTGCCCTCGTAGCAGCGGATGATAAATTCCGTCATTCAGGTCGAGGCCGGGTTGTGAGGCATAAAACGGGCTTTGTTCCCAAATAGCCTCCGGGTCAAAATAGACAGCCACGCCCTGTGATGTTCCTACCCAAATTACCCCATCGTGATCAATCGCGATAGAATTAACGTCGTTCATCCTGAAAAACTCCTCGCGGTCGCCACTGTTAAAATAGGCGATCACCGGCAACTGTTTTCCATCGGAACCATCAGCCTTCCGGATATACAAATCCCGTCCGCGTGGAAGAATAATCCACTGATCGTCGTTTTCTGTCAGCACAAGTTCGCCCACATCTATGCCGCCAATTCCTTCGAGGGGAAACGACTCCCAGCTACCATCGGTTTTTAAAACCGAAAGCGGTTCGCCAACCAGCGAGTTGGTTATCCACAGGTTGTTTTTTGAGTCGAAAGCCAATCCGCCAACCCGCACATAATTGGGATTGGCATCGCCAGGCAAGGCTGTTTGCAGCGAGCTGTTAAATTGGGTGTAGCGGTTGATAATTTCGTTGTCCCGAAGCTCAACAAGCCCGCCTCCCCAGGAGCCAAAATAAACATGATTGGGGTCGTTGGGATCGACAACGGCAGTCACCAGGTCGTGAAAATCGTTCAGGCCGGCATGAGTACGTTGGTTAAAAACACGCCAGTCTCGGTCGCGATAGAGATGGGCCTGCGGGGCATTAAATACGTTGTTCCAGGCATCCGTGCGTCCGCCGGTGGTCATCCAGATATCGCCCTTGTTGGAGTGTAGTGAAAAAATGCGGTTATCGACCGGCCCTTCCGGAATAGTCAACTCAAAGCTGCTGCCTGATTTTTTGACCAATCCGTGGCGGGCATCTGCAAGCCATAGCTGTCCGGCTTCATCGCAAGCTGCATCCTGAATGTTGATCCCCGACATGGTGGTCCCGGAAAAAGAATAGCCGCTTACCTGTTCGGCCAACTGATCGCTGCTGTTATAAACTTGCAGTTGATTACCCTGTGCAACCAGCAGTTGGTTGTTGCATACCCGCAGACCATTTACGGTGCTCACCCCTGGAAGAAAGCGTTCCCAGCCATTCCCCCTGTTCCGGTATAATTCCTGCTGATTATTCCCCACATCAGTATAGCAGGCAATCAGGTCGCCATTGAAAAATGCCAGTTGGCTGTACCGGTCATCGGCATGAGGGATGTCTTCAATTTTGATCCAGTTGTTGAAATCCTGCAAGTTTGGAGAATCACTGTCAGCCATGAAAATGCCCTCGGCGGTTGCAGCGTACAGATTGTTTCCGTCAAAAGCCATGTCCATAACCACCACCGGAGAACCTTCGGGGCCGATGTAATAAGTGTCTTTTATCTCCCGCTTGTCGAGGTTGACCGCGACAATCCCGAAACCACAGGACAAGTAAGCGGTTTGACCGACAACAAGAATGCTGTAGATATTTTTGTCACCCTGGATTTGTTTTCGCTTGATATCAGAAAGGTTGAAGATCTCTCGCTCATAGATCAGGTCGAGGTTGCTGCTTTGGTAGGCAACCAGCACCACGTCAGCATCTTCGCCGAAGCCCAACACCCGCGGTTGAACATCTGATAAACCATTGATCTGGTTAAGTTTTCGCAAGCTGTTGTCGGAGCGGGAATAGGTGAACAGACCTCCACTCGTCAGGCAATAGATTTTGCCTTTGGCTTCAATCACCTGCTGCGCTGACGAATAGGACAAATGATCCATCCATTCGCCAACGCCAACCTGGGCTGCCAGGCCAAGCGAAAAGCACATGAAAAAAGCGAGTACAAAGCCGCGTATCATAAGGTTAAATTCAACGATTTTAAATATCGAACCAGCTTTTGCACTGCTCGTCCGCGATGACTTAACTGGTTTTTTTGTTCCGAATTCATTTCGGCAAAAGACTGACTGATTCCGTCAGGCTGAAAGATGGGATCGTACCCAAAACCTTCTGTTCCCCTCTTCTCCCGAAGAATTTCGCCTTCAACAAAACCTTCAAACTGGTTTTCCTTTCCATCAATCACCAGCGAGATCACCGTTCTAAAACGGGCTTTCCGGTTTGTTATTCCCTTCATCTTCTCCAACACCTTAGCCATATTGGCTTCGGCGCTTTTTTCTTCGCCGGCATAGCGCGCCGAATACACGCCCGGCTCACCATCCAGCGCGTCAATTTCCAGACCGGTATCATCGGCAAAACAGTTGTAGCCGTACTTTTCAAAAATGAAAAAGGACTTTTCAGCGGCGTTTCCTTCCAGCGTTTGCTGATTTTCTGGTACTTCGTCGTCACAGCCAATGTCTTTCAAGCTGAGCAAGTGAATTTCATCGCCCAGCAATTGCTGCAGTTCGCGAAGTTTATGAGGATTGTTGGTTGCAAAAACAAGTTCCATTCGATACAGTTTATTTAAGTTGAAGGTTGAATTGGGAAAAATTGCTCACCAAACATCCTTGCATTTTGTTATTCTTCTTACTTTTAAAGGAGTCAAATTTACAAAAACCTGTCAATGACCAATGCGGAAATCATTGATCTGATCTGCGAAGATTTAAAATAAGCACTGGGAGTGCCTACCGGAGAGGGTTTACCGCGAGGTGACCACCAAACTTGAAACCGGCAGAAAAAATGGGTAAGGGTCAATCAGGATTGAAAAGCTTTTCGCGATTGCTCAATCGTATCGAAATTGGTGAGCGCCCATGCAGTCAGGTTTTTGATGTGCGGAAGCAAGCTAAGCCCCAAGTCGGTCAGCCGATATTCCACACGTGGGGGAATTTCCGGGTAGGCCTTTCGGGCAATCAAACCATCCGTTTCCAGGGAACGCAAGGTCACCGTCAACATTTTTTGTGAAATGTCGCCAATCGCAGCATTCAAATCCTTAAAACGCATCACTTCGCCTTCGCCCAAGACCATCAACACTAAAATTGACCATTTGTCGCCAATACGATCCAATACATTTCGAACCGGACAATCATCGTGGCGGGTATAATTCTCCCTGATGTTTTCAAATTTTTTTTCCATGATTCTGCTTTGAAAGTCAGCAATACTAACCTGAAAGTAAGTTTCGAATTTCGAGGTAACGTATTGACTTGTAAACACTATCTAATTACCTTTAACTCTCCAAAAGTAAGTTATTTTCATTTGGAAACTAAAATTTTATAAAAATTTTTAACCATGAATGAACTATTGATAACCGGAGCCACCGGGAAATTAGGCAGTCAAGTATTAGCGCTGTTAGTAGAAAAAATGGATGTGCATAACATTGCTGCTATTGCCCGCGATCCTGCTAAACTGGAAGCCTATCAAGCTAAAGGCGTAAAAGTGATTCAGGCCGATTACGATCAGCCGGCGAGCCTGGACAAAGCCTTCGAAGGCATCGACACGCTCTATTTTGTATCGGCCAGCGACATTGACAAACGACGTGAACAACACGAAAACGTGGTTAATGCAGCCAAAAAAGCGGGGATAAGACACGTTGTGTACACCAGCTTTCAACGGAAAGATGAAACACCGGGCTCACCGATCGCGCCTGTAGCGCAGGTTCACCTGCAAACGGAACAGTGGCTGAAAGAATCGGGCATGACCTACACGATTTTGAAACATGCCCTGTACAGCGATGTTGTGCCCATGTTTATTGGCGACCAGGTTCTTGAAACCGGAGTGGTGTATCAGCCGGCTGGCGATGGAAAGGTTTCGTTTGCTTCGCGGACAGATATGGCCGAAGCTGGAGTAAATGTGCTAACCAGCGCGGGGCATGAAAATAAAACCTACGAAATTGCCGGTAGTCAATCGTATTCGTATGCCGATGTGGCCGAAATGCTGAGTGTTATTGGAGGAAAACCCGTTCACTATGTTGCCCCTTCGGTTGAAGAGTTTACGAAAGCCATGAAAGATGCCGGCGTTTCGGATGATATGATTGAGCTCCTGGTCATGTTTAACCTGGGAATTAAACAGGGCGAATTTGATGTTCCGGGCGATACCTTGGAAAAACTCCTCGGTCGGAAACCAGAAGACCTGTCCGAATTTTTGAAGAAGGTTTATGCGAAATAAACAGCAATGGGGTGCTCAAATCAATGAACACCCCATTCTCTATCGAAGTTTGAATTGTTAATCGTTTATTCGGCAGCTTCGCCGGGAACCGGGACAGTGACATTGTCAACCATGCCCA
>NZ_CAXBDD010000055.1:0-26445 GCF_963974515.1 uncultured Sunxiuqinia sp. | reverse complement strand
GTCGGGATACCAGGATTCGAACCTGGGACCCCCTGCTCCCAAAGCAGGTGCGCTAACCGGACTGCGCTACATCCCGAAAATATTTTGATGCGGAGAGAGGGGGATTCGAACCCCCGGTACGGTTTGACCCGTACGCCGGTTTAGCAAACCGGTGGTTTCAGCCACTCACCCATCTCTCCAGAAATATCGTGACTAAATTCTTTAATCTCCTAACTCAGTACTCGTAGAACTAAATCTACTCAAGGGGACAAGCCCGTTTTGAATGTGCGTGCAAATATAGAACTACTTTTGGCTTTAGCAAAATTATTTCAACAAAAAAACCATTGATTTTATGCCATGGAAATCAAAGCGTCTAAAAGCCAGACAAAACCACAGCCATCGGGTTTTCAAGGGCATTTGTACGCAGAAAAAACCGGAAAGTTAATGACACGAAAAACTTGTCATTCAATCTCGTTATAAATCAATGAGATATTTCGATAATGTTATTAAATCAATGATTTTACTTGCAAAGTCTGCAACGGCAGACTATATTTGAACCAAGAAAACGTTCTTTCACAAAGATATTGTCCGCATTAATTCAAATTTGGTAAATTCAACAGTTTACATTGAACCGAGCAAGCTTTTGGACGTAAAGACAGGCCTTGTAGCCTCGAGCAATCGAGGTGAGTAGTTTAACTACCGGTGGAAGTCTGATCGGACAGGCACTCAAATCCTTTTGATCAGGGATTTTACGCAAACGAATTAATGCGGATTTTTTTTGTCTTTTTAGTGGTTGTATTTCGTTTTCTTTCGCACCAAGAGTGACAGCAAAAGCAGGACTGACACAAACGCGCTTACCCGCCCTACAAAATCCCCATATTGCACATAAAATGTTATTTCCTGGTTGGCTTTAAGGTCCCCTTTCAATGCTGCTTCGGTCCACCATTTCGTTGCTTTCACGATATCGCCCCGCTGGTTGATCAACGCAGAGATACCAGTATTAGCAGAACGTGCCACACTTCGGCGGCTTTCAACTGCCCGCAAACGGCCATAGGCCAACAGTTGACGATAGCCTGGCGAATCCTTCCACCAGCCATCGTTGGTAAGAATAAAAATGAGATCAGCACCCTGCTGGACAAATTCACCCTGGTATTGTCCAAAAACTGACTCAAAACAAATAATTGGAGCCACCTTCAAGTCTGACACACTGATAAAATTAGTTGGCTCACTCTGTTTCCCCAGGCTTCCGGTCGCTCCCCCCAAGTCAACAATAAATTTCTCAACAAAAGAGAAATAGCGGCTAAATGGCATTTTTTCTGTTCCGCTCACTAGCTTACTTTTGTGATAGATTTGAATGTCTGACTGGCGATTGATGAGCAAAGCAGAATTGTAAAGATCATAGTGAAGCTTTTCTCCAGAATCCTTTCGAGCTGTTTCCGAAAGCGCCTCTCCTTCCTGAAAGTAGCGACGGGTAGTGGCTCCCATCACAATGTTCAATTTCGGATAGTTTTCGACCCAGCTATAAAATGGCATAAGCTGTGGATCAAGGCGGAGCTCCTTATTTTCAACCATAGGCTGCAGCGCAGTCTCCGGCCCAACAACAAAATCCGTTTCCGAAGTGACCAGCGAGTCGGCTAAGCGCAGCAAGGTATTTAGCTGACGATACGATGTCTCAGCTTTAAATTTTTCGTGATATGGATCGATATTGGGCTGCAGAATAAGTATTTCATAGGCAGTCCCTGTTTCGTTGTAACTATTGTACCGTTTTTGGGAAAGCATCATTGGAAAAAGCACCAGCAGAAGAAATAAACTGATGTAAGCCACAGCTGCCTTCAAGCGATATCCGTCAAAGACGTATTTTAGTCCCTGGAACAAGATCAAATTGCCAGCCAGAATCCAAAGTGAACCTCCCATTACTCCCGAATACTCGTACCACTGAATGAACTCCACCTGGTTGGCAAAGCCGTTTCCCAAGGTAAGCCAAGGCCATTCCATATCCCAATTATAGTGCAGGTACTCGAAAGCCAGCCAAAAGGCCAGCAGAGAGATCGGCCCCAGCCTGGATTTAAAATTCCGCTTCATCTTGTGATATAGCCACCAAACGAAAGCCATCAACAAAGCATTCAGCGAAACAATGATCACCATACCAAAAGGAGCAGCATATGCAATCCACCAACAGGTCATCACGTTCCAAAGAAAGAAACCAAGAAAAGCATAAGGTAGAAAACTGATATCGGGAAGTATAGCCCGCCTGCGGAAAAAATGGTCCTCAACAAAAAAGAAAGGCACGAGGGCACCAAATAAAATCCATCCGGGAAACAGTTCGAGCCAGGGTAAACTCAACAAAACACCACTCAAAACGGTCAACAAAACAAGCTGGTATTTTTTCATTTACTGACTGGTATATTCTGTGATAAGATCTGTTTATCTTCTTTCTTGTTACGGTCAAAAATAAAATCGATGCGCCCCAAAACCATTCCGCCCCAACCGGCCTGATTCACCAGAACTCGGTTTCCGTCGGCATTCTTTAGCTCTAATGGCGAATCGAGAAAGCTATGGGTATGCCCACCAATAATTAAATCGGTATGATGAGTCTCCATGGCCAGCAACGTATCAGATATTTTTACCTCCTTGTATTGCAGGCCCAGGTGCGACAGACAAATGACCAGATCACAGCCTTTTTCATTTTTCAAGAATGACTCCATTTCAAGCGCCACTTTCACCGGATCCTTAAATTCGGTCTCCCCATAGTTCTGCTCACTTACCAAACCATTCAACTCAATTCCAAGCCCGTATACGCCAACTTTAACACCGCCTTTCCGGTAAATGGTATACCCAGGAAAAGTATCATACAAACGTGTTCTTGAAAAATCATAATTACTACATACCAGCGGGAAGTTGGCAAATTCGATTGACATTTCAATGCCGTCGAGACCATTGTCAAACTCATGATTTCCAATCGTACCGGCATCATATCGCATTTCCGACATCACTTTCAAAATCAGTTCGCCCTTGTAATAATTAAAATATGGTGTTCCTTGAAACATATCGCCGGCGTCGAATAGTAAAACATTTCTTTCGTTTTCCCTGATCTGGTTAATCAATCCCGACAGGCGCGCAAGTCCGCCGCGCCCCTGATAAATGGAATGATCTTCGGAGAACGGATCAATACGACAATGAATATCGTTGGTGTGTAAAATGCTCAAGCTAACCAAATCCTGAGTTGCCAGTAAGTCGGCTGGCAAGTGCATCAAACCTAAACCTGCTGATGCGCTAACCAAGTCGCGAATAAAATTTCTTCGGCTATTCATAATAAATTCTCCCATCCGTTGCTCCCTGGATTCTTCGTCCACTCTGAAGTTCGCTCTCCAAGTTTTCTATGATGATATCTCTAATCTTCAGTCCGGTTTCAATCATCTCCTTACGATTAACCAACATGCTCATGTCGTCGCCTCCCGCAGCAATATAATCATTGGTAACCACCCAGTAGTCTTTGTTTCTCTCAAACTCCTGACCGTCGACTTCCAGGCTTCCAATTCGACTGCCCTCAATTCCTAAACGCATGCCGGCTACGCCATCGCCTCCCCTTAGCGCAATTTGCTCAACAAACTGCTCCATTGTGGTACCAGACAGCTTTAACAGTACCATTTCGTTCTCAAATGGCATTAGTTGATAAATATCGCCAACCGTTATTTCCCCTTTTGGAAGAGAAGCACGCAATCCCCCATAGTTCACGTAAGCCACATCGGGAACAAAGGCCTGCTTGGTTATGCGGCAGAAGGCCACTCCTGAATTTAAGAGCATGTCGGCCACCAGGTTCGTTAGCTTGCTTTCAGGCTTCGATCGTATCAACTCCTCTTTTGAAATTGAAATCACCCGCGACATATCACCCTGCAAATTCTGCCGGTAAGGTGCAACCAGATCGGCAATTTCAGTATTATATGCTACGACCAACGAATCATTGGAAATATTCCGTTTCTCCACATCACTGACTACCAGCAATGTTCTGCACGAAAACAGGATTATTAACAGAGTACTGAGGATAACTGGATGGCGCATTCGTTTTATTATTCAGAAATAAAAAATAGATTTATTCAAAATTACATTTTCATCGCTTACTACAAAACATTAAACTGAGCATTTCGTTTTAACCAAAACAGATTTAACTCCATGAGGTACCATCATTTTGTCATTTTCTTGCGACTATCCCATCGGTTTTCGGCCCTCGTTTTTTTCTTGCTTATTTTGGTATCTTCCATGCAGGCTCAGGATTATCAAACCACCGTCGCCAAAAATGGCGAGGGAATTTACAGCTTGTTAAAACGCCATGGTTTATCTCCTTCGGAACATTTAAATGCTTTTATTGAACTCAACAAAGGCAAGTTGGGCAAAGATAATGCCTTGTTTGCAGGACAGACCTATAGCTTGCCACAAAAAGAACAAGTGAGCCAATCTTCGACAACTGGTGGCGCTATTTATCCCATTTTTGGGAAAACATACGAACAGGTGAATCCCATTGACAATCAGCTCCAGGGAGCCGTTTACTATTTACTGAGCGGACATGGAGGCCCCGATCCGGGAGCTGTTGGCAGATACAGCCACCACACCCTTTGCGAAGACGAATACGCCTACGATGTTACCTTGCGCCTGGCCCGCCGGTTGATTGAGCATGGAGCATTGGTTTACATGATTACACGTGACGAGAATGACGGTGTTCGCGACGAAAGCTTTCTGAAACCTGACAAAGATGAAACCTGCTACCCCGACCTACCGATTCCGCGAAACCATCTCAAACGGCTGCAGCAACGAAAAGATGCCGTTAATAAGCTATCCATCAATCATAAAGGAAGTTTTCAAAGACTGGTCATCATTCATGTTGACTCTCGCAGTAAAGGTGAAAATATTGACGTGTTCTTCTACCATGATCAACGCAGCAAGACCGGCAAAAAACTGGCCAACAACCTGCAGCAAACGTTCAAAAAGAAATACGACACCCACCAACCCAACCGAGGCTATCATGGCACGGTTTCAGACCGAAACCTGTACGTTTTGAAATACAGCTACCCTCCGGCGGTTTTTATCGAACTGGGAAATATCAACCATTTCAGAGACCAGCAACGGTTTATTCAAAGTAACAATCGGCAGGCATTGGCAAACTGGCTGGCTGAAGGTTTGCAAACCGATTTCAAAAATAATAAGTAATGACATTCGTTTCCCCGGATAAAGCCCTGATTTTATTTGACGGATATTGCCATCTGTGCAGCCGGTCAGTTCAATTAATTTTGAAATTTGATCATCAAAAGCAATTTCTCTTTGCGCCACTATCAGGCAAAATTGGTGAAGAAATTAAAAATAGATTGATTATTTCGGAGACGATCGATTCCATTATTTTAGTTGAAAATGATCAATTTTATATCGAATCGGAAGCTGTGCTGAAAATCGCAGATCGACTCGGAGGTTTATTTAATCTTGTTCTTGTTGCACGAATCCTGCCACGAAGCTGGCGCGACTATCTATACAAACTGATCGCTTCGAATCGCTTCAATTGGTTCGGTCGGCGAAACAACTGCATGCTGCCAAATCCAGAAGATGCCGATCGGTTTCTTTAAATTTCGAATTTTCCTTTTTCGTGCTGCAAATAGCGAGCTGACAAGTGCCCCATCATTCTACTAATGTGATCGATGGCAGTTTGGGTTGACGGTGAGATTTCCTTTTTCTGCAACCTCAACAAAATAATGCTGTAAAGCGCCTGAAAAGCCATCCGGATATCATGCTCATCCGTATCCGTGCTTTTCAATTTGAACTCATTGATTACCGGCTTCGCTAGCTGAAACAAAGTCGGATATTGGGGATCTTTCCCTGACTGAAGCAGCTGCATGTGAAACCGGTTGAGATCGTCGATTAAGTTCAAAATGAACTGCAAATGGCCGCTTTTTGTCACCCGCTCCTTTTCCATCATGCTAGCCAGATTTTTATACCAATCATATATTTCCAGGCGGGTATCGTGATCCACGTCGAACCGGGCAACCAGTGTTTTCCCAATCTGATCCGGATCAAAATTCAAGGCCCGAAGCAAATCCTCAACCTGCCAAAGGTAAAGAATGTATTCGGCCATATTTGTTTGTCGCTTTTCCTTGGCTATCAGCATAATTATTCCGTTTCAAAAAAATCATCCAAATCACGTCGGTCTTTCTTTGTTGGCCGCCCTGTCCCCCGCTCGCGCTGAAACCATCCGGAATGCTTTTGAACTTCCAGAATTTCCAATTCTTCTTTTGGAGTCACATCTTCCATGTAGTCCGAAACCAACTTGGCACCCATTCGTTTATCGGCCAATTCCAACACTTTATAACTATAAGTAACCGGCGTTTTTCTCACTTTAACAACATCGCCTATCTTGACAACGCGTGAGGGCTTGACGGCCATGTCGGCAATATAAACACGTCCTTTTTTGACTGCTTCCGTGGCCATGCTCCGTGTTTTAAACACACGAACCGCCCAAAGCCACTTATCCACCCGAATCGGATCGCTCATACTATTTTCGTTTATTGAATTGATTCATTGTCCTGGCTATTCCAATGGTGCCAAAACTTTGAATAATCTCAATGCAGGTATCGATTTTTTCGGCCAACTCCTTGACTTCATCTTCCGACCATTCTGACAATACATAGTCGACCTGCTGCCCCGGATGAAATTCATCGCCAATACCAAATCGCAGGCGCGCATAATCACTACGCCCGGTTACCTGTTGAATGCTTTTCAGTCCGTTATGCCCGGCATCGCCTCCCTTAGCCCGCAGACGAAGCGATCCAAACGGAAGGGCCAGATCGTCAGTTAAAATCAAAAGGTTTTCGAAAGCGATTTTCTCCTTCTGCAACCAAAAATTGACTGCCCGCCCACTCAAATTCATGTAAGTAGTTGGTTTTAAGAGAATAAACACACGCGACTTAAACTTATACTCAGCCACGTAGCCATAACGCTTATCGCTAAAACGAATATTGGACGCATCAGCAAGAGCGTCCAATATTTTAAATCCTATATTATGCCGGGTGTTTTCATATTCACTCCCCGGATTTCCAAGTCCTACGATTAAATACTTCATCCGTAAAACATCTTATTTTTTTTATTATTGAAAATACGGATGAAACGTCCCCGCCAGAATCTCAGGGCAGGGTCGTTCCCTAGGTCTATTCTTCTGATGACTCTTCAGTTTCAGCTTCAGCTTCTTCCTCTTCTTCAGCAATAGGAGCCATACCCATAGCGGCACGAGCAGCACGGGTAATCACAATAGAAACAACTGGTACTGATTTGCTATTCAAAAACTCAATATTATCCAGTTTCAATTGCCCTACCTTAAAGCTGTCGCCCAGCCCCAAATTGGTAATGTCGATGGAGATGGTGTCGGGAAGATCTTTCGCTAAGGCTTTTACACGCAAACGGCGAAGGTTTGTTTTCAGCTTTCCACCCGATCGCATCCCCTTGGCATAACCTGTAACCCTAATTGGAACGTCAATCTTCACAGGCTTTTCTTCTGTAGTTTTCAAGAAGTCAACATGCAGAATTTGCTCATCAACCGGATGGAACTGTACATCTTGCATAATAGCTTTGTAAGTTGCCCCATCGATTTCCAAATCAATTAAATACACGTTTGGCGTGTAAATTAACGGACGAAAATCGCCGGCATCTGCCACAAAATGAATAGGAGCTTCGTTGCCATACAAAACACAGGGAACTTTGCCTTCACTTCTTAACTTTTTTGATTCCTTTTTACCAAGACCTTCTCTTATCTGGCCTTTAATTGCAATTGATTTCATTTTTAAAAATTTTAGTTTATTATGATACTCAGTCCTCCCTTTTGTTAAAAGGGCAAACAGCATACATAACACTGATGCCGTTGGAAAAAGCGGTGCAAATGTATCAAATTATTTATAGAATAACGAACTAATTGACTCATTTTTATAGACTCGCTGAATGGTTTCAGCGAATGCATCAGCAGCGGAAATATACTTAATCTTCGTTGATTCTTTTTTAGGTGGAATTGAGTTGGTAAAGTAAACCTCCTGCAAAGCCGACTCCTCAATACGTTCATAGGCAGGCCCCGACAATAGACCGTGGGCCGCAAACGCACGAACCGAGTTAGCTCCTTCTTTAATCATCAGGCCGGCAGCTTTGGCGATGGTTCCTGCGGTATCGATCATATCATCAACCATAATCACATCCTTGTCTCGCACATCGCCAATCAAGGTCATGTTACCAACTACATTGGCCTTCGCACGTGATTTGTGACAAATAACCATATCGGTTCCAAGCATTCGGGCGTAGGTATTGGCACGTTTGGTTCCCCCAACATCAGGCGAAGCAATTACAATATCACGCAATCCCATGTTTTGAATAAACGGAATGAATAAGGCAGATGCAAACAGGTGATCAACTGGGACATTAAAAAAGCCTTGAATCTGATCAGCATGCAAATCCATCGTAATAATGCGATCGACTCCGGAAGCAGACAGCAGGTCAGCAATCAGTTTTGCGCCAATGGAAACACGTGGTTTATCTTTCCGGTCTTGCCGTGCATAACCAAAATACGGAATACAAGCAATGATTTTGTAGGCCGATGCGCGTTTAGCTGCATCAATCATCAACAACAGCTCCAGTAAGTTGTCGGCTGTTGGAAAAGTTGACTGGACAATGAAAACGTGAGCTCCACGAATCGTTTCTTCAAAACAGGGTTCAAACTCGCCATCGGCAAAAACCGGGCAGGAAGATTTCCCCAGGTCAACATTAACACTCTTACAAATCTCGGTGGTCAGATACCTTGTTGCTGTACCTGTAAAAATCTTTAAAGGAGCCTTTTTTGACATGTTCTCTCTTTTAATTTTGTAGCTTGGGATTGCGCGCAAAGGTAAAAAAATCTTTAAAATAACCTTCGCACACTGCTTGTAAGTTATTTAAAATTGATAAAAGTCACAGGAGGGCATATTGTTAACAAACTGCCCCACAGGACTAACCGAGATCCGACATGCTGTTTTCAACAAATCCCAGGATGTCTTCCTTTCCGGCTCCATCTTCAGCCGAACTGACAAACATCGGAGGTAATTCGGCCCAGTGTTCCAATAACTGATCTTTATAGTCTGAAATGTTTTTAGCCAATTTATTGGTTCCCAGCTTATCTGACTTCGTAAAAACCAAAGCGAAAGGAACTTCTTTTTCGCCAAGCCAGTTGATAAATTCCATATCAATTGTTTGCAGTTCGTGCCTTGAGTCGACCAGCACAAAAAGGCAATACAGGTTTTCACGCTTGAGCACGTAATCAACAATGTATGCTTGAAATTTTTCTTTGCTTTTTTTCGAAACCTTGGCGTAACCATAGCCCGGCAAATCAACCAAATACCATTGTTCGTTAATTAAAAAATGATTGATCAACTGCGTCTTGCCGGGCCGTGATGAGGTTTTGGCTAGCTTTTTCTGTCCGGTAAGCATGTTAATCAATGAAGATTTGCCCACATTAGACCGGCCAATAAAGGCAAACTCAGGCTTGGTGGGCTCCGGACATTTTTGCACATCCGAATTACTCATTAAAAAGCGGGCTGTCTTGATCTCCATTGAAATTGTTTTTTTTTTACAGATGTACTTCCAATAGTTTAACACTTGCTGCGGTGGGGTTTAAAAAGAACTGCTCCAACACTGCCGGCACCAAAATGGTCTCGCCTTTTTCCAGCGCAACTATTCCGTCCGAATAGTCCAGTTCACAAGCTCCTTCCAGGCAAATATAAATCACGAACGAGTCCAGCTTGTGAATATCGCACTCCAGCTTTTTGTCCAGCTCCAGTACATTTGTCGTAAAATAATCGCATTTAACCACCTCAACCGGCTCATTCCTCTTGGCTTTGTATTCTGTTTTATAAGAATCAGGAACGGTAAAATCGATGGCGTCCAAAGCCAGTTCGGTATGTAACTCCCGCGTGTTACCGTCCGAATCTTTCCGGTCGAAATCGTATATGCGGTAAGTTACGTCAGAAGTCTGCTGAATCTCCGCCACCAAAATGCCACGCCCGATGGCATGAACCCGGCCGGCAGGCATAAACAGAATATCTCCTGCTTTCACTTCCTCAAAGTTCAGGATATCCATCAACTGCCCCGCTTCAAATTTCGCCAGGTACTGTTCTTTGGTCAACTCTTCCTTAAAGCCCAAGTTCAGCTTGGCCCCCGGATCAGCTTGAAGTACATACCACATCTCGGTTTTGCCAAAGGCTTGGTGACGTTTTTTCGAGAGTTTATCATCCGGATGCACCTGGATGGACAGATCATCATTGGCGTCGATAAATTTGACCAGCAGTGGGAATTCCACACCAAACTTTTCGTACACCCGGTCACCAACCAATTCGCCCATGTAGATCTCAATCAGTTCTTCAAGGGTATTTCCCGCCAAAAAACCATTGTCAACCACCGAAACCCGATCCTGCACACCACTGATTTCCCAACTTTCGCCACAATTAGGGAGATCGCCAAAATCCTTACCCAAGTGCGTTTTTATCTTGTGTCCACCCCATATTTTATCCAAATACTGGGCTCTAAATTTCAACGGATATAAATTCTTCATTCGTCTTCTTCTTTGGTTGGATGATTAAAACTCAAAATCAACGGCTGCGCGTTCAACCGTTGTTTCCTGAACCAGCTCCACCACTTTTAGGTGATCAGGATGTACCCGGTAGATATCTAAATCGGACACCGACTCAAAATGCGAAATCAGGCAAACGTCATACGATTTGGCATTGAGCTCATAGTTTAAACCAACTTCCAAATATTTAACCTGCTCAATTTTATCCTTCAAGGATTCGAGCGCCTCTTTTATTTTACTCAACACCGCTTCCTTTTCTGCCTCAGGGTATCCTTTCAATTTAAAAAGAACCACGTGATTGATCATAGTCTGCAATTTTTAATATGGATTTATCTTTCGCCTGCGAAGTTAACATTTTCCAACGGCTGAACCATAAATCGGATGAGGAATAATGGAAATCAACGTGGCTTGTTTATCTTTACTTAAAATTTCATCCGAATGATCATTATTGGAATTGCCGGGGGTACAGGTTCTGGAAAAACCACCGTTGTACGAAAAATCATAGAGCAACTACCACAAAATGAAGTGGCGGTTATTTCCCAAGACTCGTATTACCGTGATAGCAGCCATATCCCAATGGAGCAACGTAAGGAAATTAATTTCGATCATCCCGATTCCATTGAATTCAGCTTGCTAACCAAACACCTTTCGGAACTGAAAGCGGGCAACAGCATTGAAGAGCCGACCTACTCCTATCTAACCTGCACCCGTCAGCCCGAAACCAACACGATCAGTCCAAAGTCGGTGTTGATCGTTGAAGGAATCCTGGTGCTGTCAAATGCATCGCTTCGCAAACTCCTTGACATCAAGGCCTATGTTGATTGCGACTCTGACTTACGACTTTCCCGGGTTATCCGGCGCGACATCATTGAACGAGGACGCGATGTGCAACAAGTTCTCGCCCGCTACGAAGAAACTGTCAGGCCGAGCCACCTGCAATTTATCGAACCCACCAAACGGTTTGCCGATATCATCATTCCACAAGGCGGAAACAACACCGTGGCCATCAATATCTTTACCAATTTCATAAAACAACATCTTTAGCTATGTTAAACAATATAAACGTCGAAGACCTACTTTTTATCGATATTGAAACGGTCCCGCAATATCCTGAATTCAGTGAACTGAAGGAGGATTTCCAAAAACTGTGGGAAAAGAAATCAACCTATTTCCGTGCCGAAGACCAAGGGCCGGACGAGGTATATGAAAGGGCAGGAATTTATGCCGAATTTGGAAAGATCATCTGTATTTCGGCTGGCGTAATCACTCAAAAACAAGGGGAGCGTTTTTATCGTGTAAAATCGTTTTACGATGACAATGAAAAGAAACTGCTTTCCCAGTTCAACGACATGCTGAACAAATTTATGTCCCATCCTGGCAAGCGGCTTTGCGCTCACAACGGGCAGGAGTTCGACTACCCTTACATTGCCCGGCGGACACTGATAAACGGCTTATCTTTGCCCAAAGCGCTTGACATTGCCGGTATGAAACCATGGGATTTGAAAGAGAAACTGATGGACACCCTGCAACTGTGGAAGTTTGGCGACTATAAAAACTACACCTCACTCAGCTTGCTTTGTGCGGTATTTAATATTCCAACGCCCAAAGACGACATTGACGGCAGCCAGGTTGCCAAGGTATATTACCACGACGGAGATCTGGACCGGATCATTCGCTATTGCGAAAAAGACACGCTGGCTGTTGCCAATCTAATTCTCCGGTATAAAGGCGAAGCAATTATCCCGATGGAGAATATGGAAATTGCTTAACTCAATTATTAAACCGAAAAAGAAAAAACTTGGCGATTACTTTTCTTAGAATAGGAGAATGCTAATTCTCAGTGAAAATTTGAATTCATCTCGTCCAAGTGAGGCACCTACACACCTAAGTGTGGCAAGTACATGTCTAAGCGTGAGAGTTAAACCTATCGATGATGCACTTACACCTCGAAACACGACAGTTACACGTCTAAGTATGGCATTGACACCTCTAAGTGTGTCAGCTGCATCTCTCGACGTCATACGGAGAGCCCTAGGTATACCATTGAGACATGTATCTGACCAGATTCTTTTCGCCTCAAGAAATTGAACTGATCCGGCATAAGCTTGAAACAAGTCTTTCTGCTTATTCCTCCTCCATAGCCGGAATTTTCATCGACCCAAGATTGGTAATCTGGTAACCTGACATACTAAACTGCTTATTGGCATTGTTGTCAATATCGGTTACCCGCATAACCGAACGTTCGCCTGTTTTTGTGTTTTCCGACTCCGACTCCATAACAAATCCCCAGGGCATGCCGTGCGAATAGGTAGCCGATTTCAGCATAGTGCTCATAAAATCGCGTGTCATAATGTTTACATCCTTGCTGATCCAAAAACTGGCTTTTGTCTCGTCTTCGGGATTGTCGTAGCGGTACTCTTCGCAGCGATAACCCTCGACGGTCTTTGTCCGCCCTGTTTTTTCTACGTAGGGGCTCATAGCCAAGTTGGTCATATCAGCATCTTCCAACTCTTCATATGCTTCCGTATCAACTCCGGTGTCGGTCAATCCCTCCATGTCAAAACCATACACAATGCCTTGTCGCTCGCCATTTTCTTCGGAAAGAATGATCATGGCCTTATTCTTAAAGTCCATGATGAAGGTGCCTTGACCTTTTTGCTTCATATCGCCACCAATAAACTCGTAGGCAAAATTTTTCCCGTTTGGATTGATGTAAGTGATAAATTCTCCGTCGCTGTCTTTATCACCATTTTTTTTGTACGACTCGATATGCATCTGGAGCTTGGAATCAAAGGCATAAGCATTTTCAATCGGCACAGGCTCGCCCGACATTGCAATCCCTTTCATCATCTTCTGAAGCCGTTCATTTTGCTTTTCGGAAGTATTGCTAGGGTCCGAATCCTCCGCGTCATCTTCAAAAACTTTATCCAGGCTTTTGTCAACCTCCTCGTCAACTTTTTGATCAACCTTATCTTCTACTTTATTCTCGATCTTGTCCTGCACTTTCTTGCTCAATTTATTGAGAAATCCTTGTGCCGAAGCAGTTCCGGAAACGGCTACCAGAAAAAAAAGGACCATGACTGGGGGTAAAAACTTGTTCATAGCATTCTGTTTTTTTAGCGTTGAAAAACTAAGAAGCTACAAGTTACAACAATCATGGTCACACATGCAAGTGCATAGCAGAGTTTTTTATCCGCTAATTTACGGACTAGAATTTCATGGCACGATCCATGTCACGTCTGGCGTCCTTTTCCTTCAGAGTATCGCGTTTATCATGTGTTTTCTTACCCTTTGCCAGACCAATTTCGAGCTTAGCGAGCCCCCTGTCGTTTAAAAACATGCGAAGTGGAATAATGGTCAACCCACTTTCCTTCATTTTCTTTTGAAGTTTTTCCAGCTCCTTTTTATTTAGCAAGAGCTTGCGGTCGCGACGGGCTTCGTGATTGTTGATATTGCCAAAATCGTATTCCGAAATATTCATGTTCACCACGTACAATTCGTTGCGGGTAAAACGGCAGTAGGCTTCACCCACCGAGGCTTTCCCATTTCGTATGGATTTAATCTCAGTGCCAACCAACTGAACACCGGCAATAAACTTCTCTAAAATCTCATAATCGAAATAGGCACGCTTATTTTTTATATTGATATTTTGCTTTTTATGCACCATAACCGTAGAACGCTTGTAATAATTTCCAACTGAATACATTCAAAAGGATGAAGATAAGAAAAATCAACAGTAAGGCGAGCATGGTATACCGATTCTGATTCTCCGGCACGATATTCAAACTACCTTTGACTCCTTGCACAAACAGGAAAATACCATAAAGCCCCAAAGCACTTAAAATATACAGGCCGGGAAACAAACCTGTCAGAAATGAAACCATCAGAAAAGGAAGAAAAGAATAGGCAACCAGACGGGTGACAAGCAACTTATTTTTCCCGCCTCCCACGCTGGTCAACAACTCATTCAGCAGGTAAACCGACAGATAAAACTGGAGGACGTAACTGATGACTTCACGAACGGACTTGGCCACAGCGTAACTAAACAAAACCTCGCTTCCCTTAATCAGCTCACCTGTAAAAACAGCTAATCCAACCAACAGCACCAGTGGAAGAAAGTAGTTTGAGAACACCGATTCCGGTTCTACTTCTTCCTTCTCTCCCCGCCAAAACTTATTCGGCTCCATCAACACGTTCGCACACGTTTGAAAAAGCAGCTGGTATCGACCTTTAAAATCCATAATTTCTGGTTTTGCGTCACAAAAATACATTATTTTGTAAACCTTAAAGAGAAATATCGATGAAACAACGAAAATATCACATGCTGACCATCCTCGGTCCAACAGCCTCGGGCAAAACAACGGTTGCTGCTCACGCTGCGAAACGACTTGGCGGAGAAATCATTTCAGCCGATTCGCGTCAAATTTACAGGGGCATGGATTTGGGTACCGGAAAAGATTACGAGGACTATGAAATCGAAGGGCAACCGATTCCTTATCATTTGATTGACATTGTTGATGCCGGGTTCGAATACAATGTGTATCTGTTTCATAATGATTTTCTAAAGGCTTACAACGACATCACCGAACGGGAAAAATTTCCGGTTTTGTGTGGCGGTAGCGGATTGTATATTGAAGCGGTTTTAAATAATTATCAATTAATCCAGGTTCCAAAAAATCATGACCTCCGGAAAGAAATGGATCCCAAAAGCCTGGACGAGTTGGTTCGCATACTGCTTGACATGAAACCCGAACAACATAACACCACCGACACCGAAAACCGCCGCCGGGTAATTCGTGCCATTGAAATTGAAACCTACCTGAAACAAAACCCGGAGCTGAGCAACAATATGCCTGAAATTAACAGCTTGGTGGTTGGCGTAAAATACGACCGGGAACACCGGCGTAAACGAATTACCGAACGGCTGAAACAACGGCTCGAAAATGGCATGTTGGACGAGGTGCAGCGCCTGCTTGACAAGGGCCTGACACCCGAACAACTCACCTATTACGGACTGGAATACAAATACCTGACGCTGCATCTGATTGGAGAAATGAGTTATGAGGAAATGTTTGCCAAACTCGAAATTGCCATCCACCAGTTTGCCAAGCGCCAAATGACCTGGTTCAGACGAATGGAGAAACATGGCACCAAAATCCACTGGCTTGACGGATTTATGCCGCTGGAAGACAAACTCACAAAAATCAGCCAATGGCTGGAAAGCTGATCAAATCGATTTAACGAATTTCGCCTTGCAGGTAATCAGCTGACTTCATGCGTTGCGTTCTCGCCAGTGGAGAATCATGGTACAAAGATCAACACCATCAGATTCGCGCACAATGGTTGATTGGTAGCGGGTATCATCAATCCGGCTGGTATCCACCGCCAAGGCATCGCCGGCCATGCCCTCTTTCAGGTAATTCACTTCCAGATCGGCCAGCTCAAACCGATCTAAAAAGTCAATGCCAAAGGCATCAAGCACCCGTTCCAGGAATTTCACACTGTTAAAATGCTTGTTCACATCCAACTCACTAAACAGAACCGGATAAAAGCGAAGATCTTCTGAACGGCCTTGGGGTTTAATGCGACTCGGATTGCGGCAAACATCCTGCCCATCAAGGCGCGGAAAGGTGTCCCTAAAATCACGCAGCCTGAAAATACGTTTGGTTTCCATGTTCAAAATCAGCCAGGCGGTACTGCCCCGGAGCAAAACTTCATGCTGCTCATTTTCCAGAATAAATTCGCGATAAGCATAAATCCCATCCGTTCCGGCCGACCAGGTGTTTAAGGTAATCTTCTCTTGCCACAAAGGATATTTCTCCAATTCAAAATATACCCGCGACAGTACCCAAAACATGTTGTTGCCTTTCAAATCATCATACCCCCATTCCATCACCCTCGCATGAGCCCAGGCGGCTTCAAGCATGATATTGAATAAGGAAGTGACCGACGCCTGCGCATATTGATTGGTATGATAGGCTCCAATGTTGATTTCCTGGATATATTTATTCATCTGTTTGGCTTTTTTTAAACTTTTGGACAAAATTATTGTTCAATTTTGAAAATAAAGAACGTTTTGCGACTTTTGCGAAAATTTTTTCTATAAAAACAGAATGAGCGATATTATAATTAAAACGCCCGAGCAAATTGAAGGGATAAGAAAAAGCAGTCAGCTGGCGGGACAGTCGCTGGTGATGATTCAAGAATTTGTGAAACCAGGCATAAGCACGGGATTTCTCAATGATAAAATCGAAGCATTTGTGCGAGACCACGGAGCAGTTCCGGCCACCATCGGATACAACGGCTACCCGAAGGCTACATGCATATCGCTCAACGAAGTCGTTTGTCATGGAATTCCTGGAGAAAACGAGATTTTAAAAGAAGGCGACATTCTGAACATTGATGTCACCACCATTCTGAATGGCTACTATGGCGATACCAGCAAAATGTTTGCAGTCGGCAAAATTTCAGATAAAGCCCGCCGGTTGATTAATGCCGCCAAACATTGCCTTGATCTGGGCATTCAGCAAGTACGTCCGGGCAACTATGTCGGAAACATCGGCTTTGTGATTGCCCGCTATGCCAAAGCGCAAAAGTACAGCGTGGTGTACGAGTTCTGTGGACACGGTGTGGGATTGGAATTTCATGAGGCCCCGCAAGTTGACCACGTTGCACGCAAGAATACAGGCGACATCATGGAAGCCGGCATGACTTTTACCATTGAGCCCATGATTAATGAAGGACGTGCTTCAACCAAAGTCGACAAAGTTGATGGCTGGACGGCCCGCACCAGCGATGGAAAGTTATCAGCTCAATATGAACACACCATTTTGGTTACAGCCGATGGTTATGAGGTACTTTCGGACGTGTTGGGCGAATATTAGTAGCCTGCCTGCCTAAAATCGTTTTCTTTCGTAGTGCAATAGTTTGTCGAATTGGCTATTTTAGTATAAAAATTTGAACCCCGTGAGCGAATTCTTAAACTACTACTTGAAATTATTCATTTTCAATGTTGACGACACCTCGTACGAACGCTTGGAAGAGAAGAAAAAAAGCATTCTGCTGAACCTGTTCTTCTATATGTTTTTCGTGGCTCTGAGCCTTTTTGTGATCAGCAATATTTATAAGGCAGACTACCAAACGGCCATTTTCAATTCTGTTTCTCTTGTAGCGGGAGGTTTCACCTTTTTACTGCTCAAAAAGACAAAGGATCTTCTTGTTCCATCCCTCGTTTTTGTCTTCATCATTTTCAACATCAGTACCTACTTTTTTTTGACGGGAGGAAGCAACGAATCAGGCATTGCCTTTGCCTTAATGCTACCCTTACCAGTGATCTTGATCCTGGGTAAAGAACGTGGAATTATCGCCCTGATTCTGTTCTTTATTGCCAATGCCCTTGCTTATTACTTTCTGCAAGATCAACCGTGGTGCCCCAACTACAACTACAGTTTGGTTTGCCGGCTTTCCATTGTGTTTCTGTTTATTGCGGCCATGGCCTTTGCCAACGAATTTGTGTTCGAAATCCTTTACAACCGCCTGGAAAAACTATCCATCTCGCTGAAGTCGAGTCAGCAGAAATATAAAGACCTGGCAGTCAACAAGGAAAAATTCCTGTCCATTATTTCCCATGACCTTAGCGACCACGTGGGAAGTTTCATGGCTATTTCGTCGCTGCTGAATGAGCAGTATGACGAACTGCCCAAGGAGGAAAGAATGAAGCTCATTAATAACATGGCCAACGTATCGAAACACAACTACAAACTGCTGCACGATTTACTGACCTGGTCAACCGTTCAGATGGATCATATTCCCTATTCGCCCAAGCCTTTCAAACTTGAAAAGATTTACCGCGAAGTCATTGAGCTCTTCAACCCGCTGATTGAAGAAAAGAAACTGCTGATCTTTCTGAAAATGAAAAGCAATTCGGAAATCTATGCCGACTATCATATGGCCAGTGCCATTTTACGAAACTTGGTTTCCAACGCCATTAAGTTCTCGCATCCCGGAGGCGAAATCCGCATTTCGGCCCAGGAGCAAGACGACAAAATGCTCATCACCGTGAGCGATACCGGTGTGGGCATGACCAACGAAGCATTGCTTCGGTTCAATTCCTCGCTGTCTTTTTCAAACCCCGGAACCATGCAGGAACCGGGAACCGGAATCGGGCTGATCCTGACCAAAGAATTTGTGCAGAAAAACGATGGCCAAATCTATATCGAAAGTGTACCCGGCGAAGGAACCACCGTGAGTTTCACCCTGCCGCTGGTTGACTGATTGCTGGTCCGAAAAAGGGAATTCATTCTCTGCAACAGCGATAAACTTTTATCTTTGCCCCTAAAAAATAACAAAACCATGTCATTGATTATTGAAGAAAAAGATTTGAAGAAGTTCATTATGGTTGGCGACCGTGTACTGGTCAAACCGAAAAATCCGCAAACCAAAACCAAGTCCGGGTTATACCTTCCACCCACCGTCCAGGAGAACGAAAAAGTACAAAGCGGCTACATCGTTAAAGTGGGGCCGGGTTATCCCATCCCGGCGATGACCGATGAAAATGAGCCCTGGAAAAATCAAAAAGAAGACGTCAAATACATTCCGCTCCAAGCCAATGTTGGCGACCTGGCCATCTATTTATCCAAAAGTGGTTTCGAAATCGAATTTAACAAAGAAAAATACATCATATTGCCACACTCGTCCATTCTGATGATCATTCGGGACGAAGACCTGTTGACGTAATTTCAAATTGAAGCCAAAATAACCAAGATCCGATTTATAAATTACGATTTGTAAAAATAAGCTAATCTTGAGTTTCAAATTGAAAGAAGAAGTAAATCAAATCAAGTTTTTTTAATAAATTGCAGCCGATTTTATCCAAAATAAGGATAGAAAGCAATGCAAAAACAGTTAAATCAATCAATATGAATCCACAAGCCGAGGAACTAAACAAAATTATCAAAGCTAAAAACCTAGTTATTTACGATCTTTTGTCGAAAAAAGGAAAGAACATTTTCTTCCCCAAAAAAGGAATATTAGGACAAACTGCCGATGCAAAAAGCACCCGAATAAATGCCACTATTGGAGCAGCTGTTGAAGATAACGGCAGCCCCATGCGTTTGGGAAGCATTGAATCCAATGTCAAGCTTGATCCGTCACTGGTTTTTCCTTACGCTCCAAGCTTTGGCCGCCCCGATATCCGGGCCAAATGGCAAAGCATGATTTTTGAGAAAAACCCATCCTTGAAAGATAAAACAATCAGCTTACCCGTTGTTACCAATGCCTTAACCCATGGTGTCAGCATGGCAGGCTACCTGTTTGTTGACGAAGGCGAAAAAGTGATTGTGCCCGATTTATTTTGGGGCAACTACAACCTGATTCTAAATCATGCCTACGGTTCTGAAATCAACAAATTCAACTTGTTTAAAGATGGCGGATTCGATCTGGAGTCGTTTAAGGCTAAGCTTGACGAAGGCGGAATCGGAAAAAAAGTGCTGATCCTGAACTTCCCCAACAACCCGACTGGCTACACACCAACCATTGAAGAACAGAAGGCGATTGTTGCCATCATCAAGGAATCGGCCGAAAAAGGAAACAAGATTGTCGTGTTTTCCGATGATGCTTATTTTGGACTGGTTTACGAAGAAGGCATTGAAACCGAAAGCATCTTCGCGCAACTGTGCGACCTGCACAAAAATGTACTGGCCCTAAAAGTGGACGGCCCAACCAAGGAAGACTACGTGTGGGGATTCCGCGTTGGTTTTATGACCTATGGAATAAAAGGGGGCGATGCCGAATTGTACGCGGCACTGGAAGCCAAAACCGCCGGAGCTGTGCGTGGAAACATTTCCAATGCGGCCAACATTTCACAGTCGTTGCTGCTTAACGCCTTTGAAAATGAAGCCTACAAAGAACAGAAAGCCGAAAAGTTCGAGATCATGAACAAGCGTTACCATGCCGTGAAAGACGCTTTAAAAGATGAAAAATACGCTGAATACTTTACGGCACTGCCCTACAACTCGGGTTATTTTATGTGTGTGCAACTGGCCGAAGGATTGGACGGTGAAAAAATCCGCAAAATTTTAATTGACAAATACAGCATCGGAATCATTAACCTGAACAATGTCATCCGCGTGGCTTTCTCCGCCATGGCTGCCTCGGATGCCAAAGAGTTATTTGAAGGCATCTACAACGCGTGCATAGACTCGAAACAATAGCGATATCGATATTCTAACAGATAGCAAAAGGCTGTTCCAAAAGGGGCAGCCTTTCTTGCTGCACGTTTTTCCAAAGGTTCGGGACTCCCTTCGGTCGCAGTTTCAAGTTCCAGGTTTCAAGTTGCCCAACCACTGGCTAAAGAAGTATTCAATCGCAATCCCTTTTTAGTAATACCCAACCACTTGCGATTAATGACAATTGAGAGACTATCAATGACCAGATCGAGCTATCTCAGTACATCAAGCATCCGAGCATCCTGCATCAAGTCCCGACCTACACACGTTGTAACTGGTACACCATAAAGAATAACGCCAGGCCGATGGCCACCAGGCCCATATTGAAAAAGCGAGCCCAGCGCGGCTTTGCCTGCCCAAGAAGAAAGGCGACTATAGCTACAAACCCGCTGATCAATAGCCCAGAGAAATAACTCAGCGCCTGTGCTTCAACCGGCACCACCTGGTCCGAAACAACAGCCGGCAACACAATCTGATCGGTCAACAGGATCCACAAGGCGAACAAACCCAGCAAGACAAAGGTGCCTTGCCCAAGCTGTTGGTACAGTCGTTTCTTTTCGACCCACGAAAAAATAATCAGCCCGATAGCTAAAAATAAGATCCACTGCGAACTGGTTGTCAAGGTTAAAAAAGCTTGTCGTTCCATCGTATTTGTTTTGCTCAAAAGTGTTCATTTTTTGGCAGAGAAAAAAATAAGGTTTCGCTTATAAGCTCAAGGGCTTAGTTAGATCTTACAGTTTTTGTTTCAGCAGTCAGGGTTTCACCATTGCCTTATGAATCTCGTATGGCCCCCACGTGACTTGTCCGGATTAAGTCCATACTTTCTCCCAGGTTTCTGTTACCTCAGTAGTAAAAACCTAGTTTAAAGCTAGGAGAGACTATTTAGAAATATAAAGGCTGCTCCGATCTAAAACCAGACCAGGACACCCCAAAGGCCTAAAATAGTATCCAGATGATCTGTTTTATAGCAAAACCCAGTATCGTGGGGAGCGAAAAAATAAAGGTTTTGAGGTGCTACGCATGGTTTACAAAGTCAAGACAGCGAACCCCTTCCTGAAATCCCCGGGGACAAGCTGTTACCTATGAGCTCCAAACAAGCGAGCCGGAAAAGAATCTACAAACAGATTTGTTTGATTCTTGATAAAGTCTCTGATGATAAAAAAATTATAAATCATTAAGTAACATATGGGCATTGAAGTTCCCAAAATAATATTAATTCTTGCGATTCCTGTTTACTTTCTGTCAAAATAGACATTGTGTAGGCCGGAAATTGGAAAAATTAAGAGTAGAAAATTTCTTACTACAATTCCAACAGCAATTCTGAGCCCCTTTTTGTGCCTTGGATTCACAATGATTTGGATTTTTTCAATCTCGTATTATTCCACGACTGATTTCTAAAAGCAGGAATAGACTGAAAATAAAGGAGAAAGATATAAGATATCAAATGACATTAGTAAAAGTGAATTCTTTATTGGAAAAACCAAGCTTGAAGTCATTGAGCTTTTAGGGGATGATTCTTATGATGAAAACCATATTTCATCTGATACAGGATTTGTGTCTGGATTATTCAATATCGAGCCTGATCTGTTGGGCATTTATTTTAAAATGGAAAAGTAATTAAAGTAGAACAACATAAAACTCAAAGAATAGAACTCAGCTTTTATTCAGATGTCCGGTTTAACTGGCCCACATACCTGCAAATTTCGCCTCTATTGGTAATTCCCTCCAAAATATAGGAATATGTTGTATTTGGGTCGGCAGCATAAAACTGGATGGTTGTTATTCCTGATTGGTCAATTTCTATTGTTGGATCCCAATAAACGGTCGACCGCACGTCCGGGTCCCGGGAAATCCGGACGGAATCGACCTCGTATTTGGGCACATAAAATTCGCTTGGCTTCTGATACCCAAGTGGCATATACTTCACAACGCCGGCCAATTGGCGATCGAAACTCCCCCCCGTTTTTGTAATGATCAGAATCACGCCACCCATTCCACCGCCACCCTGGCTGTACAAGACCGCGTTGGCGCCATTCAGTATAACAATTTTTTCAATTTCAGTTGAACTGATGGATGAAAGCAAAGACATATCCGCATTCATTCCGTCAACATAAATTTCGGCCGGCGTACTTCCGCCCCGCATGAAAATCTGGTCGCTGGAATAGAATACACCGGGCAAGGTTTTGACAATAAAATCAGCCATTTTCTCCACCGGAAATCTTTCAGCCAATACCTCTTCATCCATAACCGTGCTCGACAGGCCATATTCTATCATGTCCTGTGTCCTTTTGTCGGCTCCTTTTACCACAAATTCATCGAGCAGGATCGTTCGTCCATCGACTTCATAATACATCCGCTGCTGCGCGTTCTGAAGCAGACGCTCTGACGTTGGGCGAACCCTCGTGGATAAGCGGTTCCGGTTCGAAAATTCGGGAAATGAATCTTTATCCACTTGAATAAATCCCGCCGGCTCCTGTCTTATTTTGGTATATTTTTGCGATTGAAGTGTAAATACCGTGCTATCAGGAAAGTCGAGTTCATTAAACAAAAAGTTCCCGTTTTCATCCGCTTCTGTCGAAACAGAGATCAAGGGCTTCACGGCCAAAGCGGTAATGGATACCCCTTCACGTTTTCCTAAAAGAGTCGCTTCGTATGTGCCGGAAAGGGTTTGTCCCACTTCCAGAAAATGCCGTGGTTGTTCCAATTGATTATGAATGACCTCACCAATATTAAATCGCCGCCACCCTTGTGTCAACATCAGCAAGTCCAGGTAATAGTTTGTCCTGTAATCATCATGCAGAAAGTAAAAGGCCGGATCCTCAATATAACCTTTTAAGTCTGACGTCAACAGCAAATTCGAATAAATATGATCGGCTAACGAATCATGCTCAACCACCATATCGTCAGTCACTGACAAAGAGAAATCTCCCGTCCTGGTAAGTGTGTCCTTGTTGTGAAGCTTGATCGAAAGTGCAACCTCTTCACGCTTGCTATAATTTGGCTGATCAGGCTGAACAGAAACCGTAACGGCATCAACCTTTTTCACAAAGACCAAACGACTTGAAACCGGTTTCCGATTTCCATCAACCAATACGAGGTGAATAATTCCTTCGGGCAAAAGCTCGGTGGGAATGTTGTATTGCAACTGCTCAACAAGCTGCGTGAAAAGTAAAACCTCGCCGGAATGAGCGACGATTGAATAAGGCTTCGGTAGGTTTTCGCCTCGCGCCCGGATCTGAAGATGCAAAAAATCACCTAAGCGTTTAACCGAGAGAGCCGCCCCTTCCGAAACAACCGGGGGCAAACTAAAGCGCTTTGTTTTCCCTTTTGAGTTGGTTACAAACACCACATAATCAACACCAATAAGCGGTTTAATTGTCAAAACGCCCAGTCCCCGGTGCTCACTTTTAAAAAATGACAGGGTATCGGTTCCATTCTGAAGAACATAGCCCGACACTTCCGTCGAATAACCGTCCTGGGCGATTGCTTTAAAAGCTACGCTCGTTTCCTTCCCTGCAAGGAATACTCCTCCTTCCGGGAAAAACTGGATATCAAAGTCAGCTTCTACATCGGCTGGAATAAAGAATTTATTCGAATACGCCGTCGAGCTCTTTTCAAAAGCAACTTCAATAAACTGATTTTTCATGACTTGATTTTCACGAACAAAATCAAAATTGATTTTTCCGTCCGATCCTGTTTTCCGTTTGAATGTTTCCGTTTGATTTTCATCCAACTTGACTTTGCAGATGATCGTCGCGTCTTCGATCGCATTTCCAGATTGATCAGAGAAACTGACAGTAGCCGAGGTTTTCCCCTCTTCATCTGTTTCGTAATCAATTTGTGAAACCACTTTCCCTGGTTGAAAATTTACAATTTGGATGGTCTTTTCGAAAAGAAAGTCAGCATCGTTGTTTAACATCCAGGTCGTATAAGCCCGAATGGTGTATTCTCCTTCCTGAAGTCCTGGATCCAATTTGATATGACCTGAAAATACGCCATCCAGTTGCTTAATTTTTTGCCGTGCAATTAACTTCTCCGATTTGTCAAAAAGTTCGACATAAATAAACCGACTCCAGGCCAGCGGTGCATGGCCTGTTGCGGTTACCAGGTACGCTTTAAACCAAATCTTTGATCCGGAACTGTAGGTGGACTTATCGAAATGCAGATATAACTTCTCCATGGGGGGACGTTCCTGCATTTTCAAAAATGCTGAGCTGATCACATCTTCCGAATCCTGGCTGTATGATCTTGAATTGAAAAACAAAAGCGAAAAGAGAATAATCAAGGGGCAAAATACTGGCTTCATGTTGGTCGTAAGAAAGTTTCCCTAAATCAACCATAATATTTGGACAACTCAAAGTATTAAGAAAATTAATGTTGAAAATAGGATCATAAAAATTGAATCGACACCTCTCTACAAATAACAAAAGATGGGAATGTCGTTGGAATTAAATAATTTTGGGGTCGTTGGTTGATTGGAAAACTAAGTCTGCCGACTCGTTGTCGTAGCGGTGGCGATGATTAGACTGAGTTGTTGATCCCAGATTAACCGGCGAATTCACGCTTACAATTTCTCCGTTTTTAAGACACCGGAACTTGAAAATACAGTTGAGAACTCAAAAACGGTGAAAGCAAACTTGATAAAATATAAAGCATGGCAACATTGCGCAAACTAAGGCGGCAGATCTCAATTTTAATAAAACATGAGATCTAGACGTTGGAAATTAACATTAAGACTTAAAAGAAAATCCTATTTGACTCAAATTTCGATATTCTATTTGTCTTCATTTGCATTCGTTTTGTTCGTCTTACCATTCATCTATCTGACAGACAAAATACTGGGAGAGAATAGCAATGGACCAGAAGCTGGGGCATGGATTGCCACCGTATTGGTTACTCCATTTTTTGAAACATTCCTGTTTCAACGTTTGCCATTTAATCGAATGCAAAACTGGAGTTTGACAAGAAACAAATATGGTCTCTATATTTTAGTTTCATCAGTTATTTTTGCTTTATGCCATTATTATAGTTTACAATACATGATGATAACATTTGCAGGAGGCCTCGTTTTAGCATATACCTACTTTTTCTATTGCAAAACGCCTAAAGTTGCTTTCTGTACTACTGTATTAATTCATGGCTTAAGAAATTCAATGGCACTTATTGCACTAATATTTGACAAACGATAAGCATCAGACTAAAACAATAGACATCAGAAACAATGAACTGGATTATCATCATTATTGCAGGCTTGTTTGAAGTGGCCTTCGCTTTTTGCCTGGGCAAAGCGAAAGAAACCGCAGGAACCGAAATGTATTTATGGTACGCCGGCTTTTTGGTCACCCTGAGCGTAAGCATGGCTCTGCTGATTAAGGCAACACAAACCCTGCCGATTGGAACCGCCTATGCAGTGTGGACAGGCATTGGAGCAGTCGGAACGGTTTTAGTCGGAATTTTTGTGTTTAAAGAACCCACCACCTTTTTGAGGCTGTTCTTTCTGGCTACGCTCATTGCTTCGATTATTGGACTAAAAGTGGTATCGAACTAACTGGTCAATTTCCTCATTAAAAAAAAGATGTCACTATTTTTTTTATTTTTAATGCCTGAAGATTTTTAACACTGAAA
>NZ_CAXBDD010000054.1:0-26766 GCF_963974515.1 uncultured Sunxiuqinia sp. | reverse complement strand
AGACAACTTCATTTCGACACTTGTCCAATTCAAACTTTTGATCTATTTAGACCGAATACAAATTGCTGAGCTTCCACAATTTCATCTCTCCGTACTTCCAGCTGACTATCAACCCAATAACACACAAACACGTTCCTTAATCACTGTTCTTTAAATAGTTAAATCCGCTCAGGCCTTGATCGGTCTTTTACAATTCATTAATTTTATTTGTGTTTTGTGTTATATTACTGAAAAGCAGATACAACCGCACCTTTTTCAACCCTGTTGATGTTCACGAAATAAAAAACCAACGATTATGAAAATGCAAGCGAAACTTCTTCCTTTTGGTATTCTGTCTCTTTTTCTGTTAGTAAGTTTCAGTTTAATGAAGCCGGTAAATGAAACTGGCACCAAAGCCGGACCGGTTGATTACAGCGATTTCAAAACGCCTGAGTATTGTGGCTCCTGTCACGACCAGTTTTATCAGCAATGGAGCCAGGCCATGATGTCGCAAGCCTACACCCACCACTGGGATGAGATTGAGTATTTTAAGCTGGCTGTCGCTCATTCTGAAGCAGACCCAGCCATGAAAGGCATGCATGAAGGCTGCAACGGCTGCCATACGCCAATGGCCTTTTTGACTGGTGATATGCCACCACCTCATCCCGCAGAAGGATCGCGAGCCAACGAATCGGTCTCCTGCGAAGTTTGTCACCTGATTCAAGGTATTGATGGTGATACGGCTTACAACCACAATTTCATTCTCGAAACCGGCACCACCAAATACAGCTCAAGAAAAGGCGATATTGAATCGCCCGACCACCAGATTGTCCCGATCGACCTGTTCACCGATACCCGAATCTGCGGAACTTGCCACAACGAGAAAAATTCGTTTGGAATTTGGGTCAAATCAACCCAACTGGAGTGGGAAGAAGGCCCCTATGCCGCCAATAACGTAACCTGCCAGGATTGTCACATGCCCGACACGGAAATGAAGACGGCCAAGATGGGAACAACGTATCCGAATACCCGCACGCACCTGTTTAATGGTGCGCATGATCCCGGAAAAGTTCGCGGAACAATTGAGCTGCGTATTCAACCCGACATTCGGGAAACGGTTCCCGGCGAAGTCGTGGTTTTTACAACCACTTTGTTCAACCAGAAAACCGGCCATAAATTTCCAACCGGCTCTGTCGAAGACCGCATTGTATGGCTGCATGTTGAAGCAAAAGATGAAGATGGCAACACCTTTCATTTGCCAGTAGACAAAAAAGGGTTTGAAGGGGAGGAATACACCATTGCCGCCGATGTTTTGGCTTACCAGGACATGGGCGTTCCGCTGGGAATTGAAAATTTCGAGGGAGTGAGAAGAGAAGAGGTGCCAATCGGCGACCGGATTTTTCGCATGCCTTATTTCGATCCCCAGGGACGCATGACCATCATGCAATGGAACACCGCATCGCTTGGCGTTGACTACCGCATTGGCCCACGCGAAACAAAGACAGAAACGTTCACGTTCACCTTACCCTATGAGATTAAGCCGGGGAAAGTCACGGTGACAGCATCGCTCTATTACCGCTTACTTGTGAAGCCTGTTGCCGAATACCTGGACGTACCAGCCGACGAGTATGCCGCATTGGAAGTCAACAGTCATTCAACCGATATCACCGTCTTTCCATAAAAATCACACAACCATGACAAGGAAACTAGTACCCCTTTTAGTTCTGATCACCGGAATTCTTTTTCTGTCCGAACAAAGCCAAGCGATACCTGCCTTCGCAAGAAAGTATCAACTGAGCTGTACCACCTGCCACGCCCCGTCGGCACCAGCGCTCAAGCCATACGGCGATGAGTTTGCCGGAAATGGCTTTCGTCTGGCCGATGGAAAAGCACCCCGTTACTATGCTGAAACCGGCGACCCGAAATTATCCCTGCTTCGTGAACTGCCAATTGCAGTGAGACTTGAAGGATTTGTCAGCTACAACCTCGATGGCAATGAAAAAACTGATTTTGCTTCGCCTTATCTCATGAAGTTGCTTTCAGGCGGAGAACTATCCGACCGGCTCTCGTATTACTTCTATTTCTATTTCAGCGAACGAGGTGAAGTAGCCGGAGTAGAAGATGCCTTTTTGATGTACAATGACTTGTTTGGCGTTGACTTTGATATTTACCTCGGGCAATTCCAGGTTTCCGACCCGCTGTTTAAGCGCGAATTGAGACTATCGCTCGAAGATTACATGTTATATACCTCGCAGATTGGAACCTCTCGCATCGACCTAAAATACGACAAAGGAGTTTTGTTAACCTACGGATTACCCTCGGGCACCAGTTTTGCAGTGGAAGTGATTAATGGAAACGGAATTGGAGAAGCCTCACAGCGTGTATTTGACAACGACAAATACAAAAATCTGCTGGGACGGGTTTCGCAAGACTTGGGAGAAACCTTCCGGCTCGGAGCTGTTGGGTATACCGGAAAGGAAATTCTTGAACACTCCGTCGTGACCGACATAACCAATAAGGTTTTCATCTGGGGGCCCGATCTCAGCTTTGCTCCGTCTGACAAATGGCAGCTCAATGCACAATACCTTCACCGCGAAGATTCACAGGTTTATCCAAACATGACCAGTACCACGCTCCTGGAAGATGTAAAAACTGATGCGGCGATGGCTGAACTCATTTTCAGCCCCAAAGGAGAACAAAGCGATTGGTATTTTTTGGCCTTATACAATTGGGTGGAATCGGACTTTGCGCTGGCCAATTACCAATCGGCGACCATCCATGCCGGCTATATGTTGCGAACCAATATCCGATTGGCCGCAGAATATACGCTTGACTTCACCGATTCGAACCATACCATCAGCAAACTCAACTTCGGATTCATTTCGGCATTTTAACGCGTAAAAAGAAAAAGGGCCAGCTTCATTTTGCAGAAGCTGGCCCTTTTTTTAAGTTGAAAATTCTAAACCTTAGGCAAAGTCCATGGCGAACGATAATTTGCCTTGACCAATTGGTTTGCTTCGTCATCGTTTTCAAACTCCTGCTTATCAGGATTCCAGTTCACTTTTCTGCCTAAGCGATAGGAAATATTTCCCAAATGCGCAAAGCGGGCAATGTGTGCTCCAATTTCAATATCGCAGTTGGGTTTATCTCCCGTACGAATGCAATCCAAAAAGTTTTTCACATGTAAGTCCAATCCATCACCTTGTGCCTGCTGCAGGCTAACGCCTTCATAGCCGTCTTTCTTACCGGTGCTCTTGGTTTCCGGAATCACTTCCCAGCCGCTACGGTCAACCACCAGTGTTCCATACTCGCCAACAAAGGCCACGCCATGTCCACGTCCGCCGTAGTTCGCACCGTAAGCGCCAATGGTATGATCCCACACCAAGCCAAAATCACCAAAATCATAGACAGTCGTCATGGTATCGGGGGTTTGCATGGCATCATCAGGGAAAGCGTATTTGCCACCAACAGCCATAATTGATTTTGGCACGTACTGGTTCATTCCAAACAAGGCAAAATCCAGCAGATGGACGCCCCAATCAGTCATGACACCACCCGCATAATCCCAGTACCAGCGAAAAGAAGCATGAAAACGGTTCTTGTTGAATGGCCGTTTGGGAGCCGGCCCCAGCCACATGTCATAATCCACTCCCTCCGGCGCCTCGCTGTCCGGAACCACCGGAATAGATGATTTCCAACCCACATTTGACCAAGAACGAACCGAACGGATTCGGCCAATATTGCCTTCATGCAAATAGTTTACAGCATCATTCCAATGCGAGTGGCTGCGTTGCCATTGTCCAACCTGCACCACGTTTCCGTAGCGTTTCTGAGCGGCTACCATCACATTGCATTCCTCAATGGTGGTTCCGATTGGCTTTTCAACATACACATGCTTCCCCACCTCCGAAGCATAAACCATTGGAAGACAATGCCAGTGATCGGGCGTCCCGATAATCACAGCATCAATATCTTTGTTGTCAATGACCTGACGAAAATCGTTATACAGGATTGGTCGCGCACCCGTCAGTTTTTCCACATCTTCAGCGCGCTTGTCCAGCACTCGCTGGTCCACATCGCAAAGAGCCACACATTCAACTTCCTTATTTTTCAGAAATGATTGCAGGTTATTGAATCCCATGCCACGACAGCCAATAAGCGCGACCGTAATTTTTTCATTTGGCGAAGCGCAACCGGCATTCATAATGGATGGCAGTGCGGCGATTCCAGCAGTAACAACTGCTGACTGTTTGATAAAAGCTCTTCGGGTATCGTTCATCTTATTGCGTTTAGTTAATTTTTTTCGTAGCTCCCGTAAAGATAACTGAAATAAATAAAATGCGAATTCGATTGCACACTTTCCACTCTGATTTTTCCACGCAAAAACGAATTTGCTTTTTGATTGTCCGCTTACATGCCATTTATTCTGCAGTGGATGGCAATGATTGTCATTTAGGATCATTTTATTTTCATTGGTCGTCGCAAAACAACTTACCAGGCACCTCATGACAATTGAATGACTTTTTAATGACATTGGACAATCGTACAGATATTCAGTTTGTTTTTTTCAACTGGAAGAAATTCAAGAAATGACCGATTGGTCATTTTTAACATTACCTTAACAATCAAGCTGTTCAGAAATCAAAAAAATTGCACTAGCTTTGACCGAACGTTCAGTCATAAAAATTAAATCATGCCTCGAAGCGTAGAACAATTGGAACAAATCAGAAAACAGAAGAAAGCACACATTCGGCAAACGGCCCTGGAGCTGTTTGCCGAAAATGGCTTTCACGCCACCTCCATCAGCCAGATTTCAAAAAAGGCTAAGATATCAAAAGGATTGATCTACAATTATTTTCAAAGCAAAGATGAAATTCTGGAAGATATTTTTGACTGGGCAATCACAACTGTTTATTCCAATTTCGATCTCAACAAGGACGGCATCCTAAGCACGGAGGAATTCATCCATTTTATTCGGGTAAGTTTGCGAACCACTATGGAAAACAGACCATTCTGGAAGCTATACTCGGCCCTGGTTTTACAACCCCACATTCTGGAAACCTATACCGCAAAATACGAAGACATGGGTAAGGAGATCGCAGGAATGATCCGAAATTTTATTGTATCGCAAGGAAGTGTTTCGCCTGACAAGGATCTGTTTGCGATTTCTTGCTTACTAAAAGGAGCAAACTTGATCCTGATAACCGCTCCTGACTTTTTCCCTGTCGAAAACCTGGAGAAAGATACGATTGAAGCCTGTTTTAAACTGATCAGTAAAAACGAATAAAGCCAACACGAACATGAAAACCAACCTGCTTGCTATACTTCTTCTTTTGGTTGCGGGGACGCTTCCCGCTCAATCCGTCGACATCAAAGACCTGGTTCGCCGTGCGGATGAAAAGTTCCGCGGCAGCTCAAGCATTGGAGAATATACCATGACCATTCAGCGCCCGGCATGGGAACGAACCATCTCCATGAAAAGCTGGACTCTTGGGACCGAATTTTCCCTGATTTTAATTACGGCACCCGCCAAAGAAAAAGGACAGGTTTTTCTGAAACGTAAAAACGAAATGTGGAACTGGGTGCCCAGCATCAACCGCATGATCAAAATCCCGCCATCGATGATGATGCAATCGTGGATGGGTTCCGACTTTACCAACGATGACCTGGTTCAGGAATCGTCGCTGGTGAAAGACTACGAACATCGGTTGCTTGGTGAAGAAAAGCTGGAGGGATACGATTGCTACAAAATTGAATTGATTCCAAATGAAGATGCCGCCGTGGTCTGGGGTAAGATTTTTATGTGGATTAGCAAGGAGGAGTTACTTTGGCTCAAAGCTGAATTTTACGATGAAGATGATTTTCTGGTCAACACAGAAATTTTAACCGATATCAAGCAAATGGACGACCGGGTGATTCCCACTCGCATGGAAATGATTCCGGCAGAAAAAGAAGGGCACAAAACCATCATGACCTTTGACAAGATGGATTTTGAGGCACCTATCGAAGAATCGTTTTTCTCCATACAAAACATGAAAAGGATAAAGTAACCTATGCGCACAAATCTTAAAATAGCGTGGCGGAACCTCTGGCGGAACAAGCGGAGAACCCTGATTACTGTGGCATCCATCTTTTTTGGCGTTCTGCTCTCGGCCTATATGACTTCAATGCAGGAAGGCTCATATGAAAAAATGGTGGATATGGTGGTGAAATACTACTCGGGGTCGATGCAGGTTCACCACGAAGACTACTGGGAAAGCAAAAGCATTAACGACACCTTTGAAGAATCGCAGGAACTCAGAGAATCAATTTTAGCGCACGAAGAAGTGGACTTTGTGATTCCGCGGCTGGAATCTTTTGCTCTGGCTTCATCTGAAGAACTAACGAAAGGCGTGATGGTTGTCGGCATTGATCCGGACCCGGAAAATCGGCTCACCAACCTGAAAAACAGTGTGCGCCAGGGAGGCTACCTGAGCGAAGGCGACAAAGGCTTATTGATTGGTGAGGGTCTGGCCAACTACCTTCGACTGGAAATTAACGACACGCTGGTCATGATCAGCCAGGGCTACCACGGCATCAGCGCAGCCGGGAAATACCCCATTCGCGGCATCATCAGACACGCTTCACCCGAGCTGAACAAGATGATTGTTTACATGGAACTGGAGAACTGCCAGGAATTTTTTTCTGCCTATAACCGGCTGACTTCACTGGTTGTGAACATTAGAGACAATGAACTATTGGCCAGAAGCTTGAAAGCGATTCGTGCCGGCCTTGATTCACCCTATTCTGTGATGAGCTGGCAGGAGATGTCGCCCGAAATGGTACAACAAATTGAAAGCGACCGGGCAGGCGGAGTGATTATGAAAGCGGTGCTGTATATTGTGATTGGCTTTGGCATCCTGGGGACCATCATGATGATGATTGCCGAGCGAAGGCGCGAATTTGGCGTGATGATCGCCATTGGGATGCAACGTTACAAATTAGCTACGATCCTTTTTTACGAAACGGTTTTCATCGGAATGATTGGCGCGCTGTCGGGCTTGGTGGTCAGCATTCCGCTGCTAAGTTTCCAGTCGCAAAACCCGATTCCGCTTACCGGGCAAGCCGCACTGGTGATGGAAGATTACGGTTTTGAACCCTACATGTTCTTTTCAATGGAACCATCGGTGTTTTGGCACCAGGCGCTCACGGTGTTTCTCATTACCTTGGTTATTGCCCTCTACCCCATTTATTCGGCCAACCGAATGAAATTAATTGACGCGCTACACGCTTAAAAACAAACGATATGATTCCTTCAGTTGCATGGCGAAATATTTGGCGAAACCCACTCCGGTCGGGTATTATCATCACGGCTATTGCCATTGGCATGTTTGCTGGTGTGTTTAGCGCCACCTTTATGAAAGGCTGGATGGCCCAACGCCTCGAAGCCGGCGTGGAAACAGAAACCTCGCACATCCAGATTCACGACCCGGACTTCCGAGAAAATTACGACATCAGGCAGTTCATTACCAACGGTTATGAACTGGCAGAACAGATTGACACAAATCCCGCCATCAACGGGGTCAGCCCCCGCGTAACCATTCAATCCATGATTGCCTCGGCCGAAACCGGAACCGGCGTGAAAATCATGGGCATCATCCCCGAAAAAGAAAAGCAGGTCACCAGCCTGAGCGAATACGTAACAGAAGGCGATTACTTTGAAAGTATCAGCCGAAACCCGATTGTGATTGGCAAAAAACTGGCGGAAAAGTTAAAAATCAGGTTGAAATCGAAAGTGGTTATCACCTTGCAAGATGCAGATGGACACCTCACTGGAGGTGCGTTCCGGGTTTGTGGCATTTTCAATACCGCCAACAGCATGTACGAAGCATCCAACGTGTTTGTCCGCTACGAGGACTTGGCCCGCCTGGGGATGCTCCCGGAAGGGGTGGCTCACGAAATCATCGTTCATCTGCATGATCAAAATGAATTGGAAGCCACCACGCTTGAACTGCGGGATCAGCACTCCTCTTTGGAGGTGTTGAACTGGAAAGAGATTACGCCTGAATTGGGCTACCTCAACGAAATTGGAAATTTATACACCTACATTTTTGTCATCATCATCCTGCTGTCGCTTGGTTTTGGCATTGTCAACACCATGCTCATGGTGGTGATGGAACGGGTCAGGGAAATTGGCATGCTCATGGCCATTGGCATGGGCAAGCTTCGGGTGTTCCTCATGCTCATGCTCGAAACCATCCTGCTGACCCTGACTGGTGGAACGATTGGCATTGCACTCGGACTGGGCGCATCGCTCGCACTCAAGCAAAATGGCATCAACCTGTCCAATTGGGCGCAAGGGCTGGAAGATTTTGGCTATTCCCCCATTGTCTATCCGGTCGTCGAAGTTGAAATGGTCGTCGTCATCATCCTACTTGTCATGCTAACCGGGATTTTCGCTTCGGTTTACCCGGCTCGAAAAGCGTTGAAATACAATCCGGCAGAAGCCATCAGAACCGAATAATAAAGAACCACACAACCATTAACAATAATTCAATCATGACAATCATCGAAATAAAAGAGCTGTTTAAAACCTACAACGATTCCGAAATCCAGGTTCATGCCGTGAATGGCGTCAATCTTAAAATTGAAGAGGGGGAATTCACGGCCATTGTGGGCCCATCCGGCTCCGGAAAAACCACCCTGCTCAACATGCTTGGCGGACTGGATCAGCCAACTTCCGGCAGCATCCGGATTGATGAGACCGACCTTGGCAAGCTCAAATCGTCGCAGCTAATCGATTTCAGAATGAAAAACATTGGCTTTGTGTTTCAATCCTACAACCTCATTCCGGTGCTGACCGCCAAAGAAAATGTTGAATTTGTGATGCACCTGCAAGGCAGGCCAAAAAAGGAACGCGAAGCCCGCACCATGCAGTTGCTCGAAGCGGTTGGCCTGAAAGGTCGCGAAAACAGCCGGCCATCCAGGCTGTCGGGCGGACAGCAGCAACGGGTAGCCGTGGCCCGGGCGCTGGCTTCGAAACCTAAATTTGTGCTGGCCGACGAACCCACAGCCAACCTGGACTCCAAATCAACAGAAAACCTGCTCAACATCATGGAAGAGCTCAATAAGCAAGAAAAAATAACGTTTATCTTTAGCACGCACGATCAGCGGGTGGTCAACAAAGCACACCGGGTCATCACACTCGAAGACGGCAAAATAATTAGTGATAATCGAAAAAACGGATAAGCATGCAATCAATTTTAACCTTTCTTCTTATACTCTCCGGACTGCTGTTCACTTCGGAAAGTCAAACCAACCAACCAGAAACGGATTGGCCCGCCGAACTCAACACCGGCGAAAAAGCGGTTTACCTGGATCAGTACGAAAAACAAATTGTGTTCGAACTCAACAAGGTCAGGCACAATCCGGCCCGCTACGCCATCGAATACCTCGAACCGCTGCGTTCGGCCTACAACGGCGATGTAATCTCCTTGCCCGGATCTGCTCCCTTAAAAACCCGCGAAGGCATTGCAGCCCTCGACGAATGTATCCGCGCCCTCAAATCGGCTTCGCCTGTGGCGCCGCTAGTTCCCGTGCGTGGCCTTTCGTCAGCCGCTGAGCTGCTGGTAAAAGACCAAAAAACCTACGGCGGAACGGGCCACCTCACCAAAAGTGGCTGGACCCCTCAGGTTCGCATGAAACGATTTGGCGCCTACCAATCGAAACTGGCCGAAAACCTGGTTTATGGCTACGACAAGCCCCGAAACGCCATTATCTCCCTGCTGATTGACGATGGTGTGGCCGACCGCGGACACCGGAACAACATCCTCGATGCGGGTTTTACGGAAATTGGCGTCGCGGCCGATGAGCACCCAACCTACAAGTATTTTTGCACCATTGAATTTACTGACGGCTTTACACCGTCCACCCGATGAAGCGACTGGTTTTCCTGATAGGATTTTTACTTCCCTTGTTGGCCGGGGCGCAGCAAGCTGTAAGCTTTAGTGGCTATGTAAAGGAATTGTTCATGTACTACCAGCCCGAACAACAAATTCCGGGGCTAGACCGGGACAATCTGACCACCAACACCATTCACAACCGCTTGAACTTTAAATGGTATCCCTCCGACCAGCTAACGGTGGTAGCCGAAATGCGCAACCGCCTGCTCTTTGGTAGCCTGATCAGGGAATACCCCGCCTACCAATCAGTGGTGGATGTTGACAATGGCTACTTCGATCTTTCCTTTGTGCCCGCCCAGGGCAAGGGCTGGTTCATGCACTCGATGTTCGACCGGGCCTACCTCGATTGGGTTTCGGGCAACTGGCAAATTACTGCCGGACGGCAACGGGTGAACTGGGGCATGAACCTGGTTTGGAACCCGAACGACCTTTTCAATTCGTATTCTTACTTTGATTTTGACTATGAAGAACGCCCGGGAACCGATGCCCTGCGCATTCAGTATTACACCGGCATGACTTCGTCCGCCGAACTGGTTTACCAAATCGGCGAGAACGATGATGAAATGGCGCTGGCCGGCCTTTATCGCTTTTCGCAGTGGAACTACGACATCCAGTTTATCGGCGGCTGGGTGGGGACCGATTATATCATTGGCACAGGCTGGGCCGGCAATATCAAAGGCGCCGGATTCCGGGGCGAGATCACCCATTTCATTCCGAAAAACGACGAAGTGGATTCCGAAATGGCCACCGTAGCTTCCATTTCGGCCGATTATACCTTTCCCAATTCCTTGTACATCCATACCAGTGTTTTATACAACAGCCACGGCCAAAAAGGAAATGCCGGCGGGATGGATCCGTTTCTCAACAACAAGCTCTCGGCCAAGTACCTTTCATTGGCGCAGTATTCACTGTTCGCACAAGCCTCCTACCCCGTCACGCCGCTGCTTTCGGCCAGCCTGTCGGGCATCGCCAACCCCAACGATGGCTCCTGGTACTTTGGCCCGGCGTTTACCTATTCGCTGCAAAACAACCTGGAGCTAATGGCTACCGGCCAGCTGTTCTTTGGCGACCAAGGCACCGAGTTTGGCGATATCGGCCAATTGCTCTTCGGACGGTTAAAATGGAGCTTTTAAATGGAATGAAAAACGATTCGAAGCCGGAGAAAATGAACTACAAAACTGCCCTTGTTTAGAATCAAGATAAATTAAATTAATCGACAGATCCATTTTGTCAAGTTTGGTAACTTAAGGTGCAAAAAAAATAAACAAGACCACAAGCGATTTACGTCCATGTGAGTCCGAAAAGTTTGAAAATATCCGAAACCCATTAAATGATCTTAATATTCAGAAAAATAGGAAAAGATCCAACGATATCCGTTCGGTGGAATCGGAAAATATAAAAAACAAAATGCGTTATGGGGCATTTGAAAATGAAAAAATTCAAAATAATCATCGCAATCACCGTCTTCACAACAAGCTGTGTTGTTCAAAATCCAAAGTATTTCTCTTCGGTGGAGCAATCACAAAATGAAGCCTATGGCTACACACCATTGGAGCCTGTAGAAATTAAAAACGGACCTCTTGAAAGTAGCATTAACAGTTCATATTACTACTTTTCAAGACTCAGAACTACAGACGGAGAGAGTCTGAAAATAATTGGAAGATCATCTTTTGGAAATCCACATTACAAATCCACAGGAATTTATAATCGATATACTGAACAGCCAATTGGAGGGGGTGGAATGCTCTTGGACAGGTATGTTCTAACTCCTGCAAATAACCCAAAAGACACGATAATTATTTTTATAAACCCTTACAAAAAAGGTGAGACAAAGATTCCCAAGGGGTTGAAATTCGAAAAAGAAAAGTAAAACTCGCTCCCCCTCGCCTTTGCGACGCGGTGACGAGGGCGAAGCTGGTAGTCGTTTGTAACAACATGACACGGATCTAACGCATTGCAAAGCATTTCTAAATACCCTCCCCTGAAATTGGCAGAAAGAAAACCAGGAGCCGCAATATCACATCAAATAAAATTCGGAGGAAGAATCATCCCTAACCATCCATCATCATAAAATTCTGCGTCCCCTTCACCCCGAATTGCCTATTTCCGAATTTCGTTCTACTTTTGTCGCTCAATTGATTGGAATATGAAACGAGTAGTGATTGGACTTTCGGGTGGCGTTGATTCGAGCGTGGCAGCTTACCTGCTGAAACAGCAGGGCTACGATGTAATTGCCCTATTTATGGTGAACTGGCACGACCGTACGGGTGCCATCACAGGCGGCTGCACCTGGGAAGACGATGCTATGATTGCCGAAATGGTAGCCAAAAAACTCGACATGCCTTTTCATATTGTCGACCTGAGCAAAGACTACAAAAAGCGGGTGGTCGACTACATGTTCGATGAATACAGCAAGGGGCGAACGCCCAACCCCGATGTGCTGTGCAATCGCGAGATCAAGTTCGATATTTTTATGGATGAGTGCCTGAAATTTGGCGCCGACTACGTGGCCACCGGTCACTATTGCCAGAAAACCGTATTTGAAAAAGATGGCCAAATGATTTACCAGCTTCGGGCGGGCGAAGATAATAACAAAGACCAAAGCTATTTTCTGTGCCAGTTGAACCAGCAACAACTGAGCAAAGCGCTGTTTCCGATCGGCCATCTGGATAAGCCCGAAGTACGGCGAATTGCCACCGAGCAGGAGCTGCCCACAGCCACCCGGAAGGATTCGCAGGGCATTTGTTTCGTCGGAAAGGTCGATCTGCCCACCTTTCTGCAACAGCAACTCGAGCCCAAAACCGGCAATGTGATTGAAGTGCCGGCCGAGTTTATGGCTAAGAAAAAGGCAGTGGTAAAGACTCCTGAGAATTTCAAAAAACTGTGTTTTGCCTATCCGTATAAGCCTTGGAACGGCAAGGTGATTGGCGAACATGGCGGCGCCCATTTCTACACGGTTGGTCAGCGCAAAGGACTGAATATTGGCGGCCACGAAGAACCCTTGTTTGTGATTGGAACCGATGTCAACCGAAACATCATTTATGTGGGCGAAGGAACCGATCATCCCGGCTTGTACCGCCCCGGCTTATTCATTTCCGAAGCCGAAACCCACTGGATACGCACGGATCTGAAAATGGCGGTGGGCGAAACACGAGCTTACGATGTCCGCATTCGCTATCGCCAGCCCTTGGAAAAAGCTATGCTTTATCAACACGAAGAAGGACTCTACATGCTTTTCGACGATGAGCAGCGCGGCATCACGGCCGGCCAGTTTGCTGCCTGGTACGATGGGAATGAGCTGATTGGATCGGGTGTAATTGGTTAAAAAAGACGTCGTTCATAGTCATTCTGTGGTCATTGGTTGATGACGGAAGTTGTTGGTTTGGGGAGGAGATTCCGGATGCCGAATACTAGATGCTTAACTGAGACTGAATTCTGAACACTGAGACCTCCAAAACTCCAGTATTCCGCGAAAAGATTTTCAAACCCATGTTCATCTTTGTCTTTATCGGTATGAACAAAAGCTGAACCTCCATAGTTTAAGTAACAGAAAATAACCTGTAAAAATCAATACTATGGCAGATTTATCAACGACCTACATGGGGCTCAAACTGAAGAACCCGTTAATTTTAGGTGCCAGCAACCTGGTCAACAAACCAGAAGTTATCAAACAGCTCGAAGAGGCAGGAATTGCCGCGATTGTCTACAAATCGCTATTCGAAGAGCAGATTCAACTGGAATCGCTTCAATTTGATGATGAATTGCACGAGTACGAAGAGCGCCACGCCGAGATGACCAGTATCTTTCCGGATTTGGAGCATGCCGGCCCAAAAGAACATCTTTTCAATGTAAGAACACTGAAAAAGAATTCATCAGTACCCGTAATCGCCAGCCTGAACGCGATTTATGAAACCTCGTGGGTGGAATATGCCAAAGAACTGGAAAAAGCAGGCGTTGATGCCCTGGAAGTTAATTTGTATGCCAATCCGGGTTATTTTGAAGTAAGTGGTACCGGCATCGAAGAGAAACAGATTCTGATTGTAGAAAATATTAAAAAGGCGGTAAAGATTCCGGTAAGCGTGAAATTGAGCCCGTTCTATACCAACACCTTAAATTTCATTAAAAGACTGGACGAAGTAGGTGTTGACGGCTATGTCCTTTTCAATCGCTTTTTCCAACCCGACATTGATATTGAAGAGGAATTGTTTCACTACCCCTGGGATTTAAGCCAGGCGAAAGATCATCAGCTATCATTGCGCTACGCCGGCTTGCTTTACGGAAACATTGACGCCAGCGTGTGCGCCAGCCGGGGAATATCGGACACAAAAGATGTGATTAAAATGTTGCTCGCCGGAGCCGACGTGGTTCAGGTGGTTTCAGCTATTTACCGCAACCAGCCGCCGTTTGTTGAAAAAGTACTGCGCGAACTGGCCAACTGGATGGACACCAAAGGCTACAAATCGTTGGATGATTTTCGTGGAAAATTATCACGCAAGAACCTGAAAGATCCCTTTGCCTATCAGCGTGCACAATATGTTGAAATCTTGATGAAATCAGAAGAAGTTTTCAAGAAATACCCGATGGTATAAAAAGGCTTATTGTGACTAAATAATACCTAAAAAGGCTTTGGACACGATGTTCAAAGCCTTTTCTATTCAAAATTAATGCTCCTTAATTCTCAATAAATCCTGCCAAGGCATAGACCAGGGCAGCCTGCCAGTTGATCGCTATTTCATTGGTTGCGTAGTCCTCCTGCTCATCGTTCCATCCTGTTGCCGAATGTCCGCCACCGACCAAATACCCGGGCCAGGGCTCCACGACATCATCCGATCCCGAATTCCGGTCGTGAGGATTCATAGGCGGATGAATGCCCAAACCGGTGACATACGAACGGTTGTAGTAATTACGCCCAAACAAATGCCCAATGGCATCCAGCGCCGTTTCACGGTAGCTGCTGTCAGGCGAAATGCGCGAGGCCACTTGCAGGTTTATCACCTGCCGGGCTACGGTTCCATTACATCCCCAGTAGTAGCGCCCGCCCAACGGACGCCGATAAACATCGTCATCGCTTTGTTCAACTATCTGATCGGCAATCGCCAAAATATTCTGTTCGATTCGTTCGAGCATCTCCGGGTCTCTCCCTTCTTTCTCAGACAACGCATAGGCAAACATACCCAGGTTCGAAACATCGCTCCAATCCCAATTCTCATCTACCTTGAATTCCATTTCGGCAGCACCTTGCTCAAAATCTTTCATATAAGTTGCATCGCCTGTTGTTTCCCAAAGCTCGGCCGCGGCCCACAAGCGGTCATCAACATCAGCCGATTGGTATCCGCCTGTTTTAAAGTCCCCTTGCTCAAAACGCTGATACTCCGGATTGTCTTTCAAAAACTGATAACTAGCCAAAGCAGCATCCAGACATTGTTGGGCATACGTGTCATCGTAAGGTTTGAAATAGCGGGCAGCCTGTGCCATCATGGCTACAAAATCAGCCGTAGCAGCCGAACTCCATGCAGCAAAATAACGCTGTTCCGAATCATCGTGCGCTTTGATAAACGGTGCAAAATTCGTTCGCGTCAATTTGTGCGAAACCCGTCCCGACCCATCCGGGTATTGCATCTTCAGCAGCCAATCGATTTCCCATTTCAGTTCTTTCAGAAAATCAGGAATTCCGGTGGCTGTTTCAGGTAAGTCGAGCACAATCGGCGCCAGCTGATCCTGAAACTGATCCCAGGCCATAAACAACATGCCCACTGTAATCCCTGCATTTACGGTGTACTTCCCATAATCGCCCGCATCGTGCCAGCCACCGGTTCCGTCGCGCTGGCTACCAGCTTTACCAATGTAATCTTGGTACCCATCTTCCAAATGACAATCCTCGTGAGCAAAATGCTGTCCGTTGTGAGTGCCTTCCACCGCCATTCCGCAACGCCACAAATAGAAAGCCCGCATACTCGTGTAAAAAACAGGCTTGTAAATATCGTTTCCTATTTCAAATTCAGCGGAACGGCTTCCTCCGGGAAGTTCAAGATAGAATGTTCCGCTTGTTGTAAACGAAGAGAAATCAGCAATCCACACGGTTTGATTTACGTCGTCCTGTGAAAAAGGACCACTGGCTGTACCTTCAAAAACAAGGTCGTCAGTTGTGGCTTCCTTCACAAAAAACTGTTTGGCTTCACCGGTCAAAGTGGCTTCTTTTTCGGAATCGGGAAGGTAGCCAATCGTGTTGAGATGGATTGAGATGGCTTGTTCTTCGGCTGGTCGACACGACAGAAGCGCAAAAAACAGCCATAATAAGAAGAAGTTTTTCATAGTCGGGTTTAGTTTAGCTTGAAGGTTATTTAAAAGTTTTGTCCAATAATAATAAAAATCCGGTAATCAGGTAGCCACACTCACCCGAATCTTTTTATTCTTCAACTTGCTATTATCCAAAAGCTGAATCAGTTTGCTTGCTTCGGAAGCATGAACACCAACGAAAGCGCAATCCTGTTTGAGTTCAATAATTCCAAGTTGGTCTTTGCCCAGTTTGCCTTGTTTGAAAAACAGTCCGGCAAGATCTCCTTTCGAGATTTTATCTTTCCGTCCACCCGAAACAAACAAAGTTGTCCAAGGTGAGAACTGAGGCAGCGGTGCTTTTCTTAGTCGTTCAATTCCAGGAGAACCAATAAAATCAGGCAGATCTTCTTTTTCCCATTGCAGCACGTAAGCAGTTCCGTCGTTAAACATCCGCGCGGTGCGTCCATTGCGATGCGTAAACTCATCTTTCCGCATGGGAAGTTGGTAATGAAGAATGAATTTGATTTCAGGAATATCAAGTCCACGGGCGGCCAAATCAGTAGCGATTAAAAGCTGGTGAGTGCCATTTCGGAACTGGATGAGCGCCCGTTCGCGGTCCGTTTGCTCCATTCCGCCATAAAAGCAGCCATGCGGAATTTTCTTTGCCGTCAAAAAATCGCTCAAGCGCTGAATACTTTCCTTGAAGTTGCAAAAAATAATTCCCGGCTGGTTTCCAATATGGCACAGCGCCTCAACCAGTGTTGCCAGTTTATCTTTGTCCGGCGAAAGAATCCGCTTAATTTTAAGTTGGGAACGACTATCTCCCAAGAAATTGACATAAGTTGGCTTCTTCAGTCCTGCAAACGATGGGATGGCTATTTTTTGAGTCGCTGAGGTTAAAATCTTCTTTTCCAGCACTGCAAAAGCCCGCAGGATTTCGCTCATCTCGCTTTCAAAGCCAATTTCAAGCGACTTGTCAAATTCGTCGAGCACAAGGGTTTTGATTTCATCGGTCGGAAAGGTTTGCCGGCGCAAGTGGTCTGCGACTCTGCCCGGGGTTCCGATCAAAATGGCAGGACGATGCTTCAGCTCCAGCTTGTCTTTCGAAAATGAGGTTCCTCCATACACGGCGTTGGTTTTAAAGCCCGCACCCATTTCGCGGGTGACCTGTTCAATCTGAATTGCCAACTCACGGGATGGCGCGATAATCAAGGCTTGAATTTCCTCGCAGTTTCGATCCAGCCCGGCAATCAACGGCAATAGAAAAGCCAGGGTTTTCCCGGTTCCGGTTGGTGATAGCAATACGACTTCGGACTTGGAATGAATGGCGTGTTGTGCTTCCTGCTGCATGGCATTAAGCTCCTCAATTCCTAACTTTTCCAGAATATTTTTCTGATTTTTTAACATGCCGCAAAGATAGTGTTATTTCATTGCCGCAAGAAAATCATTCTTTACAAGAGCAATTTTGTCGATTCTGCAATGACAACAAAACCAGTCAACCGTATTATTTATAAAACCCCATCTCCTCGATATATTGCCAGGTTTTTGGAGGAATGAAATGACGGATGTCTTTTCCATCGGCAATGGCTTTGCGGATAAAAGAGGACGAAATCTCCATGACAGGGGCATTGATGAACTGAATGTTGGGGTGATTTAGCAGGTTTTCTTTCTCAAATCCCGGGCGTGGGTAAACCAGAATTTTAAAATCGGACAAAATGACTTCAACGTTTTTCCATTTTTCGATGTAAACAAGGTTATCGGCTCCCATAATCAGGTAAAACTCGTAGGATGGGAATTTATCTTTCAAATACACCAGGGTATCGATGGTGTATGAAGGGCGCGGCAGGTTAAATTCGATGTTTGACGCCTGAAAGCGGAAATCATGATCGATTGCCCGATTGACCAGTTCGAGCCGCTGGTAATTGTCGAGCAATTTCTTTTTTGTTTTAAACGGACTTTGCGGACTTACCACAAACCACAACTGGTCAATTTCGGAAAACTCAACCAAATAATTGGCAATGGCTAAATGGCCAATGTGGATGGGGTTGTAAGTTCCGAAATACAGTCCGACTTTCATGTGCAGTGGCTAACAATTAATAAAATTCGTGACCAATTTTTCAGCATTGGCAAGCGTTACGGGTAAATCTTCACTAAACAGAACAACATCGAAATGAGGTGCAAAAGTCAATTCGTAGGCTGCTTTCTCAACTCTTTTTTCAATCACTTCTGCCGAGTCAGTAGATCGGCCCACCAAACGGTTGCGCAGTTCTTCGATGGAAGGAGGCTGGATGAAAATAGCCAAAGCTTCGTCTCCATAATATTTTTTGATATTGACACCACCAACTACATCCACATCAAAAACCACATGCTTACCTTTGTTTCGGATGCGTTCAACTTCCTCTTTCAACGACCCATAACAGGTTCCAGGATAAACTTCTTCCCACTCCAGAAATTCGTCATTGGCCACTTTCTTCTGAAAATCGTCCGGACTCAGAAAATAGTAGTCTTTACCATCTGTTTCGGTGTGACGCGGCGCACGGCTGGTAGCCGAAATGGAAAATTCCAGTCCCAGGTTCTGCTTGAGCAAATGCTTAACAACAGTGGTTTTGCCTGCTCCCGATGGCGCTGAAAATATGATTAATTTGCCTTTCTTCATGTTCAGTTAAACGTTTTGGGGGCAAAAATGCTCGTCCGTTTCTCGACTAAAGAATGTTCAGCATCTGTTCTTTGATGCGCTCCAGTGAATCTTTCATTTGCACCACAATTCGCTGGATGTTGCTTTCGTTGGCTTTACTGCCCAGCGTGTTAATCTCGCGTCCGATTTCCTGCGCGATAAATCCCAATTTTTTACCGGCAGCCTCGTTGCTTTCCATCGTTTCCAAAAAGTACTGACAATGGTTGATCAAGCGAACTTTTTCCTCGTTAATATCAAGTTTTTCCATATAGTAAATCAACTCTTGTTCAAAGCGATTCTGGTCGTAACCACCATTCATTTTAAGTTCGTTCAACCCGTCAGTAATTCGGCTTTTAATGTTCTCCAACCGTTGTTTTTCATACGGCTCAACCTGCTCCATCAATTGCATAATCTCCTGAACATTTGAGCGGATGTCTTTTTCCAGGGCCATGCCTTCCTGTGTTCGAAATTGATCCACCAACTCGATCACCCTGATGACTTGGGCATGAATGGTTTCCCACTCTTTTTCATCCAGTTCCTCGTATATGGTTTTTACCGTATCGGGCAGGCGCATAATCGATTCCATGATTTGGTTCGAAACCGGTAAGCCCAGTTTTTCCTGAATGCTGCTTAATTGCCGGAAATAGGCCAAAACAATATTTTCGTTGATGGCTGAATTGCTTTCTGTTCCCAGGTTTTCGAGGTAGAGTGAAAAATCCATCTTTCCACGAACCAGCTTTTCATTCAATTCCTTCCGGATCACCAAGTCTTTTTCGCGATAAAGTGCAGGAATTCGCGAGTTGATGTCCAACTGTTTGCTGTTAAGTGTTTTCAGCTCTACGGTAATTTTTTTGTTTCCGGTTTCAAATTCGGCTTTTCCATAGCCGGTCATCGATTTGATCATGCGGTAATTTTTAGTTGAACGCAAAGTTAGTATTCCGAAACTAATATTTCCAAGGCGTGAGGATTTATTTCCACGTTTATTTCCTTCAATCGTCCAATAACTTCCCCATCAATTTGTAGTTCTTTTTTTCCGTAATTATGAATGGTGGCTTTTTGTCCACTATAACTTTTGATGTAATCCAATTCATGGATTTTACGGGTAAAAAAGGGAATAACCATCTGGAACAAGTGCCAAACAGAGTACGGACGAATGAGAATGATCTCAAATTTTCCGTCACTGATGCTTCCCTTGGGGTTGATAATGGCTCCTGTTCCATATTTCGTGGCGTTGGCGATAACAACCATATAGGCTTTTTTGATGATTTTACGACCATCAAGTGTCACTTTGAATTTCAGTGGTCTGGCAGCAAAAAGTTCTTGGATAAAATGCTTGGCATAGCCCGCAAAACCCCGGATATGATCGCGTTCAAATCGTTTGACGACCTGTGCGTTAATACCAATATCGGCCAGATGAAGCGAAACATGTTTTTGATTGATTATCACGAGATCAATGGCTTTAGACTTATCCGCTATAATGGTTTTCATGGCCTCATCCAGGTTCTGTGGAATTTGTAGCTCTTTGGCCAGTCCATTGGCCGACCCCAGCGGAATAATTCCCATGAGGATATTTCTGTTCATCAGTATTTTGGCCACCAGGTTGCAGGTTCCGTCTCCTCCTACTGCAACCACTTTGCCAGGGGCAAACTTCCGGATGGCTTCGGTGATGAGCCGTTGATCATTTTTGCCTTTGGTGAACTGAATTTCAAAAGCAAATTGTTTTTTTGCCGCCAAGACTTCTATTTTCTCTTGGAGGTAATTTTTATCAATGTCGCCCGAAATGGGGTTGATAACAAAAAGGATCTTTTGCGGTTTACTTAATTGATTGTTTGGCATGTGTTATGCATCTTTTTTTGGGTAGTAAGTTATAAAACTCATGCCAAAAAAGCAGACTTATGGTTAAAACACCCAAAACATTTCGATATTTTAGAAAGATTACCAAGAGTGTTTATAAGCGGATTAAGCTGTTTGTCAAATATCGGCTGGGGTGGTTGGGGGTTCCGATCATTATTCCCTATCACGGTTACGGCAATGGGAAACAGTTGTTGGTGAGTGGTTATGTCACCGAAGACAAGGGAATGGCCAAGCCAGATGAAAAACATACGCGATGGGAAAATCTGCTTGCCATGATCAAGCGCTACTCGAGCGATGAAATTCCCGGTGCGCGCGTTGAAATTCGTGTTGACAACGCACGGAAGGAGGTGATTACGGGCGAAACTGGCTTGTTTAAAATCAGGTTCAATTCCGCTTCATTGACTCCTAACGTAAATTCAGTGTGGATTCCTTACGTGGCCACGCTTCAATCAGACATTACCGGCGAGGATCACGAGGTTAGCACCAGGGGCGAAATTCTGATTCCCGGCGAAGACAGCAAATTTGGTGTTATTTCGGATGTAGACGATACCATTTTGGTTAGCCACGCCACACAAACCCTGCGGAAATTATGGCTGATGCTATGGCGAAATTCGCGTACCCGGAAACCTTTTGCAGGCGTGGCCGCTTTTTATCGGGCACTGCATGTTGGCCGGGATGGGAAGCAGTCCAATCCCTTTTTTTATGTGTCGAGCAGCGAATGGAATTTATACGATTTGCTGGAAGATTTCTGCCTCCACAATGGTTTTCCGAAAGGGGTGTTTTTGTTGCGCGAGTTGGAGGTAAGTATTCTGAAGTTCTGGAAGTCAGGAGGCGGTGACCACCAGCATAAGTATCGTAAAATAAAGACCTTGTTTGAAACTTACCCCAGGATGGCTTTTATCCTGATTGGCGACAACGGGCAGCACGATCCGGAGATTTATTCCCAGATAGCAGCAGAATATCCCCGGCAGATTCGGGCGATTTATATTCGGGTGGTGAGAAAGAAAAAAAAATACAGCCGACTCAGTGAAATTAAGGAGCGATTGGAGCAGCTCCACGTGCCCATGATTTTAGCTCATGATACCGTTGAAGCTGCGCGGCATGCGATTGAAAACAAATTCATCGCGGCCAATTCGGAAGCCGGTATTGTGCTCGATGCTGAGGAAGATCTGAAAAACGCCCCCTAGCGATTTGTCAACTAGCGTAGCTATTTTCTTTCAATTTTTTCTTTGATGATTTCGTCCGTTTTTTCTTCCATTTTTTTGATTTTATCCGAGGGATCCTTTTTCTCAACGAATTTGATCAAGCGTTTCAGGGCCGGGATTGCCGGTGACAACAGAAAGGCTCCAACGCCTAAAAAAACATACCCCAGCGGAATAAATGGGATAAACATGAACAGGGCCCCAAAGAGCAACACAATGCCACCAATGATGTATCGAATATTCGCTTTGATTTTACTTTTCCAGTTATTTAATCGATTCATGGGATTTGAAATTTTATCATACCAATTACCATAAAAAGAGTAAAAATGATGCCAAAAGAATTTAGCAGGTGATTGCCCGCCTGTTCTTACCCCTTATCTATGGGGTAATCCGCTCGAAAGGAAGCACAAAAAAAGGATCACCGACCCGGTAATCCTCCTATTTTAAGGTTTTGATACTTTAAATATCATCATCGTCATCATCCACATCATCATCATCATCATCATCATCTGCCGAACTGTCTTCCAGGTTTTCGGCAATGTAATCCAACTCCGCGTATTTGTCTTCATAAATGGAACGCGACTCATCTTTCAAGGTGCCGTCGTCATCATAGTCGTCGTCATCGCTGATGATGTCTTCGGCCTGCTGTGTAGTCATTCGCACCAAATAATACTTTTCATCCGTTTCAAATGGCAGCGCACTTACCAGCAAACCGTCCTTGTTGGTAAATGTAATCAGGTGCTGGCTGAATCCTTCGGGATACACTAACTTAATTTGTTCCTGGATTTTATTTTCCAGCTTTTCGAAATCTTTAATTACTCTTGGTTTGCTGACAGCCATGGTTTTATCCTCCGTATCTTTTGTGCCAAAAAAGGCAGTTATAATCTGATTTTTTCTGTTCTAAACTTGTCGAAAAATACAAAAATGAGTCAATAAAAAAATAGGTTTGATAGCATTCCTACGGTTTTTTTTGATTTTCGTCCATGATAATCAAAAACCAAACCACCTATTTATTCTTAAGTTACTGATTAATAGGTCCCAACTGAAGGGTAACCTTTGCCTCTTTTTATGCGTGGCATGTTGTTGAGGTCAAAAAAAACATTGATCAGACCGACTTCTTCATAAGCATTCAGGTCATTTTCGGTGATCCGGGCTTCGTAAATTTGCTCCTCGTCCAGCAATTTCTGGCGTTGGGTTCCCTGCAGCAAAGGCTGATCTGGTGTCCACCATTTTTGGCCGTCAAAAAATACGAGGTTGCCAATAAAGCAATCGGTAACCAGGCCCTTTTTTATAATCATGATTTCATCGGCCGGGCCGCGTTGGTCATAAAGTGCCTGCAAATTCGACCGGTCAGCATACTTATAAGCGTATTCAATCGAATCGTCACGCACCACTTGCAAACTGCGTATTTCGCGGGGCTGGTATGGAATAAATTCAATTTTGTCGATCGATTCACCATAAAGGATCCGGCATCGAAAAATTCCTGTCCGGCAGCTATCGGGAATCACGAGCAACTCTTTCAAATCAAGTCCCGCAAGCGAAAACAGATCGTTCCGGGCTTTGTTAAACCGCCGGTTGTGCCACTCCAAATTTGCAGGCTTTCCGTCTTCAATTTTTATGGTTTCAAGCAAGAGGGACATACACTTTCTTTACCAGTTCTTCGTATTCTCGTTGGCAGTTACTCTGGAAGGTGATTCCGCCGCCACTTTTAAAAATCAGCTGTTCTTTTTGCTGTTCAAGGTAGCGAATTAAGACGCAGCTTTCGAGATTTTCGCCATCAAAAACACCAAAAATACCAGTGTAATAGCCGCGATCGTAGTTCTCTGCCGTTTTAATAATGTCCACCGTTTTCTTTTTGGGGGCTCCGCTGATCGATCCGGCCGGCAACAGTCTGGCAACTAAATCACCCAGATTTTCGTGGTAATCCGGCGTCAGCTTTCCGGTAATTTCCGAACTCATCTGCAGCAATTCATTCCGGTTTGACTTGATGTGGTCAAGGTAACGGTATTTTTTTACTTGCACCTGGTCGGCCACCATGCTCAGGTCATTTCGGATCAGGTCAACAATGGTGTTGTGTTCGGCCAGTTCTTTCTTGTCCGTTTTCAGAATAAAAGCCGCGTTTTCCAACGTCGCGTCAATGGTCCCTTTCATGGGAAATGACGAGATTTCGTTGTTTTCAATCCGGATGAAGATTTCCGGCGAAAAACAAACAAACTGGTTCTTCAGCATCACTTTATAAGTCGAATGGCTGGCGTGAAAAATTTCATCAAGCGAAAGATTGGTCTCAACCTGGCTGGGCATGGTGAGGTTCAACAGATAGCTGTCGCCACTGTGCAAGTGATTTTGCACCAGGTCGAAGGCCTTTTGGTACCGGGCATAGTTAACCGGGCGCACCTTCCATCGAAACTGCTCAACGCCCTGTTGTGCGGACTCAAAGTTGGTATATTTTGGCGTTTTCCAAAGCACATATTCCCGGCTTTCGTCCCATTTCCAAACCCGGGATTTCTGAAAATCGAAGTCAATCAGGAAAACGAAAGGTTGCTTCGCTTTTCCCAACTCATTCATCTTAGCAATTGTATCTTGTTTGCTGGTTTGCATAAAAGGTGCAAAGATAGAAAAATGCCCTGCAAATCATCCATGCTGGATCACGGTCAGCCATAAAAAATCGGAATTTTGGCTGGCAATTTCCGCTCCTTTTGTAGATTTGTGGTTCAATGTGTACCTATGGGAATTGCTGAGAATATTAAACAAGTAAAAGAAACGCTAAATGAAGGCGTTTGCCTGGTAGCTGTCTCGAAAACCAAGCCCAACGAAGCCATCCTGGAAGCCTACCAGGCCGGACAGCGTGTTTTTGGCGAAAACAAAGTGCAGGAATTGGTCAAAAAGCAGGAGGAACTGCCCAAAGACATTGAATGGCACTTTATAGGGCATCTGCAAACCAATAAAGTCAAGTATATTGCACCATTTGTCAGCTTGATTCACGGGGTTGATTCGCTCAAGCTATTAAAGACTGTCAATAAGGAAGGACGAAAAAACAAACGCGTCATTCCGTGCCTGTTGCAGTTCCATATTGCTGAAGAAGAAAGCAAATTCGGACTTGATCTGGAAGAGGCTAAAGCCTTGCTGTCCAGTCCTGATTTTGCCGGGCTTGAATTTGTCGAGATTCGTGGGGTGATGGGCATGGCTACTTATACCGATGATTCAGAACAGTTGCAGAAGGAATTTCGATCGCTTAAGGAATATTTTCACCATCTGAAAAAACATTATTTTCAGAATCAGGCATCGTTTGTGGAGATTTCCATGGGGATGTCGAGGGATTATCAATTCGCTGTAGAAGAAGGCAGTACCATGGTTCGTGTGGGGAGTAAAATCTTTGGAGAACGGGAGTATCATTGAATAACATCAAATTAGACTAAATTTTTTAATATATTCGGATCATTAAAAAAGAGCAACATGGTAAATTTGGAGACAACATACATGGGTTTGAGACTGAAAAACCCAATCGTAGTGGCCAGTTCAGGCCTGACCAACTCGGTAGAAAAAATTAAGGCACTGGAAGAGGCCGGAGCAGCAGCTGTTGTAATTAAGTCGCTCTTCGAGGAACAGATCAACAGCGAAGTGAGCCACCTGATTAATAAAGATCCGCAAAACCTTTATCCCGAGGCCGAAGACTATATCTGGAACTACACCCGCAACAATTCTATTACCGCCCACCTGGAGTTGGTGAAGAAAGCCAAAAAGGCGGTTTCTATCCCAATTATTGCGAGCATCAACTGCATCACTTCCAAAGAGTGGACAAGTTTTGCCCACGATTTTGAGAAAGCTGGCGCCGATGCGCTGGAGCTGAACTTGTTTGTTGTTCCGACCGATCGCAAGCAGTCGGGCGCTGACATTGAGCAGTTGTATGTGGATGTGTTGGCCAAGGTGAAAAAGGAAGTCAGCATTCCTGTGGGAGTGAAAATTGGTTTTTACTTTTCAAACCTAATCAATATGATTGAAAAGCTGATGGCCAACGGTGCTGCTTCTGTGACCATGTTCAACCGCTTTTACGAGCCCGACATCAACCTCGATAAGTTGGAGCTCTCGTCCTCGGAAGTCTTTAGCTCACCCGCTGAAATGAGTCGGACCTTGCGTTGGGTTGGCTTGGTGAATTCGGCGCTTCCAAAACTCGAGATTGCTGCTTCAACCGGAATTCACGATGGGGCGGCAGTTGCCAAACAATTACTGGCCGGAGCCCGGGTCACGCAGCTTTGCTCGGTGGTTTATATTGAAGGAGCCCAGGTGCTCAATGGTATTCTGGCCGATTTGGAAGCTTTCATGGAAAAGTGGAATTTCGAAACCATCGATGCTTTCCGCGGACGCCTGTCCTATGCCAAACTCAATGATCCCATGTTGTACGAACGCGCCCAGTTTATGAAATACTTCTCCTCTAAAAATTGACGATTATTTTGTAATCCGCGCAACCAATGACCAGTAACGAATCGCTAAACTCTGTTTTATGAAAATCAACTTACTGGTCCTTGTCTTTTTGTTTGTTAGTCAGTTATCTGTTGCTCAGCAGATCAGGTCATTGCCTGGCGCTCAGTTGGATTATTGCGGCGAGCCGGTGAAAATAGGTCAACTGGTATTCATTGCCGGAGCGGAGATGCCTGGCCTGAAAATTTCCATTTCCAATTTCATTCCGGGCGAAGATCGGTTGAGTTTTGCAGACACCGATAGCATCAAAGCGAGTTGGAATGCCAGCCTGGGGACACTTTTCCTGACAGGAGATGCGATGGCCGAGAAATACCGGGCAGCGGTTGAGCAGGTAGAGTACACCAACCTGGCAGCTTCGCCAACC
>NZ_CAXBDD010000053.1:0-27466 GCF_963974515.1 uncultured Sunxiuqinia sp. | reverse complement strand
GCAGGCCGGCCTGGTCAATCCCGGCATCGACCAGCAGATCGGTGAAACTGAAAAAGCCGTCGGTAGTGATGATTTGTAAAAGCATGTGTTTGGATTTTGGATGGTTAATTGTCTGGGCATTGTCTGCCCTACCGACTCAAAAAAGCATAAGGATGAACCTGGTCGTTTCCGTAGCGATTAAAATGGCTGACCTTTTGAAAGGTATAGTCCGTCTCTCCGCTCAGCTTGGTAAGCTCAGCATGGATCATTGCAAAAGCCTCCACCTTCTCCCCGTGATCCGTTTGCAGCAGGTTGACCATCAGAAAGCGAAGCAGCAGATCATCGGCCTCCTGTTGAAGGATCTTTTTAATGGGTGTGGTCTGTTCCACCTGCTCCAGTTGCCGGATTTTATCGTACAGCCGGATAAACCGATTGGCCAGCCCATAGATATCCGGAAGCTCATCAGAGCGGGCTTGGAACAGTCGCTGCTCAATGGCCTGTTCCAGTTCCTTATTGCTCTTGATCCGGGTAGTTTCTTCACTCCGGCTTTTCATTTTTGATTGTTCCAACAGCCTGGCGACAATGCGCAGTAAACCGGTTTTAGTTTCTCCGGCGTAAGCTTCAGCATCAGACACCGGCAAAGCCCCCAGCTCCACATAGTAATGGGTAGGCCACGTACGGACAAAAACGTGCGGCTTTGGAATCAGCCAACCCTTGAAGGCCACAAAACTCAGCGGGTAGTTGTCGTTCATCTCCGGATAATAGCCATGCCAGGGTTTGACATTCAGTAGCTGGGCGTTGGCCTGTTTAGGGAATACGGCAGTGGCAACCATGACGCTCATGGTCATTCCAAGTAAGGGCAAAATAAGTTTCATATGATATGTTTTTAATGATGTTTCTAAATCGAAGTACTCTGAACTCGCTATTGATAAAGGCTGTAATACATTGCAAAGCTTTCCAGCTTGTCGCTTTCAAAACTTTTCATGTAAGAGGCGTACAGCAGCTTATTGTAGAGGTAGCAGATGGTTCCGTAGTGCCGGCGGACGTCCTCGTAAATTCCGTTGATGGTATCGTAGCGCTGCTTGTCATCCATCAGGAATTGCCGGTCCTTCAATATCGTATTCAGAATACCGGTGGCCAGCTGGCGGCTGTCGTCCAGGATCAAATCGAAGGACTGCACAATGACCACCGCCTGCTGGTCGGTGAAGTTCACATCCTGAACCAGCCTGGGCAGCTTTTCGGTGTAGATTTCCATGATCTTTTCCAGCATGTCCCGGGTGTGCTTGACGCGCTTATAGTCTTTGATCAGCCCGGAAACCTGCTCCACACTTTCCAGCAGTTTCTGATCAATCCCCAGCAGTTCACCCGTCAAGCCTTTGATATCGCCATTCAGGGCTTCAATCAAAATATTGTACCAGTTGATTTTGGACAGGATGCCCTTCTCTTGTGTCCAAAGGGCTTCACGCTGAATACCGGCACCGACGTCCGTGACCGGGGCCTGGCTGGTGGCGGTTTTCGGGGAAATTCCCAGAAGGGCCAGTGTCACCGCCAATATCAAGATTGTTGTTTTGTTCTTTCCTATCATGGTGTTGTTTTTGAAGTTCATGTCAAATGGATATTAAGGTTTCTAAAAAAGATGCCCGGGAGCCCCCGGAAAGCGTTTTCAGGACCGTCTCCTTTTCGGCTTGCTCCGAGGTGTAACAGAAGTATTCCGCCCGGCTGACTTCCAGTGCAAAAACCCGCGAATAACTGCCCAGGCCGATAAAAACTTCTTTGAGTTTTCGGTCCGCTGGCAGGTTTTTATTGATCGACAGGATCTGCTCCTTTTGGAACTCCGACAGTCCGAGGGTCTGGCTGATCTGCTCGAACTTGTTTTTGAATTTTCCCATGTCCAGCAGAATTCGCGTGTCGGCATTGTTGATAATGGCATCCCGGATCACCGGCGAGGAGATCACATCATCCACTTCCTGGGTAACTACCATGGCCTCACCAAAAAACTTGCGGATGGTTTTAAAAAAATACTTGATGTAACCGGCCATCTGCGGCGTGGCAATGGCTTTCCAGGCTTCCTCAATGCAAATGACCTTGCGCACGCCCTTCAGCTGGCGCATCTTCTGAAGGAATATATCCATGATAATCAGCGTGGCCACCGGGAAAATTACCGGGTGGTCCTTGATCGAGTCCAGTTCGAAAACCAAAAACGGACAGCGGAAAAACTCGTCGGTCTGCATGGGCTTGTTCAGCAGGTAGTCATACTCCCCTTCACGGTAATATTTCGAGAGGATAAAGAAGAACTCAGGGCTGTTAAAGTCCAGTTGCTGTGCCCTGACCAGCCCGGGTATAAATTCCAGGCAAAACTCGTAATAGCCGTTAAAAGAACGCTCCGGTCCACTGGTTTTGAAAAACTCGGACAGCGAACGGGCAATGACATCCTTTTCCATCTCCGTCAGGTTCTCTTTGTAAATCGTGTAAATCACCGACAGGATGGTTTGCCTGCGTTCCACATCGGGCTCACCTGTTAGTACAAAGGGGTTAAAGGAGATCGGGTTCTCGGAGGTGAATTCCACCATCATCGCCCCACCCCGCTCCTTCAGCCGCTCATCCAGGTAGCGGGTCAGCAATTCATAGCTTCGACCCACATCCAGCAGAACCACATGGCAGTTTTCACTTTCGGCATACTGGCGCAGCAAATGGTTGGTGAAAAACGATTTCCCGGAGCCCGATCCGCCAATCACCAGCTTGTTGCGGTTGTGGATCAGGTGCCTGTCCATCGGCTCATCCGAAAGGTCGATTTTGACCGGGCAGCCTTCCTGCCGGTTGGACAGGTAGAGGGTGAAATCCGACTCAGAACTGCGAATCGCACCTTCAAAATTGGTCAGGCAGCAAGCCTGAGGCACCTGGGCGATAAACGCTTCCGTTTCAGGCAATTGGGTCGAAAAGGGTACGCAGGCAAAAAACAACAGCGGCAGATCAAACGAATGCTGGTAGGGAAAACAGTTCATCATCGAAAAAGCCGAAGCGGTTTCGCTTTTGTATTGCTTGAGCCGGGGCAGGGAGTCATCAAAAAGCAGCACATTGAAATGGGTTTTCACCAGCTTCTCTCCGGTGGTCTGGACCGTGTCCAAAAACTGCTCAATCACCCCGGCATTCACCTTGTTTTCCGAGGAAAAGCGCGACAGGCTGTAGATCTTCTTGTAGCTGTCTTCCAGCATGGCCTTGGTCTGCTGCTGGTCGGGTACATAGATAAACTGGTTGGTCACATGTGAAAACGGCAGGTTCCAGCTCACCGGGTGTACAAAGGAAACAGGCAGCTGAGTTCGCGGATGGTTTCCCGCCGGACGCAGCTCGCCCGGCAGATGGGAAAAATCACTTAAACTGAGGATCTCCACAAACTGGTCCATCACCCGGAGCCGGTCCCGAAAATCAATGCCGCCCAACACCGGCTGCCCTTCCCTGAAATTTAGGGTCAGGTAGCGCTCAATCAGTCCGGGTGTGCGTACGCCGCCAATGGCTGTTTCCTGTTTGATGGGCTCGCAGTCCATGCCGCTTTGGACCAAAACCGCCGCCAGGTTATTCTGAAGTTCCCGGAGCTTGTCCGTGAGGCGGATCTCCGCTAACCGGGCTTTCCGCGAAAAGATCAGGGCCGAACCCAGGTAGTTTTTCAGCAGGCCGTGATTCAGCAAACTGACATACAGGTAACATTCATGCCTCAAAAAAGGCCGGCCGGTAAAGTGATCCAGGTAGGCTTCATTCAGGCTGCCTGCCCTTTTCTGGTGGCTGGAATCAAACCGGTCGGACAGGAAGAAATCCTGTTTGTGCAGCAGCGCCCCGGCCGGCAGCAGGTTCACCACCCGACGGAAGGTATCGTGCAACATGTACAGTTGCCAGGTACTTTGGCTCAGCAGTTCCGGGAGCTGGAGCTTTAGCCCGAAACCCATGTCCAGGTTGTTGGAGACCAAATAATCCCCGTTAAAACCCAAAACAGGCAATACCTGATCGATTGGTTTACTTTGCATCGAATGAATCATGACGTGTGCATTTGATGAAGACGTTTTTTAATCACAATAAAGCCCGGCAGCTTCCGGCTGGTTCGTTGCTTTTGCCAGCCTTCAGGTCCCGGGTCTTTCTGGATCCGGCTGAGCCGGTGGAGGTAGCCGAAAAACAGCGGGATGCAGATGATCGTAGCCGGAAGGGATCCGGCAGAAATATACAGGATCACAAACAGCAGAAAGGCTGTCAGTACGGCGTACAGGGCTTTAAACACCAGCACACCGGAGAATCCCTGCACATACAGCCGGGTGTCGACCTTATGGAGCGTGTAGGTTTCCATCAGGAGAAAAAAGCTCGGATGACCACCCCAACCAACACCAAAAACAAACAGGCGCCAAACCACCCCATAATGGCCTTCTGGGTATCCTGGTCACCACTTTGCCACTTGATAAACACGCGAACGCCGCCAATCAGCCCAACCACGGCTCCAATGGCAATAATCAGATTGGAGACCGGATCGACATAAGAATTTACTTCGGCCGTAGCCTGGTCGATACCAGCGGAGCTTTGGGCGACACTTTGGGAGATCCAAAGCAAAAAGAGCAGAACGAAAGCGGATGCTTTCTGAAAAGACCGTTGAATTGGTTTCATAATCGTTAAAGTTTTAAAGGGTTATTGTTGAAACTGGATTTGATCCATCACTTCCGGTGGCAGAGGATCTTTCGAATTTTGAAGCTGGTCAAGGCCGAGGCCATCATCCATCCCCATTTCCTCATAGTGGGAAACCGACATCACAACTTCGTTAATCGGCACAAAGGGAAGCATGGCCGGGGGCAGATCCCCGGAGGATACTGAAATGGGTTCCAGCCTTTCCGGCCTTTGAGATTCTGCGCCATCATCTTCAAAGAGGCTGGGTGGACGCTTCCGTTTCTTTTGAAAAAAATAAACAAGCAACAGTCCCAGGTACCATACCATGATGATGGTAAGTACAAAACGGGTAAATTGGCCCCAACTGATCTGATCGATTCCAAACATGCTGTTCTTTTTTAATGGTTTCTAATCTGGTTATATGAACACGGACAGATCATCCGCTCATTGGTGCAAAGTTGGATTGTCGTTTTCGGATCGTTACCCCACCTGGACCGACGTGGGGTCTTATATGGTTAAATTGAGGCTGTTTCCCTAAAATGAATGTTGAATGGATTTGTGCCGTTTTGGGTTGCGACAGGGCTGGATGGATTTAAATGCGCCTTCGGAATCGGATGGTTTGTTGTGTTTTGAACAGCGATATTTTTTTCAAAAAACAAAGAAAAAAAACAGGTAAAAAGAAAGAAAACCATTCCCAAGCCAGTCGGGGCGAAACTGCAAGACCGGCCCTTAACTGATGTCATTGAAATTTTTCTTCTCTCCTCGGAACGGGATACCCGCCCTGGCCTTGCATTGTATCATTCGGGCCGGCATGCGCGGAGAGTGGCTCAATTGGTTTTCTTTTTTGTTTTTTGACGGAAATAATCTCAGGCTGAGGTTATCGAGGCGTTTTTCAGGATATTACCAATCGGGTAAAAACGGAAATGGAACTCCAGAAGAGCCTGATCGAAATTACAAAGTGTCAAGAGTAACTGAAACGAATGAATTCGATCCGAATCGGGATGAAAACGATCAAAAGACTCATGCTAAGCGACACTGCACACCAACGGGATCGTAATGCTGAATGCCAGCACCAACCCAGCCAGTTTCAGGATGGATAAGGTCCCTTCAATCCTGATCTTTCGCAATACAGTTTTCAAATTGTATTTCATAGCATTATTTCTCTGATTACACTATTCATACCGCAACGCCTCCACCGGGTTTCTCGTAGCTGCCCGCCAGCTTTGCCAACTCACTGTCAACATAGCTATCAAGCCTACCAATGCACCGGCGAATATAAAAATCCACAGTGCAATGTCGGTTTTGTTGCCAATGCCTTTTAGCAGGTTGAACACAATGAGCCAGGCAATGGGGGCAGCTATTACAAAAGCCATCAGCACTGACCAGAGCAAAGCGTTGTTAAGCAGGCCTATGATTTCGGTACTTTTGGCCCCATTCACCTTTCTGATGCCAATTTCTTTGACCCTGGCTTGGGTAGCATGATACGACAATGCTACCAATCCGACCACCGCAAGCATAATAGCCACAAGGCTCGCGAATCTGAAAGTTTGGTTTAATTGCTTTAGTTCATCGATATAGCCTTGGACTTCGGCCGTTGTAAAATGATACTCAAATGGGAACTCAGGCGAAACTTGCTCAATCGTATTTTCAATTTCATTGATGGTTTGATCAACATTTCCGGGCATTAAACTTACAAACAAATACTTTGTAAACCCTTGATTCGCGGGGTGTGCCGATATAATCATTGGTTTTACCGTGTTAAACAGGTAATTGTTTTGAAAATCATTTACCACACCAATCACCGGGTTTTCTTTTCCCCAAAAGTGAAGCTGGGTACCCACAGGGTTTTCGATCCCAAGCCGCCGGGCGGCCGCTTCGTTAATAATTACCCCTTTCAACTCATCGGGCCGGTCATTAACGAATTCGTTGCCCATTACCAGGTTCATATCAAAAGTTTGGGTGTAATCGTCCGATACAATAGCAAAGGCAAAAGAATCGTCATGTTTTGTGCCTTCGCTGTCAACCCACGATACACCTGAATGGTTCGGAATACCAGCCGGCATCGATGAAGCCGCACAGACATTTTTAACGGTTGGGATTTGTTTCAATTCGTTTTTCAGGGAGGTGTAGTTATCTTTCAGTTGATCGGTAAATGGAATTTGCATCACCATTTTATTGTTGAAACCCAATGGCATGTTTGCCATGTGCTTGTATTGACGGTCGACCATTAGCGTTAGAACAACCAGAATAATCGAAATCACAAATTGAACTGTAATGAGAATATTTTTACTCCGAAGTCCGGCTTTGTCCCCGCCTTCTTTTCTGAAAAGAACAAGCGGCTTGATACCTGACAATATCATTGCAGGGTAAAAGCCAGCCAACAATGAAGTTACCAGCCACAAAGCAAGGCTGCCAATGAAAAATAAATGGAGATGGGCTTTCAGAAAGGGTTCTAAATTTGATCCGACAAGGTTTCGAAAAATCGGTACTCCAACAATGGAAAGGATGCTGCCGAGCAACACAGCAATAAATCCTATCACAAGTGTTTCCTGCATAAATTGACGGGCAATAACATATTTGCCGGCTCCCGATATTTTTTTTAGGGCAATCTCCGACCTTCTCTTCTGGACCAATGATGTTGACATGTTGACATAGTTCAAAATGCTGGCAATTAACACCACAATGCCAATAAATATTAGCAGGTATAGGGGGTTTTTATTGTAGTGCAAATGCCTTTCGGCGATTGGCAGCAATGAGAGTGTCAGCTGTTCGGGATGTTGTACTTGTTCAGGTTGCAGGTCGCTGTAAAAGTGTTCCAGTTTTTCATTGAATGCTTTGTAATCGATATTTTTGTGGAGCTTGAAATAGGGTTGTCCGTTGCTGTCCCAGCCAGCCAGTTTCGATGCTGAGCGTAAAGTTGTAATGGGTGCCAGCATTGAAAACCTGAACGTGGTGTATTCGGGGAACTGTACAACCCCCGATACCATAAATGACTGGTCGCCGTTTAAAGTAAGTGCTTTCCCCAGGGCAGGTTCATCGCCAAAATATTTACTGGCCGTAGCTTCCGATAATACAATTGAATTGTTTTTTTTCAGTGCTTCTTTCCCTGAGCCCTCTAAAAAAGGGTATTGAATAATTTCAAATAAGTTTTCATCGGCCAGGTAGAAGTCAGATTCGTTGAAACTTAGTAAGCTGTTCTTATGCCCCGCTTGATAGGTGACAATGCAGTTACTGTATTGACTATAATTTTCGGTCCTGGCATAATATTCTATTTCCGGAAAATGTTCATCCAGCAATGGAGGTAGCGCATAACTTATTGTGGTATTGCCCAATGGTGTTTCCGGGTCTTTTTGCAAAAGGTTGAATACCCTTTCGTGTTCGGGAATTGTCTGATTGTATGATTTTTCTTTTGCCACATGCAGAAAGATGAGGATAGCACAGATAAATCCAAAAGCCAATCCTCCTATGTTAATGGCTGTGAAAACCCAGTTTTTACGCAGATATTTAAACGTTTTGTCAAAATTATTCCGTATCATGATTGTATTTTTTTGTTTTAATCAAACAGAAGATGTGTCGACCTATCAAAGTGTTTGACTATCTACTTGTTGTTTGGCTTGGTATTATGTAGCAATTGCCAAGCAATCTTACAGTAGTGTCTAATCTTCAATCATTAATTAGTGATTGTATTTTGTTTAATATGTGCATTAGGCATAGATACTTCATGGCTTAATTTCTGACGGGCAAATACAATCTACCGGGTTCCTCGTAGCCGCTTTTCCAGCTTTGCCAACTCACAGTCAACAGCACAATTCCCAAAGCAAGCATGCCAGCCAGCACAAAGACCCACCAGCTCAGTTCCGTTTCATAGGCAAAGTTTTTGAGCCATTTATTTATGGCACGATACATCCTGCCATCTTCCGCTTCAAAAAAGATACCTTTATTCTAAAAATAAGAAAATCAACGTAGTATTGAAATAACTGGCATTTTAATTGTCAAAACATTTTACACTTGGTGTCCATTTTTTTACCACCCCCTGTTTTTATCATAAAACGCCATCTGGTTAAACATTTCCTTCATCTGCGAACGAATCCGGTTGCTATAAATCGATTCCAGCTTCGGGGTGGAAAGGTTGGTCGTCAGGCGGGTCAACATGCGTTTGGATACAAACAGGTCGTAACGGCCCTGCAGGATTTCAACCATCCCATTGCACGGTGTCCCAAAGTACTTTTGAATCTGGGCTACTCCCAAATCGTCAAAACACCAACCCTGTGGTATAAGTTTCGAACCGTGCCCCTGCTGTATCGGGTAATCACCAAATAGCCGTCCTTTTCAAGCGCAAAACTGATTCTCCGGGCTACCTTGATCGGTAATGTTGATCCGGTGAAAAAAAAGTAATCGGCCAAGGTCACTAGCGCTGATTTTCTACCCCGACGGCACCAATTAGAAGGATTCCCTTCCGAAGACTCAGTCTGGATTAGGTCCAACTTTCCTGATCGCCAATAGCACAAACCAGCAATTCATAAATCAGCAGGTGATCCTCCTAGCACATGCGAAAGTGATCGTCAAACAAGTCCCTCACCTTTCGTTCCATCCAATTCAGGCAGGACCACAGATTGAAATGAAACAGGTCATCCGTGAACTCGGTGACCTCCATAAAGGGGCTCTGAGTAATTTTTGTCGGTGTTGACATGATAGGGTCCGGCCCCGTTAATTTTTCTTTTCCCCCATTTTCAAAAATCTGATCGGCCGACTTGTTTCCTGTTTTTCCGTTTGTTTTTTTTATAAAGGTACCATCTCCGGTAGTATCTCCCGTATGGTTCCCGTATTGGTCCCGGATTAAATGCCGGTATCGTTAATCGTATCCAATCTGATACCGGCTACTTCGCTTGCGGAGTGGCCATTGGCTGACGGAAAATAGCGGATGGATCCCACTTGTTCGGTTCCTTCATGCATCGGGCATAGGTATTGGCCGAACCGAACCGATCCGGGTCAGGTCCATCATCTCGGCACGTGAAATTGCAACCCGCTCGCTGAACCGGCGGGCACTCCATTGCCGGACCAGCGCGAGATACAGGCTGATGTGGTAGGCTGTCAACCGTCCGTCGCCGGAAACCCGGTCAAAAAAAACATTCAGATGGGTGATCTAATTCATCGGAACCGACCATAAGAGGACAATCTTTTCTGCTGGTTTTCTTTCATCATCTTTTTGATGTCTTCGTAGTCATAAAACATCGAACCGTGAAGCTTGGTATAGGGCAAGGTTCCGTTTGCCCGGAGGTTCTGAAGCGTACCCGGGGAGATGCCCAGCAGTTCTCTCACTTCGTAAGACTTGAGCCACTTTTTTGCTGGTTGTCCGTGGTGCTCGTTGAGCATTTTTTTTAACTCCTGCAGGAGGTTAATCTTGAATTCCCGCAAATCATCGGTGGTTACAATTTCTGTTGGCATAACATCTTAATTTTAAATGGTTCAATTTCATTAGTCGTTTTTCACGCTCTGCAAAGCTCAAACAAGTTTGGCTTTGCTTCGCTTAATCGAAACATTCGATATGAATAATCCCAAAATTGCACCTTTTCAAACAGAATGATACCCCACATAAACCCACGTCGGGATATATATGGTTAAGTATTTCTTACTCATACCACCTACTCTCTCTGCTCATGGAAGACGAAGTATTGTTGCAGTTTTATGACATTGCGAGTTCAAGAGCGTAATCTGTATGATATTTCATGCATTAATAGCTACAAAAGCATTTAGCGAATGATAACTCATTCATTGTTTCATATCATTTTTGTTTACATTTGCATGATAACTCATTCATTAATGACAAAATCAAGGCTTTATGACTGATATACCATACAAAAACTGGGTTTCAATGAGCGACAAGGCTCTGGCCGGAAACATTGGAAACTTTGTAAAACACCATCGCATGGAGCAAAACAAAACACAGGAAAACGTGGCCACTGCTGCCGGAATCAGCCGTTCAACACTCAGCTTGCTCGAACGTGGCAAAAGCGTGACCGTGCCTACCCTAATACAAGTATTGCGTGTACTCGATCAGTTACAAGTCATGGATGCCTTTCATATCGAAAAGCAAATAAGCCCCATCATGCTAGCCAAAATGGAGCAGGATAAACGTCAGCGGGCACGCGAAAAGAAACAGAGTGATCAACCTGACAACGATTGGTAGTTATGGTACAAACTGCATGGGTAGATATTTGGGGTGAACGGGTTGGTGCCGTAGCGTGGGACGACGCTACCGGCTATGCTACGTTTGAATATGATAGCCGGTTTAAAACTAAGAAGTGGGAACTAGCACCACTGCAAATGCCGGTTTCCGGAAATAAGAGCAATTTCAGTTTCCCGGCATTGCGCAAAAAAGTTGATTCAGAACTTGATATTTTTAAAGGGTTACCGGGTCTACTGGCTGACTCCTTACCTGATAAATACGGAAACGACCTAATCAATATGTGGCTTGCCAAACAGGGACGTCCACAGAACAGCATGAATCCAGTTGAAATGCTTCGCTTTATCGGCTCACGTGGTATGGGCGCACTGGAATTTGCGCCTGGCATGATCAAACAGCATCAACACACCTTTTCGGTAGAGATTGATAGTTTAGTGGATTTGGCGCGAAAAATGCTCGGCAAGAGGGAAAGCTTTGTCACCAATCTAAACCAAGATGAAGAAAAGGCGATGATGGATATCCTCCGCATTGGTACTTCGGCAGGTGGTGCCCGCCCCAAGGCTGTGATTGCCTACAACGAGAAAAACGGCGAGGTAAAATCGGGTCAGACAAAAGTTCCTAAAGGCTTTGAGCACTGGCTAATAAAACTCGATGGTGTCAGCGATATTCAGCTGGGAACTACAAAAGGGTATGGTCGTGTTGAAATGGCTTATTACAAGATGGCCATAGCCTGCGGCGTTGATATGATGCCATCGAAACTGTTGGAAGAAAATGGACGTGCCCATTTTATGACCAAACGATTCGATCGTGAAGGCAGCAATACCAGACACCACATCCAGACCTTTTACGCGATGAAACATTTCGACTTCAACATGGTCAACAGCTTCAGCTACGAACAATTATTTCAAACCATGCGCGAGTTAAAGCTACCTTATCCGGCAGCCGAGCAAATGTTTCGCCGAATGGTTTTCAACGTGTGCGCACGAAACTGTGATGATCACACCAAAAACTTTGCATTTCGCTTGAAGAAAGATGGCGCTTGGGAACTGGCTCCTGCCTACGACGTTTGCCACGCCTATAAGCCCAACCATCAATGGGTGAGTCAGCATGCCTTGAGCATCAATGGAAAACGCGACAAGATTACCAAAGAAGATTTGCTGACCATTGGTGAATCCATCAAAAACAAAAAGGCTAAAACTACAATCGAAGAAATCAGCGAGACAGTTAGTCGGTGGAAGGAATTTGCCAACGAGGTGGGAGTTTTTGCTCAGCTACGTGACGAGATAGACAAAACACTAATCCATTTTAAGTAGTGTCACTAAGTAGATTCAATTGCAAGTCTATTTTGTGGCTTTCTTCCAGCGGTTCAGTTACAAGTGCCGTTTTCCGCCATACTTGCTTACTTTAATACGTTTCTGGCGATTTTTGCGATGGGAAATAAATGGATACCAACTGGGCATATCATGATGCTATGACCTCAAAATGATTTCGATGATACAACAAAATAAACTCGGCAAAGCACACTCCCGGGTTGCGTTTTTTCGCCCGGATGACCCAGGGCAATTCCCGGCTAGCCCAATGTTTTTTGCCGGCGTGGGCCTTGATCCGATTAAGTCCGTATTGATCATACCACTACTCTCTCCGGTTATTTCAGCCGGTGATTGATCCTTCGGCTCAATACGACCATCGGGGAGCAGGCGCGGGACAACCCTGACCCCGTAGAAGATGAAATCCCGCGAATTTATTTTTTTGCAGCAGCCAGCATATCCAGCAGCAGTCTAACCGCCTTGGGCCCGGCACAAAGCGCGAGGTCTTTCAACGCGTCAGCCCACTGAAGCCCCCACATCAGCGAATCGCCCATTTGATCTTTCTGATCCCATAGTTCTGCGATCCGACGGCGGTATTTCTCATAGCATGGCGGATGAATGGTTGTTCCGCCGGAGGGACTGTCTTCCGGTATGGCGGTTCCCCCGGGGCCTGTTGTCGTTCCCCCACCTGGTACACCTTCACCCATCGTGTTGTTCTTTTGAGCCAATGCCTTGATGAGCTCAGCGGTATTGCCGATCATGTCATTGATAGTCGATAAAGCGGAAACGGACTGTTCCGAGCCGAGCGAATTGCTGAGCCGGTTTCGCATGACGTTCGATTGTTCCATCAAGTCGGCGGTGGCATTAAAAATGCGTACCTCAGCCTGCACCATTTGGGCTTCACTCTGCCGACGGCTCAGGTTTGCGTTCAGGAACGCACGATCGAAAGCATTTCCGTCAATCAGTTCTTTTAGTACCAACTCGAGTGCATCTTCCATGACCTTAGCATCAAAATATTCAGCATAGGCATCTACCAGCTGGCTGTCGTACCTGCTTTTCCACTGGTTGATCTGGTCTTTGGTAAACGGGGTGTCGTCCGGGTTTCTTTTCGTCGCCATAAGCATTCCATGTTTAAGTTAACAATCAGGTTGAACTATGAAATCCTACTTTCATATCTTTTTATACAATATACGACATATTGATCCTAAAATCAATCGAGTAGAACACATATTATTTTCTATTCCAGAAACGCCAAGCGTTGAAAGAATCATACGACAGCCAAAGCCAAGGTACATTCCGGAAACAAGAAAACATGGGCACCTTTCTGCAAATTCGTACTGCTCTTCACCGGAAATCTTAAGTATCTTTTGAAAAAAGTACTTCAACGTTTTTCAGAAAAAGCACCTTATCTTTTCCCGAAAAGAAGCTTAACTTTTTCGAAATGCTCGTTTTCCTTATTAAATGACCGCCCCCCTCCGCCATATATTGTGGCACAATAACACCGAACTATCAGGCTGGAACAACTTCGACAGCTTTACCTGTCGTCATTCCGGTGCACTCCGGAATCTGTCGGAAGGTAGCCAAGCCTGCACACGTGGGCAATGAAATCTTCACACACTGAAAGGAGTGCTTCCATGGGTGTGTAGTTTTACGTCCATACGGGTGAAAATTTTCGTGCGTAATTATGGAAATTTTCGTCCACTCTTGTGCAAATATATGCCGGCACTTATACCGGATTAGCAGGATTTTTTGTTAGAAACCCCGGAAAGCCAACCTTTTTTAACGCAGGGTAAGTTCATATTGTTTTGCATGCTGTGCCACGGCGAATGCTTACAGCATCCTTCAATGATTGCCGCTACAAACGGCTGGCAACTCACCCCTCGTCGCCGCTACGCTAAGACGAAGGGGAAGGCCGGGTAAGAGGTCGGAATTGCACCCCGATATTTCGTGACCAGCCAGCAGCACGCTTACTTTGTGCATGCCTGAAAGCGCTGGGGAGTCATTATTCTTGCTGTTGACGGATATTCTCTAATATTTCGGTAGGGTTCAAAATGGGGAGCGGAAATTTCGACATAGGAGTTCCTTTTACGTTTACAGCTAATACTCCGCGCGAAGTACCCAAAGCAACACCCGCAATGGTCACTAAGAAATGGTTTTCGATTTTGTGTTTGCCGTCTGCCTCAGTTTTGAATACTTCGGCTAAGTTCTGTATTTCGAAGACCAGTTCTGTTTCGAGGCTAACAATTGGATTTTCTACTTCAGTTACAAGCCAGTTAATTCGTGTGTGAAATTTAAAAGTCTCGGTCTCAATATTCCCATCAAAATTGACCCCAACCTGCAGCGTAAGGTTATTTCCAAACTCCAATTCTTCAACAGGGATCGGGAGCGGGGCTAAATTAAACGAGATTTCGTTTATTTCTTTGATACTAATTTGGATTTCTTTCTTTTCGTTCATGCTTAATTCAAACAACCAGCAGCATCTTGTGCTGTATTTCGTATTTGAGAGAACTGCATCGTAGAAGCAACTTTCGTTGTCTCACCTTTTGGCTCGAAATAATATGCAGCGTGTGATACCACATAAACGTCCATCCTTTTGGGCTTTTCTTTCGGTACCTGAATAACTGGTTCGCCCAATGCCACTTGAATTTTAGCCAAGGTGTTCAGTGTGAAGTTGTGCGTTCCGGTCATCCACTTGCTGATTTCACTTTCTGATTTTCCCAAAGCTTTGGCTAAGTCCTTTTGCTCTTTACCGTGTTTTACCAAGATTTCGTGGATTCTATCCACGATTTCAAAAGACTGTTCGACAAAGATGTCCACTTCTTTTGATATTTTTTCTCGTCTTGATTTGAGTCTTTTATTTTTTATCATTTCTTAGACTTCAGATGAAATGTTAGATTTCTAAATAACTGTTTTTCATAGATAACTAGCTGTCCTTTTTGTACTCTGGACTTTATATAACCGTCAACTTCCTGCAAAAGTTCTACGCAGGAATTCAGGAAAGGGTCTTCATTGTATGTTCGTGTTGTTTTAACTCCTCCATTACCAAGAATGACAATATGCTCTGACAAACGGATAACATATAAACGTAAATGCGTTGTTTCAATAGGGATAGCACAAACATGGTCGCCAGGTTTGCCTTCTGGGCGGAAATAACGTTGCAGAGCACCACTTTTTCCAATTTGGTCAATCCATCTAATGATAATATCAATGTCTTCATCATACTCACAACCTTCAGGGAATTGATCAAGGAATTTATCCACTTCCGTTTCTTCGTCCTGAAACCTCAGGGTATAAAAATTAACCTTGTCATGTTCTTCGAAGAGTTCTATTGCTATTGGAGACTTCACTTATAAGTTAATTGCAAATTAATATTTTTTTTTATGAACAAACAAATATTAATCCTACTAATCGTAGGAATGATAAAAATGATAATATAAGACCGAACCTCCTTTTTTTTTCTTCCAACTCTGTCACCACATTCTTCAGCCCGCCATCCACTCAAGACTACTGCCCATAAATGTACAAATTTAACAAGAAGCAGAATGCATCTCCGTCTCCCAAATCACTCAACGTTCTCCCAACATTTCAGAGGAACCATAAAAAGAGACGGGAGCGTCCGGATGTTTCCAGAATCACTGTCCGGATAATCCCGGAACCGATGTCCGAATGTTTCCGGAATGGGTGTCCCAATGCTTCCAGAATTTGCACCCCTAATTGTCCCGAACATGATTACTTGATTTTGAGACGGACAAGATTTATGCAAATTTTATCCTCATATCGTAGCATAATCCTGTCTATCTTATCATCTTTTTACTCCTGTTCAGACAATATGATCGGTTAGGAGGCCGGAATTGCAAATTCCACCAGCCGCTCACATACTTTCGTATGTATCCGGGAGAGTGGCATTTTTCCGTATGCTTACCTTGTTTCATTCAAATTCGTTACAAAATTCATCCAATTTGCTAATCAGGCGATCAATATCTGAATCCTTGATTGTAAGAGGTGGTAAAAACCTCACGGTATTCATTTTGTATCCCACCACGATTCCATTTTCGAAAAGTTGCCGACCAATCAGTTCCCCATTTAACAATTCATGAAACTCTATTGCCAACATCAATCCGCGTGCCTTGGGTTCCTTAATTCTTTCGGGATATTTAAGATTAAGGAGATTCAAATGCCAGTCTATTTTGTGGCTTTCTTCCAGCCATTCAGTTACAAGTGCTGTTTTCCGCCATACTTGCTTGCTTTAATGCGCTTGTGCCGATTTTTTGCGATGGAAATAAATGGATACCAACTGGGCATATCATGATGCAATGACCTCCAGATGATTTCGATGATACGACAAAATAAACTCGACAAAGCACATTCCCGGGTTGCCTTTTTTCGCCCAAATGACCCAAGGAAATTCCCGGCTCACCCAATGTTTTTTTGCCGGCGTGGGGCTTGATCCGATTAAGTCCTTATTGATCATACCCCTACTCTCTCCGGTTATTTCAGCCGGTGATTGATCCTTCGGCGCATTACGGCCATCAGCTGTGAAAGGTATTGGACTGGATCGGACCTTTTCTCCAACTCACTTTGGGTTTTGTAAATTCCTGCTTGCAGGTCTACATTAAACATCCATTCGAAAGCCCTGACCAGGTCAATGACGGTTACTTTCCCATAGTTAACAGAACCGGTCAGGTAGATTGAATACAACAGCTCATAGGCATCAATCTTACTCCCCGTCCATCTTAGGGATCGTTTGGGCACGTCAATTCGCTCCGGGTGATCCGGTTTATCCATTTCGTTCTTCATGTATTCAAGCAATAGCTCGTTGGCCATGATGGTGGAAAAGGTATGATCATGCCAGGTGAAGAAATCCCCGTCCATGAGCGAAAGGATGCCTTCCACTTCCAGCGGGACTGATTCATTATTCCGTAAAAAGTACTTTTCATCCAGATGACTGTGACCGCATCGGTAGTATTGGACAATTCCCCGGTTCTGGTTCATGTACTTCAGAATCTTTTTTTGCTCCCGCTGAAGATATCTTTTTTGCCTTCTGTTATCAAGCTCCAAACGCATGCTTTCCATCCCAAAGACAGCCTGGTGATAAATGAGTTTGCTGGAGACCGATGGTTTGATCTCCTTAAAAAAGCGAATTTCCGATTCCTGATCCGGGAAATCCCGGGCAAGAACCATCCCCCTCAATTTGACCAGAGACAGCCTACATTTTCGGATGGCCTGCCTGGTGGTGTTCAACACATGATCAGAAGTCATGGCTAGTTGCTCCAAATCTTCTTCCAACTCGACGATAATGTGGGAATACGCTTCCATACTAAACAGAATACTGAATGAATCTAAATACCGGAAATAAGAATCAAATCATCTCGATCTGTTGGTCGTGGCCGGTCTCAGCTCGATTGCCATTTCTGAAATGATTTTGTAGAAGGGAGGACGTTCAGTCTGTAACTGAAATTGATTGAGATTGTATCGATTTGTTGGGGTAAAATTTCATCGCAAGGATTACTGTCACGGCGCAGGTCATTTATTGGCGCGACCGGAAAGCATCTGAAAAAAGTTATGTGACTCCCTAATGGAAACAAGGAATTGAGATCCAAAAAAAAAGTTGCACAATATGGACCGAAATGCATGACACAACTTCGAGCGAATTGAACTTTGGCAACCCTTTTCGATGATGGCTCCATATCTGGTGTAAACTTTCATTTCCCGGGGACTGTTTTACTCTAAGAACGTAAATCTGGAGGTCGTTATGTGTTATGATTTTAAAGCTCAGCTCATCACCCAACTAAAACGGGCCCGGCACCACCGCGATAAAGAAGCGGTACGGATACTAACCGAACGATTACTCAAGCTCGGAATGAAGGACCTGCACCATACCACGGGATTTGATCATCCTGCCGTATTAATCTACACCAAAGATCAACCCCATGACCCGGTTGTGGCCCGATGGGGTTTTGTACCGGAAAGCACGAGGGATAAAGACAAACAGTTACAGGTATGGAACAAAACCCTAAATGCCCGAGGTGAGGACATGTTTGAAACCTGGTCGTATAAGTATTCCGCGCGGGCGAAACGCTGCCTGATTTGTATTGACGGATTTTTTGAACACTATCATTTCAAAGGGAAAACCTACCCCTACTATATTCACCGGTCCGACGGCGAACCCATGACCCTTGGAGGCTTGTGGTCGGAATGGGCAGACAAAGAAACGGGCGAAAAACTAACCACCTTTTCGATTGTCACTGCCCGCGGCAACGACCTGCTTGCCCGGATCCACAATAATCCGAAGCTGGAAGGCCCCCGCATGCCACTCATTCTCCCGGAAGACGCCATCGATAGCTGGCTAACGGAAAACGCGGAATCGGAGGCCGAAAAAGAGAAGATCCTCAGTCTGGTCAAACCGTACACCGAATCAGAACTGAAAGCGCATACCGTGCGCAGGCTCCGTGGAAAAGAAGCCGTTGGAAATGACCCGATTTCAGATCATGAATTTCGTTATCCGGAGCTTGATCCATCTCCCGACCAGGGAACGTTATTTTAATCGGTGAACTTGCATCCGGCTTCCTATTAAACTGGTGAACCTTCCTTTTTCGATATGCCCGGAAGCCAAACCATTTTAAAACAGTGGTGAACCCATACTATTTTGTGAGCTGCACCAGGCCGGATGCTTACGTATAACAAAGGCGGTTGCTTTAATGGGATTGCCGTGGCTACAAGGTCATGATTACAAACCCTGACCGGCCACCTTGATCAATGTTGGCACAAATCCAGAAAAACAGGTTATCCACATAGCCTGCGTTTCCTTTTGCTGATTACCAAATCACCAGTTAAGAGATTTATTTTAGCAATTTTCGGCTTTCAACATCCTGGAGTATGCCCATTTGTTGGATGGCTATTTGATTCAGTTTGATTAACCGCTCTTTCTGAGGAACTTTTGCACTAATAAATACAGCATTCAGGTTTTCCATGTTTGACAGGCAAATCAACTCATTGATTGAAGCGTAATCCCTAATATTTCCTTTCAAGTCAGTATTTTTCTCACGCCATTGCTTTGCAGTCATACCAAACAGGGCGACATTCAAAACATCCGCTTCGTTGGCGTAAATTATTGAAGTTTGGGCCGGTGAAAGTTCCTGTGGTATAAGATTCTGCTTGATGGCATCGGTATGGATATGGTAATTCAACTTTGCCAGTTCACGTTTCGCTGTCCAGCCAAGTTGCTTTTGTTCTTCCTCCTTAAGCCGTTGAAACTCATTGATCAAATATAACTTGAACGGGACACTGATTGCTGAACCAAATTCGAATGCAAGATCTTTATGGGCATAAGTACCGCCATATTTGCCTTTTTAACGATTATCCCAACAGCATTTGTTTTTTCAATCCATTCAGAAACACTTAAAACAAAACTTGGCAAACCAGCTTGCGTTTTAAAGTGGTCGAATTCGACCACTTTAAAACAAGGATTATTGATTTGTTCCCATGTACCTAAAAGCTCCAACGTGTATCTATTTCTTAACCAATTCTTTATTACGTCGGCGGCACGACTTGCACTTCCTTTCGCATTTGCCATATCGGTAAGTGAAATGTAATCCTGCTCAGCCACTGAGATAATGGTAATCTCTGTGTCTTTCATATTGATTTTTGCCATAATCAGTTCTATTTTTGCCCCGTATAATTTAGTATCACAGAGCCTGACAGCCCTCTCAATATTTATTGCCCATAAATGTACAATTTTAACAAAGATCGAAAGGTATCTCCATCCCCCCCCCCAAATCGCTTAAAGTTCTCCGAATGTTTTAGAGAAACTATGAAAGTGGATACAGCAGTTTTACAGAAGACAAGACGGGGTTTGCGACATACTTTGGAATCCTTCTTAGTCTTTTCCGGAAATCCTTAGTATCTTTTGAAAAAAAAGTACTTCAACTTGTCAGAAAAAGTATTTCATCTCAACAGGAAAAGTACTTTATCTTTTCCGGAAAAGAAGCTTAACTTTTTCGAAAGGCTCGATTTCCGTACTAAATGACCGAACCTCCCCGCTTCCATTTATTGTAGCACAATGACATCGAAATACCAGGCTGACACAACTTCGACCGTTTTATCTTGCGTCATTCCGGCGCAGGCCGGACTCTGTTGGTTGATGTCGCCGGTCCAAGAGACAAATCTTACAATCAGTATGCGTGGCGGGCCGAATGCTCACCTTTTAATTAACCACGCGATGCAACGAGGCAGCACGGGGGGGAGGGGTATTTAAAGTTGTCTGTTTTTTTATTAAACTCATACTTGTACCGGGATTTCTATTTCGTTCTCTATCCTAATTTGTTCGTAGATAGGTATATCTTCGTTCAAGACTTCCAGAGAAACGGTCAATGCGTAAGGGACAGCTTCAGCATTTCTATCCCATCCTTTATGTGCCCGAACAGCAATGCTGATCTCCTTCGGGAGTTGGAAGGACTGGACAATTGCCCAGTCCTTCTGGACTGAACTGTTACTCCGGGTGATACCTTTTACTCCTCCATCTGATTTTGCTTTAATCTTCCAAGGGTAATCTCCATAGGACTTTCTTTCATCGGGATCGTAAAATTTTTCTTCCCCTTCAATGGAACTCATTACATAATTCAAAAAATGATCGAAAGGCTCGTCTATTTTTGACGTATTCCAATCAAGCCAAGTAGCGAGATAAGACTTCGTCTTCTGGCGGGTCCGTCTTATTCTTGCCGTAAAGGCAAGCGTTATTTCAATTAATATACTATACTCATTAGCCTGACTCCTTAGTTCTTCCGGGATTTTCAACTCATATACATGTCCCTCTTCTGCCCTTATCTCGTTTGTATTATAAAAGGTGATTCGTTGTTCTGAGTTTTTGGTCACCCGTTCCAGCGACGGTAAACCATGTCCCAAACACCGGATACTTTCAGTTGTGGGTTCGGCAAAATAATCACCAGGCAGCCTTGCTCCCTGCACAACCAACGCTCTTAATAAATTAATGTCTTCATCGGGATACAATTTTTTTAACTGGGCCGCAATATGGGAAACTTTTGGTGCCGCAAATGAAGTACCGACAGAATCCCTGCCGTAGGCCGAACCTCCGTGTAATGTTGAGTGCAACAACTCAGGTGAGGTGTATTGATTTTCGCGAACCAGGATGGGCCGGGACTTCGAAGCGACCAAGCCTCCTCCTAATTCAACAACATCAGGCTTAGTTTCATTCCATATTCCCATCCCAGTTCTCGAAAAGGGAGAAACCTCGCTCAAACTGCCGAGAGACTGCCAATTATCATCATCAACTGGTAGAGGATTAACAGAACCTACAGTCAGGGCAAAACAACTTTGTCCAGGATTGGCAACCCGGCAAAACGGTTTCAGAAGATATTCCGGAAAGGTTGTCCCGTTATTCAGGCAATAGCCAATATAATCGCGCGGAATATTTCCCGAAGAAATCACAAACAACACCTTTTCACTATGAGTTAAGTTATCGATCATTGCAGCCCATGATGACATGTGCTTTGTCCGGCTAGCCGCATTGGAATTTACCGACAAGTTAAATAGCTTGCAGTCCTCATGATCATCAACAATCCGTTTCATTAGCGACGCAGGAAATGCATTAAGAAGTCTGTTTCCTCCGTCCAATATCCTGATATTTCGAATAAAACATGGCAATTGGTATGGCGTTGGTAGATTTGATACCCCTGCAGGATAGAGAACTGCGCCGGCAACCTTTGTTCCGTGTCCTCCACCAAGGACATGATCAGCGGTAGAAGAATCACCATCAACATACGATGCCGATCTGGCACTCCTTATTGCGGGTGCAATGTATTTATGCCCTTCCATTATGCCACTGTCAATTATCCCAACCTCCGGATCATCATCTCCGGGAGGTAGAATTTCAAAATCAACGCTTTGTTCTTCTTCCACATGGCCCCCAAATTCTTCAACCTCTTCCTTCTCCGTTACATCAAAAACAAACTGGTAATTATACACTAAGTCCCGGAGGCCCTTTCCTGTGATTTCTATTTCGCAGGCAAAGCTGTCTTCCAGTTCAATAATTTCGCTTGTCAGCTCGCCATAATAACGAATAAATTGCTCAAAATGGTCTTGTCGCTGCAACAACAATTTATCCCTTTCTTCTTGTTCCTTCCGATATTTTCTATGACGGGTAACACCTCCTTGCTTTGATGGGTCAGGTTCTTTCCTTAAAGGTTTGTCAAAAGCGACACTTACCTCCAGTTGGAGAATCTCTTCATCCTGAATATCACTCCACTTCCGGTACAATTCTTCAGAAAGTATATGCTGTGGCTTCCAATTTCTCCCTTCTATGATCTCCCACAGATCTGCCACGATTCCAGTTCCGTGCTCTTTTTTGATAAACCCGCTTATCTTTTCATTTAGTGTCCGCAAACCATCCAATGAAGCACCGATAATAAAACCTTCATTTTCTTCCGAAATGATCTCGATCCCGAGATTTTCCAGTTCGAAAACATTGGTTATTAAATCCGGATTAATTTGCAGGAAAACAGGAACAAAATTGCGATCCAATGGCGGGAGTCCCTGCACCTCTCGTTCGTCAAGCTCCCTTTCCCATTCCCGATTAATATTTATTGTTTTCCCGGAAAGATAGGAGCTATGTTTTTGGCGGTTTTGCTTGTTTTCTTTAGACTTTTCGTTTTCGTCCCCTCCTCCAAAGAAACGGGGCCGACCAACAACTTTTTGAACGAACCTGAGATGAGGAAATTGCTCCATGTATTATTTGTTTATGGCTTCGTTCTCTGCCAAAGCCATATCCAAATCATTTGCTGAAATTTCAATACTTGAGTTGATTACTGCTTTCTTGGCTGCATCATTCGCGATCTTGACCACAATAGCATATGACATTCCGGCCATTTTATCGGCGTAATCTTCCAATTGGATGTTTTGATTTAGCTTAAGGGCAGAAAAGGATATTTTTAGAAGCTCTGTTATTTCGTTCTTGTTTGGTTTTGGAAGCTCAATGAAATCATCAAAACGTCTAAACAACGCCTTATCAAGGCTTCCCTCCAGGTTTGTTGTGGCGACTAAAATTCCCTCACCATTATATTCTTCCAGTAAGCCCAATAAAATGTTGACAATGCGGTGTACTTCACCCACATCATTTGATTTAACATCCCGCTGCTTACCAATGATATCGAATTCGTCCAGTAGCAGAACACAAGGATAATCCGCGATACTCTCAAATAAAGTTTGCAAGTTTGATGCCGATTCTCCGAGATAAGAAGAGATGATTGAATCGAACCTGATTTTATAAAACGGCAATCCCAAATCCCATGCTATTCTCTCTGCAGCCATGCTTTTGCCGCATCCTGAGGGGCCATGCAATAGTATCTTTTTGCGAGGCTTTAACCCATGATGAGCCAAACGTTCCCTTGCAAGATACTCCTTCTCGATCCGCAAAACTTTGTGTTGAGCATCATCTGAAAGAACCATTTCATGCCGCAGGCAGTCATGTTCAACGTGTTTAGCTAAAGGTAACCGAAACCTTCGGTCGATCGGTATTTTAAATTCTTTTTCTCTGGTTACTTTCAGAAAATTTGAATTTTTGGCTTTCAAAATGTTCGCATGAAGAATTGCTTGAAGTTTGGTTGCCAGAACGACATGACCCTTGTTTTTTTCATCTTCAATGATACTATAAGCGACCCGGATTAAAGGTTCATCATGCTTACCTTCAATCGATTTAAATAGCCGTGTCAATAGTACTTGGTTCATCTGACTTTAATTGATTAGTTACAAATGTACTTCAAAAATTAGTTATTTGTAAAATTATTCGAACTAAAGACTTGCCCACTCCGGCAGCAATCGGTTAATCCAGATTCCACAGCTTCAGTAAAATAGAATGAACTGGATTACTCCTGTAGCTAAATAACAGGAACACTGGGCCATTCGAGACGAGGCTTGCGAGTAGCTTTCAATTCAACCAGCAAACCTCCCTTCTCCCATTCGGATTGAAAATCCGGCGTTAATAAGGACCGGATGGCTTATTCGGTCCAGCCGCAAACCGCCTGCTTTGTGCATATCCAAAAAAGCGGACGTTATTTCTTTAGGTATTTATTGCGATACAACTGCCACCCAAGTCGCAATCGGTTTAAATAATATTTCAGGTCAGGGTAATTATGATACACGTATTCCGTTCGTTGAATTTCAAATGAAGCGTGATTTATTTTTTTTGTCCATTTATTAAAATCGAGGTCCAGCCATGTGAAAATATCCACGATGTCGGTATAAATTTATTTGGCTCTGGATAAGTCGAAAACGGATTGATTTTGTCGAGTTGAAAATATTATAGGCTCATGGTGCGAGACGCGATTTCTGAAGCTTCGTATTCTGTTTAGTTTTTGATTAATTTTGTTCCGGTTCATTCCGGAAGGCAGGTTCGTAAAAATCTGGATTGGACGCCCCAATAAAATCTGATAATGAATATTCTCAAACAATTGTGTCCAGAATCCTAAGTTTAAGTCAGAAACGATTTTTCCATGATTTATAGCCGGACTATTTCGTAAAATTTTGGTGACACTTTTTTTCAGATAATCGTTGGTTACTTGTCGTGGCAAACGTTGGTTGTAATGGGTTAACGAAGAATGGATCATAAAATCATTTACCTGATTTTAACCATTCGGGGTCGTTAAAATGAGTGGTAAGTTCTTCGTTTAAGGCATTTCTGAGAACCACTTCAAATAGTAACAGCAATGGGTAGAACGATTGAGTTAACCTAAGGTTGGCCTGATACAATTTGAGCACCTTTTGGGTATCGTAGTGGCATGCCTGCTCGTAACGCAGTAACCGCCGTGCCGACAGATATGTTTTTATCTTATTATAGTCCATCCTTGTCAGGGTTAAAGCAGTTTCTCTTTTATAGCGCCAGTTACAAGTTCATTTGCAGCCCTTATACTGTAATATCTCTTTCAACAGTTGTTTAAATCGTAGTTATTTCCTAATTTTGAACCGTAATACTTGGTCAAGCCTCTTCTCTTCGGAGAACGTAACCAAGTTCAAGAAACTGAAAACCTGCCATAACGGTAGGTTTTCTTATTTTCGGGTGGCACGGGCTCGGGTTTCTGCCCGGCAGGACGAATCGCTGAAGGCAAGGTTGCAGGTTCAGAGCACAACTGACCGCCCTATGTTTTATACCTTTTTCCGCTATGTTGTTTTTAAACTTCAAATCTCCAATTGTTCTTTTCTGCTTTGTCAACAGCTGCTTTCAAGTCATGTTTTGCCAAATCTAACGCAATCAATATTTTTATGTTTGGTTCTTTATTTCTTTCAGCCATCTCCGAAATTCCAAGTTTTAAATTACTCAAATCTCCACCTGCATGAAAATGACCAACTAATGTGTCAAGTTGGACCGGATAAACGTTCCAAATCTCTCGAACCTCGATTAGAAACGTCTTTTTAGCGCAAAGATTTTTGACTAGAATCCTGCCTTGTTTGAAATCAAGATTCAATCCATAATGACGGCTTCTCAAAAGCGTTATAAAAATTGGAAGAAAATAAACGCTGCCGAAAGTTAGTCCGAAAATCAGAAGCAATGCGAGAATCAGAAATAGCTGGTCGATTGTCATTTTGGTTGTTTCTCTTTGAACTACTATGTTCCTTTTCCACAATTGCAGAGCAGAGCCCACTAGCCACTCCATAATTACTGCCCATAAATGTACGAATTTAACAAGAACCAGGAGACCTCTCCGTCTCCCAAATCGCCTAAAGTTCTCCGAAATACCAGGCTGGCACAACTTCACGGTTTTACCGATCGTTATTCCGGCGAAGGCCGGAATCTGCCAGAGAGTACCAAGCCTGCACACGTGTGCAATGAAATTTTCGCACACTGCAAGTAGTGCTTCCATGCGTGTCCAGTTGTACTTCCATACGTTCGAAGATCTACGTGCGTACTAATAAAAACTTACGTCCGCACTTGTGCAAGTATATTCGGTTATGTATACCAGACCGGCGGCTTCTTTGGAAAACCCGGAAAGCCAACCCATTTTAAACAGGAGTGAATTCACGCTGTTTTGTGTGCTATGCCAGGGCGAATGCTTACAGCATACTTTAACGATTGCCGCTGCAAACGGCTGCCAGCGAACCCCTCGTTACCGCTTCGCTCAAACGAGGGAGAGGCCGGTTTTATTTTAAGCTTTCTAACATTGCTCTTAAAGTTACATTGTCAGAGTCCATTTTCAAGCCTTCATTAATCAAATCGAAAGCTTTCGTTTTATCCGCTTCTGCAATTAGATTTAATCCTTTTCTCATTGATTCACGGTATTTATAAATATGTACTTTAGCTAATAATCCTAAGGTTATTACATTTCTGTTTTTTCGTAAAAGCTTTTGAGATAACGATTCTGCTTCAGTTAAGTTCTCAATTTTCAACAAATAGTTTGCTTTAATTGATTCAAGTACATTTAATTTATCACCATTGATTTTGTGTTCCAATTGATCAATATGCTCTTTGTGGTTAATGCGGTGTCTACGGTTGTAAGGATCAAAGGAGCGGTGGTGTTTCCCAGGTAAATCTGTCCGTCGGCCATTCCGGCAAAATAATACGAATTGGCCCCGAGATCCAGGGATTTTTCATCCCGGATGGGGTGCTGTCCGAACCGGCGGATAAAATTGTTTTCCTGTTTGATGATGTGCTCGGATGATAAAAAGAGCCCCACGACAAGGCTTGCTGCCAAAAGGGAGGGTAGAACGCTTTTAAGGATCACCATCCCGGTGCGGGTGCCTTTGTCTTTTTCCAGAAGCACTATCGCCACCAGGGCCAGCGCGGCAAAGGCCAGGTTAAAGACCAGGTGCTCGGTCCATCCCAACTGTTCAATAATACCACCGCAGGAACAGGGAACAAAATCGCTGAAATTCAAAATCAGGTAAATATAAACCGTAAAGGCCACCATTAAAATAAAGGAGCCATACAGCCCGGTCAGGCGGGTGGCTTTAAAACACAACAACAAGGCCAGCAACAGTTCCATGGTAATCACAGCCGGGGCGATCAGGCCGGCATAGGCGCTCAGCAAGGGCGACTGGGCCAGCTGCACCCGGAAGTTTTCAAAATCCAGCAGCTTACTGACTGCGGCATAAACAAACAACAGGATGTACAGGGAACTGGCTGTCCTGATAATGACTGAACGGTATTTTGGCAGGCGCTTTTGCATTGGGTTTATTTTTAATCCGTTTTTGCAAATCTGTGTCGTACCAAAGTTAGACAAGCGCTTGCTCTTTCTACTGAACCTGGATTCAGAAATGACTGAAACTCATGCCTGATTTCAATGAAACTCATGCCTGATTTCAATGAACCTTGTGCCTGTTTTTACTGAACCTTGTGCCTGTTTTTACTGAACCT
>NZ_CAXBDD010000052.1:0-27596 GCF_963974515.1 uncultured Sunxiuqinia sp. | reverse complement strand
TCCCAAACCGTCATCAGGTATTGCGCATAGTTGTAATCATCTTCCACTCCGATTACTTCGGGACTAACCCCGGGAGGACGCATGATAACATACAGTCCTTTGGATATGGCATACTCGGCCATCGGGATGAAAACTTCGTCGAGGTACTTTCTGAACCGGTCTTCGTTAAAACAATTCGGTAATTCATGGGCATCGGGAGTACAGCCGGGCGTATTGCTCCAATACGGGTCCATGTGTAATCGTACAAAGTTCATCTTCCAGCCTGCGTCCAGGATATCATCAATCAAACCTTGATTATAAGCCAGACAGCCATTCACATCATAGTTGGTCCATTGGGTTCCCCGCTCATTAAACCAAGGGCTGTAAGTCTGGGCAAAACCATGCAAATTAACGACATTCCCGTGGGGGTCTTTCAGGAAACGACCTTCAACATGTAACTTGGGCGTGGGCATGCCTTCCCACGCGTAAACATCAGAAATCCATGAAAGGAACATCAGTAGGAATAACAGTCCGGGTAGTTGTTTTTTCATAAGTCAGGTTAAAATCAGGTTCTTTATACGTTCTACCTGACAATGATAACTCCTCCTCACCAGACTGCTTTTCGATATTAGATAAATGACTTTCAAATTTGGACAAACGAGGTCTGATCGCTCGAAAAAGCAACTAAGCCAAGTTGAATTCACAAAAAAGTAGTTTGACTATTCCGGTAAAATGGCCTGATAGTTACCACTCAGGTGCATTAAACTAAACAGGTACATCAAGCCATCAAAATAGGGATCAAAGTATCCATCTTCGTATGGCTCCAGCTTTTCATTCCAAAGTTTATGCACAAAATCGTAGTCAGGATCCACCTCATCGATGAGTGAAACCGTTGCAGCGGTTGAAATAAAGCCCAACGAGTGCCGTAATTTTTGGAAACCGCCCGCCTGCAAAATAAACTCAGGAGTCGTTCCATCCGGATTATACTGATCAACAAACTGGTTGATGCCTTCTTTCCTTAAAAATCCGTGAATTCGGGCCGCATAGTCTTCCTGCCACGCTTTATCCTTGCCAAACCACACATAATCCATGGCAATATTCATCGGAACGCGCCATGAATCGTACCGGAAACCCGCCGGCATCCAACGGGTCGGGTGTGCTGTTCCGTCAAAATTCGTATAATCAAAATTCAATCCGGTTTCAGGGTGACAGGCGCTGTGCAAAAGCACACGAGCGGTATCAGCACAATCGCGGTAAAACTGTTCGTGACCATCATTCGCAAAATCAGCCCAAACCTCCAAAAAAGCCGGAACATGATACGACGGATCGGTCCATTCGTATCCGCCACCCTCAGGGACAAAACTGATTTGTTTATGTTCCAGGTTGATCACATGGTGAATTCCGCCAGTACCATCTTTTGCCCACATGGCATCCAGTATTCTCCGGGCTTCGGCATAATAATCAATGCCGGTGTCATTTCCCCATCGGTTCGAGGCAAACAAAAGCGTGGTCACAAAAAACAGCTCGCCATCTGAGGCAGAACCTTCCGAGTTCTTAACCATGGTTTCCGGATTGATGCTCCAGGCAAAATAGCCATCACGCGGGCCGCCCTGATGCTGAGTGTATGCTTTCGTCCATCGCCAAATCCGGTCGAAAACTTCTTTCTTGTCTAACTGCACTGCCACCATCATACCATAGGAAAGTCCTTCGGACCGGGCATCATGGTTCTTTAAATCGGACACGTAAGCCATCGAATCGCCCACCTCGAAATAAACCCGGTTAGGCCCTTCAAAAAGATCGTAGTAAGCTTTGGATAATTTCGCGTCAATTTCTTGCTGGCTGTAACCAGCTTCAAGAAAAAGATTGGGATAGGTGCCGGTATAATAAGCGCCTTTTTGATTTTCAGTGCCGGACATATCTGGATTTTGAGCAAAAATATTCGAGCTTGATAAAGCAAAAAAAACGAAAAGCAGGAGAACAACGTTCATCCTCTGTTTTGAAAAAATATAGCTATTCAGATTCATAATTTAGATGTTTGGTATTCTTAATCAATCGATAAGCATTGTTACAAATATCGCCAGTCTCCAATTTCAATTTCCAAACCGGATCCAGTCGATCTCAACCGGGTGATCCGCTTTGCTGACGACAACCAGGTTATGAACCCCGGACTGAAATTTAGACAATGGGGTCTGAAGGACTTTCCATCCGTCACTTTCAGGAATGTTCACCTCGGTCACCACTGGGCCATCCGTATGGTTTAAGCGAATTTGCAGGGTGCCTCCGGCTTTCGACAAAGCCTTGACCTGAACCGATTTCAGCGTTTTATCACCAAAATCGACGCTATTGTACTGAATCCAGGCATCCTTTTTTTCGAAAATGGTTTTCCAACCTTCGAAAGTATTTGCAGCGTCCACGAAATCGATTTTAACTCCATAATTACGAATGGCACTGTAACGGTCGATTTCAATGTTGTTTGTTGCTTTTGTCAACCCAACACCACGCAAGGTTGGCTGCACTTTTTGAATGGTACCATCGGCATTGAAAAATAAACTATCAACGCGGATGGAGCGATTTTTATCGAACGTGGGCGAAAAGTCGTTGTGATGATAAAACAGGTACCATTGCTTGTTGTATTCAACAATGGAATGGTGGTTGGTCCAACAACCGGTTGGCGACTCGTCCATGATCACACCGGTCATTTTAAACGGCCCCATCGGGTTGTCACCAATGCCATATTCCAGCCGTTCCGTATTATTTTCAACATGCGGAAAAGTCAGGTAATACAGACCATTGCGCTCGAAAACCCAAGGACCTTCTTTCAAACCTTTTTCGGGAAGGTTGGGAATGATCATCGGATCAGAGGCTAGCTCCAACATGTTTTCTTTCAACTTTGCCACAAAAATATGGCCGTGCGACCAATAAATGTACGCTTGCCCGTCTTTGTCGATCAGCACGTTGGGATCGATTCCTTTTACACCCTTAATATTCTCTTTTTGCGTAACATACGGTCCCTCGGGCTGATCGGCCACCGCCACGCCAATTCCAAAACCTTTTCGCCCGTTTTCGTCAATTTCATTGGTGTTGGCCGGAAAATAAAAATAGTACTTGCCGTTGCGCTCCACACAGTCGGGCGCCCACATACTGTACGATGTCGAGTCGATCCAAGGGGCATCATACTGGCTGACAATCATGCCGTGGTCAGTCCAGTCAGTCAGGTTTTCCGACGAAAACACATGGTAGTCTTCCATGCAAAACCAATCTTTACGCCCGGACTTTTCAGGCGGTGTAGGAATATCGTGCGAAGGAAATACATACACCTTCCCATTGAAAACCCGCGCAGAGGGATCAGCAGTAAACTGATCGCGGATCAATGGGTTTTGGGCAAACAACGCGGCACCCGAGATCATCGTTAGGACAATCGCTGTCAACAGTGACAGATAGACATGTTTCATTTTATATGGTTTGATCGTTTATTTTCTCACAAGCAGTGATTATCCGGCTCAAAGGCTGTCAGTCTATACCCTTCACATCCGCAGGCTTTTTAGCTGAAAACCTGGCTGCCTATTCATAAGCCCGAATCGTGCGTTGGTCTTTCTCAATTAAATCATCCAGATTATTCACCGGACGCTCCAGATCATAAGGAATTGGCCGTTGGCTATACTGCTGAAAATAGAGCAGGCAGGCATCCTTCCACTCCACCGCATTCAGGCTTTGATCACGCAGTCTTTGCTGAACCCTGCCAAAGCGGTCCCGATCAACGTAGCGCTCCGCCTGATCCCAAACTTTTTGGAACTGCCGCACTTGCTGCACCCCTTGATCGTAGCGATAGCAAAGCTCATTCCACAACGTCCGCCCGTTTTTCATTTTATAGTCCCACGAAACGTGATGAAACCACAACAGTAAAGCTTCAGGACAAGTCTCTGGGCTGCTGAGTTGCGATTGAAGTGGTTCGTGGTATTGGCTTACCGCACCACTGCCACTCGCCGTCCGGTCGAAGCCAATCCCTTCAGAATCGGCTTGATGATAATAGGGCGGCGTCCAGTCTTTGCGCATGCCTTTGGGCGCCCACCAGGGACCTGGCCCGTAATGGTGGTGAGCGGCAAAAATATGATGTAGGCCAAGTGGCATCATGTAATCAACAGCAGCTTGGTGACTATTGAGCATCATCTGTTTCACCGGCTTCAGAAAATTCAAATCCCACTCCATTGGCAAAACCACTTCCTGATCGCCTTCCACGAACAACGACCGGCTAAAAGTCAGCTTGAGCCATTCATCAGCAATTTGTTCGCTCGAAAGTGAGCTGTCCCATGCCTGCCGCCCGTATGCATACCAGTTGGCTTGGGCAAAATCGTGTCCGCACCAGTTGTCATCCAGCCCAATGTTGGCCACTCCGGCAATGGCCGTATGTTTTTGTTTAAAAAGACTTCCATCGGTCGCACGGGCAACCGTGCTTCCTTCACCTTCTTGCCAGGTGTCACTGTGCAGGAACTCCTCCCACATGGGCGCCAGAAAAACAAGGTGAATCGAATGGCCAAGATATTCTTGCGTAACTTGAAGCTCAGCCATCACCGGGGTTTGTTTCATAGCACCAAATAGCGGGCTGAAAGGTTCGCGTGGCTGAAAATCAATCGGTCCATTTTTGACCTGGATAATCACGTTGTCGCGAAACTGCCCGTCAAAAGGCATAAACTCGTTGTAGGCCTGTTTGGCGCGGTCTTCATCTGAGGGGTTGTACACAAAAGCACGCCACATCACCAATCCGCCATAAGGGTTTAAAGCATCCGCCAACAGATTGGCACCGTCAACATGATTACGTCCGAAATCCTGCGGCCCCGGCTGTCCTTCGCTATTGGCCTTCACCAGAAAACCACCAAAATCGGGGATTAACGTATAAATCTCCTTGGTTTTGTTTTTCCACCAGTCAACAACTTCGGCATTCAACGGATCAGCAGTTGACAATCTTCCAATCACCATGGGCGAAGCGAAGTTAATGGACAGATAGGTTTTGATACCATAGGGCCGGAGCACATCGGCTATGGCCTTGACCCGATTCAGATAGGCCGCAGACAAAACTTTGGGTGAGGCATTTACATTGTTTAAAACGGAGCCATTGATTCCGATGGACGCATTGGCCCGCGCATATGCTTCCCACAATTTCAGATCTTCAGGTGTTACTGTCAGCGAATCGTTCCCTGCGCGCCAAAAAATGGAATGTCCGGCATAGCCGCGTTCGACTGTTCCGTCCAGGTTATCCCAGTGATTGAGCAGCCGATTTTCCCATGAAGGATTGACCAGCTCGTCACGAATGGCTTGTCCGGTTTGCTGGCGTCGCAACAGTTCATAAACCCCGTATAAAATTCCCCGTTCGGTATTGGCGTGAACACCTTCTGCTGAAAGCCGAAACCCATCACCTTTGATCTGCTTATCACGCGTCAGGCCCAGCACAACCGTTTGGTTGGCTTCCCCCTGCCAGGCATGCTGCAATTCCTGCCTGGCAATCGTTAAGATCGCCGAACTTCTTTTGTTTACAACCTGAACAGGAATATTACTTTTTGAACGAAGCCAGAGCTGGTGCCCATTATCGGCATTTAAGCCAAGCGAAAGAAAGAACAAAACAATAACGCTCAAGATCGATTTCATAGGTTTCGGGTTCTTTGATTTCATTATAAAATTGAATCACGAATTCTGAAGTAGTCAAAATCAACGTAACCTCCCGTGGTTTTGGTAGCATAGTTGAACAAACCAAAGCGGTAGCCCATGAAATGGGGCAGCGTGTAACTCATTTGCAAGGGATCTCCAATAGCAGTCCATTCTTTGCCATCATGACTGTAATAGAAATAGGCTTTATCGGTGCGTTCCTTGAAATCGCAGTCAATTTTTAAATGCACGTTGTCCTTGCTTAACGGAACACGATCCAGTTCAACCGGCTCATTCGTCTCGGCACTGACCATCACCAGGTATTTTTTTCCCTCTTCCATCTTCACGCCCACAAGGCCATAGCGACGTTGCAATGCGATAAAACCCGCGCAATCACCATCTTTCATGTTCGATACATCAATCGAAACAGTCGCAGAGCTTTCGGGGCCAAAAGTACGTTGAGTTAGCATGTTTCGCGACTGAAGCACATCATCGTCAACACGTCCGGTAGTCAATCGAAGATGACCTTTTCGTTCAGAAAGCGACCAGAAGTTGTTGTCGGGATTGTGGTTCCACTGCCATGCCAGAGGCAATGTGTTATCGCCTTTCTTCCGCTTAAAATCATCGGAAGCGACAAGGGCTTTTGCTCCCGTATTTTCAACCGCAATATCGAGCGTATCGGGCACTTTTCCATCAATTCCCAACACCGGCCAGCCATCTTCCCAGCTCATGGGCACCAGGTAAGGGATTCGCCCAACCGATCCGTAATCACGAAACAGGTAGGCATACCAGTCGCCTTCGGGTGTGTCTATCACGCAGCCTTGTGCAATGCCCCGGTCACGAAGTGCCACGCGCCCTTCATAGGGACCCGTAATTTTGTCGGCCCGGTGCACCACAACCGTGCGCATCCCGTTGCGCGGCCAGGTAATGTTGAACAAGTAGTATTTTCCATCGTGCTTGTAAAGTTGCGAACCTTCGGCATGAAGCATCAAATTATCAGCGGCAACTTTCCCGGCATCGGGTACGATAACTTCATTGAGCCCTCCCGGTTTGAGACCCGAAACATCAGCTTTCAGTTCGGCAATCCGAATGTCGCCACCCCCGTACAACATATATACGCGCCCGTTGTCATCGAAAAAAAGTGAATGGTCGTGCAATGAAGGCGAAAAGCTTGTTTCCTTCCATGGCTCATTCTCAGGATCACGGGTAGTAAAAACATGGGTTTTGCCTGATGTTGCCGAAAAGGTAGTCGCATAAAAAACCCCCTTGTGGTAACGAATACTGGGAGCCCAGGAACCTGCGCCATAGGCATTATTCCCATTTTCAAGCCGTAACTTTTCATTATCAGCCAGAGTGTTGTAAGCGTAACTCACCAGCTCCCAGTTTACCAGGTCTTTCGACTTCATGATGGGCAAACCCGGGCTCATATGCATGGTGGTGCTGGCCATGTAATAGGTGTCGCCAACACGTACCATCGCCATATCCGGAACATCGGCATGGATAATGGGATTAGCAGCAACCTCTTGCTGCGCGAAAACATCCTTACCAATGAGCAGGGATATGATAAAAATTATCGGTACCAGGTATTTTCTCATCTTTAGGTTTTTTAGTATCAACTGTGCATTTAGCGTTTGCATTACTAATTACTCGGGTTGGGCATCATTGGCTGATGTAGCATACAAGCCCAGCAAACATCCGGTGAAGCCGCCAGCCACGTTGGTCGAAAGAATGTCGCCCGAGACAGTGCCGCCCAAATTTACAAAGTCGGTTCCGTTGGTTGAATAGCTGAATTCGTAGTTGTCTCCATTGGCCTGCACTTTCAAATGAACTGGATTTTCGACATCAATGACGGTACTTGCCACTATTTTTGACTCCACCTGACGACTTCTTCGCGGCTTTTCATTCCGTTCGAGTAAAAGATAGTATTCTTCTCCCTTTTGGGTAATTCCAAATACGTAGTTTGAATGCTCGTTTTGAAGGGCCACAAGACCCGCCAAATCCTTTTCAGAAGCTGGAGTGTAATCGAGTGTCGTTTCAAACGAGAAGTTTTTGTGCTGTTGACGATGGAACAAAGTTGAAGTAGGCTTTACTTCCTTAATGTTCACTTCGAAAGGCTGAATCTGCAGACCTTTTTTTGTTGTTGAAATGAACTCTTCGCGAGGCCCTCTCAAACCAATCCAGCGGTAATCAAGTTTTTCAGATGTAAAATCCTCGGTGAAGGTAAAGTTGCCATTAGGAAAGTACCCGTTTTGTCCGGTTTTATTTTCCACGCCTTCAGGCATTTTCAACTTGGGCTCCATGGGAACCAAACCGTTTTCGAATACCGGAAATTCACCCGACCAATCAACAGGTAAAATAAAGGTCTCGCGGCCGGTGTTCACCCGGTCCTTTTCGTTGGGGCGAATGGCCAAAAATACACCATAGTATTTGCCATCGGGGCCTTCAACGATATCGGCATGACCAGCCCAATCGACTTTATTTGGTCGATCTTTGGGAAAATGACGTTGTGTCAAAATTGGGTTGCTGGGTGCCGGTTTATACGGGCCACGGGGATTGTCACTAATAAAGATCACTTCGCTGTGCCAGCCGCCAGTTCCTCCTTCAGCACACATCAAATAGTATTTGCCATTTTTCTTGTAGATATGAGGAGCTTCAATCCAGATGGGCTTTTTTGACAGATCAACTCCGCCGTCAACAATAATTTTATCACTTCCGGCAATCACCTGGTCGTTTTCCACATCATAATCCCAAATTTTAATCACCCTGTGTCCGTTATACAGTTCTTTTCCCTGGTCGGGAGCATCGTTGTGTACTACGTAAGCTTTTCCATCTTCATCAAAAAACATCGACGGATCAATCCCATTGAATTTCAGCTTGATTGGGTCGCTCCACCCTTTGAAAGGATCGTTGGTCTTCACCACAATGTTTCCGAAATCACCGGCAAATTGGGTGGTAATCATGTAAAAGGTATCGTTATTTGGATTATACTTGATTGCGGGGGCATAAACTCCCGCGCTTATTCCCGTATCGTGTACTTTCAGCTGCGATGTACGGTCGAGCACGTGCCCCACTTGGGTCCAGTTCACCAAATCATTGGAATGAAAAATAGGCACCCCTGGAAACATGGCAAACGACGAGCTAACCAAAAAATAATCGTCGCCTTTACGGGTGATTGCTGGATCAGGATAACAACCCTGTAAAATCGGGTTATAAAATTCATCCGCCTCCAGCGGATTGTCATTATAAACCTGATCGTTGCCACTATATTCAACCTGTGTAAATACAGGGGTATTTTTGGTTTGATTTCCTTTTTGCTTCCTGTTTTGACTAAATCCTGTAACGGTGAACAAAATCATAAAAACAGAAAGTAACCCAATTTGCATTCTTCTTATGGACGTTCGTCCACCTAACTTTACTCTTATCATTTTTAATAAAATTTATTATTCTATAATCAACTGTTTAATCTCTTTTGAATCAGTTAAGATCTACTTTTTTATTCAGGCATGCCAGCCGGTGTAAAAAGCAGCTGCGCGAAATGGTACAGATTATCCTTCCAAACTTTGAAATCGTGGTGACCGTCGGGTATAACCTGATAAATATGAGGAACCTGGTTGGCCACGAGATAATCGCTGGTACGTTTGCTAAATCTGATCAGATTATCTTGATCTCCACACGACATCCAAAGCAGTTTCAATTGCTCTTTTGTCTTTGCCGGATCAGGCACCAGCTCTTCGGGTGCTTTTGTATTGGGTGCCGATGAAAAGCCGCCAACCCAGGCAAACTTATCGAGGTTGCCCAACCCGAAGTTCAGCGACTGCCCGCCGCCCATCGATAAACCGGCAATGGCCCGATGCTCCCGGTCTTTCTTTACCGGATACGTCTTCTCAACGAACGGAATCAGGTCATTCAGTAAATCCTGTTCAAAGGTGGCAAATGCCTGTACTTTATCGGGCGCCATAATATTTCCGGTAGCGCGGTCATCCTTCATGGCGCGGCCATTGGGCAACACCACAATCATGGGTTTCAGCTTACCCTCGGCATAAAGGTTGTCGAATATGATATGAGGCACCCCATGGTTGAACCACTCTTTTTCATCACCACCAATGCCATGCAACAAATAAAGTACCGGGTAATGTTTGTTTTTCGAAAAACCGGGAGGGGTGTAGACAAGTGCTTTTCGGTTCGTGCCAACCGTTTCTGACGCATAAACGATGGTATCAATTTTTCCATGCTCAATGTCTTCGCGAAGAAGATCGAATCCTTGCGGAGCAGGGCTTTCCACATCTTGTGAAAAAGCAGTCAGGCCCAACAACACCAGGAAGAAAGCGGAAAGAACAATTTGTTTCATATTCTATTGAAGTTAGTTTTTAGGTTATTTCAGCAAATTAACGATGGTAAAGTTAAGCGATCGACAAAGTCTCTGATTTCAATTTTAGATATATGATTATAAAGTTTAGATATTTGAGGCGATTTGATGGCATTTGGAGTGAGGATGTTGCCATTGAATCTGGCTAAAACAAAAGAGGTTCAAACGGTGCACCCAGAGAACTCAGGGAACAATGGATTTTTTGAAAAAACTCAGATTAATCACCAAACTCCGGCAACCCAAATTAACTGCCGGTCAAAGTATTTAAATACTAGCTCCACTTTGATACATTTAAAACCTTTTATATGAGTTGTTTATGTCCCACCGCCTTTGCTTCAAAGTTTCGTAGTTTTTCCTTGAGTATAAACGAAGAAACCATAAAATTCAAAATTTTGTGACGTTGGTGAATTTGGTCAAAAAACGGTTCTTCGGTCATTTCATTATAGGGTTTGAAGACGAAGCATTTCTTGATGTCTTTGGCTGAAAGCAGCGGCAACGCAACCTGGTGTTGCCACGCCAGCCACTTTCGGGTCTGAAACTGGTCGATTCCCAGTATTCACCTGGATTCTTTGATGCAGTGTGCGACAAAAAAAACGTTGTGCCTGCATGTATGCCAACGATCTGCTGGTGTATTGTTCCAGCTTGGCGTTGGTGAACGAATATTTTATCTCAAGGGTATTTTTAACCGATTTGGTTTTACGGATGACCAACATCCGTGTCTCCAAAATGTGTAGAATAGCAAACGAAAAACCCTCTGGACCAGCCACCTTCGCATTTGCTTTTGAACAAGCGGTCGCTGCTGTTCACCAGGTTGTTTAATGTATAGTCAACTGCTTTAATCGCATCATTCAGATACCCTTTCTCACCAGTCATATTGTATAATTCAAGAACAGGACCTAAAAACGCAGCTAAATTATAGGTAAAAATCCATGCGATCTGCACCTCGCCGACGCGACTGTCAACACTATCGTACACCGCACCACTGACCGGATTAAAGAGTCTGTCAGGGCTCGTTTTATATCTTTCAATTTAACATTTCTTATCCTTAAAACTTTTGCACTTCATCCGGCCCGGGATTGGCATAATCCGGGTCTTTCGCCCGAATCATGAGTTCACCGCCGACCAACTTCACCTCTAACGGAACCAGTGTAACACCTTGCTCATTGATTGTTTGGGCTGTTTTTGAAAGATCTCTGGTTTGAATACTTTGAGCGGAAAGTGGTGGAACATTGGCATTAAAAAAGGCTGTGCACCACCATTTTCCTTCCTCGTCCTGAAATGGTGTTCCATGGCCGAGGAAGCGTCCTACAAACTTTCGTTCGCTGTATGGACCCGTAATTTTATCTGCGGTGGCATAGTAAAGATTATAACTCCCCTTACGCATGATTCCGGTTGACCATCCCGTGCCAAAGAGCACGTACTTTCCATGAATTTTCCGAATCAGGCAACCTTCATGTCCCATCTTACTGGTTTCGCCGGAAGGGCCAATTTCCACCGCTTCGCCTGAAAACCCAGAAAGATCCGGTCTAAGAGGAGCAATTGTCGTTGCTCCCCAAATCATCCACCAAGTTCCGTCATCATCGTTAAACAAAGATGGGTCATGGCGTTTGCCAATCGTGGCACCCATCGGATTCGACCATGGCCGTTGGGGCACAACGCCTGATGAAACAGACATGTTTGCTCCTGCAACAGGCGAAGGGCTGGTGTGGACCAAAACCAACTTGCCATCAACAAAATGAAACTCAGGTGCCCACAACCGCCAGTTCGACTTGGGAACGGTTTTGAATTTGTCAGGCATTTCGCCAAACCAAATGCCATCTTCAAGGGTGAACGGCACACCAAACGACTCCCAACGAACGAAGTCTTTCGTTTTCCACGCTTGGAGTTCATAACCCACAAGACTCGAATCGCCCAATCCAATGTTGTATTTGGTCTGCTCTGTTTCTTTAAGCGATGAAGCTTGTGTGGTTCCGGTCAGGTAGAAAAATCCGTCTGGTCCAGGAACAAGGTATGGATCACGGATCCAGCCATCTTTTACATGAATGGCACGATCGTGGGCAGCCAACGCTGCATTTATCTCTTCGGGGCTCGACAGGGAGCTGGTGACACTATCGTCAGGGCCTGAAGAAAAAACTAACAGTAGAAAAAGAAGTAGTTTCATAAGTCAATAATTTAAAATAATAATTGTCTGTTTACATGTCTATTGGTTCTGTTGTAAGGATCAATTGTCGTCATGCTATTGTCATTGATCGTTTCAAAACAATTAAATCACTTTTCAATCCCATGAGGTAATCTCGCAGATAGTCAATTTAAAATTAAAAATTCATGGTATCGAAACAGCTACCGCCTGTTTTGATCCCTCTCCAACTGCCGCACGTTCTCCCAGTCCTCGACTCGATGGTTTTTAGCCCACTCCCCCCACATTTTTTTCATCTGACTGACTTTGCCGGGCTGCTGACTGGCGAGATCATCTAATTCAGCCGGATCAGTTTCCAAATCGTACAATTCCCAATTTTCGTGATTGGTGTTGTCCCACGCCGAAACCAACTTGAAACTGCCCAAACGAACAGCTTTGTTTCCTTCATGTTCCCAGAATATGGGTCCATCATGGATCGGTTTGTTGTTGCTGATGGCGGAAAAAATACTTTTGCCAATCAAATCCGGAAGCTGGATACCCTGATAGCTTCTGGGATAATCGGCATGTGCCACCGCTTTGATTGAGGCAAAAATGTCAGGTAAAAAGCCATATTCCTCGATCCACTGACCTTGCCTGTCTTTGGAAATTCCATTGGGCCAGTGAACAATTAATGGCGTACTGATTCCCCCCTCATGCACCCAGTGCTTATATCGCTTGAAGGGAGTATTCGACACGTTGGCCCAAGCTTCACCATAAGACAACAGAAAACCACGTTGACTTTCGAGGTCTTCCGCTTTTCCTCCCCCAAGCATGCCTCCCTCCGCACATGCTCCATTATCGGACAAAAAGAAAATGATGGTATTCTCCAAATCGCCTCGTGTTTCCAGAAACTCGACCAGCCGTCCAATATTCTGATCCATCCTGTCAATCTGGGCCGCATAAATGGCCATTCGTAAATCCATTTCCTTTTTTTGTTCTTCTGACAGCGAGTCCCAATCAGGGCCAGCCTGGTCAGACAAGTCAACATCTTTTTCCAACAACCCAATTGCTTTCATTTTCGCCAAACGAGCTTTCCGGATTTCAGTCCAGCCATTCAGGTATTTGCCTCGGTATTTGTCAATATCTTCCTGCAATGCATGCAACGGCCAGTGTGGAGCGGTATAAGAAAGATAGAGAAAGTACGGTTTATCAGGTGTCGATTCACCAATAAAACGAATGGCGTAGTCGGTAAAGGCATCGGTCGTGTAATACTCACCCTCCGGCTTCACAGACTCATTTCCCAAGCTTAATCCTCTTGGCGCCTCGGGCTTGAAATAATTGGATGCCCCGGAAAGTATGCCGTAAAATTGATCGAAGCCACGCTGCAAAGGCCATTTTTCCTTTCCGTGATATCCCAAGTGCCATTTCCCAGTCATGAATGTTTGGTAGCCACTCAGTTTGAGCATTTCGGCAATCGTCACACATTCCTTGTTCAAATATCCCTGATATCCGGGCAATCCGTAATTGTGTTGCGTTGGATTATTTGGTGTATTAGTCATATGTCCGATACCGGTTTGGTGCGGATAAAGTCCAGTCATCAGTGACGCGCGGGTGGGACAACATCGTGCAGCATTGTAAAACTGCTTAAAACGCACTCCATGACCGGCCAGTTTGTCCAAATTTGGAGTTTGTACTTCGCCTCCATAACACCCAATATCTGAAAAACCCATATCATCGGCCATAATCAAAATGATATTTGGTTTTTGTGAGGCAGAAACACTCAAGGTCAATGTTGTGGCCAGGGTCAATAATGAAAATTTGCTCATGGTTTTGGATTGATTAGATTTGACTGGTTCAGACATATGTTGTTATTCTCCGATTTTACCCTGAGTATTCCGGTGTTGATGCTCCAGGGCTTTCATCTCAGTTTCCTGTCCCTGATCTCCACACATCGCCATCCATTCTTTCAGTGCTTGGTCCATTCGCTCGATGATCACCTTGTTCTCCGGGTTCTCAGCGATGTTGTTCATGCAGTACTTATCATTTTCCACATCATATAACTCAACAGCAGGGCGGTGCTGGTATCGCTCCGTCAGCCACTTCGCCTTTGGGTCGGTCTTTGACTTTTCCTGCCAAATTTTAAAGAGGCGACCCGCAGACTCGGTGTTTTTAAAAGTCGCTTCGGGGGTCAGGTTAACGATATACCGATACTTTTTGTCGGCAACCGAACGAATTCCGTAATAGTCACTTCCACTGTAGATGCCACGGGTTGTTTGCAAGGAATACGTGTACTGCTTATGTTCTGCGGCATTTCCTGTCAGGACCGGCACGAAGCTCTTGCCATCCAACGGTGCAGAAGGCTCCAATCCTGCCATATCCAAAAAAGTGGGCACAATATCTACATATTCGACAATCGCATCCGATTCCCGGCCAGGGTTAACGATTCCCGGCCAACGCACGATGTACGCTGAATGAACGCCTGCATCGTAACAGGTCCATTTGGCAAAAGGAAGGCTGTTGCCTTGTTCACTTAAATAAACAACGACCGACTGATCCGCAACGTGGTGCTTATCGAGCTTTTCCAGCAAAGTTCCGAACTCGCTATCCATGTAGTTTATTTCAGCCAGGTATTTACAAAACAACTGCCGGGTCTCTTTGGTATCCACGTAGTATGGCGGAAGCTTAAGTTCATCGGGATTGAATAGGTCCGGATTTCCTTTATTCCATGGTGTGTGCGGTTGATTGGTGGTAACAACCAGGCAGAATGGTCGATCATTCGAGGTACAATCCTGTATAAAAGAATCAATCGCAGAAGAATTCAGATCATTACTTTTTGTAAGGGGAGCATAGAGGTCCCAAGGAAAAACGGATTCTGGATTTACATGCGATTTTCCAATCAAAGCCACCTGGTAACCAGCCGGTTTCAGTTGCTGAACAATGCTCAGCGTGCCTTCTTTCGCAATCGTATGATTGGGATATGCCCCTGTTTTTACGGGCCACAAACCGGTCAAAAGATTATGCCGTGTTGGGGAACACATGGGAGCAGCCTGAAAGCCGTTTGTAAAGCGAATGCCCTCACTTGCAAATTTGTCGATGTTGGGGGTCTGAGAATCCGTACTTCCGTAACATCTGATGTCAAAATAAGTGCAGTCATCGGCCAAAAACAAAACCAGATTTGGCTTTTCATGGTTCTGGGCATTTAACGCCAATGCAGAGCAAGTGGCCAGTGCTGCAAGGATTGCTTTTTGTTTCATTCTGAAATCGGTTTAGGTGAAAAATTAATTCCTTGTTTTTTAACGAATTCCCAATTCATGAGGCCTTGGTCCGGAAATTGGGTAAGGCGTTTCAAAAAGCGCCCGGGTATCTCCCTGTTCGTTCATCCAGGCTTCAAGCAATTGACGCATTTTCTGAATTTGCTCCTGATATTCATCGTTGTCAATCAGGTTTTTCTGTTCGGTTGGATCAATTTTCAGATCATAAAATTCCTCTGCCGGACGAACGTAATACTTCTGAATAATGGCTGCCGCGGCCGGATCGGTTTTGGCTGCTTTATCCCACGAATCCCAATAAGCCCCAGCCCTTGGTTTTCTCAGAATATCGGAATGATTAGAATGATAATTTTCAGGATAGAGATTCAAAATAAATTTGAACCGGTCATTCCTGACACTTCGGATGGGATAAACGTTCATTTTTCCATCGCCGCTGTGGGTGGTGAAAATATTTTCTCTGAATTGATCCGTTTTGCCTTCCAATACTTTTCGAAACGATTCGCCATCCAAATTATCCGAAACTTTGTTACCGACGACGTCAAGAAGGGTTGGAAAAATATCGATCCAACTAACCATCGCATCGGTCCGGGTATTGGGCGCAATGTGCCCCGGCCAGACGACCAACAGCGGAACTTTGATCCCGGCATCATACAAATTCCATTTCGCAAAAGGCCACTGTGCGCCGTGATCGCTCGAAAAGACTAAAATGAAATTGTCGCCAAAACGCTCTCGGGCAAGTTCATAAATTCTCCCAACCTCCTGATCGACACCAGTTATATCGGAATAATACATGGCCCTGTGCTCACGCGTCTCTTTGGTGTTAATCAGGAAATCAGGAACAGTGATTTCTGCCGGTTGATAAAGCAGTTTGTCGGTCCACGGCACATGTGGCCGGCGATCACCCACCAACAGTGCTACCGGGGCACCTTCAGTCCGGTTATCAAGATATTCGGTCACATTTTCAGTCAGCCCGTTCATTCCCCCACTATAGAAATCAAAGCCACAAGCGTGGTTCATTTCTCCATGGGCAACTTTTCCGAAAGCAGCTACCTCGTAGCCACTTTCCTGCAGGCCCTTGTGCAACAATGGGAATTTTGGATTAGGATAGGTATGATTTGCTTCAGCCCCTGTTCGTGCCGGCATCAGGCCGGTAAGCAAAGCGGCTCTGCTCGGAGCACAGGCCGGAGAAGCAATAAAAGCTTTATTGAACACCAGTCCCTGTTTGGCTATTTTCTCCAAATTCGGATTTTGAACCTGGGTCGCAGAATTATACAGAGGTGTATCCATCCAGCCCATGTCATCGGTTATGTAGAACACGATATTGGGCTGCTCTTTCTGTTGTCCCCAACCACACAGATACGCGGATAAGCCCAGGGTTATCAAACAAGTTTTTCTTACCATACTCAGCAAATCTTATCACCACAAACAATGAAATTGATTCCATCTTTCTCCGTAACAAAGAGAAAGATGGAATCAAAAAAACAAGCTACTGGTTCCCGCCCTTACGATATTGTCTTTTGGCTTCGGGATGTGTCGCAAGTATCGCTTTCAATTCCTCGGCAACCTTTTTATTCTCATCATACATGTTCTTTGTTTCCAGTGGATCATTCAAATAATCGTACAACTCATATGCTTTTTCCTCTTCAGGCTCATTCATGTTGGTCCATTCTACCAGGCGGTAACGGTTGGTTCTGATAGCCCGTCCCAAACGTCCGCCTTTGGGAAAAGCATGATAAGCGTGATCTCGTATACGTTCATCCACGTTCTTCAAAACAGGTACCATGCTCATTCCATCAATAGGCTGGGGACCTTTGGGTTTGTCCAGTCCGGCCAAGTCCGCCAGGGTTGGATAAATATCAACGGTTTCAGCCAGCTGGTCGGTGGTCGTATTCGGTTTGGCAACACCCGGTGCCACCATGATCACGGGAATGGTATTGGCCTGTTCATAGTTGGTATGCTTGGTCCAATAGCCATGATCGCCCAAATGCCAGCCATGATCACCCCAAAGAACGATAATCGTATTCTCAAGCATGTTCAAACGTTCCAATTCATCCATGACGCGGCCAAGCTGTGCATCCATATAGCTCATTGAGGCATAATAGCCATGGATCAACTTTCGGGTTAACGTATCAGCATATACATACTGGCCCGCAGGAATAGGCTTAAACTGATCAATTTCACCTCCTCTTTTTGTGGCATATCGGGGAGCCCCGTCCGGGTCTTTCTCATACTCCGGCATGGGCAATTCCTCCGGATTATAGAGGTCCCAATATTTTTTTGGTGCACTGAAAGGTAAGTGCGGACGAGCGAATCCAACGGCCATGAAAAAAGGTTGTTCCGGATTTTTCTTCAACTCACGCAGACGATCAATGGCATGCCTGGCCACGCGTCCGTCGGCATAGGCATCATCCACTACATCGGGTGACTCCCAGGCTGCTCCGCGTGGCAGATCCCTGTTAGGCGGAAAATTTTCAAAATACATGTGGGAATTCTCAAAATAGGCCTCCTCGCGGGTGAGTTCGCGGTTGGTACTTTCGGGAACCAAATATTCAATGACTTTTTCCTTGTAGTGAGGAATGCTCCACGATGCTTCATCGTTGGTATTGCCATGTCCGATATGAAAAACTTTCCCCATCGATTCGGCGTGATATCCGGCATTCATAAAATATTGAGGAAGGGTGACCGCATCCGGATAGGCATCGCGGAACTCGGTTCCAAAATTGTAAAGTCCGGTACTTGTTGACCGGGCCCCCAGCATGATGTTGTAGCGCGATGCCATGCACACTGCCTGGTTGCAGAAGGCTTTATTGAAACGTACTCCTCTGCTTGCGAGTTTGTCAATATTGGGGCTCACAGCAACCGGATCGCCGTAACAGCCTAAATTTGGTTTTAAATCGTCAACCAAAAACAGAACCACATTTTTGCGATTTTCATTTGATTGGGACATGGCCTGCTGGCCGTTCCCAACACTCAGGCTACAAAGCAAAACTGCAACGCCAAGTGGCTTCTTGCTTTTGAAAGAAAAATTTTTCAACGAATTCATAATACGATGTTTTAAGGATCTTATCCAATCCCAATTCTCAATTTCGAAATACTTTCACGATCGATTTACAGCATGTGTTTCATATTTGGTTTTATCCACATCGTGCGGATAATGCTTGTACCAATCAGTCAACCGTTTTTTCAATTCTGCCGTCAACTGCGGCATTTTTTCAGCCAGATTTTTTGATTCTCCGATATCCTGCACTAAGTTGTAAAGCTGGACATTGGTTCCATCAACATCCATCAGCAGTTTGTAGTTGCCAGATCGAATCGCCAGATCCGGGTTATTCTCTCCGTTGTAGCCCGGCCGATCGGGTGGTCGGATCCAGAAAAGAGGTTTGTCACGAAGAATTTCCTGGTCTCCCTTCAACACCTTCAGCATACTTTGTCCGTCATATTCAACGTCCGGGTCGGGAATGGCTCCAGCCAATTCCATAAATGTAAGTGGCAGATCGATGGCAGCAAGCACGGTCTTTTCATTGATAGTCCCCGCCTCTTCCTGATCAATTTCAGCCGGCCACCAAACGATGAAAGGTTCGCGAATACCGCCATCATACAAAAATGTTTTGTACCCACGCAGAGGTGCTGCATCGTTTACTGCCATATCTGGCCCATTATCACTGGTAAACACCACCAAGGTATTTTTATACAGATCCGGATCATTTCTAAGAAAATCAAACAGCCGACCCATTTGGCGATCCATTTCCTGCATCACTCCAAGAAACCGGGCTTTGGTGCTTAGATCGCCGCGCAAAGCCAGCGGTGGTTCCAGGGGCGTATGAATATCGTCGGGCCATAAGTTGATGTAAAAAGGTTTTCCGGCAGCTTTTGCATGATTAATTGCTTCCATGGTCCGATCAACAAAAATTTCGGTGAAATTTTCCCGCTTGGCCCAATGGACTTCTCCTTTACCAAGCGCTGCCGACTGCTTTTCTAGCCCGCGCGTGCTGTCTTTTAAGTTAAGGGTTTCATAGGTTGCCAGGTACCGCTCGCCCAAGCCTTCGAACTGGGTGACCGACTCATCAAAACCATAATCAGTGATCATTGGAACATCGGGCACGTCGCGTCCACCGCCCATGTGCCATTTACCAATGTGGGCCGTATAATAGCCCGCCGCTTTTAAATTCCGGGCCACTGATGGCGCCAATGGATTCAGGCAATGATTCATACCTCGCTCTTTGTTATCAGCCCGGCCGCTAATATAAGACGTTATTCCCCAACGGGAAGGGTATTGGCCAGTGGTAATAGCCACCCTGGAGGGAGAACAAATGGGCGAATTGACATAAAACTGACGAAAGCGAATCCCTTCTTGTGCCAAACGATCAATGTTAGGCGTATGAACTTCTTTATTACCATAGCAAGCTAAATCCCCATAGCCCATATCATCAATAAAAATCAACAAAATATTGACTCTCTCCTGGGCATAACTGCAAAGACTGCTCAAGCCCAGAAGAAAAAACAGCAGTAGTTTATTCGTTTTGATCATCAAAGGATTATGCATATCAAATATTTTTCAAATAGCTAAGGCTGTTGAATTTATTCCTCGAATAACACGGAGTGAATGCTCCGCAAGGTATCGACGGGAATCTTAATCACTTCTCTGTCGTAGGTAATTAGGCCATTTACTTCCCCCTCCACATCGGTTGTTTGCGTGTATACAGCAGCTGACAGCCCTTTGCTTTTTTTCATTTCAACGATCTGGTCGAATTTGTATTTATAGTTCTGCAAAAGTTCTTCGGCCGAATGGTAGGTTTGATAGCCCCAGTTACGCATATTTGGATCCCATAAGTGATTTTCGATTGGGTAACCTATACCCCCATATTCGCCAATTACTGAAGCCCGATCAAGTGATATTGCCGGAACATGAACTTCGGTTTGATAGGTGTGAATATCATAAATATCGCCACAGGGACGAAGCGCCCATCCGCTAACGGCATTCACAAGGCGGGTCGGATCCAAAGCCTTGACCTGATCCGAAATCCGGCAAGTAGCATATTGTCCCCAGCCTTCGTTAAAAGGCACCCAAATCACGATGGACGGTGAATTATAATGCAAATCAATCATACGCCGCAGTTCCCATTCGAACTGTGCAGCGTCGGCAGAACGCTGATTCAGATCGTCGCCGTTACGTGAAACATGCTGAACCCGTACCGGGCGTTCCTGGCCTTCTTCAGGTAAAATGACCATGCCGGAAGGCATATCCTGCCAGACCAGAATTCCCAACTGGTCGCAATGATAGTACCAACGATCAGGTTCGACTTTTATATGCTTGCGGATCATGTTGAAGCCCATATCTTTGGTCAACTGAATGTCATATTTCATCGCTTCGTCGGACGGAGGCGTGTGCAAGCCATCGGGCCACCATCCCTGATCCAAGGTTCCGTAGTGGAAAAGCGGTTCATTGTTGAGAAACAGGTATTGGTTACCGTTCAAATCGCCCAGGCTAATTTTCCGCATGCCAAAATAGCTGGACACCTCATCTAACACTTTACCATCCGGACTCTTAAGCGTCAGTTGCAAATCGTACAAAAAAGGATGATCGGGCGACCACAGCTCAGGCGCTTCGATTCTAATTTTAAGGTTGCGATCTGCAATCACTTCACCGGAAGCTATTTCATGTCCGTTTTTCAACACCGTGGCAATTACCATATATTCCGGTTTCAGTGGTTTGTTGAGCATGGGGATAATCGACACAGACTCCGAATCAATATCAGGAGTAATTTTAGCTTCAGCCAGAAAGGCTTCCGACGAAACAGCTTCGAGCCAAACTGTTTGCCAAATTCCGCTCACCGGTGTGTACCAGATTCCCTGTTGTGGCATTTGCTGCTTTCCCCGGGGCTGCACACCGAAGCTGGATGGATCGTCGATCGAAACAACTATTTCCTGCGGTCCATTGTCTTTCAAGTATTTGGTAATATCGAACGAGAAGCGATCGTAAGCACCTTTGTGAGAACCAACCAACGCTCCATTTACCCAAACCGAAGCAGTATAATCCACCGCTTCAAAATTTAGCAAGACGCTTTTCCCCTGCCATGCAGTTGGCACAGAAAAGGAACGTTTATACCAAATCCGGTCCTCAGGCATAACTGATTTGCCGACACCTGACAAGGCTGACTCGACACAAAACGGAACCAGAATTTCACCTTGAAATTTTTGAGGCTGGGCTTGTTCTTTTTTCAAAATCGCGTATTCCCACAAACCATTTAGATTTTGCCAGCTTTCGCGTTCAAACTGAGGGCGGGGATATTCTTTCCACACCTGATCCGGAGTAACTTGAGATGCCCATTGGGTCATCATCTTTCCCTGTACGGGAGTCCATTGTTGTGCATGAGATACAAGTCCTAAAAGGACGAATAAGAAAATTACGGTATTTTTCATTTTGATTTGGTTTAGATTTTTCAATAAAAAAAGCACGGTTTTCACCAAGAAGATCCATGTTCAGCTCGCCTTTCGATTATATTACAAAATTGAAGCAAAAATTACTCAATAGCGAACTCCAGATCATCTTTCACAAAATCTAGGGCCAATCGCTTCCGTCCATTAATCCCTCACTTACCCCTCTCCTCCTAATGAACAGCTCTGGTCTTTCCGGATTAAAAAACCAGCAGGGCCATCAACACACCAGTGAAAACAGCCCCACTCGGTTCTATTGATTGTCTCGATTATTAATAACCCGAATTTTGCTCACAAAGCGGATTCGCATTAATCTCGGTTTGTGGAATTGGGAAAAGTTTGTGATGCTCATCGGCAATGGCAATCCCTCTGGCCTTGGCAGAGCTAACAAACTTGCCATGACGCAGCAAATCTTGTCTCCGCACTTTTTCAGCATATAACTCCCAGCCTCTTTCATCTAAAATTCGGTCGCGCAAGCTTTCTTTGGTGTAATCGCCAAGAACCAGTGGTGTCGTCAAACCAGCACGATCGCGAATTTCCTGTATCAAATCCAATGCTTCCTGAGTTGGTCCGTTCAATTCATTCAAAGCTTCGGCCCGGGACAGCAAGATATCGGCATAGCGGATAACGGCAATGTCGTTCCCGTGACTGTTCCCAACTGCATCCGGATCCGGAACATACTTAAACGAGCGTGTATTGTTATTATTCAGCAGTGAGACCGTTTTCCCCGCGGTATTGATATATTCAGAGATAATCAACTCTCTACGTTCATCAGCCGGATCAAATGAGTTATAAAAGGAATCCTGTACTCTGTCCATTCTGGCCCAATTCCGCATATTCTCTTTAAAAACAATCGACCCATCGACAGTACTTTTAAACTGAGGTGGAAATGCCCCATTCATAAATTCGTTTCCAGGCCCCTGCGTACTGCATGGGTATACCCAAACAAACTCCTTTTGCCTGGTTTCGTTGTCAACCGTAAACAAAGTGGTATAATCAGGCCATAATTCGTATTCATTCAAATCCATCAGGTCTTTGGCGGCATCAGCGCATTTTTGCCACTGCTTGGTGTTCAGATAAAATTTGGTCAGGTATCCCAGTGCAGCTCCTCTTGTGGCACGACCATACTGATACCCTGGTGTATCTCTGGCCGGAAGCACTGAAGATACGTCTGAGAACTCTTTCTCTAAAAAAGTCTGCATTTCGGCATCGGTTGCACGAGCCATGGCAAGATCGCCTGTTGTGGAAAAGCGTAATGGAACCGGCCCCCACATGGTATAAAGAATATAATATGCTGAAGCCCTGACAAAACGAGCCTCTGCCACCAGTCTTTCTTTTGTTGCATCATCTATGGGCGACTGGTCTATGTTTTCCAATACAAGATTACAATTGCGGACCGAATAGTAACAGTTGTTCCACAATCCGGTCCAGTGCGTCGGATAGGATGCATCCCAGGTAAAAGCCAACATTACTGTTGCCTGGAGGTTTACCGCGCCGCCGGTTTCCCAAAAATGGTCGCAAGTCCATTCTTCCTGAAACCAAATGTTACCACCAAAGTTATCGGTAATTTGCGCATCACGGTATGCTCCAAAAAGAACACGTTCAACGCCGTTTGCAGAATTAAACAGCGTTCCGGGATCAAGTTGTGAGAATACATCCTCGTTCAGTTGTTCTTCACAGCTGGAAAACATCATTGACGTTACCAGTAAAACGGCTGATATATAATATTTAAATTTCATAACATAAACAGATTAAGATTAAAAACCTAGTTCTACACCTAAGGTATAAGTACGATAAACAGGATATGAGTTAAAATCGATCTTCAGACTACCGTCTCCATTGGAGTTTGTAGTCGGATCTTGCCCTGAATAATTTGTGATGGTATATAAGTTCTGTCCACTCACATAAACACTTATCCGATCAAATACCCGCCTGGTTTTCAGCGGTACCTGGTAGCTCAATTGTGCGGTTTGAAGCCGGATATAAGATGCATCCTCGACCGTTAAGTCACTCACTGCCTTGTTGCCCTGCCCTGCCGGATTGACAAACGACGGATATTTGTTTGAAGGATTTGTTTCTGTCCAACGGTTTAGGTATGGTTCGGCCATTCTGTTTCTACGGTGACTGACCGGGTAATAAGTTTCAACTTTTGAATTATTTAGCATATCAACACCAGTGGCAGCATCAATAAAAACATTCAACTGAAAGTTCTTGTATTCGACTGCGTTTGTCACACCCATTGTAAACGAAGGAAAAGACTTTCCAAGGATAACACGGTCGCTGGTGTTGACAACATCATCGCCATTGATGTCTACAAATTTTACATCACCGGGCTTAACAGGATCCTTGGTTCCCGAGGCGTCAATCTCATCTTGCGATTGCCATATTCCGTCGGTTCGATATCCGTAAAAGGAATCCAGGGTCTCTCCCTCCCTGATAATAGCAATTTGAGAAGTTGATTGGCCTGCACCGGTATGAATGATCTCTGCAATATCACCCGTATCAGTCACTCTGTTGCGCAGGGTGCTGAAATTGAGGCTGGTATTCCACTTCACTTTTCCTGTCAAATTCCGGGAATCAACCGTAAACTCAAAACCACTGTTTTTGATGTTGCCAATGTTCGACATGATGGACGTAAAGCCTGTTGACGCAGGCACAGGCAGGGCAAACAGCATATCAAAGGTATTTTTCTGGAAATAGTCCATAGAAACGGCGATTCGGTTCTCAAGGAAACCCATATCAAGGCCAAAATTGATCTGCTCAGTTGTTTCCCATTTAAGGTCAGGATTGGCGATTCGTGTCGGGGCGAAGGTCACATACGGCTCGCCGTCAAGAATAACCTGAGCGCCCTGCCCAAACGTAGTGATAGAAAGGAAATTACCGATGTCTTGGTTACCTGTTCGCCCAACACTCGCCCTAAATTTTAATGTGTTGAAAACATTCAGGTTTTTCACAAAATCATGCTCGTGCATTTTCCAGGCAAAAGCACCCGATGGAAAATATCCGTATTTACTATTGGTTCCAAAGCGTGACGATCCGTCAACCCGAAGCGTGGCAGTAAAAAGGAACTTGTCTAACAAGTTGTAATTCGCCCGTCCAATATAGGACAACAACTTATTGTTGTTTTTTGAGCTGTCCATGGTGTACAGCGACGAGTTAGCCAGGGACATGTTGTCGGTTCTCGATTCGTCAACCGGAAATCCCTTGCCGGTACCCGAAAAATTGATATTGATAAACTTTTGGTAGGTCATCCCTCCCATAACCGTGAAGCTACTGTTGTTTTCCAGATCACGATGATAGGTTGTCGTGAATTCTCCCAGATAATTATTCCTGGTTCCTGTCAAGACCGTTCCAATCCCTTCATTCGCCCTTCCATCTTTGGTTAAACGCGAAACGTAGGTATCTCTCCGGCTGTTTCTGCTGTCGAAGCCAATATTTAACTTTGCCGTCCAGCCTTTCATGAGCGTATACTCACCAAAAACAGTCCCCAACGTCCTGTAATTATCTGTCTCACTGGTTTTTCCATACACAAGGGCCAACGGGTTTTCAAGATTCATCCAGGAAACAACTTGATAATTCCCCGCTTCGTCAAAAATATTAAGTGTCGGGTCATAGCCTCTCGCTGCATAGAGCGAACTTCCCTCTTCGTTGGTACTAAAACCAACGGGAACAACATTGTCATGCGTATATGAAGTCGAGAAGTTTATGCCAAACGTCATTTTATCTGCTTTGTGTTCAAGGTTAAATCTCGAATCATACCGTTCATAACCAGAGGTAATCAAAACCCCATCCTGATTAAAATAATTTAATGAGGCAAAATATTTGGTTTTATCGCTTCCGCCGGTAAATGACAAACTGTGACTATGAATAATTGCATTGCGCAATAGTTCATCCTGCCAGTCAGTTCCACCGTTTTGTATCTCCGTAACCCGTTCGGCTTCCGACACATTCGATCCCGGAGTATCCAATATTTCATTCAGTATCCTCTCGTAGTCATCTGCTTTGAGAACCTCAATCATGTCTTTCGGCGTCTGAATTCCGGTATATCCGCTGTAGTTAACTCTCAACGCTCCAGAGGTACCTTTTTTAGTCGTCACCAAAATCACGCCGTTAGCTCCTCTGGCTCCATAGATTGCTGTCGCTGATGCATCTTTTAGTATTTCGATGGACTCTATGTCAGCAGGATTGATGTTTGCCATGGGGCTTCGGGGCACGCGTACTCCAGGAATCGTTGTCCCGTTTCCGGCGATCACCTGGCTATTCTCAATGGGCAATCCATCAATAACATACAAAGGACCAGCCCCGGCATTAACCGAACCTGCGCCACGAATCTGAACCGTTGTACCACCCCCCGGTTCATTACTTGCCTGCGTAATTTGAACGCCAGCCGCCTTTCCCTGTAGCAGCCCGGAAATAGTCTGAGTTACGCCTTTGTTCAAATCTTCTTTTCTAAATGAAGATACTGATCCCGTCAGGTCGCTTTTCTTGACCGTTCCATACCCAATGGCAACCACCTCTTCCAGCCCAATGGTACTTTCCATCATGACCACATTAAAGGTTGACTGACTGCCAACCAAAAGTTCAACGCTTTGCATGCCCACAAACGAGAATAAAAGCGTTTGATCCGAACCAACATTATTCAAGGCGAATTGACCATCTACGTCCGTAATTGTTCCCTGGGTAGTGCCTTTTATAACAACGGTGACTCCCGGAATTGGCTCTCCATCAGCATTGGTTATTGTACCCGTTATGGTCCGGTTTTGCTTCATCTGGAAGTTGGAGTTACCCGATGAAAGCACAATTTGCCGCCCAATAACTTCGTAAGTAATTGGCGTACCGGCCAACACCTCGTCTAAAATTTCCGTGACGTTCTTATCGACAAATTTGGCAGAGACCTGAGCATCAACGTCGATTTTTCCATTGTAGAAGAATCGAAATTCACTCTGGTTTTCAATGTCCCGAAGAACATCTTCAATTGACGTGTTATCGGCAATCACCGTCAGCTTGGTCGATTGCGAATAGCCCTCAGAGGCTAAACTCCCTAAAAATGTGACACATAATAAAATAATCGTCAGTCTCATCTTTCTAAAAATTTGGTAAAACAATGGCTCAAAGCCATCATTACATCGCTTTTTTTTCATAGTTTTGAAAATTGGTTTAATGAACAACATGATTTAAACTATTTACTGAAGAGGTGGGAACCGCAACTTTCCGCCTCTTCGTTTTTTCCAACTGTTTCATTTACGTTCTCATATTCATCTTTTTTACTGGATTATTTCTTTTCAATTCTCAATGTCCTGGTATTCTGATCGTAACTATATTTTACTGGCATCGAATGGCGAATCAATTCCATCACCTCGCTCAAAGTCTCCATCTCGATGGTTCCGGTAAACCACAAGTCTTTCATCTCCTCGTTGTCAATTTCAATGTTCACATTGTACCAACGCTCCATGCGCTTGGCAACTTTTTCAAATGGTTCGCGATAAAAAATCAGTTTCCCATCTTTCCACGACGTGAAAACTTCAGTTTCAACAGTCTGTATTTCAAGCCGATTACTTTCATTGACAAAAGCTTGCTGCCCCGGTTTTAGAATGATAGGCCTATTGGCACCCACTTCAACATTAACCGCCCCTTCAACCAGTGTGGTCTGAAAATCATCATCAGCATAAGCTTTTACATTAAATGATGTCCCAAGCACTTTGACATCGCCATATCGAGTTGACACCACAAAAGGGTTTCTGCTTTTTACGACATCGAAATACGCTTCTCCTTCCAGCTGAATGTTGCGCTGCCC